>NZ_JAQFJF010000013.1:0-33991 GCF_030439905.1 Streptococcus sp. SN3
TGTCACCCTGCACTTGGTTCGTCTTGTTCAGTTTTCAAAGGGCTTTGTCTTTCGCGACAACTATATTAGTATATCACCTATACCACCAACCTGTCAATACCTTTTTCCAATTTTTTTTAAAAGTTTTCTAGAATTTTTTATGCATCAGAGGCTAGCCTCTATTAAAGAGAGGGAAGAAAAGCTTCCTCACCTAGTTGACGTGCTATTAAACCAGCTCTCGCCAGCTGAAGCAAAGTCTTTGTGAGTTCATAAATATGCTCTGTTTCACTTGCGGTCAACTCTTTTTTAGAGAACCTTCTTCTTAAAGCTTTGTAATCTCGACCTTCCTGTTGAAAGAAGGTAGCATTTTGTAAATAGGTTTTTACATTTTCCAGATTTTCTAAAATACCAAGATGAAAAGCAGCAGAAGAAAAGGTTTTATCAAAAGGTTGGGTACAGACACTCCGAAACTCTACTGTCCCCCGTGTCGTCAAATCTTGATACTGATAACTTCTGTGATTCTTGAAGTCTGCTTCCCTTGGAGTCAAGTTTGCTTTTTCGCCTGAAAGGTCATAAGCCTCAATAGTTTTCTGGCTCAAGTATTCATTAGCAGCTATCGGATAGAAATAGTAGGATTGACCATTTCGTTCGGCAGTAAAAAGTGCTGATCTATCAAGATATGCAAAAAATTCATCTTCAGTTTGAAAATCTTTCGAATTAACACCCGCATTTTCCTGTAAAATGCCATGCATCGATTGCTCCCAGAAAATATCTCGAGCGATTTTTGTATTCCAAGAAGAATCTGAAAACTCTGAATTGGCAAAGAGGTATGCCTTGGCAGCTTCAATTTGATTGAAGACATTGATAACAGTTAAATAATTTTCTCTTGAAACATCTAACTGCACCTGACTCCCACAAATAAAAGCACCATATTCTGGATAATTGTGCAGACCATCCATGTTCTTTCCCATAGCTAAATACTGCATCAGCATTTCATATCTTGGATACTTAACTGGACTATTATCATTTTCTGCCCAGAAAGGATGAATTCCTTTACCTTGAATTTCATGGTTTTCTTTGCGTAGAATTGCCTGAATAATGCTCAGATAGTTCTTAAAACGCTCTTCAACTTCTTGAATTCTGCTAGCCTTGGCAAAAGCAAATTCCAAAGTATTGTAAGAGACCTCAAAAAGAATTCTGTCTTCATTTTTAGTAGATTTCAGTTGAATGGGATTCCCGTCTCTGTCAAATCGTTCTGCCTCAAAATCATACTCTTCCAACAGACGTTTTAAGAGATTTTTTGCAACATTTGTATCAGTCGCTCCGCCCTGGCTATTGACAATAGGAAATTCTAACTCAATGCCAATGTATACCGTTGGATTTTCTTTGATATTCTTTAAATAGCGTTCTTTTAAAATTTGGATTGAATCCATCATTTCCATTTCCTATAAATTTTTGATAGTGTTAAAGTATTATAACAAAATTTCAGGTATTTTCCTAGCCTCATGCAAAAACGCCTGCTTACGAAATTGTTTTTGCCTTAAAAGCAATTTCGTAAACAAGCGTCTACCTATTATCAACTATATGATGAGTGTTCCCGCTAGGAAAAAATCCTAGCGGTAGACCAGAGCTAGACTAAGAATAGAACCTCTATTCCATCATCATAACACTCAACAAAGATTGATGATCTTATACTAATTCGATGATTGCCATTGGCGCAGCATCACCGCGGCGCGGTTCAGTTTTCAGGATACGAGTATATCCACCGTTGCGCTCTGCATAGCGTGGTGCAATCTCAGAGAACAATTTTTGAAGAGCAGTAGTTGTAGTATACTTTTCTGTTGCTTCATCATAGTTTTCTGATGCGATTTCATTGCGTACAAAAGCTGCAGCTTGACGACGAGCGTGCAAGTCTCCACGTTTGCCCAATGTAATCATTTTTTCAACTGTTTTACGGATTTCTTTAGCACGAGCTTCAGTTGTCACGATTGATTCGTTGATCAGCAAATCAGTAGTCAAATCGCGAAGCATTGCTTTACGTTGTGAGCTAGTGCGTCCTAGTTTACGGTAAGCCATGTATTCCTCCTTTATTTATCGTTTTTTAACCCCAGACCGAGATCAGCAAGTTTAACTTTTACTTCTTCTAGACTCTTACGTCCTAAGTTACGAACTTTCATCATTTCAGGCTCAGATTTTTCTGTTAAATCAAATACAGTATTGATACCTGCACGTTTCAAACAGTTGTATGAGCGAACTGACAAATCTAATTCTTCGATGGTCCGTTCCAAAATGCGGTCATCAGAAGTCTTTTCTGCTTCCTTCATAACATCTGCAGCGATAGCTACTTCTGTCAGGTTAGTGAAGAGATTCAAGTGTTCCGTAAGGATGCGGGCTGAAAGTCCCAAAGCATCTTCTGGAATAATTGTTCCATTCGTTAAAATTTCAAGGGTTAGTTTGTCAAAACCATCGTTGCTACCAACACGAGCTGGCTCAACCTGGTAATTAACTTTTGTCACTGGCGTATAGATGGAATCCACCGCAAGTGTTCCCACTGGTGCATCATCTTTCTTATTTTCATCTGCAGGCACATAACCACGACCGCTGTTGACAGTCATCGTTGCCTTAAAGCTTGCGCCTTCTCCGATTGTAAAGAGATAATGATCAGGGTTTATAATTTCAATATCACTGTCTGTCAAAATGTCTCCAGCAGTTACTTCTGCTGGTCCTTCAACATCCAGTTCAATAATCTTTTCGTCTTGGACGTAAGATTTTACAGCAATCCCTTTGACGTTCAGAATAATTTGCATCACGTCTTCACGGACACCGGAAATCGTATCAAACTCGTGCAAAACACCTTCAATATTAATTGAAGTAACGGCAGCACCTGGAAGTGAAGCCAAAAGCACACGGCGAAGAGAATTTCCCAATGTTGTACCATAGCCACGCTCAAGCGGCTCTACTACAAACTTGCCATAATCTTTATTTTCATCAATTTTTGTTATATTTGGTTTTTCAAACTCAATCATTTGCTATACTCCCTCTTAAACGAAAAGCAGTGTAACGGTTGGTGATTATACACGGCGACGTTTTGGAGGACGAGCACCATTGTGTGGTACAGGAGTCACATCACGAATAGCTGTTACTTCAAGACCAGCGGCAGCAAGAGCACGAATAGCAGACTCACGACCAGAACCTGGACCTTTTACAGTAACTTCAACTGATTTCAGACCGTGTTCCTGTGCAGATTTAGCAGCTGCTTCAGATGCCATTTGGGCAGCAAATGGTGTAGATTTACGAGAACCTTTAAATCCAAGAGCTCCAGCAGATGACCAAGCAATCGCGTTACCATGCACATCAGTAATCATAACAATAGTGTTATTAAATGTAGCGTGAATATGAGCAATACCGGATTCGATATTTTTCTTCACACGACGTTTACGTGTTGGTTTAGCCAAGACTTTTTACCTCCTTATATTATTTTTTCTTGCCTGCAATCGCAACAGCTTTACCTTTACGAGTGCGGGCGTTATTTTTAGTGTTTTGTCCACGGACAGGAAGTCCACGACGGTGACGGATTCCACGGTATGAACCGATTTCCATCAAACGTTTGATGTTCAAGTTTACTTCACGACGAAGGTCACCTTCAACTTTAATCGCATCTACTTCACGACGGATAGCGTCTTCTTGTTCGATTGTAAGATCTTTTACACGGATGTCTTCTGAAACCCCAGCAGATGCCAAGATTTTCTTAGAAGTTGGAAGTCCGATACCGTACACATAAGTCAGTGAAACGACTACACGTTTGTCATTTGGAATGTCAACTCCAGCAATACGAGCCATTTTTTCTCCTTTCTATCTTATCCTTGACGTTGTTTGTGTTTTGGATTTGCTGGGCAAATTACCATAACACGACCATTACGACGAATAACTTTGCAGTATTCGCAAATTGGTTTGACCGATGGTCTTACTTTCATTTTTTCCCTCCAAGTTTTTCGATTATTTAAAGCGGTATGTGATCCGTCCACGTGTCAAATCATAAGGACTCATTTCTACAGTCACACGGTCTCCCGCTAAAATACGAATATAGTTTTTACGAATTTTACCAGAAACTGTTGCTAAAATCTGATGTCCATTTTCAAGTTCAACCGTAAACATTGCATTAGGCATTGTATCAACTACCTTGCCTTCAACCTCAATCACATCGTCTTTTGCCACGCAAAAGTACCTCCATAAATTTCGATTTGATCCCTCTGAGCACAGAGGTAACAATTATAAGTCAGACTAATTCATTGTATCACTACTTGTCAAATATTGCAAGCAGGAAAAACGCTTTTATTTCAAATTTGTCAAGACTTTTTCGATAGCTGAGAAGACATCATTAATATCTTGATTTCCTTGAATATCATGGACCAAACCTTTGCTGCGATAGTGATCAATGATTGGTTGACCTTGTGCGATATTGACATTCAAACGACGTTTAACTGTCTCAGGCTTGTCATCTTCGCGCTGGTAATAATCCTCTTCCTTGTAGTCTGCTGGCGGATTGAAGACCTTGTGGAAGGTTTCACCTGTTTCACGATGGATAATCCGACCGCTCAAACGCTCCAGTAAACAATTAGGATCTACTTCTATATTGATAACGCCATCTAAAGCCAAATCAAGCTCTGCCAGAGTTTGGTCCAAGGCATTTGCTTGCTCAATCGTGCGCGGATAGCCATCCAAGAGGAAGCCTGTTTGCTTAATATCATCCTGACTCAAGCGCTCTTTGACAATGCCGTTTGTCACTTGGTCTGGAACCAACTCGCCCTTGTCAATATATGACTTGGCTAAAACGCCCATCTCTGTTTGGTTAGCAATCGCTGCACGGAACATATCTCCAGTTGAAATATGCGCAACATTGAAATGCTCAACGATTTTAGCAGCTTGAGTTCCTTTACCAGCACCTGGTAAGCCCATAATCAAAAGATTCATGATTGGTCTCCTTTTTTGTTTTTAAAGCAATCTATTAAACCGATTAATAAACTCGTTTAAAAACAAAATAGAAGGGGGTGAGTCTACTCTGTCCCCTTTTATTTTGTTTATTTTCGGTTCAAGAAAGGTTATCTGAACGGGCTTCTCATTAGAAAAGCTATTCAAAAAGTCCCTTACTCTGAAGTATCCATAAAGCCGACATACTTTCTCTTCAGCAGGTAGCCTTCTAGCTGTTTCATTCCCTCAATACCGGTTGAGATGATGATCAAGAGACTGGTTCCTCCAAGAGCAACGGCATCTGTCAATCCAAATACATCTTTAGCCAAAATAGGCAGGATAGAAATGAAACCTAAGAAGAGAGATCCAACTGTTGCCAAACGACGCAGCAGCTTAGACATATAGTCTTCTGTTCCTTTACCCGGACGAACACCTGGAATGTAGGCTCCGCTCTTTTGCAGATTTTCTGCTGTCTTCTCTGGATTAATCTGTACAAAAGTATAGAAGAATGTAAAGAGGACAATCAGGAAGGCGTACATGAACATACCACTAATGGTCGTTGTTGCCAAAAGTGACTGAGCTGTCTTAACCCAATCTGCGTCATAGCCCAAGGCACTGACAACTTGGAAAATCGCTGCCGGTGCAGCTGTAATCGAGCTGGCAAAGATTACTGGAATGACCCCAGCTGGATTGACTTTCAGTGGCAGATAGGAGCTAGAAGGTGCACCCTTCGCTACTTTCGTATACTGAACTGGAATTTTATATTCAGCCTGCTGTACAAAGGTTGTAAAGTAAATGATAAGCAGGACTGCCACAATCAGAATCCCTACAAAAATGAAGGATGAAGTCAAACGATTACTAGGGATATTGACAAAGTAATCTTCATAGATACCTTTAATCATATCAGGGATAGCTGAAACGATACCAGCAAAGATAATCATGGAAACGCCATTTCCGTAACCCTTGTCTGTAATCTGCTCACCTAGCCAAGTTACAATCATTGAACCAGTTGCTAGAAGAACGCAAATCAAAGCGTAGGTCTGAACATTAGGATTGGCAACCAGATTAGCTCTTGAGAGAGTATCAAAACCAGCAGTAATCCCAATTGCCTGCACAAAGGCCAAAACTAGGGCGATATAACGAGTCGCTTGATTCAGCTTCCTCCGTCCCACTTCCCCTTGCTTGCCCCACTCTACAAACTTCGGAAGCAAGTCCATTTGCAGCAGCTGAACAACGATCGAAGCTGTGATGTAAGGACTGACTCCAAGTGCAAAGACAGAGAAGTTGCGCATGGCGTTACCAGAGACCAAGCTCAGCATATTCAGGAATGGCAAATCATTCAAATTGCTTAAGGCTTTGGCATTAATCCCTGGAACCGTTATGGTTGTACCGATACGGAAAACTAAGATGATGAAAATCGTGAACAGAATCTTAGACCGTACCTGTTTGATTTTAAATGCGTCTTTTAATAGTTTGAAAAACATAGGTCACCTCGCTTAGATGACTTCCACTGAACCACCTTTAGCAGTGATAGCTTCTTCAGCTGATTTAGAGAATTTAGCTGCCTTAACAGTCAATTTCTTTGTCAATTCTCCGTTACCAAGAATCTTGATACCTGATTTTTCAGCTTTTACAATACCTGCTTCGATGAGAACAACTGGTGTTACTTCAGCGCCATCTTCAAAGGCGTTCAGTTGGTCAAGGTTAACAATCGCATATTCTTTGCGGTTGATGTTCAGGAAACCACGTTTTGGAAGACGACGGAACAATGGAGTTTGTCCACCTTCAAAACCAAGGCGAACGCCGCCACCGCTACGAGCTTTTTGACCTTTTTGACCACGGCCAGATGTTTTACCGTTACCAGATGATGTACCACGACCAACACGGTTGCGGACTTTACGAGAACCTGCAGCAGGTTGTAATTCATGAAGTTTCATTATATTATTTCTCCTCTTTTGTAAAATGCTAGCGCTCATATAGGAGAAAAGGTGTCTCCTATATAAACTCGCCTATACATATATTTAGTTTTAGGGGCTGAGAAAATCCCATCCCCTAACGTATTTTAATTTAAAGTTGTTAAACCAGCAAAGCTTATTTAACTTCTTCAACAGTTACCAAGTGTGATACTGCAGTAATCATACCGCGTACTGCTGGATTATCTTCTTTGATAACTGAGCTGTTCAATTTGCCAAGTCCAAGTGCTACAACAGTTTTACGTTGTGACGGGATGCGTCCGATTGGAGACTTAGTCAAAGTAATTTTAATTTGAGCCATGTTATCCCCTTTCTTATGCCAAGTCAGAAACTGAAATACCACGAAGGGCAGCAACTTCTTCAGCGCGTTTTAATTGTTTCAAACCTTCAACAGTTGCGCGAACGATGTTGATTGGAGTGTTAGAGCCAAGAGATTTAGATGTAACATCTGCTACACCTGCCAACTCGATGACGGCACGAACCGCGCCACCAGCAGCAACTCCAGAACCCTCAACAGCTGGCTTAAGCAATACTTTCGCTCCGCCAAATTCTGAAAGAACTTCGTGAGGAATTGTTGTGCCAACCATTGGTACTTCAATCAAATTCTTCTTCGCATCTTCAACTGCCTTGCGGATTGCTTCTGGTACTTCTTGAGCTTTACCAGTACCGAAGCCAACACGACCATTGCGATCACCAACAACTACAAGAGCTGCAAAGCGAAGACGACGTCCACCTTTAACAACTTTTGTAACACGGTTGATGGCAACTAAACGTTCTTCAAGTTCAACTGCGTTGTCTTTAAATGCCATTTTCTAGTGTCCTCCTCTTAGAATTTCAATCCGTTTTCACGAGCTGCATCAGCCAAAGCTTTTACACGTCCGTGATAGAGATATCCACCGCGGTCGAAGACGACTTCAGAAATACCTTTAGCAACTGCACGTTCAGCAACGAGCTTACCAACAACAACGGCTTGTTCTGTTTTAGTTCCTTTTGAAACTTCTTTGTCAAGAGTTGAAGCGCTTGCGAGCGTTACACCCGCTACGTCATCAATCACTTGAGCGTAGATGCCTGTATTAGAACGGAATACGTTCAAACGTGGGCGATCAGCAGTTCCAGAGAGTTTTCCGCGAACGCGACGGTGGCGTTTTTGGCGGATTTTATTTTTATCTGGTTTCGTAATCACAATTTTCACCTCTTAATTTTAATCTTGTGCTCATGCACAACCTTGGGAAACAGCTTGTTTGGCTGAAAAAATCAGCCAGACAAGATTATTTACCAGTTTTACCTTCTTTGCGGCGAACGAATTCACCAACGTAGCGGATACCTTTACCTTTGTATGGCTCTGGAGCACGCAGACTACGTACGTAAGCTGCAGTTTGTCCGACTACTTCTTTTGAAATTCCACTGACAACGATAGTTGTTGGGTTTGGAAGTTCAAAAGTGATGCCTTCTGGTGCTTCTACTTCGTCTGGATGAGATTTACCAACTGAAAGTACAAGCTTTTTGCCTTGAAGTTGTGCACGGTAACCAACCCCGCGCATTTCAAGTTCTTTCTTGAATCCTTCTGATACACCAACAACCATGTTGTTCAAAAGGGCACGAGTTGTTCCGTGGATTGTTTTCATTTCTTTTGAATCGTTTGGACGGTGAAGAGTTACTTCAGTTCCTTCCACACGGATTTCAATATCTTTTGAGAACTCACGAGTCAGTTCTCCTTTAGGTCCTTTTACAGTTACAACGTTGTCTTTGTTGCTGATCTCAACACCAGCAGGCAACACGATAACTTTATTACCAATACGTGACATGTATATATTCTCCTGTTAGATTGTCAGGCCGCAAGCGACCAGTTTTCACGGGGCTTAAATCGATTTCTCGATTTAAAGGAACATTTAGGTTTCAATTTCAAAGTGAATCTAGGAATCGTCTCGCAGGCATAACTTTGGGTTAGGCAAGAGACGATAACGAAGAGTCACAAAGAAATTGGGAACTAAATATTACCAAACGTAAGCGATAACCTCACCACCAACATTCTTTTGGCGTGCTTCTTTATCAGTCAGCAAGCCTTCAGATGTTGAAAGGATAGCAATTCCAAGTCCGTTCAGAACTTTTGGAAGATCTTCGCGTTTCTTGTAAACACGCAGACCTGGTTTTGAAACGCGTTTCAAACCAGTGATAACTTTTTCACCATTTTGTCCGTATTTAAGAAATACACGGATGATGCCTTGTTTGTCATCTTCGATGATTTCAACGTTTTTTACAAAACCTTCACGCTTCAGGATTTCAGCAATCCCTTTTTTGATGTTTGATGCAGGCACTTCAAGCACTTCGTGGTTTGCTTGGTTAGCATTACGGATACGTGTCAGAAAGTCTGCAATTGGGTCAGTCATAACCATTTTATATTTCTCCTCTTACTAGTAGTTTGCAAGCTGCACTTGCTAGTTAATGATTGAGCTAGGCTCAGATTGTATTGACACATTCGAACAAGATAACTCTTATTTGAACACGAGCTACAACCTGGGCAAAAAAGATAAATTTGTTTTGGAGCATCGCTCCTTCACCAAATTTCCTATTTTTGCTGTGGTTGTTACGCTCTTTTTATCATGATATTACCAAGATGCTTTGGTAACGCCAGGGATTTGTCCTTTGTATGCTAATTCACGGAAGCAAACACGGCAAAGTTTAAACTTGCGGTAAACGGAATGTGGACGGCCACATTTTTCACAACGAGTATAAGCTTGCGTAGAGAACTTAGCTGGGCGTTTGTTCTTAGCAATCATTGATTTTTTAGCCATTTGTTTTACCTCCTATATTATTTTGCAAAAGGCATTCCAAGGCCTGTAAGCAATTCGCGTGACTCTTCGTCAGTGTTAGCAGTTGTTACGATAACGATGTCAAGACCGCGAGTCTTATCAACGTCATCAAAGTTGATTTCTGGGAAGATCAATTGCTCTTTCACACCAAGTGTATAGTTTCCGCGTCCATCAAAAGATTTTGTTGGTACACCGTGGAAGTCACGAACACGTGGAAGAGAAACTGAAACCAATTTATCCAAGAATTCATACATACGTTCGCCACGAAGGGTTACTTTAGCACCGATCGCTACACCTTCACGAAGACGGAAGCCGGCGATTGATTTTTTAGCTTTAGTGATAAGTGGTTTTTGACCTGAGATAAGAGCCAATTCTTCAGCAGCTTTTTCAAGGTTTTTAGCGTTTGATACAGCGTCACCGACACCCATGTTCAAAACGATTTTATCCACTTTTGGCACAGCCATAACAGATGAGTAGTTGAACTTTTCAGTCAAAGCAGGAACTACTTCTTTAAGATATTTTTCTTTTAAACGATTTGCCATTATACTTCTCCTTTCCTTCGTGATTAGTCAAGCACTTCGCCCGATTTTTTATTGTAACGAACTTTTTTGCCGTCTACAAACTTGTAGCCAACACGTCCTGCAACACCATTTTTGTCAAGAACTTGAACGTTTGACACATGGATTGGTGCTTCTTTTTCCACGATAGCACCTTGAGGGTTTTCGTTATTTGGCTTTTGGTGTTTCTTAACGATGTTTACACCTTCAACAACAACTTTGTTTACTTTTGGAAGAGCTGTAACAACAAGCGCTTCAACACCCTTGTCTTTACCAGCAATTACGCGAACTTTGTCGCCTTTTTTTACAAACATTTATTTCTCCTCTTAATTCTTACGCCCATAGGGCACCCTGACTTTTGTCAGGGGACTGTGTTTGTTAATTTTTTGATTAAAGTACTTCTGGAGCCAATGATACGATCTTCATGAAGCCACCGTCACGCAATTCACGAGCAACTGGGCCGAAGATACGAGTTCCGCGAGGAGTTTTGTCTTCACGGATGATGACTGCAGCGTTTTCGTCAAATTTGATGTATGAACCATCTTTACGACGAGCACCTGATTTAGTACGAACGATAACAGCTTTTACAACGTCACCTTTCTTAACCGCACCACCAGGAGTAGCTTGTTTTACAGACGCAACGATTACATCACCGATGTTAGCGAACTTACGTCCTGAGCCACCAAGAACTTTGATCGTCAAGATTTCGCGAGCGCCGCTGTTGTCGGCAACTTTCAAACGAGTTTCTGTTTGAATCATTTAAGTTTTCTCCTTTCTGGTTTGATTAGATGATAACCGCTTCTTCAACGACTTCTACAAGACGGAAGCGTTTTGTAGCTGAAAGCGGACGAGTTTCCATGATACGAACGATATCGCCTTCTTTGGCAACATTGTTTTCGTCATGTGCTTTGTACTTCTTAGAGTAGTTAATACGTTTACCATAGACTGGGTGGTTACGTTTAGTTTCAACTACAACTGTGATTGTTTTGTCCATTTTGTCAGAAACAACGCGTCCGACAAGAACTTTACGATTATTGCGTTCCATTGAAATTCTCCTTCCCTAGTCTATTATTTAACTTCTGATTGAACAGTTTTAATACGAGCGATTTGTTTTTTCACTTCTTTCAAACGAGCTGTCTGCTCCAATTGGCCAGCAGCTGCTTGGAAACGAAGATCAAACAATTCTTTCTTCAATTCATTTTCACGCTTCGCGAGTTCTTCTTGAGAAAGACCACGAAGTTCTTTAACAAATTCTTTTACTTCATTAAGTTTCATGCCTTCTCCTTATTCTGCTTCACGTTTTACGAATTTACATTTAACTGGAAGTTTGTGGCTTGCAAGGCGAAGCGCTTCGCGAGCGATTTCTTCTGAAACGCCAGCAACTTCAAACATTACTTTGCCACGCTTAACTGGCGCAACCCAACCTTCTGGAGCACCTTTACCAGATCCCATCCGTACACCGATAGCTTTTGCAGTGTATGATTTGTGTGGGAAGATTTTAATCCAAACTTTACCACCACGCTTCATGTAACGAGTCATAGCGATACGGGCAGCTTCGATTTGGCGGTTAGTAATCCAGTGGCTAGTAGTTGCTTGAAGACCGTATTCTCCAAATGCTACTTCTTTTCCGCCTTTAGCTTCACCGCGCATTTTTCCACGGAATTCGCGACGGTGTTTAACACGTTTAGGTACTAACATTGGTTATTTACCTCCTTTAGTGTTTTTACGAGCTGGAAGGACTTCTCCACGGTAGATCCAGACTTTAACACCCAGTTTACCGTAAGTAGTATCAGCTTCTTCCCAAGCGTAATCGATATCCGCACGAAGAGTGTGAAGCGGAACAGTTCCCTCAGAGTAACCTTCGCTGCGGGCAATATCTGCACCGTTCAAACGACCTGATACTTGAGTTTTGATTCCCTTAGCTCCTGCACGCATTGTACGTTGGATAGCTTGTTTTTGAGCACGACGGAAAGCAACACGCTGCTCAAGCTGGCGAGCAATTCCTTCACCAACCAGGTGCGCATCCAAGTCAGGACGCTTGATTTCGATGATGTTGATGTGGACTTGTTTTCCAGTCAATTTGTTGAGTTTTGCACGGAGTGCATCAACGTTTGCTCCACCTTTACCGATAACCATACCTGGTTTAGCAGTGTGAAGAGAAACGTTTACTTTGTTTACTGCGCGCTCAATTTCAATAGTTGAAATCGCTGCGTCAGCCAATTCTTTTTGAACGAATTTACGGATTGCAAGATCTTCATGAAGGTAATCCGCGTATTCTTTTTCAGCATACCATTTGGCATCCCAATCACGGATGATGCCGACACGCATACCAATTGGATGTACTTTTTGACCCACGATGTTACCTCCTTATTTTTCTGCAACGACCACAGTGATGTGGCTTGTGCGTTTGTTGATTGGTGAAGCTGAACCTTTAGCGCGCGGACGGAAACGTTTCATAGTTGGTCCTTCGTTTGCGAAAGCTTCAGATACTACCAAGTTTGCTTTTTCCAAACCAAAGTTGTTTTCAGCATTAGCGATTGCAGAGTTCAAAACTTTTTCGATAATGCCAGCAGCTTTGTTTGGAGTGAATTTCAAGATTGCGATTGCGTCAGCGACGTTTTTACCACGAATATTGTCAAGAACCAGACGAGATTTACGAGGTGAAACACGCACTGTACGAGCCATTGCTTTAGCTGAAGTAATTTCTGCCATTTATGTTCTCCTTATTTTCTACGTGTTTTCTTGTCGTCTGCAGCGTGACCTTTGTAAGTACGAGTTGGCGCAAATTCACCAAGCTTGTGACCTACCATGTCTTCCTGGATGTAAACAGGTACGTGTTTACGTCCGTCATAAACTGCGATTGTGTAACCAATGAAACTTGGGAAGATCGTTGAACGACGTGACCAAGTTTTGATGACTTTTTTCTTTTCGTCGTTAGCTTGAGCTTCAACTTTCTTCATCAGATGCTCATCGACGAAAGGTCCTTTTTTAAGACTGCGTCCCATTTTATATTTTCTCCTTTAAATAAGTACCACAGCGGCCTGCGCTGACTAAGCAGCGCTACCGAGCTGGCGGATAGATTGTTTTAAATTATTTCTCGTTGCGACGACGAACGATAAGTTTGTCAGATTTCGCTTTTTTGTTACGAGTTTTAAGTCCAAGAGCAGGTTTGCCCCATGGAGTAGATGGCGCTTTACGACCAACTGGTGCTTTACCTTCACCACCACCGTGTGGGTGATCGTTAGGGTTCATTACAGAACCGCGAACTGTTGGGCGGATACCTTTCCAACGGCTACGTCCTGCTTTACCAAGGTTTACAAGTCCATGTTGTTCGTTTCCGACAACACCAACTGTAGCGCGGCAAGTACCAAGAATCATACGAACTTCGCCTGATTGAAGACGAACAAGAGTGTACTTACCTTCTTGACCCAATACTTGAGCAGAAGCTCCAGCAGCACGAACCAATTCTCCACCACGGCCTGGTTTCAACTCAATGTTGTGAACCAAAGTACCAACTGGGATGTTAGCTAGCGGAAGAGCGTTTCCGACTTTGATATCTGCTTCAGGACCTGAAACGATACGTTGACCAACTTCAAGACCTTTAGGAGCGATGATATAAGCCTTCACACCGTCAGTGTAGTGAACCAAAGCGATGTTTGCTGAACGATTTGGATCATACTCGATTGTTTTTACAACTGCTTCAACAGCGTCTTTGTTACGCTTGAAGTCAATCAAACGGTAGTGACGCTTGTGGCCGCCACCTTGGTGACGAACAGTGATGCGACCGTTGTTATTACGACCAGCCTTGCTCTTCAAAGAAACAAGCAAAGATTTTTCTGGAGTGCTGGTAGTGATTTCAGCGAAATCCAAAGAAGTCATATTACGGCGACCGTTTGTTGTTGGTTTATAAACACGAATTCCCACGATATTTCCTCCTTAGATTATTCTTCTTCTGCACCGAACAACTCGATTGCTTTAGAATCAGCTGTCAGTGTTACGATAGCTTTTTTAGTTTTGTTTGTAAAACCAGTGTAGCGTCCAACGCGTTTTGCTTTTGGTTTTACATTGATAGTGTTAACGTTAGCAACCTTAACTCCTTCAAAAGCAGCTTCAACAGCTTGCTTAATCAAGAGTTTGTGAGCGCGAGTGTCCACTTCAAATACGTATTTGCCTGCTTCGTACTGAGCCATTGAACCTTCAGTGATAACAGGTTTTTTGATTACGTCGTACAAATTCATTATGCAAGAACCTCCTCAATTTTAGAGATAGCTGCCTGAGTAACCAGAAGTTTATCGCTGTTTACGATGTCCAGAACGCTTGCAGTTGTTGCAGTTGCAACTTTCACGTTTGGAAGGTTGCGAGCTGAAAGTGCAGCGAATTCGTTTCCTTCTTCAAGGATAACAAGGACTTTCGTATCGATGCTCAGTGCAGCAAGCACTTTTGCAAACTCAGCAGTTTTTGGAGCTGTAAATGAAAGGCTGTCTACAGCTACGAATTTGTTTTCAGCAACTTTTTCAGAGTAAACTGATTTCAATGCCAATCTACGAACTTTACGTGGAAGTTTGTAAGCATATGAACGAGGAGTTGGACCGAATACGATACCACCACCACGCCATTGTGGAGAGCGGATAGAACCTTGACGAGCACGTCCAGTTCCTTTTTGACGCCATGGTTTGCGTCCGCCGCCTGATACTGCAGAACGGTTTTTAACAGCGTGAGTTCCTTGACGAAGGCTAGCGCGTTGGCTGATGATAACATCAAAGACAACTGATTCATTTGGCTCAATACCAAAGACCGCATCGTTCAGAACTACTTCACCAGCTTCTTTACCAGTTTGGTCAAATAATTTTACGTTTGCCATTGTGACTGATTTCCCCTTTCTTTATTATTTACCAGCTTTAACTGCTGACTTGATAGTGATAAGAGATTTCTTAGCACCTGGTACGTTACCTTTAATCAGGATAACGTTCTTCTCTGGAACAACCTGTACGATTTCAAGGTTTTGAATCGTTACACGGTTACCGCCCATACGTCCAGCCAAGCGTTTGTTTTTGAACACGCGGTTTGGCGCAACTGGTCCCATTGAACCAGGACGACGGTGGTAACGTGAACCGTGAGCCATTGGACCACGAGATTGGCCGTGGCGTTTGATAACACCTTGGAAACCTTTACCTTTTGAAGTTCCTGTTACATCAACAACATCACCAGCTTCGAATGTATCGACAGTGATTTCTGCTCCTACTTCCAAGCCTTCAATGTTTTTGAATTCACGAATGAAGCGCTTAGGAGCTGTGTTAGCTTTCGCTACATGGCCTTTGGCAGGTTTGTTGCTCAATACGTCACGAAGGTCATCAAAACCAACTTGAACTGCGTTGTAACCATCTGTTTCAACTGTTTTAACTTGAAGAACAACGTTTGGAGCTGCTTCAACAACAGTTACAGGGATTAATTCGCCAGCTTCAGTGAAGATTTGAGTCATTCCCACTTTTTTCCCTAAGATTCCTTTTGTCATGAGAAAATGTTTCCTTTTCTATATTTTTTTCAAAAAGTTTTTAACGAGCGTTTTTCATGCTCTGGTTTAGATCAAGCTTTAGATTAAAGTTTAATCTCTACGTTCACACCACTTGGAAGATCCAATTTCATCAAAGCGTCAACTGTTTTTTGAGTTGGATTGATGATGTCGATCAAACGTTTGTGAGTACGCATTTCAAATTGTTCGCGAGAGTCTTTATATTTGTGAGTCGCACGAATGATTGTGTAGAGGCTGCGCTCAGTTGGAAGTGGGATTGGACCCGCAACTTCAGCACCAGTACGAGTAGCAGTTTCTACGATTTTTGCAGCCGCTGTATCAAGTGTACGATGTTCGTAAGCTTTCAAACGGATGCGGATTTTTTTGTTTGCCATCTTTTTCTCCTTTTCGTCTATTTAAGATAATAGGCTAGCTCCACAAGAAAACCGACAGGCGATTGCGTGGCAATGCAACCGAGCGTGTCGCAACCTCTTGCATCAAAGCTACACACTGTATTTTTACAGCACCATAGTATCTTAACACAAAGAACCAGTCATTGCAAGGGATTTGAGTAATTTTTTAATGATTTTTAGGATAATTTTTTATGAAAGTGTTTTCTAAATAATTTATAAGTCTTGTAAATCATTATAGAGAAGAAAATTTAGATTTTTAACCTATTTATTCGAGTTTGTATTCAGAAAATACAAAATCCCACTGACGCACATCAGTGAGATTAGAAACGAAAATTTACCCTTGGCTACTTTGTTTTATAACAAGGGACTGTCCTTTTCGATACGAAAGCTATTGCCCGACTGGCAGATGACAAGGCCGGCAGCTGCTAAATAGGGCTGATAAAAGTGTATATATTGCTCTCGCCTAGCTAGATGCGTCTGCTTTATCCAATCTGGCCTGCGCTCTCGCACAGCCACATCTCTTGCCAAGCGGCGCTCTAACTCAGTCTGGTCGTCCGTGTAAAAGCAAATCGACAAATCAAACAAACTTTCAGGCAAAAAGGCAGCCGACATACCTTCTACTATCAGAATAGGCTTTTGGGCTGATAATCGCAAGCTAGGCGACCAAGCTGTGCCAATGGTCAGAATATCCAGACCAGACTGCAAGGCACAAATATCTCGCTCCAGACTACTCAGTTCATGAACAGCTGGGATACAAGCCGTTACTTTTTGATGAGGAAAATCTTTGGAACTGAGCAAATCTCGATAGTCTCCAGCAATTACATACGGATCTGTTGCAAGTAAATTAGCTCGTTCCTCACCCAAGGCTAGCTGGAGTTTGCGAGCAAAAGTTGACTTGCCCGAAGCTCCATGACCGTAAATACGCAGGGTGTGGTGTTGGTCGTCTGACAGATAAGCTGTCAATCTTTTCAGCAATTTCTCTTCATCAGACATAGCTTCCCCTTTCAAATGGAGTTTCTTAGAAATTTCGGCTGGATTTATTGTAGCCGTAGCGCTCAATAAAGTCTTCACGGAATTCCAGCAAGTTGTCATCCATGATGGCTTGGCGAACCTTCTTCATAAGGTTTACCAAGAAGTAGAGGTTGTGATAGCTGGTCAGGCGGATGCCGAAGGTCTCGTCCGCTTTGAGCAAGTGGCGGATATAGGCCCGCGTGTAGTTGGTACATGTGTAGCAGTCACAGTTTTGGTCAAGCGGCGTGAAATCTTCCTCAAACTGAGCGTTTTTAACAACTAGACGTCCTTCGCTGGTCATACAGGTACCATTTCGGGCAATCCGAGTCGGCAGGACGCAGTCAAACATATCCACACCACGTATAACCCCATCAATCAAGCTATCTGGCGCTCCAACTCCCATGAGATAGCGGGGTTTGTTTTCAGGCAGCATAGGCGTTGTGAAGTCCAGCACTGCATTCATCTCTTCGTGGGACTCACCAACAGCCAGTCCTCCAATAGAGTAGCCTGGAAAATCCATGCTGACCAAGTCTTGAGCAGACTGACGACGCAAATCTTCAAATCCAGCACCCTGAACAATCCCAAAGAGACCTTGGTCGTGTGGACGGCTGTGGGCCTTGAGGCCACGCTCTGCCCAACGACTAGTCCGCTCAATGGACTTCTTGACATAGTCATAGGGTTGGTAGAACTGCGGGCACTCATCAAAAGACATCATAATGTCACTGCCCAGATTGTTCTGGATGGAGATGGCCTTTTCTGGTGACAGGAACATTTTGGAACCATTGAGGTGGTTCTTGAAAGTTACTCCTTCTTCTGTGATATTGCGGCTGTCAGCTAGAGAATAGACCTGAAAACCACCGCTATCCGTCAGAATTGGCTGATCCCAGTTCATGAACTTGTGCAAGCCACCTGCACGAGCAATCAGCTCATCGCCCGGCCGCAGCCAGAGGTGGTAAGTATTGGACAAGATGATACCAGAACCCATTTGCTTGAGCTCTTCTGGTGACTGGGTCTTGACCGTCGCCTGGGTACCAACCGGCATAAACATAGGCGTTGGAAAAGTCCCGTGAGGCGTGATAATTTCCCCCAAACGAGCACCTGTATGCTTTTCTTTTTTAATCAAACGATATTGAATCGGTGATGTTGACATGTTTCCTCCTGCTGGGAAAAACAGTCCCAGCGATTTTTCTTCTATATAATGAGCAGCAAGGGCTCACAAGATACCGTATGATTTTACCAAAAAAACTTCTATCTGTCACGGGGTATGATATAATGTAACAGACAAATCCAAATGGAGGAATTATGAATCTAAGCAACATCAGAGCTCAGGCTCGTACCGTCCGCAGCCAAACGAGAGGGATTTTTCTTTTGTTTGCGGCCCCAACTCTTGTCAGCATCCTCAGCATCTTACTTTCCCTTAATGACAATCTAAGAGATTCCATTCCCAGCCTAACTTTTAGCCAGTCCATCTATCTTCTCATTAGCAAAAATCTTTTCCCAACAACCATCCAGTTTATCTTGACCTTGCTACTGCTTTCTGCCAGCTATACCATGATGAAGGTCCTTCGTAAGACAAAGGATGACGTTGGTTTTTCAGATATTGGCCAGCTTTTCACCAGCAAGACTTTCACTCCAGTCTTCAAGACGGTTTTGCTCAAGCAGCTGCTGATTTTTCTTTGGAATATTCCTATGTTCTGCGGAAGTCTCCTAGCAATCTTTAATGCTTATAAAATTCTCTCTATTTCGGAAAAAATCCCAGCCAATACGGTGGTGACGGCTCAAAGTGCTGTAGGCCAGCAGATTCTTCAATACACCCCTGGTATGTTACTGGGAACCCTCTTGATATTCACTGGCTTAGGTATTGCCATCCCTCAGTACTATGCCTATGCTCAAGCAGAGTTCATCCTCTATGACCAGCTTGAGGCTGGGAGTTACCAGGGAGCTTTCTATGCTATCCGTCAAAGCCGGAAGCTAATGAAAGGCTATAAAGGAAAGCTTTTTATGCTTAATCTGAGCTTCATCGGCTGGAATTTATTGGCCAGATTAACTTACGGCTTGCTGAATTTTATAGTTCTCCCTTATACAGCGACTGCTTACATTCTCTTCTACGAAGAGTTGAAAAAAGAAAAAACAATCTCAAAAGAAAACAACCCACAGGCACAGGACTCCTTGTCCTAAGCTTGTGAGTTGTTTTTTTATTTACTATTGTAGTCTTTCTTGTCAAGGGCAGAGCAGATTTTATCAAAGGCTGCCTCTAGTGAATCCTCATCTGTGAAAAAGGCTTCCTCTTCCCAGCCCAAGAAGTCTCTGTCTTTCCACCAGCGCTTCATGTCGGCTGGGGTAAATTCTTCTTGTTTAGCTCTGGTCTGATGGCGACGGACTGTTTCTTCAAAGGATAGGTCATAGTAGTAAGCAAAGACCTGCGGAGCGAAGATTTTTTTCAACCGTTCTAGCATCTGTCCGTAAATATCTGTCTCATAAAATCCTTCTACCAGAACTAGCAAATCATGCTCGTAGCCGAAGCGAGCCAGTGTTTCCGTCAGGTCAATAGATAAATTCCCTGGCTCAACTTTTTCCTTGAGCATGTCCCGTCTAACCGTATCTTGCGATATCAGGAGAGTCCCTCGGCCGTAGTGAGTCTGCAGTTTCCCAGCGAGACTAGACTTGCCAGAGCCGGAATTTCCACGAATGATAACTAACTCGGCCATCTTATTCGCCCAGAATCAAGCGTGTATGCTCGCGTTTAATGCAGCGGTCCATGACAATGTCGTCCCGACCAGCTGTCCGCAAAATCTGCTCAGCCTCCTCACTCTCCAAGCCCAACTGAGCCCAGAAAATCTTGGCATCCGACTGCAGAAAATCAAGTGCCACATCCGGCAAAAACTCACTGCGACGGTATACATCGACAATATCCACCGGAAAAGGAATGTCTTTAAGACTGGCATAAACAGTCTCACCAAAAATCTGACTGCCCGCTGCCCGCGGATTGATAGGGATAATGCGATAGCCCCGATCTTGCATCTCTTTGGACACACGGTTACTGGTCGTTTCTTCACGGTCAGACAGTCCGACAACAGCAATCACTTTGCTGTTTTTCAAATAATGTTTGACGATGGCATCACTGGGATTTTGAAAATGATAAGTCATAGGCTTCCTCCTCATTCATAATAAAGTTGGATAGTTTTGTAGTATTTGCGTATTAACTGAATCTGGGCTAAAACCTTGGAAAATAGATAATCCGTTCTAGGAGCATCGCTCCTTCGTCCGGATTCCTAATTTGCAGTCGGTTTTGACGCTCTTTGTATCTTGTTTTACTTCGCCTCGTACCAAGTTTGGCCGGCATTTTCATCAGCCACTAATGGAACGGCCAATTCAATCGCAGCTTCCATGGTTTCTTTGACCAGCTGGCGGACGGCTGTTAGTTCGTCATTTGGCACTTCCAGCACGATTTCATCGTGCACCTGCAAGAGCATGCGAGAATTGAAATTCTTCTCAGTCAGAGCTCGATCCAGATTAATCATAGCGACTTTGAGAATGTCTGCGGCGGAGCCTTGGATCGGGCTGTTAATGGCTGTGCGCTCCGCAAAATTTCGGATGTTAAAGTTGCGGGAATTGATGTCCGGCAAGGAGCGGCGGCGATGATAAATGGTCTCTACATAGCCTTTATCACGCGCTTCGCGAACGATGGTTTCCATATAATTCTTGATACCAGGGAAACGCTCAAAATAGGTCTCAATGTAGTCCTTGGCAGCCTTGCGGGAAATTCCCAAATTATTGGCCAGTCCGAAGTCGGAAATTCCATAAACTACTCCGAAGTTGACAGCCTTGGCATTACGGCGGTCATTAGGTGTCACATCCTCTGCCTTTTCAATACCAAAGACCCGCATGGCTGTAGCCGTGTGAATGTCTTCTCCATGCTGAAAGGCAGCAATCAAATGCTCGTCCTTAGAAATGTGAGCCAGCACCCGCAACTCAATCTGGGAATAATCCGAGCTAAGTAGCACACTGTCTGCCCACTCTGGCACAAAAGCCTTGCGAATGAGGCGCCCCTGCTCCAAACGAACGGGGATATTCTGCAGGTTCGGGTCAACCGAGGACAGACGGCCCGTCTGGGTCAAATCCTGAACATAGCGAGTGTGAATCTTGCCGTCAGCCGCAATCGCCTCCTGCAGTCCGATGATATAAGTGGACTGCAGCTTGCTGATTTGACGGTATTCCAAAATCTTAGACACAATCGGTGCAATGGGAGCTAGACGCTCCAGCACGTCAACCGCTGTCGAGTAGCCCGTCTTGGTCTTTTTGGTGTACTCCAGCGGCAACCCCATATCTTCAAAGAGAATGGTTCCCAACTGTTTCGGCGAGTTAATATTAAACTCCTGACCAGCCAGATCATAAATCTCCTGAGTCAGACTTTCCAGCGTCTTTTCATTTTCCGCCTGCATGCCCTGCAGGGTTTCCCGCTCAACCTTGATCCCCGCAATCTCCATCTTGGCTAGGACAAAGGCCAGCGGCTGCTCCATTTCAAGCAACAAATCCAGCTGATCGTGGGCGCGAAGCTGTTCTTGCATAGGTTCTTCTGTTTCCAGCAGTACTTGGATCTTACGAGCTAGATGCTTAAAGAGCTGCTCTTGCTCCGGCAAAGCGCGCTTGGCTCCCTTGCCATAAACCTCGTCATCCGTCGGCAGAATTGTTTGGCCGTAGAGGCGAGCAATAGTCACCAGCTCATTATCCTCGACTGTCGAAAGCAGATACTTGGCTAGGCGCGCATCAAAGGCTGCTGCCGGCAGTTCAATGCCGTAATGACTGAGCAGTACCTTAGTCCGCTTGAGATCGTAGGTTTTCAGAGCTGTTTTTGTCAAAAACTCCTGAAAGAGAGGCTGCTGCAGTAAATCGCTGGAACCGACATAAATCTGACGACTATCTCCCCAGGCAAGACCGACAATCTCTTCCTTGTGGTAGTTGTCACCCAAGATTTCAAAATAGAAGAACTGCTCTGGTGCCAGCATATCTGCTGTCACCTCAGTCACTTTGGTAAATTCAATTGGTTTGACTTCTACCGGCTCTTGACTAGTCCCTAGCTGAGCCTTGAGCTGCTTGAAGCCCATCTCGTCATAGAACTTGCTCAGAGCCTCTACCTGCGGACCCTTATAAACCAAATCATCCAGTCCGATTTCAATCGGAGCCCGAGTATTGATAGTAGCTAGAGTTTTAGATAAAAAGGCCTTGTCCTTGTCATTGATCAGATTTTCCTTCATCTTGGAAGCCTTGAGCTGGTCAATGTTTTCATAGAGATTTTCCAAAGAACCATACTCCAAGAGGAGCTTGAGACCAGTCTTCTCACCAATCTTGGTCACACCAGGGATATTATCTGACTGATCGCCCATCAGCGCCTTGAGGTCAATGAACTGCTCTGGTGTGATGCCCATCTTTTCCATGAGGTAGGCTGGGGTAAACTCCTCAAACTCAGCCACGCCTTTCTTGGAAATCTCCACCACGGTATTATCATCCGTCAGCTGAATCAAATCTTTATCGCCACTGACAATGGTCACATCGTAAGGCACAGCTGTCTTTTCAGCCATCTTGTCCAAGGTTCCGATGATGTCATCCGCCTCATACTGAGCCAAGTCATAGAAGTGAATGCCTAGGTGCTGCAGCATTTCACGGATAAAGGGCAGCTGCTCACGAAACTCATCCGGTGTCTTGGCCCGACCAGCCTTATAGTCGGCGTACATCTCGGTCCGGAAGGTCGTCTTGCCAGCATCAAAAGCTACCAGGACATGAGTCGGCTGCACGCGCTCCAAGAGATGATTGAGCATGAGGTGGAAGCCATAAATGGCATTGGTATGCAGGCCCGATGGACTCTTGAAACGGTCAATTTGATTATAAAGCGCAAAAAAAGCGCGAAAAGCAACGGACGAGCCGTCGATTAATAATAATTTGTTCTTTTTTTCCATAGGTTTATTATAACACGAAAGACGGACAAAGACAGAAACAGCGGTGTGGAAAATAGGTAGAAAATGAATGGAGTTTTAAATTTTGCTATAATCATCTTATGAACAACACCTACTATTTTATCCGTCATGCGCATTCTAACTATACACCTGATGAAATCAACCGACCATTATCAGACAAAGGGCAAGAATCCTTGGCGCAGCTTGACTTTTTAGCAGACAAACCCATTACCGCCATTTATTCCAGTCCTTACCGAAGAGCCATCCAGACGGTTGAACCTTTGGCTCAGAGCCTGAAACTCGCTATTCAAACCGACAAACGGCTAATAGAGCGAAAGCTAAGTAGTCAAGCGATTGCCGACCAAGACTTTGAAGAAGCCCTCATGCAACTTTGGTCACAGCCGACTTTTTCATTTGTTGGTGGCGAGTCTAATCAACAAGCTCAACAGCGAGCCTTAGCCTTTCTTCATGAACTGGAAAGCGAACACCAAAACGAAGAGATTATCATTAACTCCCATGGTAACCTTATCTGCATTTTACTAAGCGCATTCGATTCCAGAATTGATTATAACTTTTGGCATAATATTTCCATGCCAGATGTGCTAGTTTTAGATAAAGACGAAAGAATCACTCACCTCCTATAAAATATGGCATCGACTAGCAAGGCTCGGCTAAATCTTATCGCTCATATATGGTATAATAATAAAAACTGGAGGTAAAAGATGTTTCCAATCCGTATTACAACTCTTATGACTGAAGAAGTTTATAAAAGATTTTCATGGGCTATTCTCGTGCGACGAAAAGGATTTGTATTATACATAATCATACTGATAATCGGGCTGTTCACCTACGTAATGCTCGGCCCATTAGAGGAAAAGATAATATCCATCATATTGTTTCCCCCTATTTTCGCCTCTATGTACTTTTTTGGCATGAATTATAAGATAAAGAGGGCTTATCAAAAAAATCCTTTATTTCAGAACATGGAAGTCACTCTGATATTTGACAGAGAGGCTTTTATAGCAAGAAACATACGTGGTGAATTTCACTATACCTATGATGATATTGTCAAAGTTATTATGACAAAGCAAGATTTTTATATCTTGATAGGAGAGAACACTGGTTTCGCAATTGAAAAAGAAAACTGTTCTACCGAGGCTCTTGAGTTCTTGCTAGAACTTCACATTGAGCATATGTAAAAGAAAAAGCAGGCTAGACTGACAGTAGATCAGTTCTGGTCTGCTTTTTATCTTGTAAATAATTGCTTGATATCCATCAACTTCTCTATTTTCTGATTGATTTCTGGTCGGTAGTCACAGAAGTTAATGCTCTGGATGCCACTGTTGACGGCAACATCCACATCTAGCGTCCGGTCGCCGATATAGTAGGTCTCCTGCTTGTCCAGGCCATATTTCGCGAGCAGATAGTCGACACCTTCTGGATGAGGCTTGCGCTCAAAGCCATTGGCTGTTGTGATGATTTCTGTAAAATAATCATGAATGCCCAAGCCTTGCAAGATTTGATGGGCATTGAGTCCCTTGTGGGTATAGACGAACTGGGCAATGCCCTGCTCTTCAGCCCAGGCCAGTATCTCCGTAGCTCCTTCCATCAGATGGACCTGAGCATTTTTCTCCTTTAGGCTTGCTCCACGGAAGGCATTCATCTCAGCAGCGTCCAGCCCTTTCTCAGATGCCACTTTTTCCAAGAGTTTCTGGACAGAGTGCTTTAGGATATAGCTGTGAATACTCGCCCTGTCGAAGTCCAGACCATAGTGAGCATAGGTTTCCTCAATACCCGCCAAAATAGCATCATAGGAATCCAGCAAGGTGCCGTCCAAATCCCAAATAAACGCTTTTGTCATGTGATTTCCCTCATTTTTCTGTCAAATAAAACCTTTAAAAATAGCCAGCGGAAGCCATTGTCCAAGAGCATCCCAGTCCAAACCCCCGGCAGACCCAAGCCAAAGGTCACTCCCAGCAAGTAACCGGCAACGATGCGAATCAGCCACATGCCAACAGTCGTGGCATAAAAGGGCAGTCTGGCATTCCCCAGCCCCTGCCAGATAGCTGTGTAAATCACGGTTCCGACTGCCATGGGAGTTCCCAGCAGGGAGAAAAGCATGACCGAAAGGCTGGCTGTGATAGCTCCGCTATTGTCCGTATAGAGCAAGGTCAGCGGCCGACCAAAAGCAAAAATTCCTAGAGCCACGGGCAGCATGCAAGCAAAAGACAACCAGAAGGTCCGCTGACGAATCAGACCGACCTCTTGCATATCTCCCTCACCAACCGCATGGGCGACCAGCATGACTGTTGCTGTCGCAACCCCAAAGACAGGCATATAATTAAACTGAGTCAGAACTTCACCGATGGCATTCCCCGCTACTGCGTCTGTCCCAAAGACGACCACAATGGCGATAATAACTACATCACCTGCCCGCATCATGAGCCGCTCTCCAGCAGCTGGCAGAGACAGGCGCAAGAGCTCTCCATCTAAGCCCCAGCGCCAGCGAATTGTGGACAAATCCAGCTCCCGCCAGAGAATCAGCACACCGACCAAACGAGCCAGCACCGTCCCCAACGCTACACCGATAATACCAAGCCGAAAGACGTAAATCCCCAGACCGGAAAAGAGAGCATTGAGGACATTGGTCAGAAGACTGACATACATGGGAAATCTAGGATTGCGCGTAACCCGCACTAGAGCCCCAAAGGAAGTCATCAAGCCAAGCAGAACAATAGTCCCACCAACCAGAGCCAGATATAGACCGCCTGCTTCAGCCACCGCCTTTTCCGTCCCCAGAAGGTCCAGCATCTGCCTGCCAAAGAGTAGGGAAACGAGGCCTAGCAGAAGACTCAGAAGCAGCGTCAGCTTGATAGCCTCAGCTGTATGATAGGCCAGACGCTCCTTGTCCCCCTGAGCCAGAGTCTTGGAGATGAGACTGGAAATAGCAGCCCCCAGCGCGATAAAGATCGCCTGATAAATCGTAATGATGTTGCCGGCCACCGAGACACCAGAGATTGCAATCAGCCCAAGACTGGCCACCAGATAGCTGTCGACCATTCCCATGAGCATCTGCGAAAAATTCTCCGCCATAGCCGGCAAGGCAATATTCATGATTTTTTTATAAGTCGTCATAATCTGAAAATCTCCTGTATTTGTATATCCTTTCTTACTTGCAATATCTACTCTCTACCATAGAGAATAGAAAGCGGTGGGACTATTGTCCTACCGCATATGAATCTCCTATCAAAAAACCTTGTTTTAAGCACAAGCTCCCACACTATACTGCTTCGTACTCCCAAGCTTAATGAATATCTTCACTCCTCCACAAAGAGTCCCAAGATATGAACATTGTCTGCAACGGAGACAAAGGCAGCTGGGTCTGTATGCTTCATGATTTGCTTGAATTCATTAAACTCAGCTCGGGTGATAACCGTCACCAGAACAGCTTTTTTCTCATGATTATAAGTTCCCTCAGCGCCATGGATTACTGTCGCCCCACGATGCAGCTTGTTGTGAATCTTATCAATCACCTTGTCCGGATGGCTGGTAATAATCATAGCCTGCATGCGCTTCTGCTTGGTAAAGACAGCATCCGTCACTCGACTTGATACAAAAATAGTAATCATAGAGTACAGCGCATATTCCCAGCCAAAAGTCAGACCCGCAATCAGCATAATAACCCCATTAACAATCAAGGAAATATTCCCGACATTCCGGCCCGTTTTTTTCCGAACAGTCAGACTGACAATATCAGTCCCACCGCTGGAAATGCTGGACTTAAGGGCAAAGCCAATCCCCGTGCCCATGACCACACCACCGAAAAGGGCGTTGATAATAGGATTATCAGTCAAAGTCACTTCTGGCACAAACTGGATAAAAAGCGAGCTCATCGTAACCGTAATAAAGGTGAAAATGGTAAACTTATGCCCAATCTGGTACCAGGCCAGGATCATCAGCGGAATATTGATGGCGTAAAAAGTCACAGAAACCGGAATGGTAAAACTAAAGAAACGAGTACTGAGGGCAGTAATGACCTGCGCCAGACCAGTCGCCCCGCTGGAATAAACATGTCCCGGCTGAAAGAAAAAATTGACTGCGACAGCTGACAAAAAGCCATAGACAAGCGAGGCAGAAATCTTCTCATCGTATTTCTCACGTGAGATACTCTTTAAAGACCGCAAAATCTTAAAATTATAAGCAAACCTGCGGACATAATAGCGAAAGAGTTTATAAAAATTAGTCTTCTTCATGTGCTTCCACTTGTAAACTTAATTCCTCTAGTTGAGCGACCGATACTGGACTAGGCGCCTGTGTCATTGGATCAGAAGCCTTGTTATTTTTCGGAAAGGCAATGACTTCGCGGATATTTTCTTCACCAGCCAAGAGCATCACAAAGCGGTCCAAGCCCAGAGCTAAGCCGCCATGCGGTGGAAAACCATAGTCCATAGCCTCCAGAAGGAAGCCAAACTGCTCCGCAGCTTCTTGAGCTGAGAATCCAAGCGCCTTGAACATCCGCTCCTGCAAGTCTTTCTGGTTAATCCGAAGACTGCCACCACCCAGCTCGTAACCATTAAGGACGATATCATAAGCCACAGCCCGCACCTTGCTCAGGTCGCCTTCCAGCTCTTGCTCAGAATCTTTCTGAGGCAGGGTGAAAGGATGGTGGGCACTCATGTAGCGGCCCTCTTCTTCTGACCATTCAAACATGGGCCAGTCCACCACCCAAAGGTAGTTAAATGTATCAGGGTCAATTAAGTCCAGCTCCTTGGCCAAGCGTACACGAAGAGCTCCCAAAGCAGCATTTGCCACTTCCAAAGTATCAGCCACAAAGAGAACTAGGTCATTATTTTCAAGCTGTAAAGCATCTGTCAACTGACTTGTCAAGTCTGTCAAGAACTTAGCAACTGGACCAGCTAGCTCACCATCAGTCACCTTCACCCAAGCAAGGCCCTTAGCACCATGCTGTTTTGCTTGCTCTGTCAGCTTGTCGATATCCTTACGAGAGTATTTATCTGCAGCATTTTTCACCACGATAGCCTTGACAGCTGGAGCTTCTGAAAAGACCTTGAAGTCAACTCCCTTAACAAGCTCTGTCAAGTCCTGCAACAACATCTCAAAACGAGTATCAGGCTTATCAACCCCATAAAGAGCCATGGCATCATCATACTTCATACGAGGGAAGGGCAGAGAAAATTCAATACCCTTGGTCTCTTTCATAACACGAGCAATCAAACCTTCTGTAATGTCCTGAATCTCCTGATCAGACAAGAAAGAAGTCTCCAAGTCTACCTGAGTAAACTCTGGTTGACGGTCACCGCGCAAGTCCTCATCCCGGAAGCATTTAACAATTTGGTAATAACGGTCAAAACCAGCGTTCATCAAGAGCTGCTTGGTAATCTGCGGACTCTGAGGCAGAGCGTAAAAATGCCCCTGATGGACCCGACTAGGCACCAAGTAATCACGCGCTCCTTCTGGCGTTGACTTGGACAAAAATGGTGTCTCTACATCAAGGAACTCCAGCTCATCTAGATAGTTGCGGATAGAGTGAGTCACCTTGGCACGGAGCTTGAAGTTCTCCAGCATCTCTGGCCGGCGCAAGTCCAGATAACGGTAGCGCAAACGTGTATCATCATTCACTTCGATGCCGTCTTTGATTTCAAAAGGCGTCGTCTTGGCTGTATTTAAGACAGTCAAGCTTTCCACATGCAGCTCCACGCTTCCTGTCGCCAGCTTGTCATTGGCCTGCTCACGCGCAGCCACCTTACCTGTCACCTCTAGCACATACTCACTGCGCAGGCTTTCCGCTGTCGCCATGACCTCTGCAGCCACAGTCTCAGGATTGATGACCAGCTGCATAATGCCTTCGCGGTCGCGCAAATCAATGAAAATCAGACCGCCCAAATCCCGACGGCGGGCTACCCAGCCCTTCAAAGTGACTTCCTGACCAACATGCTCCTTGCGAACACGCCCAGCATACATAGAACGTTTCATCTTTACTCTCCAAATTTTTAATTCTGTTACTATTTTACCACAAAGCGCCTAAGAAAGCCCTTCTGTCCGTTCTTTTTCTGAAAAATATTAAAGCTCCTCATGACTAATGCTGACATTTATGACAAAAGGCCTGAGGCGATTGACCCCAGACCTACTGTCTACTCTATAGATTATTCCTTTTTCTTGCTATCCTCATAGAGACTGGGCGCAAACGCTTTTGTCACCATGGCCGTCACGAAGCGAAAACCTCCCGCTGCCAGACCAAAAATCGGCGCCAAAGCACGGAAGAAAAAATCCCCCCGCATAAAATAACAAAGCAGACCAGTAATCACAAAGATAGCCAATCCCTGCACCACAACCACCAATAATATTTTCTTCATCATTCCCTCGACTTTCTATAGACTATTATAGCATAAGAAAGGAGGGTTAGGACAGAAACTGTAAACTTTTGGAAAATAGCAAGGTAAAGAACTGAGGTGCAAAAGAAAACCACCTGAATTGATAATTCAGGTGGGCAATGAAATTACGGAAGTTTATAATTTTCTTTCATTTGTTTTGATACATTATACTGCTTTTTCTGTGTAGGAGTCAGCCTAGCTTGTGGATTGGAATAAGTAAACATTGACGTCTCAGTCTCAATTCCTTTGGCTAAGTCGTTATCCATTTGCAAAAAATAATAAGCTACTTGATTCAAATATACGTCCAGAGAATCAACTGTTTTCACTAAATTTGCGCTCATTTTGTTAAGGGCGTCCTCTGCTCCTTGCATAGACTCTGTTGCAGAAGATTGGATTAGCCCCGTAATTTCTCCTTCAAATCTTTTATTCATCTCCTGCATACTAGTTTTGCAGGCTGTTAGCTTTTCTGCATCTATCTCTTTACGACTCATCTAATTACCCTTTCTATTCATCTTAAGTAGTTAATCTTTTTAAGCTTATATCTCAAAAAGATTGGCTACTTTTCATAAGGTGATTCTTGTTCAAACTTATAATACTTGACGAACTCTTCCTGACTTTTAACAACATGTTCCTGCCCATCTACTGAGTTATCTGCAGGTATCGTCACATTTTCAAATAAATTCGTATCTTTCTTATACAAGAGCTGCAAAATTGGAAGACTACTCTCAAAACTAGGCTTATCTGTCAGAATAGCAACCATACCATTCTCATCCTCCAATAGTTTAGCTGCTTCAGGATATTTTTGGCGGATAAGGGCATCAGATGCTAGTTTTTTTCCTTTATTAAGATACAAAGCTGAATTATGTAAAAAATAATCTGATGATAAAGGTAATAACTGACTAAAATACGAAGAACTTTCAGCTATCCATTTATCATGCCCATCACCAGGATCCACAATTTTACCACTATTCAAATCAATAGATTTAAGGAAACCTTCTGTATAATTATTTTCCGATGTCTTCAGATAAATGTCTAATAGCTCTCTACCCTCACTTACATAAACATTATTTTGTATTCGACTTGGGACAGTATTTGAATCATATTCCCTAACCATTTTAAAAACATCATAATCCTTAGAAATAAGTTTGCCTCCCTCTGCATCATAGACTGTAATCCCCCAATATTCTTGTTCTTCTGCAATATTATGAGTATTTCCGTCACTCTTTAGCTTTCGATACTCTTGCACGATTTTTGTTCCGCCCACTCGTGCATCCTGAGGATACAATCTTTTATTTGATTTTGTTAACCAATAATCCAAAGGGCTATCATATTCCCACTTAAGAACAACTCCTTTCCCTCCCTCGATGAATTCATAAGAAGCGATTTTCTTCTTTAAAACTGGCGATTTATAAGGGTCTACAAAATAAGCTATGTAACTTTTGTATATTATACATGGCAAAGCCAAAAGGACAAATGATATTGTAAACAGAAATTTAACTTTTCTAGACAATTTCATTGAGCTACCTCCTGATACTTATTATTCCAGAGAAAGTTTTTTGAAAATTCTTCTCTTTCTCCAGGAATATTGTCCAATGCTACTTTCAACTGTTCTAGTTGTTTTGAATCCATCTTAGAAATTTGCAAGTCTGATTTTCCTTTTACATAATCAATAATCTCTTGATCAACCTTGTATTTTATGTCACCTACATATGCGTTCATCTGTTCAGAAGTTAAATACTGACTCACTCCTTTATCATCCAAGTATTGCTCACGCATATAAGCATCGTAATCATAATAATGAGTCGCATCTACCTTCATAGTATTGGTGTTATGTGCAGGGGTGTAGCCTTTCCATAAATCAAAATCTGGTACATTATTTTCTTCCATCTTCCAAGCCCCTTTATTGGTAAAACCTCTCACAATATCATTTCTTGCTGCCATCTCTTTTTCTTCTAATTCTGACAAATTTTCATTATAAGTTTGTTGAGATTCTACAAATTTATTAAAACCGGACTTGAAAGTCTCAAGCGGAATCTTTTTACCATTAATAGTAATCTCATCAGGTAACCCTTCGCTCGCGGTGCCAATCGCTGTCGCTTTGTCAAAGGAATCCAAAGAATTTAACATGACTTTAAAGGTTCCGATAGCTATCTTTGTTGGTTTACCGCCAGGAACTAGATCTAGTGCCCATTCACCCATAGACTTCCAAAACTCCACTTGTTCACTAGCTTGCTGCTTCTTAATATCAGTCAATTCCTTATAAGAAGCTTCAAGTGCTTTATCCGAATATGTAGTTGAAAGACCACTTGTGTATATCTTAGTTTCAGGGACTCCAAGAGAATTATTCTTGGTAACCTTAAACGTAATATTGTCACTATCATCCAATTTTACTATTTCGAAATCATAAGAAATGTTTTTTTTGTAAACTCCTTGCATGCCATTATTAATCTCGCTCGAACTAGACCCTAAGCCAAGATCCTCCACAGACTGAAGAAGGCCGTTAAATTTATTCAAAGTTCGCAGTCTTTTTTTCATCGCAATCATGTCGGGATTGCTTTCATCATATTTAGCTTCTTTCAAACCTGCTTGAATTGCCTGCAATTTGCCTGCATACTTATCATTAACCGTTTTTAGATTTTCAATATGAGCTTTTGTTTCTTCTGGGGATATCTTCCCAAAGCCATTAAAATAACGTTGTATTTTATTTATATTCCCTTGTTCCATAGCCATAGCTATCTCAGTCGAGATAATCAAATAACCATTTTCACTAATAGATGATGAAGCTATGGCATGAGTGCTTTCAAGATTGTCATTCCAAGCTGCAACCATAATTTCGGCATCCGCTTCATTCTTGATAATATCTAAATAATCTACTTGTTCTACCGTAATAGGATTTTCTTTCATAATAGCATGATAAACTACTTTTGGACTAACTCCTATAACAGCTTGAGCATTTTGAATAGTATCAGCTAAATCTTCAAAGGCTGCCTTACCTGTCTCAGCTACTTTCTTTAAAGCATCATCCGAATCTGAAATGCCTTGATGGGTGGTGTTACGAGCATTAACTTCATCATTAATGAAAGCTTGGGCTCTCTCATCATATCCTGTGAAATCAACAGTCCCAAAACCTAGTGCCTCTTGCGCTTCTTCCATCAAAGATTTCAAGCCATTTTTCTTGGCAATCATCTCTTCATACTGAGGGCCTTTTAGTGTATTAACAATACCGTCAATAGCTCCTTTATCAGTATAGGCAAAATTACCAAATCCTAGGCCTTGGACGGTATGCCCAAAATCTGAGACCCCTTCTCCGTAAGTTTTTAAAACTTCAGGAGCTTGTTGAAAGACTTGGTCCTGCAGAATGTTTAATTTACCAAAAAAGGCATTAATCACCTCTCCTCTTTGACCTCCTACACGATCTGTAAAGGATCGCTGTGTTTGGGCAGCTGCCGCTGTTAGTGCAACTGAAAAACTCGTAATGGATTCTCCATAGCTTTGAATACCACCCAAATTATGCGCTTTAACACTATAACTCATCTGTCTACTCCTTCTCTATTCTATTTCGTCTTAAACGTTGGCGTTTTAAGTAAGCTATTATTTCGATATTCTTCCCATTCACTAGCTACAGCTGCCGAAATCTGAGTTTCTAAAGAGGCGATTTCAAGCTTCAATAATTCAACCATCGTATCACGTTTTGTATCCAATAAAGTGGATAAAGTTTTGATATCCGTTTGTTCTTGCCTACGCTCTTCATCGTACTTATCTCCAGCAACGCTACCTAGAGCACCATTAATACTAAAGGTCATACTTCCAATCGCGCCTATTGAACCATTCAATGCATTGGTTACTTGCTTATCATCAATATTGCAGGAATATCCTTCTAACCTACTCTTGATGGCCTCTAACCGTGCTTTTTTGGCTTTCAAACCTGCTGATGCTCCAAAAGGATTACCAGGAAAAGTCATAGGGGTATATAAATAATTAAAACCGTTCATTTTGTTTCCTCTCTATTTTATAATTTAGTTTAAATAAATGTTGTTATTTCATCAAAACTTTAATCTTGTGTACTGTATTATCAAGAATATAATAATGAGTCTGTAAATCTAAGATGCCTTCACGAATCGGACGGTTGTTAAGAGAACTAAAGACTGTTTGCTCGCTTATACGCATAGCCACCAAAGATTGTTTAAAGCCTCTTGCAATCTTAGATGCAACATCTATGCTGCGAATAATATTTGGAGAAGTCATTGCGATAGATGCGTAGCCAGCTCTTAATCCTTTCTCTAAGACAAAAGCTAATCTTTCTTGATCCACACTATCAAGTTCTGTCATCAATTCTGTCATTTGATAGATTATCACTGTCGCTTCATGCTTATTCTTACGTTCCTGAGTTCGTATTGTAATACGTTTTTCTATATCTTCAAGAAGTGT
>NZ_JAQFJF010000014.1:0-12008 GCF_030439905.1 Streptococcus sp. SN3
GGATACTTTAGAATCACATGATAAAGGTATTCTTAAACTGGGTACAAAAAACTAAGCCCTCCTAAAAAAGGACATCCAATTATTTGTTCCCACTATCAAATTGACAGTTTATTTAAGAATACCTTGCCGCATATTTATTAACTCCTTTTAAATAGATACTTAAATAATAGCACGTAAGAGCATATTTGTAAAGGAATCTCCAATTTTTTATCAAAGAGAGTACGTGATTACAAAATAGCTGTAATAATGTACCAATATTTGTTATTCTATAATCTTCCAATTACTCCCGTTCTTTTCAAGTACCAAATCAAATTGAGATACCTGCGTTGCTTTGGTCTGCTGGTCGATATACTCCACTGTCAGCGATACCGTGACTTGATTATCCTTACGATTGTGAATAGGATTTACCAGTTCTTGAAAGATGTACTCTTTTCCGATTGGTTTTAATATCCCGTCATTCACATAGTAGGAAAGTTCACTGGCTGTCGCTGTAGGATAGAGCTTGAAGAACGTCGTTAAAAACTCATTGATTTCATTGGTTGTAATGGAATCAACCGTCCCCTCACTTTCAATGGCTTTTGGTTTATAACTTGATTTCTTAGGTATGTTGGTAATGGTCGGATTCTTAACCAGTACCATATTTCCAGAACCATCTACATAGACACTCACTATATAAGCAGAGTGGACGGTCTTTGTATTTTCTCCCTCTGTAATGAGCTGGTCTACACTGTAGGTTACATTAAACTCATTGTCGCCAGTTGGCTCTACCGTCCATATCTGAAATCCTCTTACAGAAGACGATACAGGAATATCTTTGCGTACTGTATCAACATTGAGAGCTTGAAGTTCATCTGTCAGATAGCCTTTTAGACTTTCCATTCGATTATCAATGGACTTATCGGATTGCTCCCATGAATAGTAGACTTTCGCAAAGTTCTCTACAAAATTTTCTACATGATGAGTATCAACGTATTCCTTTTCTATGATAGTTGTTTCGTGAATAGTATGAGTATCTATAGCTGTAAAGTGCTTGAATATCGCAAAGCTGAAACTAAGCCCTAAAAGTACCCACAAGGCAATCACAACCTTTTTATGAGGATTGACCTTATAGACACGAGGTTTCTTTTCCTTTGGTATCTGTTTTTCTTTATTCTGATTTTTTCTAAATTTCATCATTAAATCTTCCTTTCTCATTGTTTGATTCGTCCTGCTCCCACTAAATGCTGTTGCCAGTAGGGGCTTGTTAAGTCGGCATAACCGATTGGGTCGCCTGCATGAAACATACGGTTATTGCCAAGGTATATCCCAACATGAGTAATATAAGAGCCAGCGTTATAGGTAGAATGAAAGAAAACCAAATCGCCAGCTTGTGCTTCCGATAGTGGGATATGCTGGGTCACATCATATTGCTGTTGTGCGGTTCGTGGTAAGTTAATTCCAGCTTTTCCATACGTCCATTGTGTCAGTCCGCTACAATCAAAAGAAGTAGTCGGGGAAGCTCCACCGTAAACGTATCGCCAGCCCTCATATTTCAGTGCTTCGTCCATGATGGCTTGTACCGTATCATCATCAAACTCTGTTGTGACAAGATACTGCGTTACCAGTTGCACATAAAACATATTGCCATAGTTGTATCGCCAGCCCCCATTGATAGGTATGGCTATGGGATTGGGGTAAGACACTTTTTCGCCACCTGAATACTCTTTTGAGAAACTTTGAGCCAGTTCAAAGGTATATTTATTTCCACGATTAGCCACATACCCTAAGAAACCACCACCATAATTGTAGGACTGGATAACCGATTCTAAATCTACACTGAGCCTTTCGCTACTGGCTAATAATTCACTGAAATACTTCACACCTTGCTTAATGGATTCTTCTGTACTCAATGAATTAGGTGGAAGACCGAGGGATTCCGAGGACTGCATAACATCTTCCGCAGTACCGCCCGATTCCACCTGTATAATCGCAAGAAGTATGTTGACATATTCTTCAACGCCATATTCTTTGGCATATTTTTCTACCATAGGCTTATGAGCCAGCACTTCTGCGGAAACATTCACACCTCCATAATGAATATTGGAAATTCCGCTGTCCTGTTCATCTGAAAATAAAATGGCAACAAACAGAAGCAGTGAGAAGACCATCAAGAATAATCCAGAACCACCAATCACTAAAGTTTTCAACTTCATGGTTTCTTACCGACTTTCTTAATGGTGGCGGTTTTGATTGGTGGTCTACTTCTTGTATTTTGTAGTGGTACTCTTTGAACAGTAGACGGACGTTCTTTTGTGATTGGACGTTGTGAAGTTCTATCTGCTGTAGTGGTTGAAGTTGCTGGCTTTTGAACGGTTTTTTCTTGAACGGTATTGCCTTGGCGTTCCACTTTTGGACTTGAAAAATCGGACTTAACTGCTGGACGCTCTTGTTTGGCTTGTTGAGATTCCTTATATGAAGTCTGAATATTAGACTGTTTTGAGGTCTGTTCATCATGATATTGTTCTTGTCTTGTAGTCGGTCTTTCATGAACAGAAGAAGCAGGCTGTTTTTTCTGTTTGACCTGTTCCATTTCAGAGCGACGCTTCGCAATGGTTTTTCGCCTTTGTTCCTGCTGTTCCTTGCGTCCACTGGCTCTGTCCGCTTTGGTTTGAGAAATACTACTGGTTAAATCACGGACATTCTCTTTTACTTTGGATTTTCCTTGATATACTGCATATCTTGCATTGGTCGGCAAATCTTTAACCTGTTCTTTCAAACCACTAGCAGTGTCTACCATTCTGTCTTTGGTATCAGCTACTGTACCGATGGTTTGACCGATACGTTTTCCAAGTGTTGATTTTTCCTTTCCGTCTGGTCGGGAGTGATCTGCTTGTGTCCTTGCAGAACTCCCCGAACCCGACTGTCCTTTTTTACCTGTAACAATGGCAGACCCAGCCCCTAGAGTAGTCATGGAACGTCCAAGTTTCCGCTGTAGACGGTGCATGTGAGCGTGCATAAGCATACGAGGTTTTCTCATCACACGACTTCCCACACTTTGAGAATCGTTACTCTGTAGAGAAAACATACTCATTAAATCGCCCAGCTTGAAGTAGATTCCTGCAAAGGTCACAATCTGTAGAAAAGCAATCAAAAAGAACGGATAACCAGCCGATAAGGTATAGAGCATGGTTGAAATACTAAATGCTGTCGTAATAATCAATGTGATTCCAGCTCGTGTCAAAATGGTATTAAAGAGCTTTGTTATGGCTCGTTTTGACATACCATCAAATGATGGAATCATGCTTAAAATAAAGCTCACAGGCAGAAACATAGCATAGATGATAAAAAGTACCTGCGAGAAAATCATGATTCCTGTTAATAGGAATACAAATATGGAAATCCCAATATTGAAGACAAATAGGAAGAAGACTGTACCTAAACGGTTAATGGTCTTTGTAATGGTTAGATTGGTATTGCTTCTGTCTTCAATTTCTTCCGCAACAATTTTTTCTCTGTCTTCGCCATTGTTGGAATCTGGGCTGGTGGAGAGCAGGCTTTCCACACGGTCAATACCGATACTTTCAATGTCTGAACTGTTGTATTGAAGCAGTAGCCACGGTTGCTGAACCTGTATGGAAAACAGGCTATCTCTGATTAAGTCCACGCTGTCCTTGCCTTGACTATCGGAATGGGGCATGACAATCTTCGTGCCAAGTGATAAACTGGCATTACTGATGTCTGATGAAAAGTCATTGATTTTTTTAATGTAGTCGGGAGCGTAGGCAATAAAGGAAGCCGATAGGATAAACACCAGCACAAAATTCATAATGGCATGAATTGCCTTTGTGGTTTCTCTCTTTATCAGTCCCGTATAGGCAACATAAACCCCAAGAACCAAAATCAAGAGTAAGAGGAATCCAACATAGAAACCCTCTGTTGAAAATCCGTTTGCACTCACACCAGCTAAGGTCTGCATATTCTTACCAATGGAATCTGCTGTAGCGGAAATGAAGTCTAAGGAATAGGCTTCCTGTACTAAGTAACCTGTCGCATTGGAAACATACAAACTGATTGTCCAAATAAAATTGGTAATGGCATATAGTCCATACATGACCTGTTTTCCAATCCCGTCCGACCAGTTCCACGGAAGCCAGCCCCAGCTATTATCCACATAAAAATCCAGTTGATAGTTTTCAAGTGGGTATCGGCTGTATTCATTTGCCACATTGACCGTATCATCTACCAAGCCCGCAGCTTGAACCACCGTTCCCAGCATGGCTAAAAGAAAAATGGCAATCACAAGTGTGAAAGCCACTGTCATTGCCACTTTACCTAGACGTTTCAGCGTCCAGTTTGATTTTATTCTGTTTACTATTGATGGTTTCACATTTACACCTCTTTTCGCACAGGTGGTCTGGTATCAAAGGCATGGAGCAGTTCTTCAAATACAGGGTGGAACTGTATCACACCGACACGACCATATAAATCACTGATAAGGCATTGCCCGTTTTCCAAATCACGCAATCGCTTCTGATTGTTTTCGTCCTCTGGGTCTACACCAAAAAAGGCTAAGGTCTTTTTAATCTCGTTAAGGTCAGTGGAACGAAATGCAAATTTTAAGCCGAGGTTATTTTTCAGTTTTTCATCTAAGAGGTCGTCTGTATTTTGGGTCACGAAATATACCCCAGCGTTCATAGCACGACCAGCCCGAACCAGCTTCATAGATAGTGTTTTTCCTTGTGCTACCTGTAAAAAGCTCCATGCTTCGTCTAAATCTACAATCTTGAAAATGCTTCGGTCTGTATGGATAAAGTCTAAAGCAAAGGTACTAATGACAATCAGCATAGCAACGGATAAAAGCTCCATAGTGGTATATTCCTCAAAGGAAGTTTCCTTGTCGGGAAGTACCAAGTCCGCAACCTGTATAATGTTCAGTTGTTTTTCTAAGCTGATAGACTGCTCCACATAACCATTACTGAATAATAAATGTGCAAAGTCATAGTCTGTAAAACTTTCGATATGGTCGGCTATACTGGTACTTAGTGGCGTATTCTCAACCCGTAATTCCTCAATCACTTTCATCAACCCTCGTACTTCACTATTGGTTACTGCACGAATGGCTTTTCTAAGGATTGGGAAGCGTTCCCCATCACGAGAGGAAATCCCCGTAAGGAATGTCAGAATATCAATAGCCAGTGATTCAGAATCTTTGGGATTTTTCATAATCACATAAGGGTCAAGTAAGCCTTTGTTTTTCTCATCAGAAGTCAGAGTGACGATATTGATTTCATGGGAAATCTCTGGCAAGGTTTCTTTCCATCTGCCACGTTCTGCTTTTGGGTCTACAATCACTGCTTGTGCCCCATAAAGCACCGCATAATAGACGATAAGGTTATTCGCAAAGGATTTACCACCACCCAGCGAACCAACAAAAGCCGACGCTAACGCATTGGTTACTGAACCCTTAACCCCTTGACTGGCAAGAGCAGGTTTCAGATAGACATTGCGTCCAGTATCTAAGCTGTAGCCAACATAAATCCCCTCATTTTCCCCCAGCATTTGAGTAGCACCAAAACCTAAACCAGCGAGGAAATCAGAGGTCACGTATTGAATATAATCATTCATATAACGCTTGCTGGCAGGTAAAAATTCTTCATGTAAGCCGAGCATATCCCCAAATGGTCGTACCAGTTTTACGCTTAAATCGTCATAAAAATCTTTCACTTCATTACAACGACGTTTGAGTTCGTCAAGATCATTTGCTGATACCCTTACCACATAAGACAGCTTGTACATAGATTCCTTGCTTTGGTCTAAATTGGTTTCCAGCTCATTCACACTTTCCAGAGCTTCCGCCACATTGGAGCTGGTTTCATTATCACTTTGCCAAGCGTGGTTATCCAAGTCTTTCAGTTCTTTCTTTTTATTGCGGACAGTAGATAGGGCTTTACGATTCGCTACAATTTCCACATTCATTGACGTATCAATCGGGAATGTAAATTGCTGTTGCTGGTAGTAGAAGATTTCAGAGGACGGGAAGTCCAGTTCTCCGACAATGCTGTTAATGGTAAAGTAAGCTACATAGACGGTTTCATCTTCCTGCTGGATTTTCAAATATCGCTGTTTTTCTTCCACCAAACAGCGAGTAGGCTTAATCAAGTCATAGTATTTAATCAGCGTTTCATTATCCAGCTTTTTCTTTGATAGATGGTACTCATACTCTTCATAGGCAGTGCCTGTCTGTCCGTAAAGGTGTTCAATCAGATAGCCGAAGTCGTCCTTATCTAACCTGCGGATTTTGAAACGACGAGAGATTTTATTTTCTAAGAGCTTTTCCATCTTCTGAAAACGCAGGATTTCATCATTACTCATACTAACAAAATCGCCCATCAGCTTATGGTTCACATCATAGACAAAATCAGACAAAGCATTTTTTGCTTCAACGGTAAGACTTTTCATAGAAAACTCCTGATCGTTGAGAAGCAACTTAAAGCCGATAAAGAAACGGTAGTTCACTTGATTTTCGCCAATCATGGATATTAAAGCGTCTGTCTGTTGGTCGATTTTGTCATAGGCAACCGCTTTGAGCTTGCCAGTGACTTCATTTTTGGAACGCTCTTGTGCAGAACGTATGCTGGATTCTGTACTGATTTGTAAAGCATGAATTTTGCCATCACGATTTTGTGCGATAAGCTGTCTGAAAGAATCATGCACTTGTATTTTCTGTTCTGGACTTAGAAATGAGTAATTGTAAGGAACAAGCTCATAGTAAGCATAACATTCCCCGTCTTTATTCCAGACGAGATTGTTTTCAATGTATTTAATTGGATATGCCATAAAATTCACTCCTAACTGCTGTAATGGCTTCTTGTGGCTGGTTTCTGCCAAGCGTTACTTTTTTTCCTGCATAGGTCAGCTTTGGTCGCAGTGCATAAGCAATGACAGACTTCAAAAATCCATAAGGCTTTTTACCATCAAAAGTTTTTGTAGACATAAACCATGTGAAAGCCACAGGAATCCCAAAGTATTTGAGAAATGCTCCCTCTATCATGGAAAGAGGGGGCAAGTTGCCAAGTATCATCACTGCAAAGAGTGACACGACAAACCATGTCATTTGCGTAAAGGTTATGGGAAACGGAAGTCTAAAATCATTGATAGAATACAGTACCTTTTCCACAGACCAGATACTGGTATAGCTTCGTATTTTCTTCATGTAATCAATCCTTTCATAAAAAATAGGGGTAGCTGATTGAGCCACCCCGTAAAATAGAAAATCTGCCAGTAGTAATGTACCGACAGATTTAATAGACGATTTCAAAAATCCCATGATTGGTTGAGATAAACGTTCCTGAAAGGTCTAAATCCCGACCATAGGCTTGATAATCAATATAGTTTTGAAGACTAGCTGGTACTTCGCCTAAAGCACCCGTTTCTTCAATGTAGTAGCGTGCCACGTCATACATATCATCACAATCGGAATGAATGATAATATCCTCTTGATGTTCGCTTAGTTCTTCAATGCTTGAAAAATGAGTGAGCAGAGCAGATAGCTCCGATTGTAATTCTTCGGGTAATTCCGATACCATTTCCCATAGTCGATTGAGTTCGCCAATGGAAGTGTATTCGTCAACCGTAAAGGGTAACTCGTAGTCATGAATGGCGTATTCCTCATATTCATCATTCAAGCCGATTTTCTCTTTGACTTCCTCAAAGTCAATGGGAAAGGTAAACCACGCACCGACCAATTCGCCCTCATTGTATTTGCCTAAATTCGCAATATAGACTTGCATATCGTCCATATATTCACGTCCTTTCTTTGTAGAGATTCAAAAATCCCTACCGCACTTCGTTTGGTGTACCATTCCTTTGCGGAACATAAGAAAACCACTTATATTCCACAAAAGAACGGTTTTATTTAAGCACCAATAATGCGATTGAATAGCTCTAGTAAAATGTCTTTTACTCCAGCAGCGTTGAAGACTAAGCCAACCGCAATAATCGCAATAATTAAAAAGCCAATCAGTTTGCTAAACTCACGCTTGAAGCCAAGATACAAGCCAATCACAACGATTGCTAAAAGCACCAGTGATTGAGCGTTTGATAGAAACCAGTTATAAAGGTTTTGTCCAAAATTCATAAAAATGTTCTCCTCTCTATATTCAATGAATTTGTATTTGAGTTATTTTTTTGTTGTTATCACGTCCTGTTCTTTTACTGACTGTTGCTTCAAAATCTGCTTGTGTCGGTCTGTCAGTTTCGCATGGTCGAGAATGTCTTTTACAACCTGCGTCTGGTTGATTTCATCAAGTTTAATCGCAACCTTTAAGGTCGGGGCAACTTGATGAGATAGCCAGTTCAGCGTCCTTTGGAAGGAGTAAGGCTCTGGTTTTGTGGTTAGTTTTAATCGTTCACGATTGTTCCCAATAAACCAAGCCCATTCTTCATTCAGTTTCCAATCAGAACGAGGTTTGGAATCGTCTTTATCTACAAAACGGATATACCGATTGATAATTTTAAAGGCGGTATGCTCTGGATTGTCATAGACGAGTAAATCACGGACTGCATAATAGGCACGCTCATTTTTCAATCGAATCTCAAAACGGTTTTTTACTTCTGCGTCTTCAATGGGAATATCATTTTTCTTGTACTGCTCGTAGTCCTTTTCATAGATACAGAAATAAACTTCACTTTGTAATGAACCGATATAGAGGGTGTTTCCCATACATTCCTTTTCCTCTTTGCGTACCAGTTCGCCACTGCGATAGCTTTTAAAACTGCGGAAGACGGAGATACATTCTTCCTGTTGGCACTTTTCAGTGAGTACAGGGATATTCAAAATCCCTGTCTTATCGTTAATGGCAAGGTCAAGGCGTTTCATCACACCGCCAGCCACCAAAACGTCCATAAAGAACTCATACCAGCTTCTTTGTTGTGCCAGAAGATAGCTTTCAAATTGTCTGCACCCACGACCTTTCAATTCCACCAGAACTCCTTTGTCCAGTTCATGGGAGCAAAGGACGAATATGTCGCCTAAAGCATAATGCTCTGAATAAGAATAGAAACCATAGTCCTCATGAAGAAAATAGGACAGTTTCAGTTGTAAGATGTTTTCGACCACCTGCTGTACGTCTGTTGTCGGAAAGCGAATCCTTACATAATCAAACAGCATTTCAAGGGGAGCGTCGGGATTGAAGCGTTCCAGAGCTTCCCAAAGGGACTGCTGTAAATCCTCTGATGGCTTGACTTTTCCTGTTTCAATATCGCTTAGATACTGCCTTGTAATACCAGTCGCAACAGCTAAACGGTTTTGAGATAGTCCATAAGCCAAGCGTTTTTCTTTTAAATGCTGTAACCAAGTTTGTTCATTCAGTAAAAATCCCTCCAATCAAAAAGGCGTATGTCAACTTTTAAAGCCCATTTGACATACGCTGAAATTTTGTAAATCCCTTGTAACCAAAGGATTTTCTAATGTTTTTTTGACTGTTTCCTGTCGATTTGTACCCCCCTGTTAGATACGGGGGGTTAAGTGCTGGCGTGGCTATTGCCACACCAGCCAGCAAGATCAGTCCACACCTGCGACTTCCGCTTCGCACGTCGCCTGCGTGGACTGTCTGCTGTTGGATAACTTTTTAATTTCCTCCAAGAAATCATATCCTTTTGGTACAAGGGGAGTATAAAACTCTGATATGACACTTGTTCCTACATCAACATAGCCACGACCTTTGATTCGCTTTAAGAAGAAATCCTTTTGTACGTCACTGCCAAACATCATGCCATAGCCCATTTCAGACATACGACCTAAAGCCACTCTGAAATTAAACTGATCACGGATTCCGTCGCCTAAATATTTTGCGTCTGGACGTTGACAAGCCAGTATTAGAAAGAAGCCAGCTTGACGACCTAACATGACAATCTGTTTCAGCTTATTCATAACTGCGGTGTTTTCTTTTGTTCCCAGCATTTCCATGAAAGCGACGTATTCATCAAAGATTAAGAAGTGTGCCGGGAGACCTAAGTAAGCATAATTTTTGCCAGTCTTATAGTTCTTCATCTGCTTCATTTCCTCACTACGTTTCATCATTTCTTCATAGAATGTTTCAATGCAAGAAAGCAAGTCTTCTTTTCTATAGTAGACATTTGCCATCACAGAACCTAAGTCCGCAAGGTCAGCATTTTTCGGGTCAAGAATATACAGTTTTGAATCTGTATGAAGCAAGGCTTCAATCAGTGTCAGTATAAAGTAAGTTTTACCGCCACCTGTACCACCAGCAATCAACATATGAGGGAGCTTATCATATTCCCACCATACGTTTTTCATTAAGCGAAGTTTACCATCTTTAGCTTCTACTTCATCAATAGAAATACGACTGGCTATGGTGTCATAGAGCAAAGTATATTCCACATAGGAATCCTTTAACTCTTTATCCGTCAGCTCACAGTACAAGCCACTCTCTAATTTCTTTTCCAAGTGTAAGAGTTGGTCTTGATATTTTCCCAGCGTGATTTCCACCCGTATCTGTATCAAGCCATTTTTAAGTCGATAATACATTTTAGGGAAGTAGGTTATCTTTTCCTTTGTACGACCAGCACTATCTTTAAAGAAACCCTCTGTTTTGACCTGTTCAGATTCATACCACTTGTTTTCAAGTATCATCTTTGCCAGTTTTTGACGGTGGTAAAGTTGTTTAACCGTATCATAGCGAACCCGTTTGAATACAAACGCTACCAGCAAGCAGATAAGAATTGCGACACTGAAACTGATAATTAAATAGGGAATGTCAATCTTATCTGCTTGTGATAGGTTAAAATCCTGCCAGTTGATCTGCTGGATTGTCTTCACATGAAACAGTCCGACAACCAGCAGGAAAACAGGCAGGAGTGACGCTATCGTAAAATGAAAGACTAAATCTTTACCAGATGGGCGAATCCTTTTACCACGCTGTTTCATGCGAAAAAGTCTCCTTTCTACCTAGCGACTATTTGTCTTGTGTCGGTTCTTTCTTTGCTTGTGGTTGAGCTTTGAATGAACTAGAATCCTTTGTCAGCACAATATCGTCTGCCTTGATATACCAGTCAACATCTGCTCCTTGATAGGTGGCAGTAGCAACGGTGTCCGCAATGGGATTGATAAGTTCCACCCGTGCGTTATAATCAAACTCTTTCAAAGGCACGCTGGCAGGAATACTTACTTGAATCATGCGTCCTTGTCCTTTGGATTTTAAGTCATAGGTACGTTCCTTGATTTCATCTGAAACCGACCCGTCTTCATTTTGGATTCTCACTTCACGACGTAGAGCAGAGAATTTCAATTCTCCAAAAGTCGTGTCTTTATCTAATACAATGCCATTTGCTAATCTCATCATTTTTCCTCTCTTTCTTTATTCTTTTATCATGTCGTCAGCATGTAAAAGGTAATTTGTAAAACCACGAGTGCCGATTTTGTAGCCCTCTGCGGTAATACGTGGATTGACTAACTTCACACGTTCCTCAAAGCCGAAATGTTTTTCGCCAGCTTCAGCAGGAAGCACCACCACAATATCATCTGCTCTTTGAACATCAGAATAGAGATTATAGCTTCTTGATAAGACAGTTAGCCGTCCGTTGATTCTTCGCTGAACGACTTTATCCTCGCCAGCAAATTCTAAATTGCCGAATGTTTTTTCCATGTTGGGAATCACAAATTTAAGTTCCATATTTTTACCTATCCTTTCTTTTTTATTGGCTGAATGAATGTTTGATGGTCTTAAAGAGTGGGGAACGACCTTTTGATTCTTGATTTTTTGTTTTCATAAGTTCACTTCCTTTCAAAATCGGGTAAAAAAATAGACACCTCATTTTTTGAAGTGTCTACCTATTAAATATTCAAATTTTATTGGAAGTATCTTTATATCTTCACTTTTCAAGGATAAATCGTCGTATCAAAGCTCATTCATAAGTAGTAAATTAGTAGTAAATTGAGTGGTTTTGACCTTGATAAAGTGTGATAAGTCCAGTTTTTATGCGGATAACTAGATTTTTATGCTATTTTT
>NZ_JAQFJF010000015.1:0-5526 GCF_030439905.1 Streptococcus sp. SN3
GCATTGATTGAAATTGACCCACGGTACTTAACTAATATTGAAAATAAAGGGCAACACCCCAGCATACAAGTTCTTTATGACCTTGTATCGTTACTTCATGTTTCCGTTGATGAATTTTTCTTACCTGGGGTCCCGAGCGCTTAGTGGGAATTTGTATCGATAAGGGGTACAAATTCCCACTAAACCAATGTTTCAAGGCCTATTTATTTTTTATATTCAATTCTCTTAAGTGTTTAGGAATAGATAACAAGTCAAATTTATACTCTCCAAGAAAAGTGATATGCTCCCAATTAATAGGAGATACATGCTTCATATACTTAGTTACTTCGGGATCTATTTTGACGAGATAATTATAAGCTGCTTGTAAGTAGACGGCGTTCCATATACTTATTGCATTTATTAACACATTAAGCGCACTAGCACTTTGAAGTTGTCGGCGAATATCGCGCTCCATAAATTTTCCGCGTCGCCCAAAAAATAGTTCTCTAGCTAAAGCATTAATCGCTTCTGTCTTATTTAGTCCATGAGTGATCCTTCGCCGTAGCTCACTATCTGTAATATAATCTATCATAAAAATGCTCTTTTCAATGCGACCTAGTTCTCTCAGTGCAAGAGCTACTCTATTCTTACGTGCGTATGAGCCTAGCTTTCCTAATAGTAAAGAACTAGATACTTTTCCTGTTTGAATCGAATAGGCGATTCGTTTAATTTCATCATAGTTTTCTTCAATAATTTTTACATTGATTTTTCCGCTTATATCTTCTGATAAGTTAGGGTAGTAGGAAGGTGATTTGATAGAAAATAATTGTGATTTTTTTATATTTCTGATGCGAGGTTCAAAATCAAAGCCTAGTAATGCGGTCATTCCAAACACCTGATCAGAATACCCATTTGTATCAGTAAAATGTTCCTCAATATCTAGATCTGTTTCATGATAAAGTAGGCCATCAAGGGTATGAGTAGCTTCCCTTGTATTAGTTGAAGCAACCTCGATATGATGAGTCGTATGCCTATCATTTATTGATCGAATCATTGTAGCTCCTTTTTCCATACTTTTGTAATGTGGATTAACATCGGATTTTAGAGCTGAGACGCCCACTGGGACGCGCATTCCGTCTGAAGCAGTGGTTTTTCCTTCACCCCAAAAGTCTGCAACAGGAAGCTTTAACTGATAATTAACCAAAACAGATTGAGCACGAGTCAGAGCTTCTTTATAAAAGCGCCATTGTTTGGCATTGGCTAACTGAGAATAAGAAATTCCAGGAGTTGATTGGGCCATTTTTTCAAGACCAATATTCATCCCTAAACCCAGCAAAGCAGCAAAAATAATTTTTCTTTCTTGTTCACTCGGCGGTTTCCCTGTAGAATCATGACTAAATTCTTGTGAAAAGTTGGTCCAACTGTCCACCTCAATTAAAAGATCACTAAGCCTTATCTTAGGAATTATTGAATAAAGTTTTTTTCTATATATTTCTGCTTCGCTAGGTGTAACTTTTTCCAACTTTTTAAGGTTTGCTCTTGAAATTCTCTTATCAACTGTCGAATAAAATTGAAGCTGTAAATCTAAAATTATTTCCCGATCCTTTAAATAGTCCTCAAACGTGTCTGGAATAGTTTCTGAATCAATACAAGCAGATAAATCAACTAAGTAATCATCAATATTTCGATGGATCATACTTCCTTCAACTGAAATATCTCCTGATCGAATATTGTTCTTTAGCTCGGTGAAAGCTACTAACTCATAGTAAGACCGATCTATTTTCCCCTCTTCTGGCCGAACAAGGCTTTTCCATTTTTTACTCACAAAATCAGTAGAAGTATCTGCCGGTATTTTTCTTTTACCACTATTGTGTAAATCAGTTAGTTGAGTTAGGGCCATGAGGACTGGATTTGCTGCCGGAGTTGCTTTGAACGAAAGGGTCCTCAATAACATTGGCGTGTATCTTCGGAGGTAATTAGCTTTATTTCGAACCATTTCTAAATAGCCATGATTTTTATTACCTGTAATTTTTTTAGCTTCTTCTCCATCTTGTACTAAATCTTCCCAAGGCATGATTCGTTCAATTTCGTCAAAAGGATTACTATCATTATCTTTTGCAAAGTGAAGAGCATCAATTAAAGAAGCATAATGTTCCAATTTTTTAGTAGCCAATTTTCCTTTTTCTTTTAACTGTTCTTGTGAATCACGTGTCCCTTTGCGTTTAATACTTGCTAAAATGCGGTCATTAATCTCAATCAGTTGATCGATCAGATATTGATGATGATTGACTAAAAAAGCAATAAGTAAAGAGTATCTTTTTTCAAGCTCAAAACGGGAGAAGTCATATGCATCATAATTTTCCCCTAGTCTAGCTAGCTGAAGAAACCTGTTCCGATTAATATGGGAGACATTAATTGTCCCGAGTCCCATGGAAGCAATCACTTCCACTTTTTTACAAATACTCATAAAGCTTTCTGGATTTGCCTTACCTGGAATGTCTTTTAGCCAAGCGAGTTTAGTTATTTTCGTCTCTTCATAAATTTGAAACAAACTCTCTAGTTTTTCAATTTGTATATCTGTTAATGAACAGAGTAATATTGAAAATAAGTTGTTTTCTGCTTTATCTCGACAGCGGCTTATAATGTCTTCAAGTGTAGCTATAGATGGAAAAATAATTCTTTTTCGAGTTAAGAAATCAATTGTTTTTTTCATTAGATAGATAGAGTCATCATTTTCTAAAGCTAGTTCAATTAAATATTCTATTAACTGTTTTTGTGTATTAGCACTACCGAATCGATGATAGTTGAATACTTCTAAGATCTCGTTGAAGTGATTTGCACGTGTATTTCTATGATCATATGAATTTAAATCAATTGCATCAAGATGGAGCTGTCGACTCACATAAGAAGTTAGTCTGGTTGATTTAATCGGCCAATTACTTAAAGAACACCCAGGATACCGGGCCAAACAAAGTTGTATCGCAAATCCTAGTTTATTGACCTTTCCACGGTGTTGATTAATAACCTCCAGATCATAATCAGAAAAACTAAAATACGCTTTAAAATCCTCTTCTGATAAGTGGTCTACAGAAAGAAGTTGTTCACGCTGTGAAGTAGTTAAAATTCTTTTCATAGCCATATCTTAAGCATTCCTTTTATTGAGGTAACGGTAAAAGGTTGTTTTGCTTAATTTAGAGGCATCAAGAATTTGACGAATAGAATACTCTTTGCTGTCATACATTTTTAAAGCTAAATCAATTGATAGCTTACCTTTACTTGGACGGCCCCCTTTTTTTCCTCGGACTCTGGCTGCCTTAAGACCAGAGTTAGTTCGTTCAATAATAATATCCCGTTCCAGTTCTGCTAAACTAGCCATAACTCGGAAAAAGAATCTTCCCATAGACGTTGAAGTATCTACGTTATCTTGAATAGATATAAAATTGACACTAAGTTCTTCAAATAATTCAGAAAGTTCAATCAAATGTTTAGTTGATCGTGAAATTCGATCTAACTTGTAAATGACAACAGAATCTCCTTCACGTAGTAGGTTGATCATTTCTTCTAATTGCGGTCGGTCTTTTTTCGCACCAGTTACTTTTTCTTGAAATAATTTATCAATTCCATAATGAGTAAGTGCATCAATTTGTAAACTAAGATTTTGATCATCCGTACTCACTCGAGCATAGCCAAAAATCATAAAAAAACCTCCTTAATTTTATAATTTAAATGTACCATAACTCATTAAGTATAACTATATAGGAACTATGAAAAAGGAACGGATTTTGGTACTTGATTTACTTAAAAAACATTTAGAAAAAGCAGGAAAATGAAAAGGTACCATAAACGGTCGTTTATGGTACCATTCAAATTTATCCTTATTGTACAAAATAACAGCGAAATTTTTAAATCTATTCCTTATCGATACAAATTCCCCGTAGGCGCTAGGGACCTCTTTAGCTCCTTGGAAGCTGTCAGTAGTATACCTAATAATTTATCTACATTCCCTTTAGTAACGTGTAACTTTCCAAATTTACAAAAGCGACTCATAGAATTATTTCCTCCCGTTAAATAATAGATAACTATTAAAAATAGACAATACTTGCTCATAAGTAACGGTACTTAAATTGTTTACTTTGGCGTGTTTCATTGCTTGATGAAACTGATTTTTAGTAAACAGTTGACGATATTCTCGATTGACCCATTTTGAAACAAAGTACGTATATAGCTTCCAATATTTATCTGGAACATCTGTGGTATGGCGGGTAAGTTTTATTAAGACACTGTTTACTTTTGGTTTAGGATGAAAGCATTCCGCTGGCAGCTTAAGCAATTGCTGAATCGAGACTTGAGTGTGCAAGAGCAACCCTAGTGTTCGGTGAATATCCAAGGTACGCTTGTAGAATCCTTCTTCAACAATCAGATAGATGTCAGACGCATGGCTTTCAAAAACCACTTTTTTAATAATTTGTGTGCTTAAATGGTAAGGAATATTCCCAACAATTTTATACCTCTGTTTGTTAGGGAATTGAAACTGTAGAATATCTTGGTGAATTAAAGTGACACGAATGTTCAGTTTTAATTTTTCTGACGATAAGTTGAATAGATGACTGTCTAATTCAATAGACGTTACCTGTTTACTTATTTTAGCCAGTTTCGTCGTTAAATGCCCTTTACCTGTTCCAATTTCGTAAACGGTATCGGTTTCTTTTAAATTCAATTGTTTTATTATTTGGTTGAGTACTTTTTCACTCGTTAAAAAGTTTTGAGAATATTTTATATTTTTGTTCATGTAATCACTCCTGAAGTGATTACATCTGTAAATAAATACAGAAGTTAAACGATTTGTTTGTAATTTTAGTTATCTGTTTAAAAAGTCATAAGATTAGTCACTGGTAGGAATTAATCTAACGTATTTATTTATCTGCGTAATCACTGTTTTTAGTCTGTTTCAAAACAGTAGATGTTTTATCTACATTACGCTACGCATTTGGAATACCAACATGACGAATCCCTCCTTCTTAATTACAAATTTTTAGCATCTAATTTAACTTCAATTCCTATTATACACAAAATTTTAAGATAATGCACTATCAACACACTCTTAAGTTTGCTTCTAAGTCTTATTTCCATAACTTTAGGGTTAACCATACGCAAGACCAATCACTCTCGGACAATACTCATGATTTTAATGATAAAATCCATGTTAAACCCATAGATAAGAAATACACCTGCAATAACCGTTACCTGTTTGTGCCAATTTAAAAATGCACCACTTTTTTATAATTAAAACGGTTGAAAACTGTACCACTAATAACTCACAATAGAGAGATGTCACCGTCAAGTTAAATGTACAAAATAACAGCGAAATTTTTAAATCTATTTCTTATCGATACAAATTCCTCGTAGGCGCTCGGGACCCCTACCTGCTAATAACTTGGTAAAAAGCACCCGACGATTACAGATAGAGAAATACATGGATAGCTTTACAGACAAAGAACTATCCTTAATGGAATCTTTAGCCAGCGGTATCAACGAAGCAAGAAACAT
>NZ_JAQFJF010000016.1:0-5044 GCF_030439905.1 Streptococcus sp. SN3
AAGTTAACGGCCAGACTCAGGATATAGGACTGGATGGTCTCTGACTTCCCAGATCCGGTTGTCCCGGCAATCAGCCCGTGCGGCCCGTGAGCCTTTTCATGCAGGTTGAGGTAGACCAAGTCTTCTTCCCCCCACAGGCCGATAGGCACCGCCAAGCTCTTATACGGCGCATTCTGTTGCCACTTTTGCAAGACTTGCAGGTCCGAGAAGGTCTCCGCCCCATACATCTCCATAAAGGTCACGGTATCAGGGATCGAGCTTTTGAGATTCTGCAGGTGATTGAGCGGCGCCAAGGTCCGAGCAATTCGCTCCTTGTCATAGCCTTCTGGGAAATGATCCAAGCGGAAGTCAATTTCTCTGAGGATTCCTTCTTCCATGACCAACTGCCCAGTGTTGCGGTCCTTGATATTGACAACCGTCTTGATATTCTCAGACAGCGAGCTCATCACATCCTGTACGAAAATTAGTGAGCAGCCTAGGTCAGTCATTTTATTTTTTTGGAAATAGCAGAGCAGATAAAGGATTCAAAAAATATAGAGTTTTCAAAGTACTAAAAGGAAAATGTCCTTGTTCCATTATACCATACGAGAGATAGGACGGGGAAGGGAAGGGAAAGAAATGAACGAGACAGGATAGTCGGAAACTAAGTCATAAACGATTTTATCGTCCAACTTTTCGCATGCACTTGACCAATAGAGAGATTCTGAAAAAGCTACTTTCTTACTCTCAAGAACTCCGAGAACACTATGAAATCTATCAACTCTTGCTTTTTCATTTTCAAGAGAAACAAGCTGATCATTTCTTTGGTCTCATTGAAGATACTATTTCTTGTGTAAATCCTATCTTTCAAGCTGTTTTTAAGACCTTTATGAAAGATAAGGACAAGATCTTGAACGCGCTGGAACTGCCCTACTCAAATGCAAAACTAGAAGCTACTAACAACCTCATCAAAGTCATCAAGCGCAACGCTTTCGGAACTTTGACAACTTTAAAACTAGAATCATCATCGCTTTGAATATCAAAAAGGAGAGGACTTTTTGGGAACCCACTACAGTTGACAAAGAGCCAAGAAAACCACCTGAATTGATAATTCAGGTGGTCAATGAAATTATGGAAGTTTATAGTCTTCTTTCATTTGTTTTGATACATTATACTGCTTTTTCTGTGCAGGAGTCAGCCTAGCTTGTGGATTAGAATAAGTAAACATCGAAGTCTCAGTAGCAATTCCTGTAGCTAAGTCGTTATCCATTTGCAAAAAATAATAAGCTACTTGATTTAAATATACATCCAGAGAATCTACTGTGTTTACTAAATTAGCACTCATTTTGTTAAGGGTGTCCTCTGCTCCCTGCATAGATTCTGTTGCAGAGGATTGGATTAGCCCTGTAATTTCTCCCTCAAATCTTTTATTCATCTCCTGCATACTAGTTTTGAAGGCTGTTAGCTTTTCAGCATCTATCTCTTTACGACTCATCTATATATCCTTTCTATTCTCAGTAAAAATATTGTTGGATAGAGTTTACATTCTATATTTAGGAATCCCTTCCTCTTTTTTATGATAATATTTAATAAACTCTTCTTGGCTGTTGACAATATGCTCTTGCCCATCTATTGAGCTTTCTGCGGGTATTGTTACATTTTCGAATAAATTGGTCCCTTTTTTATACAGCAGCTGATAAATCGGCATGTTGTTTTCGATACTTGGCTTATCAGCCAGGACTACAATTGAGCCATTGTTATCTTCTACAAGCTTTGCTGCATCAGGATACTTTTGACGGATAAGGGCATCTTTATCCAACTTCCCGCCTGCAGAAACACCAGTTTCCCAATTAAGCATGAAGTAGTCTTTAGATTCGGGCAGTAAATTATAAAAATTTGTTGCAGTAGCATATTGCTCATAATCTTGTTCCTTACCTAATTCTACAATCTTTCCTTTTTCTAGGTCAATCGACTTTGTGACAAGAGAACCATCTTTGGCATTTTTTAAATGAATGTCCAATAACTCTCGCCCCTCACTGATATAGATTATAGAGGCAATTCTTGTAGGAATATAGTCTGAATCGTAATCTCGAGTCATTTTAAAAACATCGTATTCTTTGGAAGGAAAGCCTTTCTCTTTTATATCATAGACTGCAATCTTCCAATACTCGTCTTCAAGAGGTTCATTTCTTAGGGGAGTTAACGTGAGCAATTTATTATACTCTTGTACAATCTTCGTTTGCCCAACAACAGGGGCTCCCAAAGTAACAGATGTAGAATTCTCTGTAATCCAATAGTCAAGCAGATTATCATAATCCCACTTAATCACCAAGGCTTTCCCGTTCTCAATATATTTATAATCTGCAATTTTTCGCTTTAATAAGAAAGTAGAATATGGTTTTATATATCTGTTTTCATAGTATTTGTAAGCTAGATAAGGTGAGACCAAAAGAACTGCAACAAATGCGATAATAAATGCAGCCTTTTTCGAAATTTTCATTATTGAGCCTCCCGATATTTATTATTTGCTAAGTAGTTATCTACAAATCCTTCCCTCCCTTTCGGAAGCTTGTCAAGGGCATTGACAAGCCCGCGGAGTTGATTTTCATCCATCTTTTCAATGGTCAGACTAGACTGTCCTTTTAGATATTCCTGAACTTCTGGACTTGTTGTCTTATCTATAAGTTTCATATATTCTTCCATACTTGTATTTGTAATCCCTGATTCGAAATATTGCTTAACGCCATACTGATTTAAATATTCCTCTCGAAGATAGGCATCATAATCATAGTAATTACTTATATCTATTTTTAATACTTTAGGAGTATTTGTAGGAACATCTCCCTTCCAAACATCATACTTCGGAACATTTTCTTGAATCAATGAGATTCCGCCCTTACCTGTAAGCCTGTTAATAACTTTCATGCGTGCTTCTAGAATTTCTTTATTTTGTCCACTTAAGTTATCTTCATGTTTTTTCCATGCAGCTAGTAATCTACCTGTACCAGTAGTAAATTCTTTCACAGGTATTTCTTTACCTCCTATTTTAATTTTTTCAGGAACAGCACTTCCCACAGTAGCAGCTCCCCCACTCAGATCAATGGAAGAATCCACTGAGTTTAGGATAGCTTTAAAGGCTCCTAAGGCCACTTTTGTTGGTTTTCCTCCAGGGACGAAATCAGCTGCTGCATTCAATATATTCAAGAAATTATGCATCCCTTCTTTTTCTTTCTTCTCTACACTATCTCCTAACCCCTTAACTGCTTCCGAAAGAGCTTCGTCACTAACTGTTTGTGAAATACTGCTACTATAACGTTTCGTTTTTAGAACTCCATCTTGATTTTCTGTTACTTCAAATTGAATAACATCATTTTCTTTCCCTAAATCTAGAATTTTAAAGCCATATTCCGTATGATGAGTATACATTGTACTACTACTATAATTGCTAGATGTGCTAGTACCTATATTTAATTCCTCCACAGACTGAAGTAAGCCATTAAATTTATTGATTGCATTCAACCTTTTCTTCAGCGCAAGCATTTCTGGACTGTTTTCATCATATTTAGCCTCTTTCAGACCTGCTTGAACGGCTATCAAATTTTTAGCATACCCTTTATTAACTTCTTTTAGATTTTTTATATGAGCCTTAGTGGTTTCAACATCTAGTTTCCCAAATGAATCAAAATAACGTTCAATTTTATCTTTATCATTCTCCTCTACAGCAGATGAAATCTCCATAGAAATAATCAAGTAACCACTTTGACTAATTGTTTTTGGATCGATTTTACCTGTTTTTTCTAAATTACCTTCCCAAGCTGCAAGCATGATTTCGGCATCTGCTTCATTTTGAATAAAATCCAAGTAATCAAGTTTTTCAACCGTTACAGCTTTATTTTTCATAATATTATTGTAAGTTCTTTCTGGACCTGCTGATATAATAGCTTGAGCATTTTTTATCACACCAGCCAAGTCTTCGAAGGCTGCCTTACCTGTCTCAGCTATTGTCTTTAAAGCATCATCCGCATCTGAAATGCCTTGATGAGTAGTGTTACGAGCATTAACTTCATCATTAATGAAACCCTGGGCTCTCTCATCATATCCTGTGAAATCAACGGTCCCAAAACCTAATGCCTCTTGTGCTTCTTCCATCAAAGATTTTAAGCCATTTTTCTTGGCAATCATCTCTTCATACTGAGGGCCTTTTAGTGTATTAACAATACCGTCAATAGCACCTTTATCAGTATAGGCAAATTTGCCAAACCCTAGGCCTTGGACAGTATGACCAAATTCTGAAACTCCTTCTCCATAAGCTTTTAAAGCTTCTGGGGCTTGTTGAAAGACTTGATCCTGCAAAATATTTAACTTACCAAAAAAGGCTTTAATCACCTCTCCTCTTTGGCCTCCTACACGATCCGTAAACGAGCGCTGCGTTTGTGCAGCTGCCGCTGTCAGTGCGGCTGAAAAGCTCGTAATTGATTCCCCATAGCTTTGAATACCGCCCAAATTGTGCGCTTTAACACTATAACTCATCTGTCGTCACCTTCTCTATTCTATTTTGTCTTAAACGTTGGCGTTTTAAGTAAGCTATTTAAGCTATTATTTTGATATTCTTCCCATTCACTAGCCACAGCTGCCGAAATCTGAGATCCTAAAGAGGCGATTTCAAGCTTCAATAATTCCACCATCGTATCACGTTTTGTATCCAATAAAGTAGATAAAGTTTTGATATCAGTTTGTTCCTGTTTTCGCTCTTCATCGTACTTATCTCCAGCAACACTACCTAGAGCACCATTAATGCTAAAGGTCATACTTCCAATCGCGCCTATTGAACCATTCAATGCATTGGTTACTTGCTTATCATCAATATTGCAAGAATATCCTTCTAACCTACTCTTGATGGCCTCTAACCGTGCTTTTTTGGCTTTCAAACCTGCTGACGCTCCAAAAGGATTACCAGGAAAAGTCATAGGGGTATATAAATAATTAAAACCGTTCATTTTGTTTCCTCTCTATTTTATAATTTAGTTTAAATAAATGTTGTTATTTCATCAAAACTTTAATCTTG
>NZ_JAQFJF010000017.1:0-3517 GCF_030439905.1 Streptococcus sp. SN3
CAGGTAAGAAAAATTCATCAACGGAAACATGAAGTAACGATACAAGGTCATAAAGAACTTGTATGCTGGGGTGTTGCCCTTTATTTTCAATATTAGTTAAGTACCGTGGGTCAATTTCAATCAATGCTCCCACTTGTTCACGAGTTAAACCTCGTTTCAATCGAGCTTCTTTAATGGCTAAACCAAAGGCTCTAAAATCATATTTATCTTCTTTTTTACGCATAGTAGACCACCTCTATACATTTTATTGTTCCTACTGAATTAAAAACAGGTATAGAAAAACGTGTTATATGGTTTATAGGTTTATATTTAATAAAAAGCACTACTAAACGCCAATAAAAAAAACCGTTATATGGTAGTGCTATTTACGCTGTTAAAATATTGTATATTACTTCCAAATGGCGGTTTGTTGGAGGTCAACGTCGCCATGAAGTACATCATATACAATAAATTTCCTTACATTGGGTTCTTGTCAAAAAAAGTCGTCTATCTGCAATAGATAAGTACGTCCACCAATGTGGTTTTATAAATCATATAGAGAGAATAACAGAAGCATGTAAACAGAGAAATAAATCTGTTTATATGCTTTTTTGGCTATTCAGAACTTTTTTACAAAGTTTATTTATCAGTAATGCAACAAATCCCCCTTTCACATTGGGACTAAGAGTGAAAGGAGATAAACGAGCAAGGCTCACTTCCTTTCCTAGACAGAAAGGGGGTGAGAAACATGAAACCATCTTCTTTTCAGACCACAATAGAAAATCAGTTTGACTATATCTGTAAACGTGCTATGGAAGACGAGCGAAAGAATTATATGCTTTATCTTTCAAGGATTGCAAAGCGTGAGGTGTCCTTTTCGGATGTTGGCGATTATCTTGTTAGCCAGTTTGCGACAACAGATAACTATTCAACTGACTTTCAGATTTTTACACTCAATGGGTTATCAGTAGGCGTTGAAAATGATTTGTTGAGTGAAGCATTACGTGAGTTGCCAGACAAGAAACGTGAAATTCTACTGCTGTTTTACTTTATGGACATGAGCGATTCAGAAATTGCAGACCTGTTGAAATTGAACCGTTCTACTGTCTATCGGCATAGAACCAGTGGACTAGCCTTAATTAAAAAGTTTATGGAGGAATTTGAAGAATGAAAACACAATATCCTATGATTCCCTTTCCTCTCATTGTAAAGGCAACAGATGGCGATACCGAAGCGATTAACCAGATTCTACATCATTACAGAGGGTACATAACGAAGCGTTCCCTACGACTTATGAAAGATGAATATGGCAATCAAAGTATGGTCGTTGATGAAGTCTTACGTGGAAGAATGGAAACCAGACTGATTACAAAGATTTTGTCATTTGAAATTAAGTAATATCCTCTCTCCTTTCGTGGAAGCGTGCTAAACCATTCCACGCTTCCCGAACAGGGAGGTTTGTTATTCCACCAAAGCATATTGAGCTTTCAATGTGTTTTGATAGGCTAACGAGCCATTGTTCTTTGAAAACTGAATAAAAGTAATCGAATACGTTTCGATAAGAAAAGAGCCAACGGAACTAACCGCCATGACCTATCTTATAAAGATAGCGAGCGATTCATGTTAGTGATCCGAGAAGCAATCTTTAGCAGGATTGCCTGCAACGACATTCTTATCGTGATAATGATACTCCCATACAGTCAATAGTCCGAGCGTGATAAAACCGTCGCAGGCAATGAGTATGGCTACATGAGAACCATGCAGGGGTGGAACTCCCGTGAGCTTTGCTAAAGCTGTTCGATTGCTGGTAAAACAACTTTTATGAAATCCAAATAAGTGATTTGGAAAGGAGGATTTTATGAAGCAGACTGACATTCCTATTTGGGAACGTTATACCCTAACCATTGAAGAAGCGTCAAAATATTTTCGTATTGGCGAAAACAAGCTACGACGCTTGGCAGAGGAAAATAAAAATGCAAATTGGCTGATTATGAATGGCAATCGTATTCAGATTAAACGAAAACAATTTGAAAAAATTATAGATACATTGGACGCAATCTAGCGTCGCCAAAGGGTCTTGTATATGATAAAATAGTATTAAGTCGTATCAAGGCTCTTTCCATAAAGGAAAGGAGCAAATGCCATGTCAGAAAAAAGACGTGACAATAAAGGTCGAATCTTAAAGACTGGAGAGAGCCAACGAAAAGACGGAAGATACTTATACAAATATATAGATTCATTTGGAGAACCGCAATTTGTTTACTCGTGGAAACTTGTGGCTACAGACCGAGTACCAGCAGGAAAGCGTGATTGTATCTCACTTAGAGAGAAAATCGCAGAGTTACAGAAAGACATTCATGATGGTATTGATGTTGTAGGAAAGAAAATGACACTCTGCCAGCTTTACGCAAAACAGAACGCTCAAAGACCAAAGGTTAGAAAAAACACTGAAACTGGACGCAAATATCTTATGGATATTTTGAAGAAAGACAAGTTAGGTGTAAGAAGTATTGACAGTATTAAGCCATCAGACGCTAAAGAATGGGCTATTAGAATGAGTGAAAATGGTTATGCTTATCAAACCATCAATAACTACAAACGTTCTTTAAAGGCTTCATTCTATATTGCTATACAAGATGATTGTGTTCGGAAGAATCCATTTGACTTTCAACTGAAAGCAGTTCTTGATGATGATACTGTCCCTAAGACCGTACTAACAGAAGAACAGGAAGAAAAACTGTTAGCCTTTGCAAAAGCTGATAAAACCTACAGCAAAAATTATGATGAAATTCTGATACTCTTAAAAACAGGTCTTCGTATTTCAGAGTTTGGTGGTTTGACACTTCCAGATTTAGATTTTGAGAATCGTCTTGTCAATATAGACCATCAGCTATTGAGAGATACTGAAATTGGGTACTACATTGAAACACCAAAGACCAAAAGTGGCGAACGTCAAGTTCCTATGGTTGAAGAAGCCTATCAAGCATTTAAGCGAGTGTTAGCGAATCGAAAGAATGATAAGCGTGTTGAGATTGATGGATATAGTGATTTCCTCTTTCTTAATAGAAAGAACTATCCAAAAGTGGCAAGTGATTACAACGGCATGATGAAAGGTCTTGTTAAGAAATACAATAAGTATAACGAGGATAAATTGCCACACATCACTCCACATAGTTTGCGACATACATTCTGTACCAACTATGCAAATGCAGGAATGAATCCAAAGGCATTACAGTACATTATGGGACATGCTAATATAGCCATGACGCTGAACTATTACGCACATGCAACATTCGATTCTGCAATGGCAGAAATGAAACGCTTGAATAAAGAGAAGCAACAGGAGCGTCTTGTTGCTTAGTAGTACAAATGAATTTACTACTTATTTACCACTTCTGACAGCTAAGACATGAGGAAATATGCAAAGAAACGTGAAGTATCTTCCTACAGTAAAAATACTCGAAAGCACATAGAATAAGGCTTTACGAGCATTTAAGAAAATATAAAAAGATAATTAGAAATTTATACTTTGTTTATA
>NZ_JAQFJF010000018.1:0-3047 GCF_030439905.1 Streptococcus sp. SN3
GCTACTTCCCGTATAGGTAGAAAAACCGAAGCCCTCAGACTTCTTCCCTATGCACCCTAGAGGAGTCGAACCTCTAACCGCCTGATTCGTAGTCAGGTACTCTATCCAGTTGAGCTAAGGGTGCTCTTTCCTATGCCGAGGACCGGAATCGAACCGGTACGATTGCTTCCAATCGCAGGATTTTAAGTCCTGTGCGTCTGCCAGTTCCGCCACCCCGGCTACCTCAAGCGAACGACGGGGTTCGAACCCGCGACCCCCACCTTGGCAAGGTGATGTTCTACCACTGAACTACGTTCGCATCCTTTTCTTCTTATGCCGGCTACATGACTTGAACACGCGACCCTCTGATTACAAATCAGATGCTCTACCAACTGAGCTAAGCCGGCTTATCTTCTATGCGGGTGAAGGGACTTGAACCCCCACGCCGTTAAGCGCCAGATCCTAAATCTGGTGCGTCTGCCAATTCCGCCACACCCGCCTGTGACTATGACCCGTACTGGGCTCGAACCAGTGACCCTTTGATTAAAAGTCAAATGCTCTACCAACTGAGCTAACGAGTCTCTCTAATGTATCTCTATACACTAAAACGGTCCCGACGGGAATCGAACCCGCGATCTTCGCCGTGACAGGGCGACGTGATAACCGCTACACTACGGGACCTATTCTTTCTAGAATGATGGGAGTTAACGGGATCGAACCGCTGACCCTCTGCTTGTAAGGCAGATGCTCTCCCAGCTGAGCTAAACTCCCTTGGAATGGAGTTTAGCTCAGCCAACGGTGAGAAACTTCGTTTCTCTTATCCACCGATTGAAATGTCGATTCCCTCTCCATTTCAACTAAGCTAAACTCCCCTTTGCTAAGCGACTACCTTATCTCACAGGGGGCAACCCCCAACTACTTCCGGCGTTCTAGGGCTTAACTGCTGTGTTCGGCATGGGTACAGGTGTATCTCCTAGGCTATCGTCACTTAACTATATGAATGGACTCGGTCGAAAGCTTCGCTTCCTCTATCTCCCAAGCCAAAACATCCACTGGATATTTCGTCCACTCAAAATTGAATAACGCTCTCAAATCGTTTCAAGCATAAACTAAACATTCTGTGTTCTCAATAAAATTGTACTCGGGTTAAATCCTTGGAAAAAAGATAAATGGTCTGATGTTCATCGAACACTACTCCCATTCCCTATTTCTCAAGGGGATTTTTCACCCTTAGTAACTAATCTAGGATAAGTCCTCGAGCTATTAGTATTAGTCCGCTCCATGTGTCACCACACTTCCACTTCTAACCTATCAACCTGATCTTCTCTCAGGGCTCTTACTGATATAAAATTATGGGAAATCTCATCTTGAGGTGGGTTTCACACTTAGATGCTTTCAGCGTTTATCCCTTCCCTACATAGCTACCCAGCGATGCTCTTGGCAGAACAACTGGTACACCAGCGGTAAGTCCACTCTGGTCCTCTCGTACTAGGAGCAGATCCTCTCAAATTTCCTTCGCCCGCGACGGATAGGGACCGAACTGTCTCACGACGTTCTGAACCCAGCTCGCGTGCCGCTTTAATGGGCGAACAGCCCAACCCTTGGGACCGACTACAGCCCCAGGATGCGACGAGCCGACATCGAGGTGCCAAACCTCCCCGTCGATGTGAACTCTTGGGGGAGATAAGCCTGTTATCCCCAGGGTAGCTTTTATCCGTTGAGCGATGGCCCTTCCATGCGGAACCACCGGATCACTAAGCCCGACTTTCGTCCCTGCTCGAGTTGTAGCTCTCGCAGTCAAGCTCCCTTATACCTTTACACTCTGCGACTGATTTCCAACCAGTCTGAGGGAACCTTTGGGCGCCTCCGTTACCTTTTAGGAGGCGACCGCCCCAGTCAAACTGCCCGTCAGACACTGTCTCCGTAGATGATAAACCTACCGGGTTAGAGTGGCCATAACACAAGGGTAGTATCCCAACAACGCCTCCATCGAAACTGGCGTCCCGATTTCATAGGCTCCTACCTATCCTGTACATGTGGCACAGACACTCAATATCAAACTGCAGTAAAGCTCCATGGGGTCTTTCCGTCCTGTCGCGGGTAACCTGCATCTTCACAGGTACTAAAATTTCACCGAGTCTCTCGTTGAGACAGTGCCCAAATCATTACGCCTTTCGTGCGGGTCGGAACTTACCCGACAAGGAATTTCGCTACCTTAGGACCGTTATAGTTACGGCCGCCGTTTACTGGGGCTTCAATTCATACCTTCGCGTTACCGCTAAGCACTCCTCTTAACCTTCCAGCACCGGGCAGGCGTCACCCCCTATACATCATCTTACGATTTAGCAGAGAGCTGTGTTTTTGATAAACAGTTGCTTGGGCCTATTCACTGCGGCTCAGTTAAACTGAGCACCCCTTCTCCCGAAGTTACGGGGTCATTTTGCCGAGTTCCTTAACGAGAGTTCTCTCGCTCACCTGAGGCTACTCGCCTCGACTACCTGTGTCGGTTTGCGGTACGGGTAGAATATAGATTAATGCTAGAAGCTTTTCTTGGCAGGGTGACATCACTCACTTCGCTACTAAACTTCGCTCCCCATCACAGCTCAACGTTACAGATATAAGCATTTGACTCATACCACGCCTCACTGCTTAGACGTGCTCTTCCATTCGCACGCTTGAGTTAGCCTTCTGCGTCCCTCCTTCACTCTATACTCTAGTACAGGAATCTCTACCTGTTGGCCATCGGATACACCTTTCGGTCTCTCCTTAGGTCCCGACTAACCCAGGGCGGACGAGCCTTCCCCTGGAAACCTTAGTCTTACGGTGGATGGGATTCTCACCCATCTTGCGCTACTCATACCGGCATTCTCACTTCTATGCGTTCCAGTGCTCCTCACGGTACACCTTCGCCACACATAGAACGCTCTCCTACCATACCTATAAAGGTATCCACAGCTTCGGTAAATTGTTTTAGCCCCGGTACATTTTCGGCGCAGGGTCACTCGACTAGTGAGCTATTACGCACTCTTTGAATGAATAGCTGCTTCTAAGCTAACATCCTAGTTGTC
>NZ_JAQFJF010000019.1:0-3006 GCF_030439905.1 Streptococcus sp. SN3
GAGTTAAAAGCTCTTGAAGCGATTCTTTCAACGGAACAATCCACTTTAGCTGCTAAACAAGCAACTCTTGCACAAGCAAGAAGCCTTGTTGAACAACGTGAAGCTGAATTAGTACAAGTAAAAGAACACCGTACAAAAGCACAAGCAGTTGTTTCTCAATTGAAAGCCGCTCCAGCCATGCTGAAACAAGCTCAAATGGCTTATCGCTCTGCTAAACAAATGTTACTTGAAAAGAAAGAAATATTAGGACGTGAAGAAGCTAAATTGACTGTATTAAAAGCTGAACAAGCAGAAGTGACAAAACAACATCAAGCATTTGTGAAGATTTATCAAGAACAATTGGAAGCAGAACGTCAAGCTAAATTAGCGGAACAAAAAGCAGTTATTGAAAAAGCAGGCGGACAAGCAGTTCCAGTCTTTGATGAAACTGGTAAATTGGTTTCTTACGAAAGTATGTATAAACAAGCTACACCATTACTAGTGGGAAGTCAATCAACTGTTCAGCCAGTTCAGGTAAATTATTCAACTCGTTTTGAAAAAGTACTTCCATCTACTGGCGAAAAAGGCTCAATCTTGAGTGCGATTGGTGGATTACTTTTAGTTGGTCTTAGCTTTATGGGAACGAAGCGAAAAGAAGTGAAATAAGGAGAAAGCATGAATTTAATGTATTTTCGGATGGCTCGTGCGCCAGCCTTGGATTGAGTATATCAAATAGGAAATAGTTATTATTAGTTTAAAATATAAGGAGAAAATGAAATCATGAAATTAAACGAAACAAAAACGTATGGATCAATTCGGAAAATCAAGGCTTATGGTACTTGTGGAGTTATTTTGGGACTTGCTGCTTTAGCAGTTGCCACAGCGCAAACCTCTTATGCAGATGAAGCAACAACTACTCCGAATACGGCTACAAATTTGCAAGCTAGTCAGCCTGCGCAAACCCAAGCAGCTAAACAAACGATTGCTCAGGCGAATCAAGCACAAGGAACTGTAAATGTCACAGTAGATAATTCGCAAGTTAATCAGGCGGTTCAACAAGCTCAAAATGCTGGTGTGAAAGTAGTACAAGATGCAACTGTTGATAAGGGTACAACGAATACGTTAGCTGAAACCCAAAAAGCTCAAGCTGACATTGCGCAAGACCAAGCAAAACAAAAAGCTGCGGTTGAACAAACAACGGCGGATTATCAAAAAGCCAAAGCGGATCATGCTAAAGCAGTTGAAGAAACCAAGCAAAAGAATGCTCAAATTGAAGCAGATAATAAAGCTTTGAAAGAAGCGCATGATAAGGCTAGCCAACAGGCAGCTCAAACTAATCAAGCAGTGGATCAAGCGAAAGCTAAAATTAAGACGGAGTTTCCGGATGCTAAAGTAACCGAAACGACTAAAGAAGTGAAAGTGGAAGCCAATAAGACTTCTTATGATGCCTATACCAAAGCTGTTGAACAAGTAAAAGCTGAAAATAAAAAAGCTACTGAAACCTATCAAGCTGAAAAAACAAAGGAAGATAAGGAAATCGCAGCTGCGAAAGCGTATAATGAAACCGTTCGTAAGCAAAATGCTGCTAATAAAGCTAAGGTGGATGCTGAAAATGCAGAAATCGAAAAACGCAATCAAGCCAAGTTAGCTAATAAAAAATCTGTTGAAGCTGAAAATGCTGCTATCACAAAACGCAATGCAGCCGGTCAAGCAAAGGTAGACGCGGAAAACAAGGAAATTGATAAATTTAACAGGGAAGTTGCAGAACATAATCAAGCTGAAGATGCTCGTGTTGCAAAAGAAAAAGCTCAAGCTCAAGCTAATAGCACCAAAGAGGGTTATACAAAAGAGATTGTGAGTAAGTATTTAATTTTTGGTAAGGAAAATACCAAGCGAGCAAAATTGGTTTCAATTACTGGTGTGGAATTGATAAGTCAAAAGAAGTATTGGGACAAAGTAAAAGCTGCTAACGGGAATGTCTTTGATGTTTTGTCAAAAAATTGGGATGATATGGTAGTTCATAAGAAAGAAGAAGCTACATCTGAAAATGGCAGTGTATTAGGTCGATTAACAGTCGGGAAAACTGCAGTCGTTCGTTATGAAAATTTGGATGCTTTTTATAATGGTAAGAAGATTACAGCAGTTGAGTATCATTATACGGTAAAATCAGCTAATTCGACTTATGGTAAAGTAAATGCGAATTTTGATGGCTCGCCAACTTCTACAATTTTAGCAGGTACTTTAAAAGGAGCAGAAGGTTTTGAAATGGAATTAGAAGCTCGTTTCTTTGGTGAAGATGGAAAAGAAATCTTACCAGAAGCTAATAAACCATTTCTCTACTCAGTTGCTTCTATGAATAGTTATGGCGAAGGAACTAGTCACGTAGAATTTGTTCGTCTTTCTAAAAATGATAAGTTTGTTCAAATTAATGGGTCTAAGGTTGGTCGTTATGGAGATTTAGTTTATTCAAAATCAAATTTAGAAGACTTAGATGCTTTAGGGTTGGATCAGCCTTGGGATCGTGAAGATAGTCCTTACGCCTATAAAGGTGCTGGACTAGTTTCAACAGATAAACGAGTCAAGTTTACTTTCGGAGTAAATACTAATGGTCAATATAGTGGTATAACTTCTGAATGGTTTGCTTTTAATTCGGATTTTAAAGCGACTGGTGTGCCAACTGCACCTCGTTATAAAGAATCGAAACCTCATAGGACATTTACTCCTGAAAAACTCAAAGAAGTTCCAACTCCTAAATTGGAAGAGTTGAAGAAGTTCACTCCTGAAAAGGAAAAAACAGTTCCAACTCCAAAAGCTAAATTGACGTTGGTAAAAGTAAATGGTGTTCCAACACCAACCTATAAGCCAAAAGAAAAAGAACCAAAAGCACCAACAGTGCCAACGGTGCACGTACATGATTATAAGTTATCCACTCGTCCACAAATTGCAAAAGCGGTTGAAAATGCGGATAAGGTTAATGTCAATGGTCAGTACGTTGCTAAAAACTCGCTTAATCGTTTTGCTTTGCAG
>NZ_JAQFJF010000002.1:0-596530 GCF_030439905.1 Streptococcus sp. SN3
GAGGAAATATGCAAAGAAACGTGAAGTATCTTCCTACAGTAAAAATACTCGAAAGCACATAGAATAAGGCTTTACGAGCATTTAAGAAAATATAAAAAGATAATTAGAAATTTATACTTTGTTTATATGAAAAAGAGCAAAGTGATTATTTGCTCTTGATTTTTCTATAATTATGGATGGCTGACAATCAGCTGCAAATCTCCAGACAAGGTCCATTCTGTAACATCGCTAGGCAGGATGAAATGCTCTCCTTTTCCAAGAGGATAGACCGTCCCATCAACTTCTAGCTCACCGACACCTTCCAAGACACTGACCAAGCTATAGTCTGCTGTCTTTTTAAAATTGACCGAACCAGCGATATCCCATTTGTAAACAGCAAAGAAGTCATTGGCCACCAAAAGAGTAGAAGTCAAACTATCTGCCTGAATGGTAACAGGACGGCTATTGGCTGGCTCACCGATAGTTAAAACATCAATCGACTGCTCCAAATGCAGCTCACGAAGATTACCAGCATCGTCCTTACGATCAAAGTCATAGACACGGTAGGTCGTGTCACTGGACTGCTGAGTTTCCAAAATCAGAATACCTGAGCCAATGGCATGCATGGTGCCACTTGGTACATAGAAGAAGTCACCAGCCTTGACTGGGATTTTGGTCAGAAGATGGTCCCAGTCCTTGCTCTCAATCTGCTGGCGCAGCTCTTCCTTGCTCTTGGCATTGTGACCATAAATAATCTCTGCTCCTTCGTCTGCAGCAATGACATACCAGCACTCAGTCTTACCAAGCTCCCCTTCGTGCTCTAGTCCATAGGCATCATCAGGATGGACCTGAACACTAAGCCAGTCATTGGCATCTAAAATCTTTGTCAAAAGTGGAAAGACAGGTTCCGAACGATTGCCAAAAAGCTCACGGTGCTCGGCATAGAGAACATCTAACTTCTGGCCGGCAAATCGTCCGTTCTTGACGGTTGACACACCATTAGGATGAGCCGAGATAGCCCAGCACTCCCCTACATGGTCGCTGGGAATCTCATAGCCAAAGACATCGCGCAGCTTGGTTCCGCCCCAAATCTTCTCCTGCATCACAGACTGTAGAAATAATGGTTCTGACATAGTAGACTCCTTAAATATTTTTAACATCCAGCAAGGAATACCCCTTGATGTCGAAACGGTTGTTACTGCTTCTATTATAATATAGCTGGAGGTCCTTTGTCTACTCTCTTCCGAAAACAGGTCCTTTATAATAAAAAAAGTAAAGCTCCCCAGCAAATGCCGCAAAGATAGCCTACCAGCACATCCTTTGGATAGTGCACTCCGCCAATCACGCGCACTACGGCCAGCCCTGCTGAAAGCAAGAGGCAGATAAGTCCCGGCAGCCAGAAAAAGTAGAGTAGACACATGGAAATCACTGTCGCCGAAAAAACATGGCGGCTGGGCATGGATTTACCTGATGTATCCTTGGCCAGCAAGGGTTGAATATCCCATTTTTCGTAAGGACGTGCTTGATTCAGTCGTTTACGAATAGCTGACAGCAGACCAAATCCAATGGCTGGTAAGAAGAAAAAAGTAAGCATCCCTTTCCAGCCTTCCGTCAGAAAGGCACTGATTAGAACGAGACCATAAACAATAGGTATGAAGAGGGTCATTCCCCGATTAAAGTAAACCAGACCTTTCAGCCACTGAGGGCGGCTACAAAAGGGAGCCGTTAATTGTTGATAAAAAATCGTGTAGTCTTTCATGCTTGCTTACCCTGCTTTTCTAAAAGTTGGACTCTCATACTTTCTCTACTATAGCATATTTCTAGACAAGATGGTAGATAGATAGCAAAAGAGACTGAGACCCAGATCCCAATCTCTTATTGTTTATGTTTTCTCAGGAGTATTATTTCTCCAAGTTCCAGATTTCCTTGGCATATTGCTCAATGGTATCGTCTGAGGTAAACTTGTCTGATGTAGCGATATTAATCAAGCTCATGCGGGCCCATTTTTCTTTGTCACGATAGAGAGCATCAATCTTCTCTTGAGCTTCTACATAGGCATGAAAGTCTTCCAAAAGGAAGTATTCGTCATTGTGGGTAATGAGGGCTTCGTAGATTTCAGATCCTTCTTCACGGACGTTTGGAATGGTGCCGTTGACAAAGGTATCGACCACTCGGCGAATATCTGGATTGCTTTCATAGACACCGCGTGAGTAGTAATCGTGGCAGGCATAGTGCTCGTAAACTTGGTCCTTGTCCATCCCAAAGATGACAATATTGTCGTCACCGACCTCGTCCTTGATTTCGATATTGGCTCCGTCCAGTGTAGCCAGGGTAATGGCACCTGTCATCATAAACTTCATATTGGAAGTACCAGAAGCTTCCTTGGAAGCCAGAGAAATCTGCTCTGATACATCAGCAGCTGGAATGATGAGCTCAGCCAGACTGACGCGGTAGTTTTCCAAGAAGACAACCTTGAGTTTGCCTTGCAGGCTTTCATCCTTGTTGACCAGATTGGCTACTTCATTGATCAGCTTGATGACCGACTTAGCAAAGTGGTAGCCTGGAGCAGCCTTGGCACCGAAGATAAAGACGCGTGGCACCATATCCTTGTCAGGATTGTCCTTGAGGTCCCAGTAAAGCTTGATGATATGAAGTAAGTTGAGCAGCTGTCGCTTGTAAGCGTGGAGACGTTTCACCTGGACATCAAAGATAGCTTCTGTAGAGACTTCCACTCCTGTTGATTCCTTGATGAAGTCAGCCAGACGGGCCTTGGCTTCCTGCTTCACTCGGTAGAAATCACCCAGCACTTGCTGATCATCCTTGAATTCCAAAAGCTTGCGCAGCTCATGGATATCACTTCTCCAACCCTTGCCAATCAGCTTATCAATCTCAGCTGACAGAGGCTGGTCCGCAATCTGCAGCCAGCGGCGCTGGATAATCCCGTTGGTTTTGTTATTAAACTTCTCTGGGTAAATGCTGTAGAAATCACGCAAGGTGTCTTCTTTGAGCAGTTCTGTGTGGAGTTTGGCAACACCATTGATTGAATGACCGCCAATGATAGCCAAGTGAGCCATGTGGATTTGATTGTCCTTGACGATTCGAGTATTTTCGATAACTTGCGGATCAAGGCTGCGTCCAGCCATTTCAGCTACATAGCGGTTGTCGATTTCTAGGATAATCTGATAAACCCGCGGCAGGACATTCTTAAAAAGCTCTGCATCCCATTTTTCCAAGGCTTCAGACAGAATGGTATGGTTGGTATAGCTCATGGTGTTAACCGTAGCATTCCAAGCATCTGCCCATTCCAAATCGTACTCATCCATCAAGAGACGCATAAACTCAGCCGGTGCAACCGCTGGGTGGGTATCGTTGATATGGACAGAGACCTTCTCATGAATATCCTTGAGCGGACGCCCTTGCTTGAGGTAGGATTTGATAATGGTCTGCAGACCTGCACTGGTCATGAAGTATTCCTGGATCAAGCGCAGCTCTTTTCCTTCGTAGCTAGAGTCGTCGGGATAGAGAATAGCAGTGATGTCTTGCACCCGGCGACGAGCCTCAATGGTCGGATAGTCCAGTTCATGCTCCTCTGGAATTTCAACATCCCAAAGCCGGAGATTATTGACATTATCATTGCCAAAGCCAATCTGCGGCACATCGTAAGGAACGGCCCGCAAGGTTTTGGAATTCTCATAAAGTGGCACGATCCGGCCCTTTTCATTAGCATGGAGGGAAACATTTCCGAAGATTTTAACATCGACAATATCATGGTCCTTACGGGTCTCCCAGACATTGCCCAGACTGCCAAACCAAGCATCAGGAATTTCTACCTGATAGCCATCTACGATGCGTTGCTTAAAGAGTCCATAGCGATAGCGAATCCCATTTCCAAATCCTGGATAGCCAGTGGTTGCCAGCGAGTCCATAAAGGCAGCCGCCAAGCGGCCCAGACCGCCATTGCCCAAGGCCATGTCATACTCCGCATTCTTGACATCTTCAAAGTCAACGCCCAACTCGGCAAAGCCCTCCTTGACCATATCGAGGATACCTAAGTTGAGCAGATTGGTTTCCAGCATGCGTCCTGGAAGAAACTCGATAGAAAAGTAATAAGCTGTCTTTTGCTGCTGCTCAATCAACTGATTGCGACGCTCCAACCAAAGGGGCGTGATATACTTGCGGACAGTGCTGGCCAGAGCCTGAAAAAGCTCCACTGAAGTCGCATCAGCAACTTTAATCAGCTGTCTTTCATGTAGAATATCCTTAAAATCTCGAATAAAACGTTCTTTTGTTAGTTCCATAGTGGATGGTTATCTCCCTTTCTAAATAACGGGAAGCAGATTTAAACGTAGAAATACTTTTTTCAATTAAGATGGGAATCGCTCACTTCAGCCACAAGCTAAAAACAGTGCTCCAACACAGTATGATAATATATAAAAATGTAATTCTCACGGAAATCCTCCCTTGTCCCATGGACAAGAGAGGATTTTTTATACTGATTCCAAAGTAAATGTTATAGAAGTGATTGATATAAATCACTGTAAGCCTTGCTGGCTGTATCCCAAGAGAAGTCTCTTTCCATCGCCTGTTCTTGCAGAGATTTCCAAGCTTCCTTGTCATCGGCATAGAGCTTGAGTGCTTCCTTGAAGGTCCAAGTCAACCAGTAGCCAGAAAAGTTATTGAAGCTAAAGCCCGTTCCCTGTCCTGTATAGACATTGTAAGGCTCGACGGTATCACGCAGACCGCCCACTTCATGCACCAAAGGCAAGGTTCCGTAGCGCATGGCCATCATTTGTGAAAGGCCACAAGGCTCGAAGCGGCTTGGCATGAGGAAAATATCGCTGGCAGCGTAGATCTCCTGAGCCAAGGTTACATCAAAGAGAATATTAGCTGAAAGCTTATCAGGATAGGCATGACCAAACCAAGCGAAAGCCTGCTCAAAAGCTGGATCCCCTGTTCCCAAGAGGATAATCTGCACATCTTCCTGGAGGAGATTATGCAGCTCTTCCACTACCAAATCAAAGCCTTTCTGACGGGTCAGACGGGAAACAATCCCAACTACCGGCACATCATCACGCACAGGCAGACCAACTCGCTCTTGCAAAGCTCGCTTGTTTTCTAGTTTACCAGATAAGTCAGATTTGTTAAAGTGATGGGCTAATAGCGGATCCGTTTCTGGATTATAGATATCTGTATCTATACCGTTGACAATTCCGACCAGCTTACCGGACTCCATCCGCAGGATTTGATCCAAATTACAGCCAAATTCTGGTGTACGGATTTCACCTGCATAGCTTGGTGATACAGTCGTCACTCGGTCCGCATAGAGAATACCAGCCTTCATCCAGTTGAGACAGTCATTCCAACGCAGGGTTCCGTCTGCATAGCGCTCATAGCCCACTCCAAACAGTTCCCAAAGCATGCTGTCAGGGAATTGACCTTGGAACTCCAGATTATGGATGGTCAAGACGGTTTTGATATTCTGATATGCTTGAATCCAATGGTATTTTTCCTTAACCAAGAAAGGAATCATAGCTGTATGATAATCGTGAACATGCAGAACATCCGGAATGAAATCAATCCGCTCCATCAGCTCTACGGCTGCTAACTGGAAGTAGGCAAAACGCTCACCATCATCAAAATCCCCGTAAACATGGCCGCGGAAGAAATAATGCTGATTGTCAATAAAATAGAAGGACACACCGTTCAAGACCAGTCGCTTGATCCCAACATACTGCCGGCGCCAGCCAACACTGACTTCAAAGTAGAAAAGGTCTTCCACCTGGTCGCCAAATTTGGCATGGGTCATGTCATAGTAAGGCAGAATAACACCAACTTCATGGCCAGCCTTGACCAGTGATTTGGGGAGAGCGCCGATAACGTCTCCCAAACCACCTGTCTTAGAAAATGGGGCTCCTTCTGCTGCTGCAAATAAAATCTTCATCGAATTATGTCCTCTGTAACTTTTTGGCCCTTCTTGACTACGATTGGGTCTTCTGCTGTTCCGCGAATCACTACGCCTTCGGCAATTTCAACACCCTTGTCCACAATAGCGTACTCAACAGTTGCATTTTCTCCAACTTTGACTCGAGGGAAGAGAACACTGGATTTAACACTGCTTCCAGTCTTAATCTTGGTATTCCGCGAAATCACAGAATTGATGACTTCACCTTCCACAATGCTTCCTGACGCAAATTGAGAGCGAGCTACTTTCGAAGACTCAGCATAGTAAGTTGGCTCCTCATTCTTAACCTTGGTGTAAATCTTTTGGTTCGGACTGAAGAGAGAGTAGAATTTCTTGCTTTCAAGCATATCGATGTTGGATCGGTAGTAGGTCTCTACAGAATAGATATTCGCCAGATAGCCTGTATATTCGTAGGCAAATGCCCCTTCCTGAGTTGCTAAATCACGCAAGACATAGCGCAGTTTTTGCGGATGCTCTTTCTTAGCTTCTTCTTCCAGCTTTTCAATCAGCCATGGAGTATCCACCACAAAGATGTCTGTAGACATATTAAAGAGCTCAGCATCTTCTCGGCCATCAAAGAGTTTATGCCCTCTAACATGGTCCGTTTCGTCAATATCTAGGACAGCATTCACATCCGAAATATTTTCCTTATGCAATTTCTTATAGACAACTGTAATCGGCTGCTCTGTTGTATTGTGCAAGTGGAAAACTTGATTGAGGTCAATATTAACCAAGATATCACAGTTAAGTGCAACAGTTTGGTTGGAGCCAGAGCGTTTCAGATAGGTCAAAAGCTGATCATAGTATTCCTCACCTACTGTAGAACTTTCTACACGGGTATTGTAGATTCCCAGGTAATAGTGGCTGAGCAAGGTAGACAGACCCCACTCACGACCAGAACGAATATGGTCAAAAACAGAGCTGATATTGTCCTGTTGGAAGATACCAAAGACACTGCGGATACCAGCATTGGCAAGACTTGAAAGCGGGAAGTCAATCAAACGATATTTCCCACCAAATGGCAAGCTAGCTACTGGACGATGATTTGTCAGAGTTGACATATCATGGAAGCCGACTGTATTTCCTAAAATTGCTGAATATTTATCAATCTTCATCTTTTGGTACCCCCACTTTCTCGTTGTATCCGACAACATATACTTCCTCTGTGCCATCAATCTCTACACCATCAGAGATGATCGCACCTTCGCCGATAATGGCCCGCTTGATCTTAGCGTCTTTGCCAATAACAGCTCCACTCATGATGACAGAGTCTTCAATGACTGCGCCCTTTTTGACCTGAGCACCAGTAGAAAGAATAGAGTGTTTTACTGTGCCGTCAACGAAACATCCATCAACGACCAGCGAATCTTCTACATGGGAATTTTCACTGATGAAGTTTGGCGGAGAAATCAAGTTGCGAGAATAAATTTTCCAGCGACGATTGCGGCTGTCCAGAGCATTTTCTGGGCTGATGTATTCCATGTTGGCTTCCCAGAGAGACTCTACTGTACCAACGTCTTTCCAATAGCCTGCAAAGTCATAAGCATAAACGCTTTCGCCAGATTCAAGGTAGTTAGGGATAACATTCTTACCAAAGTCAGACATATCCACATTGCTCTTTTCAGCAGCTACCAGCATATTGCGCAGACGCTGCCAGTCAAAGATATAAATCCCCATAGAAGCCTTGGTTGACTTAGGATTTTCTGGTTTTTCCTCAAATTCAACAATCCGATTATTAGCATCTGTATTCATGATACCAAAACGGCTGGCTTCTTTGAGAGGCACATCCAGAACGGCTACTGTCAAGCTGGCATTGTTGTCCTTGTGAGACTGAAGCATGTCATCATAGTCCATCTTGTAGATATGGTCCCCAGACAAAATCAGAACATACTCAGGATTGATGCTGTCGATATAGTCGATATTTTGATAAATCGCATGGCTGGTACCTTCAAACCAACGATTTCCTTCGCTCGCAGAATAAGGCTGAAGAATGGACACGCCTGAGTTAATACCATCGAGACCCCAGCTAGAACCATTTCCGATATGACTGTTCAGAGCTAATGGCTGGTATTGAGTAATGACACCGACATTGTGAATACCGGAGTTGGCACAATTAGACAAGGCGAAGTCAATAATACGATAGCGGCCGCCAAACTGTACCGCTGGTTTTGCGATACTCTGTGTGAGCTTTCCAAGACGAGTTCCTTGCCCGCCGGCAAGAATCAAAGCTAGCATTTCATTCTTCATAGACTATTACTCCTTTGTGGAATCTTTTTTAACATTTTTACGAGCAATCCGACGCTTGATCTTCCAGATGCTGGCTCCAAGAGCTGGCAGTGTAAAGGTCAAAGTCTGTGGATAATCTTTCCAAAGTCCTTCTTGAGACTGAACTGTTTCGTTATGTTCCTTCCAAACACCTCCCCATTCTTCTAATTCAGTGTTCCATACTTCTTCATAAATGGCTTCCACTGGAACACCAATGGTAAAGTTCTTCCGCTCTACCGGCGCCATATTGAATACACAAACTAACATATCTCCTTTTTCCGTCTTACGGATAAAAGAGAGGACACTTTGATCAGTATTATCCGCATCAATGATTTCGATGCCATCATAGCTCAGATCAATTTCCCAAAGCGGACGATTGTCTTTATAGAAGGCATTGAGTGCAGCAGTAAAGCCCTGCATCTTCTTGTTCATCTGATCGTCCAGATTAGACCATTCTAGCTGCTCTTCTGACTTCCATTCTAGGAACTGACCAAATTCTGAGCCCATAAAGAGCAGTTTCTTGCCCGGATGGCAGATTTGGTAGGTCAGCAAGTTGCGGAGCCCTGCAAATTGATTGTAACGGTCACCCCACATCTTGTGCATGAGACTCTTCTTGCCGTGAACTACTTCATCATGCGAGAATGGCAGGAGGAAGTTTTCAGAGAATACGTACATAAAGCTGAAGGTCACTAGATTAAAATCGTACTTACGATAAATCGGATCTTCCTCGTAGAAGCGAAGGATATCATTCATCCAGCCCATATTCCACTTGTAGTCAAATCCAAGGCCACCCAGCTCTCTCATACCAGTAATCTTGGTCTCTGAGGAACTTTCCTCTGCAATCATCATGACATCAGGATGGGCTAGCTTAATGACCGTATTGAGGCGTTGCAGGAAGTAATAACCTTCATAATTGCGATTGCCGCCATCTTTATTTGGCTGCCATGGACCGCTGTCATAGTCCAGGTAAAGCATATTGCTGACAGCATCAACCCGAATCCCGTCCAAATGATAGAAATCAATCCAGAATTTAATACTGGAAATCAAGAAAGACTGAACCTGATTCTTGCCCAAATCAAAGTTGAGAGCACCCCAACCATAGTTATGAGCCCGATCGTGGTCCTGATACTCGAAAGTCGGTGTCCCATCATAATAGGCCAGAGCATCATCATTAATAGTGAAGTGACCTGGCACCCAGTCCACAATGACACCGATATTGTTCAAGTGACATTCTTCGACAAAATCCTGAAATTCCTCAGGTGTGCCATAGGTATGCTCAAAGGCGAAGTAGCCCATAAGCTGATAGCCCCAGCTAAGTCCTAGCGGATGAGCCATAAGCGGCATGAATTCCACATGTGTGTAGTTCATCTCCACCAGATAAGGAATCAAGTCTTCTTTTAACTGGGCAAAGCTATAAGGACTGCCGTCTTCATTACGTTTCCAAGATCCGGCATGCACTTCATAGATATTGACCGGCCGAGAGAAGAAGCCCCAGCGCTTCCGGCGTGCCAGCCAGAGACCGTCTTTCCACTTCTTCTCAGGAATAGTGCGAATAACTGCTCCCGTGCCCGGGCGCTCTTCCAGATAGATAGCCAGCGGATCAATTTTCAAAATTTCCTGACCACTGCTACGCTTGATATTGTACTTGTAAATATCTCCTTCCTTAGGTAGCTCTGTGAAGACTTCCCAAACGCCCGCTTCATTTCGGACCATAGGAATCTGCTCTTCATACCAATTGGTGAAATCTCCAATCAAATGGACACTCTGAGCATTAGGCGCCCAAACGCGGAAAGAGTAGCCAGACTTGCCGTCCACTTCATCCTGATGCGCCCCTAGATAATGCTGCAAATGAAAGTTTTCACCTGTTGTAAAGGTTCTTAATGCTTCGTTCTTATCCATGTAATCACCTTTCTATTTGTAAGCGTTTTCTATAATACTATTCTACATTATTTTTATCTCTTTTTCAAGTAAATTTCAAATATCCTTACGGAAAATCACTAAAACCGAACATTAGCTAAAATTAGTAATAAATGAGAGAGAAAACACTGCATTTTGTGCCTCTAAGTATGTTTTTATTCCTTTTTCGCTAAATATAGGAGCTATCCAAAACAAGAAAAAGATGAAAATTTTCATAAAGATATAGACCAATATGTAAATTTACATTTTAAAATAATAAGCAATTAAACATATAAATGCTTGATTCTTTTCAAATCATGAGGTAATCTTATTAGATTTACAAGTTCATCAATGTAAGAAAAAAGGCCGCACAAAGCCGCCTTTCTCATTATTTCACATCAAACACGATGGATTTCACTTGTGTCATCGCTTCGATACTGTAACGAATCCCTTGCACTCCTGCTCCAGATCCCTTAACTCCAAGGAATGGGAAGTTATCTGGACCACGTTGGGTCTTATTATTGATATGTACAGTACCCACTTCCAGTTTCTCAGCAATTTCAAATGCTTTAGGGAAATCATTTGTAAAGACTGAAGATTGAAGACCAAACTCTGACTGGTTACAGATCTGAATAGCCTCTTCAACGGAAGTCACACGAATAATCGGAAGAACAGGACCAAATGGCTCTTCCCAAGCTAATTTCATATCCAGTGTCACATGGTCAAACAAGGCAGGCCAGATGAGATTTGCTTCACGTTTGATTTCTGTCAAGGCTGACGCTCCCTTTTCCTGAGCATCTTCAATCAAGCCCCAGATGAAATCTGCTGATGCATTATCAATGACTGGTGTGATATCCGCATTATCAAAGGGATCCCCAACCGTCAGTTTCTCTACCTCTGCCTTAATCAGCGCCGCTAATTTGTCTGCTACGCTCTCCATGACAATGACACGTTTAATAGCCGTACAGCGCTGGCCAGAATAACTGTATGCCCCGCCAACAATCTGCTTAGCTGCATGCTCCAAGTCAGCATCTTCCAGCACAACTGCAGCATCCTTACCACCCAATTCTAACATAATTGGACGCATACCAGCTAACTTCCCGATGCGCTCACCGATTGGGGTGGAGCCAGTAAAGTTAATGTAGTTTACTTCCTTATGCTCAATGATGTAATCCCCGATTTCTGAACCACGTCCTGTGATGGTATTGAAAACACCAGCAGGCAGACCAGCCTCAGCAAAAGCCTGAGCCAAGAGCAGACCAGAGATTGAACCTTGAGTAGGTGGCTTAAACATCACGACGTTTCCGCCGATAAGGGCAGGAGCAATCTTAGAACCAGACAGGTTGACTGGGTAGTTAAATGGCGCAATGGCCAGTACAACTCCTACAGGCTCACGACGAACCACAGCCAATTTTTTCTTGCTGGCAGCTTCAAAGCCGCCACCTTCCATAACCTGACCGTGAATACGAATGCCCTCTTCAGCCGCATAGCGAATCAAGTCTGCTGTCCGGACTACCTCTCCGACTGCCGCTTTGATACCCTTGGCAACTTCTTTTGCAAGAATTTCGCCAATCTTCTCCTGATCACGCTCCAAAATATCCGCAACCTTATGCAAATAAGCTGCACGCTCAACTGCTGAAAGAGCTCGCCAAGCTGGCAAAGCCGCACGAGCGCTCTCCATCGCATAGTCAACCTCTGCCTGAGTCATGGCAGGCACAGTTCCTAAAATCTCATTGTTGATAGGAGATGAGATGGTAATTTCATTTTCAGAAACTTTCCACTCTCCATTTATATAGTTTTTATATTGTGTCACTTGTCCCCTCCAAAATGTTATTAAATATTATTTTACCAAATTTTCTGAAAATTTCAACCAAAAGTTATAAATTTAAAGAATTTTTTCACAATTAAGATAGATTATTAAATTTTGTTCATATTAGATCTGCTTATTTTCCGTTTTCTTTGATTTCAACTTTCTGCACAAGCTTCACTCTGCCCCTGAACAAAACTAAAAAAGACCAGGAAAATCTCCCTGATCTTAATTTTTTAGATTAATAGAAGTCCAGATATTCTTTTTCAAGTTCAAGAACTTCTTCCATCGTTGCACATTCAGTCAATGCACGCTGAGCCAGTTCTTCCATCTTCTTCGTATCCAGCTTCTTCATGAGGCTACGAGTCCGAAGAACAGAAGTCGCACTCATAGAGAATTCATCCAAGCCCATACCTACGAGCAATGGTACCGCTGTTTGGTCGCCGGCCATTTCTCCACACATACCTGCCCACTTGCCTTCAGCATGAGCTGCCTTGATAACATTGTTAATCAAGCGAAGGATAGATGGGTTGTATGGTTGATAGAGGTAAGAGACTTGCTCATTCATCCGGTCAGCTGCCATAGTGTACTGGATCAAGTCGTTAGTACCGATAGAGAAGAAGTCTACTTCCTTGGCAAATTGATCCGCTAGCATAGCTGCTGCTGGGATTTCAATCATGATACCTACTTGGATATTGTCTGCTACTGCAACGCCTTCAGCTTGCAGCTTAGCTTTTTCTTCGTCATAAACCGCTTTAGCTTTACGGAATTCTGTCAGAAGGGCTACCATTGGGAACATGATACGCAATTGTCCGTGTACAGAAGCGCGCAAGAGTGCGCGGATTTGTGTACGGAACATAGCATCGCCAGTTTCAGAGATAGAGATACGCAAAGCACGGAAACCAAGGAATGGATTCATTTCATGTGGCATATCGAAGTAAGGAAGTTCCTTATCTCCACCAATGTCCATCGTACGAACAACAACTGGTTTTCCATTCATGCCTTCAAGCACAGCCTTGTATGCTTCATACTGCTCATCTTCTGTCGGGAAGTCTTGAGAATCCATATAAAGAAACTCAGTCCGGTAAAGACCAACTGCCTCTGCACCGTTAGCATTGACACCTTCAACATCTTTTGGCGTACCGATATTGGCTGCCAATTCGAAGTGCTTGCCATCTGCAGTCACAGTCTGAGCATCCTTAAGCAATTCCCATTCAGCTTTTTGCTTAGCATAAGCCTCACCAGCTGCTTTAAATGCTGCGATTTGCTCTTCAGTTGGGTTGATAATCACTTCACCAGTAATACCGTTAGCTGCAATCACATCGCCGTCTTTTACAAGCTCAGTAATGTTATTAGTTCCCAATACTGCTGCGATTTCAAGCGTACGTGCCATGATAGCAGAGTGGCTTGTCCGGCCGCCGATATTGGTTACAAAAGCTTTAACAAATTTCTTATCCAGCTGTGCTGTATCAGAAGGAGTCAAGTCATGAGCAATCACAACTGATTCTTCATTGATAGACGCTGGGTTTGGCAATTTCTTACCCAAAAGGTTAGCAAGAACACGCTTCGTCACGTCGCGGATATCTGCCGCACGTTCCTGCATATATGGATTGTCGTCCATGTTTTCAAAGAGAGTGATAAACATGTCCGTTACTTCTTTCAGACCAGCTTCTGCATTGGTCTTTTTCGCACGGATTGTTTCTTTGATTTGCCCAACCATTTCAGGGTCAGCAAGTACCATTAAGTGAGCGTCAAACACCTGAGCGGCTTCCTCACCAAGGCTATCTACTGCTTTCTCACGGATAACAGAAAGCTCGTTCTGTGAAGCTTCAAGAGCTGCATCCAAACGAGCCTCTTCTGCATTCGTATCTTCGACTGAAACAGTCTCAAATGATAAATCCGGTTGAACTAATAGATATGCCTTAGCAACGGCAACACCGTCAGATGCTGCAATTCCTTTAAGCATTTCTGTCATATTAAGCCAATCCTTCTTTTTCCATTGTTTCAGAGATTGCAGCGATAGCATCGTCTGCATCTGCACCTTCAGCTGAGATCTTAACATCAGCTCCTTGGCCAACACCGAGACTCATAACACCCATGATAGATTTCAAGTTTACTGATTTACCTTTGTATTCAAGCGTAATGTCTGAAGCGAATTTGCTAGCAGTTTGAACCAACAAAGTTGCTGGACGTGCGTGAATACCTGTTTCTGCTACAATGTGGAAATCTTTAGAAGCCATAGTTAGACTCTCCTTTTAAATAATTCTTTTTGAGTTATTGTGATAACCCTTACAAGTTGATATTATATCACCTTTTGAAATCTTTTTCAAGAATTTTATAGCCCGCTTACAAAATATTTCTTAGGAAATGAAAACTCTTCTTATTATATTGAAGGTGGAATTTCCAAGCAAAAGCCCCTATCTTTCAGCTTTTATTCAAACATTTCTTCCAGCAAGTTTTCAATCATAAATTTCTTATTTTTATATTCTTAATTTCCATAAATTAAGAATATAAACTCCTCCCTCCACTCCTGCTAGTGATTCCCTAAATTCTGTAACACAAGATATTGGATTTTGGTTTTGGGGAGGAAAAGCTACTAGTCATTTTTCTAACATTTTAAGACTTGTTTAAGCATTGCCGCAACAGCATTTTGCTCCTTTTCTGCAATTTTTCACTTCTTTTCACCGCTTATACAAACACTATATATTGTATTGCAATCTATCCTATAACAAAATATCACACAATATTTAGTTCAAAACTATTGACATTCTATTTTCTTTTAGATATACTAGTTTCGTATTATTTAAAAGAAAAAACGAAAGTTTAGAGGAATTTTTAATGGTAACTATTTACTCAAAAAACAACTGCGTTCAGTGCAAAATGACCAAGCGCTTCTTAGATACTAATCATGTAGAATACCGCGAAATCAACTTGGATGAACAGCCAGAATTCATTGACCATGTCAAAGATCTTGGTTTCAATGCTGCTCCTGTGATTCAGACAGCAACTGAGGCATTTTCTGGTTTCCAACCTGGTAAATTGAAAAAACTGTCTTAATGTAGTTTATTTTGAGGGCAGCGCGCCTTGATTGGGAGATAAACTAAAAGACAGATTATCAGGGCAAACTGCAGCTCCTATGCTCATAGGGGCCGTTTCTTTTGTAAGGCGGATATTTTTCCGCTAGCTAATTATCTTATTTATATAGAAAAGGAAAAACATGGGACTCAAACATTTAGAGGATGTGACATACTTCCGACTCAACAACGAAATCAACCGTCCAGTTAATGGTCAGATTATGCTTCATAAAGATCAAGAAGCCTTAAAAGCTTTTTTTAAAGAAAACGTTGAGCCAAACACCAAGCAATTTTCTTCTATCACAGAAAAAATTAAATATTTAATAGAAGAAAACTATTTGGAGAAGGAATTTATTGAACTTTATTCTCCGGAATACATCGAGGAGCTGACTGCTTTTATCCATGCTCAAGATTTCAAGTTTAAATCTTTCATGGCAGCTTATAAGTTCTACAACCAGTATGCACTGAAGACCAATGATGGTGAATACTATCTGGAAAGCATGGAAGATCGGGTACTCTTCAACGCCCTCTACTTTGCCAACGGAGATGAAGCCATTGCCAAGGATATTGCCAATGAGATTATCCACCAGCGCTATCAACCGGCGACACCAAGCTTCCTCAACGCTGGTCGGGCTCGTCGCGGTGAATTGGTTTCTTGCTTCCTCATCCAAGTAACAGATGACATGAACTCAATCGGCCGCTCCATCAACTCTGCCTTGCAACTCTCTCGTATCGGTGGCGGGGTCGGTATTTCCCTCAGCAATCTACGGGAAGCTGGAGCACCTATCAAGGGTTATGAAGGAGCTGCATCTGGCGTTGTACCTGTTATGAAACTCTTTGAGGACAGTTTCTCCTACTCTAACCAGCTGGGCCAACGTCAAGGAGCTGGGGTTGTTTACCTCAATGTCTTCCACCCAGATATCATTGCCTTCCTTTCTACTAAGAAAGAAAATGCTGACGAAAAAGTTCGGGTTAAAACCCTCTCACTCGGTGTTGTCATTCCGGATAAGTTCTATGAATTAGCGCGCAAGAATGAAGAAATGTACCTCTTCAGCCCCTATTCTGTTGAACGCGAGTATGGAGTGCCATTTGCCTACCTTGACATCACTGAAAAATACGATGAATTGGTCGCTAATCCAAATATCACTAAGACCAAGATCAAGGCCCGTGATTTGGAAACAGAAATTTCCAAACTCCAACAAGAATCTGGCTATCCTTATGTCGTAAACATTGATACGGCCAACCGTTCAAATCCAATCGACGGTAAAATCGTCATGAGTAACCTTTGCTCTGAAATCCTGCAGGTGCAAGAGCCTAGCCTTTTGAATGATGCGCAAGAGTATCTTCACCTAGGAACAGATGTGTCATGTAACTTAGGCTCTACTAACGTTGTCAATATGATGACTTCACCTGACTTCGGAAAATCTATCCGAACTATGACACGCGCTTTGACCTTTGTCACAGACAGCTCGCACATCACAGCTGTGCCTTCTATCGACAATGGTAACAGTCTGGCGCATACCTTTGGTCTGGGAGCTATGGGACTGCACAGCTACTTGGCACAGCAGCTGATCGATTATGGATCAGCGGAAGCTGTAGAGTTCACTAGCATCTACTTTATGCTTATGAACTACTGGACTTTAGTTGAGTCTAACAATATCGCTCGCGAGCGTGGCGTGACCTTCCATAACTTTGAAAAATCTGACTATGCTAACGGAACTTACTTTGACAAATACCTGACAGGTGAATTTGTACCTAAGTCTGACCGTGTCAAAGAACTCTTCGCAGGCATCTTTATCCCATCTGCAGAGGATTGGGCAGAGTTGCGTGACAAGATCAAAGCTGATGGTCTCTACCACCAAAACCGCCTAGCTGTTGCACCAAATGGCTCTATCAGCTACATCAATGACGTTTCTGCTTCAATTCATCCAATTACTCAACGGATCGAAGAACGTCAAGAAAAGAAAATCGGTAAAATCTATTATCCTGCTGCTGGTCTGTCAACTGAGACTATCCCTTACTACACCAGCGCCTATGACATGGATATGCGCAAAGTTATCGATGTTTATGCAGCCGCAACTGAGCACGTGGACCAAGGTCTTTCCCTGACTCTCTTTATGCGCAGCGATATCCCTAAAGGCCTCTACGAATGGAAAAAAGAAAGCAAGCAGACGACCCGCGATCTTTCTATCCTGCGCAACTATGCCTTCAACAAGGGTATCAAATCCATCTACTACGTCCGTACCTTCACTGACGATGGTGGCGAAGTCGGTGCCAACCAATGTGAAAGCTGTGTCATCTAACAAGAGATTTTAGAAAAAGAAAAGAAAATTCGACCATGTTACAATTTTACCTTCCTCATCATTGTCAGGAAGGTAAAATCGTGAAGCATTGGGACAGTATCCAAGAAGGGATAGCTGATACCACATCAGGTCGTACCATCTACTAAAGGAGAAAGAATGCAAACTTACTACAAAGCCATTAACTGGAACGCTATCGAAGATGTGATCGATAAGTCCACCTGGGAAAAACTGACCGAGCAATTTTGGCTGGATACGCGGATTCCCCTATCCAATGACCTGGATGACTGGAGAAAGCTGTCCCACAAGGAAAAAGACTTGGTCGGCAAGGTCTTCGGTGGCCTGACCCTGCTAGATACCCTCCAGTCTGAGTCTGGTGTGGATGCCCTGCGCAAGGATGTCCGCACTGCTCACGAAGAAGCTGTCTTCAACAACATTCAATTTATGGAGTCCGTTCACGCCAAGTCTTACTCTTCTATCTTTTCTACACTCAACACCAAGTCAGAAATCGATGAAATCTTTGCTTGGACCAACACCAATCCATACCTGCAAAAGAAAGCTGAGATTATCAATGAGATTTACCTGAATGGTACAGCTCTGGAAAAGAAAATAGCCAGCGTTTTCTTGGAAACCTTCCTCTTTTACTCTGGTTTCTTCACTCCGCTCTACTATCTGGGTAATAACAAACTGGCCAACGTTGCTGAAATTATCAAGCTGATTATCCGTGACGAGTCTGTCCATGGAACCTATATCGGCTATAAGTTCCAGCTAGCTTTTAACGAATTGCCAGAAGACGAGCAAGAAAAACTCAAAGAATGGATGTACGACCTGCTCTACACCCTCTATGAAAATGAAGAAGGCTACACTGAAAGCCTGTATGACACAGTCGGCTGGACCGAAGAGGTCAAGACCTTCCTGCGCTACAATGCCAACAAGGCTCTGATGAATCTGGGACAAGATCCACTCTTCCCAGACTCGGCAGACGATGTCAATCCTATCGTCATGAATGGTATCTCAACCGGTACCTCCAACCATGACTTCTTCTCCCAGGTGGGTAACGGCTACCTGCTGGGCGAAGTTGAAGCCATGCAGGATGACGACTATAATTACGGTTTATAAGAAAAAGAATCCCTCTTTCCAAAATACGGAAAGAGGGGGTCTTTGACTGACTATTAATCTATTGACTATCATAGATATATTCTTCCAGATGTTCTGCGACTGTAATCTCAACTCCAACATCAGATGTTAGATAAATCACGGTACAGTCATGAGCTGGGACAATAGGAAATAAAAAGGGCTTCATATTTTGATAAATTCTATACATCCGCCTTTGACTCGTTGGATTTTCAAGATAAAGCTTGCTGTCACCACCAGAAAAGTCAGCTGGCAGAAGGGCATAATAAGCTACCAAAGCTCCATTTTCATCCAATACTCTAGTCTTATTTAAATCCTCAGCTATTTTTTTCATCATTAAAGTAGCCATCTTTTCCTCCCTTCATGTTTTTTATCCAAATAAAGGTGGAGCTAGGAACATCATCCCTAACTCCACTTATGCAGTCACTAATTAGATACGCGATAATACGGATGCTGGGAAGCAGTGATAGCATCTTGTCCAACTCGAATCTGTGCTTTAGGATTCTCGTTTCCAGTATCAGGCAAAACAGCTCCTTCTGGAATTACTAAAAAGGTTGCGCTACTGCTACCAGCAGTATAAGCAAGAGTAGATACATAACTACCATCGCTTACTTGACCTTTTAGTAAAGTATAATCGCTGGATTCTTTTCCATTCAGAGTATGAGAAACGACCCCTTGATTATTCAATACTATCGCATCCCCCAAATCATTTTGCCAAGTACCGGCTACAGTCGAAAAATCTCCTGCTGCCAAAGCATTGACATCGATACCCGCTGCTGGAGTGGCTGGGTCTTTCGTGTCAGACTTTGTTTCATTTTTAGGCTGAGCTTCAGAAGATACTGACGCTGCATCAGTTTCATCTGGGCTAGCTGATGGAACAGCTTTCGCTTCAGACTTAGAATCTGATTTAGAAGTTTGAACTGTTTGGCTAGAGCTACTACTTTGAGATGTTTGCTTGTCCTGCTGTTTACTGCAAGCACCAAGCAAGATAATGGAAGAAGTGAGTGCAGTCGCAAGAAACATTAATTTTGCATTTTTCATAAAAGAGGCCTCCTCATGAATTAATACCTTTTTGTAATCTTATTGTAACATTTTGAATTAATAAAATCAATAATCATATTGAAATATTATAAAATTAATTTATTGCTACATAACGACGGCTACCACTATACCCAACATAGCTAATCCACTGATGACCATCTGCAATAAAAGTTTGATCATAAAAGACTGTGCTCCCTTTGTCAAAGTTTGCTAGTTCTGGACTTGATATTTTAGCTTCAGACCGAATAGAAGCATAGCCTTGAAAAACGTAATTCCCTTTTGATGGAATAGATATAGTTGGTAATGCGACTTCCGTAGTAGCTGAGCCGGCACCTACAAGTTTTCCATCATCCTGAACGTAGTACAGGTGGACGTTGTATTTCCCTGTGGAATTTTTATGATCACTTACTTTAATAGTCTGTTTGTAAGTCCCATCTGGTTGCTTGCTAGCAGTGTACCAAACCACGTCATCCTGGTCATTGGCAGCAGACCATGTAGGTACCTTTACTTCTTTTACACCACCAGGATTAGAAACATTAGACACAATAATATCAAAGGTACCTGTCTTTGAAGTATTATTCCGAATAGTAATAGTTCCTGTCGGCCGGATTAATTCCTTATCCAAGGAGACTTCTGTCGTCGTTCCTGTTACACAAATCATTTGGCCATTATTTTGAACATAGTATAAATGCACATTATATTTTCCAGTGGAATATTTATGATCGCTAGCCTTTATTGTCAATTTGTAAGTGCCATCCGATTGTCTTTTAGGAGTATACCAAATAATATCATCTTGATCATTCGCACTAGACCATGTAGGTACTTTTACTTCTTTTACACCACCAGGATTGGAAATGTTAGATATAACAACATCAAAGGTTCCTGTTTTTGAATTATTATTTTGAATAGTAATTTTCCCTTCAGGCTTCTTAATAGAAACGGTAGTCTTCGTTCCCCCAGCTCCAACCATTTCCCCATTATTTTGAACATAATATAGATGGATATTATACTCTCCCGTAGAACCTTTATGTTTATTTGCATTGACAGTTATTTTATATGTTCCATTAGGCTGTTTAGCAGCAGTGTACCAAACAATATCATCTTGTCCATTTTCACTTGACCAAGTTGGTAATTTCACTTCTTTCACACCATACGGGCTAGAGACATCAGATACAATGACATCAAAAGTCCCTGTCTGAGCATTATTGTTTTGGATAGTCAAGGTTCCCTTTAAAGGAGCCTTTGTCTTTGTTACTCCAATGGCAATATATCTACGATTTCCAGCAAAGGAGAGATAGCTAATCCATTGATGGTCATCTGCTTCCAATTTACGATCATATGTAACAGTTTGTCCTGCATCATAATAAGCTAATTCAGGACTAGACATCTTAGGCTCAGCTTTAATGGAGGCTCTTTGAGTGAAATGATACACTCCACTGGCAGGGATTCCTTGATTATCAGAAGGCTGGGAAATCGGTGTGGATGTACCTCCAATGATATCTTTAAAATGTATAAAGCCTGAGATTGAACTTGCAGCAACTACTCTGCGATTATAACTTTTACTCCAAGCATAGTTATATTCTTCAATTTCTACATTATTTCCCAATACATTGGACACCCATGCTACATGTCCGTAACTTCCATCATCAATCCAAGCGACTGAGCCAAGAGCTGGATGATTATCTACCCTATATCCTTCTCTTCTTGCCCGATACCCCCATTCACCGCCATTTCCGTACGCACGAGGAATGTTAAAACCATTAACTGAACTTAATCTATAAGCAGTAAATGAAGTACAATTTTTAACAATAAGTCCCCAATCGTCCGCAGCATAATCAGGGAGATTTTTAAACCTTACTGGATAATCATCGCCTCGAGCGATTGAACCATTCCCTGTAGCCAGTAAAGTCGTATGTCCAGTCCCGTTTGCAACTTTACCAACAGTTGTTTTGAGAGTTGTTTTTTCTTCTTTAGTTGCACGGCGGCGGCTGACATCATTAACAATTGAGGTGGCTGGCTTATCTACATTCGAAGCGGCATAGCCACGTGTTACTAAATGTTTAGGATTAGTAGGATCATCTATAACTGGATTTATTTCAACAGTTTTCTGTTTTTCATTAACTGTTGAAGTTTGATCAGAAACAGGCTCAGTGTTGATTGGAATATCATTTGCATTTGTCGCTTTATTTTCAGTTTCTAGTGGTTCAGGAACTTCAGAAGTTACTCCATTTTCAATACTAACTAAATTGTTATTTACAGCATTTTTTGTTTCCGATTCAATATCAGAACTTACTGTTGCATTTGACTTTTCTGAAACACTCTGATTTGTGTCCACAGCTATGTCAGAAGGTGCTGTAGAAACTACTGAATCAGTACCAGTTGGCGAAATTACTTGATCAGCAGCAACTGTTTGAGTCCCTGCAAATAATAATGTTCCTAGAAGCACTGAAACTGCTCCTAGAGAATATTTACGAATAGAAAAACGTTGAACCTGCTTATTAAAAAATTGATTTTTCATTTTATTTGCTCCCTTTATTAATCTTTGTGCACGACAACATTTAATTTCCTAAAGCCAAAACCAAATCATGGCGAGATAATAAGAAATCCTAAACATGTGATTCTCTCCTTTCCTATTTAACTTTTTCCATGTTTCAATTATAGACTCAATTACAAATAAAAAACAGGACATAGATGTCCTGCTAGCCTTGATGATAGAGCCGAAGTTCTTTATTCCACTCCTCAGCCATTTTTTTAGATAGAAAAGTATGACCTAACAATCTTGCCAGTGTCAGTCCCTCTTCATAGTATTGTTGAGCTTTTTTCTCGTCCTTGTGTACGAAAAGCTCATATTCTCCCTCTAACATTCTTATCAGCGGTTTCTTTTGATAGTCCTCTGTCAATTCCATGATTACATTAAGTTTGTTGAGCGTATCTTTTGTATAAATGAACTCTTTTCGCTCGCACTCAATACCTGGGATTGTCAGTAGAGCATCTCGCATGAGAAAGAGATATTCATTTGGAATATAGTCAACTGACTGCAGTAATCGCTGAGCGATTCTTGCATATAATTCCTTATCAAACTTAGCTGACCGAATCTCCTCTTCATCTCCCACATAGATCTGATAGAGCTGGATGTAGAGTAAATCATTCACGTCATAATGCTTTTTACTCTGCAAATCGTCCAAATGCTGGGCAAAGAGAGTCATTCCATACTTATGGAATTTCTCAGAAGTATAAGTATAAATCTTTGATTGCAAGATATCCATTACATTCTGCTCAGCTTCTGGCAAATCATCATAATAAACTTCAAAAATTTCATCTATGATATGCTCCAATTCGAACAAAGCTTCGGTATTGCCATAAGTGGTCGTCCGAATCAGCTTATACTTCAAGCGCTGATAGTCAGTAGGTAGAGCTACATCTTCTTTTTTACTTCCTGTCAAAGTTGTCAAATCGACCTCTAGACAGAAAGCCAGATATTCTAAAGTAGAAAGAGTAGGCTGGGAAATGCCTGACTCCAAACGGGTTAACTGCCGTATAGAAAGCTTTGACTCATCACCACACAATTGCTCCTTAGTCCAGCCCCTATTTAATCGAAGCTGTTTCAAATGCTGTCCAAATTCTTTTCCTTGCATCGTCAATCCCCTCCCAAATAAATCAGGAAACTTTTGGTTATGTTATCATGTTATTCTAGATTTATTATAGCATAATTGGAAAGATTTTACTAATAAAATTCCAAAAAGATTACTTCCTTTTCTCAGTGATGAAATCTACCTAACTGTTGCAACAGTTAGGTAGAGCGGAGCTATTGAGACCTTAGGCTCAATAGCTAGTCATGGAACTCTGCAGGAGGTCGCTGACATCCGCCATCACTTGAGAAAAGCATGTAAATCTAAAAATTAGTATATTACAAGTATTAAAGGACCCCAAACTTAAAAGTTTAGAGTCCTTCTACCATATTCTTTTTTGAGTCTAAACACAAAAAAACTAGTAATACACATTCAAGTGAGAAGGCAAGACACGAATCGTTACTGGCAGTTGGTCACCCTCATCTCCGTCAACGTTGACGCTGAGCTCTGCCTTGTCATCAGCCAACTCAACTGTGATTTCCCTAAAGGTCAGATACTCGATATTATCACTTTCTTCTCCATTGCCCGAAATCAAATCCGGCACAGAAACCAAGGTGTCCAAGAGATTTTTATCCTTAAGATACAAAAGATGGAGCAAGCCGTCATTGACAGTAGCTTCAGGGAGAATGCTCTCGAAACCTCCGATAGAGTTGGTAGAGCCAATCAAGAGTGTACTGCTCTTTATCGTACGCTCTTCTCCATCAATATTTAAGTGAAATTCGTAAAAACTAGTATCCATCAACTGCTTGAAACCAGAGATAAAGTAGGCAAACTTGCCCCACTTGGTCTTGTCTTCTGAATCTACGTTGTTGATTGACTCAGGAATAGTTCCAATGGCAACCACATTCATAAAGTACTGGTCATTAATCTTGCCGATATCAAGTGGCTTGACTTTGTTGATATCCAGATTCTGAATGGCTTCTTCAGCGTCTAGAGGAATGCCGAGAGCACGCGCCAAATCATTGACTGTACCAAGTGGAAAGAAACCAAAAGTCGGACGATAGTCTAGTTCAGCCAGGCCGCTGATTCCTTCATTGACTGTTCCATCGCCACCCATGACAAAGACGCTATCATAATGGTCTTCTGCGGCTTGCTTAGCAAAAGCTGCTGCGTCTCCACCTTTTTCAGTATGCTTGACCACTACCTCATCGAAACATTCTGCCAGTTTTTCTCTTGCCAAGTCTTCATAGGACTTGGCTTTTTCGCCTCCCGAGCTAGGGTTGACAATTAATAGGACTTTAGACATAAGGAAACCTCTTTTCGTTTGATAGCTCATTATACCATCTGGAAAACACTTTCACAAGAATTTGAAACTTCTAGCTTTCGAAAAACCAGAAAAGCAGTTTAGTATTTAAACTCCATTCCACAGAAAAACACTTCTTGCGTTAGATTTTTCTGTCTAACTTTAGAAGTGTTGTCGTATATTTAACTTTTTCTACTAAAAGAAGACAATGAGAACAAAGGCAATTAGATTATTGGCCAAATGTAGCCCCATTGAGTAGCGCAGGTCCTTCTTAGCTAGATAGCCTAGTCCAAAGATTGCCCCCAAGATGAAGTAAACCAGAAACTGAACTAGATTACCCGGCATGTGCAGAAGAGAGAAAAAGCTGGCAGATACAGTTAAATAAAGCAGAATTTTCGCCAAGCTATTTTGGTCAGGAAAGAGAAACTTAGCCAAAAAACCTCGTGTCAGTAACTCCTCAAGAATAGGAGCAAAGATTACCATGTATAGGAAGGCAAAGGCTGGCTGCTGCTGAATCAACTCTACAGCAGTGTTCTGATTGGCAGAAGATTCAATAGGAACGAGCTGCTGGAAGATGATAAAAGCAAGCAAGAGAGCACTGGGTAGCCAGATAGAACTGGTTAGCTTGGTATTTTTGATTTCCAGTTTCAAATCTTTCTGGTACCATTTCCACATGGCAAAAGAATAGAGACTTGCAAGTATGACAAAAATCGGCAAAATCAATAGTTGAGAAGTTCCTCCTGTCAGAGAACCTATAGTGAAGACAACTATAGCCGAAAAGATATAGGAATAGGATAAGAGGACAAGAATATAAAGGCCAAAATTAGTAAAGAAAGTTTTTAATTTCATAGTGATTCCTTATAGATTGATTTACTTAAACATAGCTAGCAGCAGCATTATAGCCATAGGAAGATTGTTCAGGATATGAACCAACATGGAATCTTTTATATTCCCCCGACGAGCATAGGATAAATAAAGAACCAGTCCAAGTGCAAAATAAATTGGGAACTCAGTCAATTGGGTGATATGAGGCAGAGTGAAGACCACAGAAGTCACAATGGCAGCCAAAACTTTTTGATTATTTTTGAAAAAGAAGGCAGTCCCAAAACCGCGGAAAATTAATTCCTCCATGATAGGAGCAATAAAAGCAATCGTTGCAACAAAGAGTAAGGCAAAGAAGATATGCTGCGAAGACATCATTCCCCCTAGCCCTTGTATGGCGCTGTCATTACTGGTCTGGGAATTGCCGCTCAGGATGAGATTAAGATAAACACCGACAATAGCAGCCACTCTGGCAAGGAAAAAGAATAGAAAAGCAAAACCGATATCCTTGCCAGACAGTTTAAATTTCTTCTTTTCTTCAGGCACATACTTCTGATATCGCCGCCATAAGCTACGAAAAATCAGGAAAACTAAAATCAGATACAAGGCTACCAATAAGATTTCTGCATAAATAGGTAAACTCTTCCCGAGCCTTAAGAATAGCATTGGAGCAACATTTATAAGGAGGCTAAGAGCAATTAAGCCTATCCATTTTACAAGTCCTAAAGCAGTTGATTTGAAGTTGTTCATTTTGTATTCTCCTTTTGATAAATATTAATACCGACTTCCGTATCCTCAACAGCGATTTCCCCCTTCTGCCGAAGAATAGCGACAGCGAGGAAAAAATCTCCTGCACAGCCGGCTGCATGGAAGCTAGCAAGGACGATATAAGAAGCCGCAGTCAGAATATGCAAGGCATAGATCAAGGTCAGGGCTAGGCTAATCAGAAAGAAAGGTGCCAGGATGATGACAAGCATCCTTTTTCGACTGTAACGACTGCCTGGGCTGGTCGCATAGGCCATGCCGCTTTTAAAACCAAACTTGACCTTGGTATTTTCATCTCCCAAGACCTTGAAGAAAAAGCCGTGAATCAGCTCATGGATGACCATTAGAACAAGGAGGTAGAGTAAGTCAAAAAAATGAAAAACTTCGCTACCCTTGCCATACATCAGAATAGCAATCCAAGTAAAGAGGGCTAGAAAAGGGAAGATCAGCAATACAGCCGTTATATTCAGAGTCAGATTGACCTTTTTATTATGGATAAAATCAAGTTCTTTCAGTAGTTTCATAATTTCCGCCTTTCATCGGGAAATAAGCTTATTTGAAATATTTTCTTACCATTGGATAATACATAAGATTGATATAGATATGGATCACCACTAGGACGACAAAACCAGAAACGACATTGAGGGGTGTGAAAGTTCCCACTATCCCTAAAATAACATAGAGGGCTGGCAGAAGTCTCTGATTTACATTAAAGAGAATAAGATAGCACTGTTCATAATTGGCTTGCAGCTCTGACTCATCATAAGAGAGGGCAAATTCTTTTATTTCCTCAGTAGTCGGAAAGGCTGATAGCTTATAGTGCCGCACCTTCTGAACTGTCTTTAAAAAGACAACTTGCAAAATAATATAAAGAAAGGCAATCGCATAATCTATAAGACTCCACTGAAGAGGGCTCTTATGATTAGTGATATTTCCAATAAAAACAACTCCAACTAAAATCGTAAAAAGAACGATAGCACTGCTGATATTAAAGACAATAGTCGCATATTCCAGATTTTTAAAGGTTAGCCGGTACCATTCATAATTCTTATCCTCATCTGCTTCTTTTTCATAGGCTTCATTGTATTTACGAGTCCGATAAATCAAGAAAAAGACCAAGGGATAGAGGATGATAAGGCTGGCCCTACCTAGCTGGCGCAGCAGTTGAACAGAAAAAATAGTCGACCAACTGATGTTTTTTAGCAGACCAGTTTCAGAAAACAAAATAGACAGACCACCTATTAAAGCTCCAGCTAGAAATATAAGGACATTATATAAAACTCTTTTCTGTGTAGATATACGCTTTTGCTCTTTCACGACTTCTTCTCCTTTATTTTTTTACAATAGATGATACAAGAATGCTGAGGCTGAAGGACTGTTTTAGCTCCTCTTGAAATGAATCTTAATCGGTTCTTCATTCTGCTTCCTCCACCAGCCGAAAGATATTCTCAACATTTTCATTGAAAATATGGGCAATCTTAAGGGCAATCACAATCGATGGGGTATATTCGCCTCTCTCTATAAGGCTGATTGTCTGCCTGGAAACACCGGCCAGCCTAGCCAGTTCTGTCTGGTTGAGACCGTCACGCGCCCTCAACTCCTTGAGTCGATTTCTAAGCTGCATCATAAACTCCTTATTTATTATTCTCCCTTGGATAAAATCATTGTAACAGATTCTTTTCTTTTTGACAAGTATCTTTGTCAAAAAAATAATAATCATTGTCAAAAATACCATTATCATAGACAAAAAAGAATCCAGCTCAAACTGAATCCTTTTCCTTTATTCATCTACTTCTGAAAATACTTCTTTTAAAATAGCAATACCCTGCTGAATTTCCTCCCTGCTGATAGTCAAAGGCGGCAGGAGACGGATAACATTCTCTCCGGCTGTCAGGATAATCAAGCCTTTCTGACGAGCAGCTTCAACAATCTTTGATAGACTGTCACTTGTTTCAATCCCAATCATCATGCCCAGACCGCGAACAGCAGAAATCTTTGGATGATTCTGAAAAGCAAGCTGCAGCTGCTCCAATAAGATATCACTCTTAGATCTGACTTCTTCCAGAAAGCCTGCCTCTTTCATGATATGCAAAGTCTCCAAGGCAGCTGCCATGGCTAATTTATTGCCACCAAAGGTAGAACCATGACTGCCAGGTCCAAAAGCCGGAGCCAAGCTAGATTTTCCTAATAGAGCGCCAGCGGGCAAGCCATTGGCCAGCCCCTTAGCCAGTGTAACAATATCCGGTATAATCCCATAATGCTCAAAGGAATAAAGCTGACCCGTGCGCCCCATACCTGTCTGGACCTCATCAACAATCAGCAAAATCTCCTCTCGTCGGCAAAAATCAGCCAAGTTTTTGACAAAGGTTACTTCTGCTGGACGAACCCCCGATTCTCCTTGGACCAATTCCAGCATGACAGCTGCCGTATCCTGATTGACCAACTTTTCTACGCTAGCTAGATCATTGTAAACCGCATAGCTGAAATGGGGCACACCATCACCAAATCCTTTCTTGATCTTATCCTGTCCTGTTGCGGCCATAGCACCAAAGGTCCGACCGTGAAAGGATTGCTGAAAAGTTATAATGCCTTGCTTGCCAGTAGCTTTGCGGGCTAGCTTAATAGCAGCTTCATTGGCTTCTGCTCCGCTATTGCAGAAAAAAGCCAAATAATCATAAGAACCAGCCAGTTCCTGAGCCACCTGCTCTTGCAGAGAGCTAAGATAGAGATTGGGACTGTGCCAGATGCGCCCGGCCTGCTGGATCAAAGCCTGCTGGACCTGCGGGTGAAAGCCAAGATTGGTTACGCCAATCCCCGACGAAAAGTCCAAATAAGCCTTTCCCTCACTGTCAATCAGATAGGAGCCCTCTGCTTTAACAAACTCAATAGGCGCGCGCTTGTAGTTTTCAAATAAATAAGTCATCGTTATCCCTCTGCTATCAAGGTGCCCGTCAAAAGATTGTCACCAATCAGAACCTGCCCGACACCGGAAAGCACAGTCTGGACAGCACTCTCAATCTTAGGAATCATACCACCCTTGATGACACCTGTCTGAATCTTCTTGGAAACCTGACTGGTCAGAAGCTGGGGCAGGACCTTTTTGTCCTCTAGAACTCCTTCTATATCTGTCATCAGGATTAGCTTCTCTGCCTGCAAGCTGCTAGCAACTGCCGCTGCTAGATAGTCTGCATTGATATTTAAGAGATCGCCAGATGAATTTTCTCCTAGCGAAGCCAGCACTGGGACTATGTCCTCAGCCAGCAGTTGCTCTAGATAGGCAGTTTGAATTGCCGTCACATCACCGACATAGCCATAGAGCTCTTTATCGATAAAATCTGCCGAAACTGTCTTTCCCAAATGTGAAACCAGCTGAAGACTTTCAATATCTGAGTCGTTCAGTTCTTGTGTCAGCGTCCGGCCGACTTGACCTAGCAGGGCCTGCTCAATGATAGGTAAGTCAGACTTAGCTGTCACCCGCAACCCCTTAACTTTGTGAGTAGGCAGCTGGCGCTCTTTCATGAGTTGGTTAATGACCAGACCGCCCCCATGAACGACCACGATTTTCTTACCAGCTGCTATCCAATCTTGCATCTGCTTGATAAACTTATCAGACAGCTTTTGAGCTGCAACGCCACCAATTTTTATAACAATCACATCTTTCATTGCATTTCTCCTTAGGTTCTATAGAGGGCATTGATTTTCACATAATCATAGGATAGATCGCAGCCCCAGGCCTGAGCTTCAGCGTCCCCATCGTGTAGGTCAATGGTCAAGGTCAGCAGCTCTCCAGCCATGGCATCACTTGTTTCCTCGGGGTCAAAAGCCACAGGGCTAGAAGCCTGCATAACTGGAATCCCTTCAATCCAAATATCAATATTATCCACCGAGACGTCTGCTCCCGCATAGCCGATAGCTGCTAAGATTCGGCCCCAATTGGGATCTTGACCAAAAATAGCTGTTTTGACCAAGCTAGAGCCAACGACACTCTTGGCAATCATACGCCCGCTCTGTTCATTCTTGGCGTGCCGCACATTAACTTCAATCAGCTTGGTCGCTCCCTCGCCATCCTTGGCAATTTTCTTAGCCAAGTCAGCCATAAGATAGCGGAGCATCTTGGAAAACTTTTCAAATTCTTCCGTATCTGGTAGAATTTCTTCGTTTTGTCGGCAGCCATTTGCCATGACTAATACCATGTCATTAGTCGATGTATCGCCATCCACCGTGATTTGGTTGAAAGTCGTCCCCACATGCTGACTGAGAGCCTTTTGCAAGGTAGCACTGGAAATATTGGCATCACAAGTGATAAAGGCCAGCATAGTTGCCATATTTGGATGAATCATGCCCGATCCCTTAGCCACTCCCGCCATAGTCACCAGGTCTGAGCCAAACTCTTCTGTGATTACACAGGTCTTGGTACAAGTATCCGTCGTCAAGATAGCCTCAGCAAAATCTTCTGCCTTGCCACTCACCAGAATCTGTGACAGACCATTTTTCAGAGCATTCATTGGAAGCTGCTCGCCGATGACTCCTGTAGAAGCCAGACCTACTAAGTCAGGCTCAATCTTCAGCTTTTGAGCAGTCAATCGCTGCATTTCATATGCAGCATCTAGCCCCTGCTGTCCTGTACAGGAATTGGCAACACCAGAATTAACCACTATTGCCTGCAATTTCTGGCTCTTTTGAATTGTTGCTTTGGTCACTAGAAGCGGAGCAGCAATGACCTTATTGGTCGTATAGACTCCTGCCACACTGGCCGGTACTTCTGAGACAATCCAGCCAAAATCCAACTTCTTTTTCTTAAAGCCAGCGTGTAAACCGTCAGCCGAAAAGCCTAGCGGACTGGCAATCGTTCCATCAATAATCTTCATATTTAACCCTTTCTCATCTAGACATAGGACGGTTGACTGAGCAGGCCATCTGTTTCGGGAAAGCCCAGCATTAGATTCATATTTTGAACCGCCTGACCAGCAGCCCCCTTAATCAAGTTATCCAGCACAGCTACTACCGTTAAAATGTTTGTTACAGGATTATAGTCAAAACCAATATCTGTATAATTAGTACCGACAACCTGGTGCAGATTCGGCAGAGCTGCTTGGATACGGACAAAAGGCTTGTCCTGATAGCAATCTTGGTAAATAGCAGCCAGTTCTTCCCGAGTCAAAGGTTCCTTCAACTTGCTGTAAACCGTCGCTACGATGCCACGATTGAGCGGGATGAGGGAAGTTGAAAACTGAATCTGCTGCAATCTCTTATCAAAACGCTGCAACTGTTGCACAATCTCAGGAATATGCTGATGCTGATTCAGCTTGTAAGTCACATAGTTATCGTGCACATGGACAAAATGGCTGGATGCGGCTGGATTTTTCCCTGCCCCTGTCAAGCCACTCTTGGCATCAACAATAATGAAGTCCAGCTCAATAGCCCGAGCCTTCAGCAAGGGAATCAAGGCCAACTCTGTAGCTGTCGCATAGCAGCCGGGATTGGCAATAAATCGCTCCCCCCTGACATCTGTAAACTCAGACAGCCCATAAATAAACGCTTTTTGGACATAGTCTTCAGCTGGCTCTTTCTGATACCATTTTTTATAAATATTCCCTGGTAAACGATGATCACCAGATAGGTCAATAACTGGAAATCCCGCTTCTACAAAATCTTTTGACAAATCTTTAGCCACTCCGCTTGACGTTGCAAAGAAAACAAGATCTGCTCGTCGCATTATTTCCTGACTGTCGAAAGCTTCTATTTTCAGGTCGCAAATCCCCTTCAAATGAGGATAAAGCTCTGACGCAGGAGCCTCCATATCTTGGCTGGCATGAAGGGAAACGACTTCTGCCTGCGGATGCTGCAGTAAAATACGGAGGAGTTCCATTCCTGAATAACCAGTTATTCCTACAATCGAAATTCGCATATTTTTAAAACACCTCCGTATAAATATGCGTTTTATTTTACTCGCATATTTTCCCTTTGTCAAGTATTTTCTGTATTTTTATGCAATATTTTTGAAAATATCATTATTTATTCTAAAACAATTCATACTTTCTTGCCGAAAAACGGCCTATTTGCTTCTCATATAGAGAAGTAAAGGAGCTGAGAGCACAGAAAAAGATCCGCCCAAAGAGCAGACCTTTTCATCTATCTGTTATCTAATATTACAACTTCTCAGCAACTGCTGCTAGCAGGTCTGGAATAGCTGATTGCTTGCTGCCGCCGGCCATAGCCATGTCTGGCTTACCGCCGCCTCGACCATCTACAATCGGTGCCAATTCCTTAATCAGATTACCAGCATGGACGTCCTTGGTCTTGCTGGCTGCAAGGACATTGACCTTGTCACCAATTGCTGCGACCAGTACAAGAACATCTGAATAGTCCTTCTGCTTCCAAGTGTCCGCAAAGGTACGCAGGGCACCCGCATCAGACACAGAGACCTGACTAGCAATAAAGCTATGTCCATTTGCTTCTTGAACATTCTTGAAGACTTCACCAGAGGCCGCTGCTGCTGCCTTTTCCTTGAGCTCTGCATTCTCTTTTTGCAGTTGACGCAGCTGCTCTTGCAGCGCTTCTACCTTGTGAGGTACTTCCTTGATTTGCGGTGCCTTGAGAGTCGCAGCGATAGCCTTGAGCGCCTCTTCTTCCTCACGGTAGGCTGTGAAAGCTTCCTTGCTGGTGACCGCCAAGATACGACGAGTTCCGGATCCGATCCCCTCTTCTTTGACAATCTTGAAAATGCCGATTTCAGAAGTATTGCCTACGTGGGTTCCTCCGCAAAGCTCGACAGAGTAGTCACCGATGGTTACGACGCGAACTTCTTTACCATATTTTTCGCCAAAGAGCGCCATGGCACCCATTTCCTTAGCCGTGTCAATATCTGTCTCTACTGTCTCGATAGCAAGGGCTTCCCAGATTTTCTCATTGACTTCTTGCTCGATAGCGCGCAGCTCTTCTGCTGTCACCGCTTGGAAATGCGTAAAGTCAAAGCGCAGGAATTCTACTTCGTTCAAAGAGCCTGCCTGTGTTGCATGGTTACCAAGAACATTATGCAGGGCAGCATGCAGGAGGTGGGTTGCCGTGTGGTTTTTCATCACGCGATGGCGGCGGCTGTAGTCAATTTCCAGTTTATAGCTTTGACCCAGAGCCAGAGGAGCCAAAACTTCTACAGTATGCAGTGGCTGACCATTTGGCGCTTTTTGCACATCCTTAACTTGCGCTACCAGATTGCCTGCTCCATCAAAGATTTGACCGTGGTCAGCTACCTGACCACCCATTTCTGCATAGAATGGTGTTTCTGCAAAGATGAGAGCAGCTGTTCCTGTCTCAACAGACTCTACTGATGCATCATCCGCCACGATAGCAAGGAGTTCAGCAGTTAGCTCTTCTTTTTCGTAGTTAAAGACACTCTCTACAGTGATGGCCTGCAGGGTTTCATTTTGCATGCCCATTGAGCCGCCCTTGACGACAGACGCACGCGCCCGATCCTGCTGCTCTTTCATAGCTGCTTCAAAGCCAGCACGGTCCACAGTCATGCCTGCTTCTTCAGCAATTTCTTCAGTCAACTCCAGCGGGAAACCGTAAGTATCGTAGAGTTTAAAGGCATCTTGACCAGCAATAACAGTTTGTCCCTTAGCTTTCAAATCTGCCACGATTGTTTCTGCAAAATGTTGACCAGAGTGCAGAGTACGAGCAAATGATTCTTCCTCACTCTTGATAATCTTTTCGATAAATTCTTGCTTTTCAAGAACTTCTGGATAGTAGCTTTCCATAATCTTGCCCACAGTTGGAACCAGTTTGTAAAGGAAAGGCTCATTGATACCCAATTTTTGACCATGCATTGAAGCACGACGGAGCAGACGACGAAGAACATAGCCTCGACCTTCATTTCCAGGAAGAGCCCCATCACCAATGGCAAAGGAAAGCGAACGGATATGGTCTGCGATAACCTTGAAACTCATATTGTCGCCATCTTGGTCATAGACCTTGCCAGACAGTTTTTCTACTTCGCGAATGATTGGCATAAAGAGGTCGGTCTCAAAGTTGGTCTTAGCTCCTTGGATAACAGCGACCAAACGCTCCAAACCTGCGCCCGTATCAATGTTCTTGTGTGGCAATTCCTTGTACTCGCTACGTGGTACAGCAGGGTCAGCATTGAATTGTGACAAGACGATATTCCAGATTTCGATATAGCGATCGTTTTCAATATCTTCTTCTAAGAGACGGACCCCAATATTTTCTGGATCAAAAGCCTCACCTCGGTCAAAGAAAATCTCTGTATCCGGCCCAGAAGGTCCCGCACCGATTTCCCAGAAGTTGTCCTCAATCGGAATCAAATGACTAGGCTCAACGCCCATAGCAATCCAGCGGTTGTAAGAGTCCTTATCGTCTGGGTAGTAGGTCATGTAGAGCTTGTCTTTGGGGAAATCAAACCACTCAGGGCTAGTCAAAAGCTCGTAAGCCCACTCAATCGCTTCATCACGGAAATAATCGCCGATAGAGAAATTGCCCAGCATTTCAAACATAGTATGGTGGCGGGCAGTCTTTCCGACATTTTCAATATCGTTGGTCCGAATGGCCTTTTGAGCATTGGTAATCCGAGGATTTTCCGGAATGATGGTTCCATCGAAGTATTTCTTGAGGGTTGCTACACCAGAGTTAATCCAGAGCAAGGTTGGATCGTTGACCGGCACCAAGCTGACAGATGGTTCTACTGCATGACCTTTAGTTGCCCAAAAATCCAGCCACATTTGACGAACCTGAGCACTTGACATTTGTTTCATTTCTTTTTCTCCTTAATGTTTTTCTAAAAATAATTGCATTATGACGACGAATTTTCCAGCATTTCGACATAATCAATAGCGACACAGAGGGAAATCACCAAATCTGAATAAGTCTCATCATAGACACTCACCTGATAAGTAGAGGTTAGATGGAAAAGCTCCTTGGTAATCTCTGCAACGACTTGATTGCTGTCATCCAGCAGACGAAAGTTTAAATCCCAGATATTCCCTTCAACTCGAAGACCCAAATTATCAAATTTATATTTATCACGCAAAAAAGAGAATTTCTTACGGATATAAAAGCTATGCCCGCTGCTGAGTTTGATTTCAAACTGGGGCAAGAGGGTTAAAAGGGTCTTGGTAATCTGACTGACGATTTGTCCTTGACTATCATAGATAGTAAAGGTCTTAGGAATCTGAAAGAAAGAGCCTTCCACTTGGTAATCCACATTTCCTCGATCGTCCTTGATATCAAAGCGTTCGCCGCCTAAGCGAAATTTCTGTTTGACAAGATAGGTTTTCATTACGTTACCTCCAGAGTCAACATAAAAGACAAGTTCCTTGTCCGAAGGGCGAAAAACCGCGGTACCACCTTCATTCAATGAACTTGTCATTCTCATTTCGTATTCTATTTTTCAAGATGAGTAGCATGATTCTCCGTCTCAGATGGCTCGCAGCACCGCCAATTCTCTGAACTAAGAACTTGAAAAATCAATTCTCACCAGTCTTATTATACTTGCTTATTCTCTTTTCGTCAACCTTATTCTGCGGCTGATGATGAAGCTTCTGCTGAACTGCTTTCAGCTGCTGAGCTAGACTCAGAAGTCTTTGAGCTGCTGGCAGCACTTGATGAAGAAGTTGAAGAACCTGTCGTTTCGATATACTGAGCAAAGATAGATTGGAAAGCACTATCCTTAACCTTGATGTTAGCATCTTTCAGCTCTTTCGCCACAACGCTTTGGATAAAGCTAGTATCTTTTTCTTTTTGCGCAATGATAATCTTTTTCAGCTTGTCCTTGTAGTCTTTCCAGTTAGAAGATTTCTCTGACTTCTTGACTAGCTTAACAATATAGTAGCTTGCTGAGTACTGTGAATCTGGCACAGTCACAAGGTCTGAAACGCCATTTTCTTCCAAAGCAAAGGCAGCTTTTTTGACGGCATCTGGAACATCAGTAGAGCCAGAGTCAAACTTGATTTCTCCGCCTTTTTCCTTAGTGGTAGCATCGGTAGAGTTTTCCTTAGCGATTTGACTGAAGTCGGCTCCTTCTGCTTTAGCTTTTTCAAGAACTTCCTTACCTTTGTCTTCGCTGTCAACCTTGATGATTTGAGCTGTTACTTCTGGCGTGTAGTTTTCAAAGGCAGCCTTGTAGTTTTCATCAGTCAGCTCTTTTTCAGCAGCCTTCTTAACGGCATGCTCTACCAGCATATTGGTGCGGATTTGCTCCTTGTAGGCATCTTCGGTCAATCCATTTTGAGCCAAGACTTGGGCAAAAGCTGTACCGTAAGCAGTTTTAGACTTTTCGAAAGCATCCTTAACGTCCTTGTCTTTGACATCTTTGCCGTATTTTTCTTCAAAGATGTCTTTGATAGCCATCTGTAGCAAGACCTGCTGAGCTGCACCATTGTTTTTCACTTGATCGTAGAACTCATTGACAGTAATCGTGTTTCCTTTCATGGTCACGATGTCCTTGCCTTCTGAGTTAGAACATGCTGCTAATACAGCGACTGACAAGAGTGTCACAGCTCCTGCAAATATTTTTTTCTTCATTTTATATTGACTCCTTATTCTTAAAAGTTCATGTTTTCTATTGTAGCACAAATTTGAATTGATATCTTAAATTTTACTAAAAATTTTTGGAAATTAGGAAAAAATCAGAGATGTCATTTTTTTCTAATCATAAGCAGTCCATCTCCCAAGGGAAGCAGACTGGAAGTTAAATCTGAACTGTCCAAAGTTGCGTCAAACAGGCTGTGCAAGCCACGGTAAATAGCTCGTTGACCACGCTTAATTTCCTCAAAAGGCTTGGCAACATCGCCACCTTGAAAGACATCATCAATGAGGACCAGACCACCAGGATTGAGGCGCTTGAGGACATGGGGCAGAAAGACCACATACTTGGACTTGGCAGAGTCCATAAAGACAAGATCGTAGGAATCCTCCAGTGTCTCAAGCAAATCCACCGCATCGCCTTCCAGCAGGGTGATCTGCTGGTGGCTGTCATACTTGGCAAAATTATCCTTGGCCAGCTCAATCATCTCTGGATTGCGGTCAATAGTCGTAATCTGAGCCTGAGGAGCATGCTCCGCCATCAAAAGAGCCGAAAATCCAATAGCCGTCCCGATTTCTAAAATCTTCTCTGGCTGGAGACTTTCGAGTAGCAGGCGGAAGTAAGCCACTGTCTCATGGGGAATCACAGGTACATTTTCGGCTTTAGCAAAATCCTCCAGCTCCTTGAGTCCACCAGCGACCGGCTGGAGACGCTGTCTCATAAAGTCTACAATTTCTTCTTTGACCACTGGCCGACGCATATTGGGATTAGAGTTTTGGTTATAAGTCTCGACCATCTTATGCTAATCCCAACTTTTCTACCAAGGCTTCAAATTCATCCAAGCGACGCTCAAAGACAACAAAAGCAGCGTTTAGGTAGTCTTCTTTTTCCATATCTACCCCTGCTTTTTTGATGACATTGAGTGGGTAGTCAGAGTTCCCAGCTTTGAGATAATCCAGATACTTGTCCTTGTCTTCCTGACTGCCATGGACAATCTTTTCAGCCAAGGCAGAAGCCGCTGAAAATCCTGTCGAATATTGAAAAACATAGTAATCATAGTAGAAATGAGGAATCCGTGCCCATTCGTACTGAATCTGCGGATTATCTTCTTTCTTCAGACCATAGTATTTTTCGTTCAAGTCAGCATAGAGCTCATTGAGAAACTCGCTAGTCAAAACTTGACCTTCTTGGTCAGCCTTGTGGATTGCATGCTCAAACTCAGCAAACTGGGTTTGACGGAAGACCGTACCTCTAAATCCATCCAAAAAGTGATTGAGAATAGCAAAGCGAGTAGCGTCGTCTTCTACTTCTTCCAAGAGCTTCTCTGTCAGGATGTTTTCATTAGTCGTTGAAGCAATCTCAGCTAGAAAGATAGAGTAGTCCCCATAGACATAAGGCTGGGTCTCACGAGTATAGCTGGAATGCATACTGTGGCCTGTCTCATGCACCAAGGTAAAGAGATTGTCCAGCGTGTCCTGCCAGTTGAGCAACATAAAGGCATTGGTATCATAAGAACCGCCTGAGTATGCTCCTGAGCGCTTGCCTTGATTTTCATGAACATCAATCCAGCGCTCTGAAAAGGCTGTCTTGACTCGGCTCAAATAATCCTCACCCAGAATAGCCAGAACTTCCTCAGACTTAGCCAAGGCTTCCTCGTAAGTGAACTTGTAGTCTGTCTCTGACAAAGGTGTGTACATATCATACATCTTCAAATCAGAAATGCCTAAAATCTTCGCTCGCAAAGCGATATAACGCTGCAAAAGAGGCAAATGCTTATTGACAGCTGAAACTAAGCTGTCGTATACACTTTCTGGAATAAAGTCCGCTGACAAGGCCGCTTCACGGGCAGATGAAAACTTGCGGACTTTCGCATTGTAGTTGTGGACCTTGACATTGGTCTGCAGAGTCTTGGCATAGGTATGCTGATACTGCTCGTATACGCTGTAGAGAGCCTCGTAAGCTTCCTTACGGACCTCTCGGTTCTTAGACTCAACCAAGGTGATATAGTTACCGTGACTGAGCTGAACTTCATTTCCATCTTCGTCATGCACCATCGGAAAGACGATATCTGCATTATCCAAGATAGCAAAGGTTTCGCCCGCTGCACCAAAAATTTCACCAGCACCAGCCAATAGCTCCTCTTCACGCTGTGTTAGGATGTGGGCTTTCTTTTTCAAAAGCTTGTCAAAATAATGCTGATACTGCTGCAAGGCTGGCTGCTCAGCCAAGAAAGCTTGGTACTGCTCTTCTGTAATCGCCATAAATTCTGGCTCATAGAAAGCAAAGCTTTGACCAAAGTCGCTGTAAAGAGTCATACCTTTAGCCTGATACTCTTGGTACTTAGCTACACGTGTATCCTGGTCATTCTTCATATGAGCATAAGAATAAAGCTTTTCAATACGGCGCATCAAGTCCAACTGCACTTCAGTCGTTGTTAAGAGACTGTCCGCTGAATCAAGCAAATGCCCAGCCAGACTAGCTGCTTTCTTCACTTCTTCTGAAACCTGCGCCAACTCCGCTTCAAAGGTTTCATCTGTTGGGAAAATGGTACTCAAATCCCAAGTATATTTTTCTTCAATTTCATTTCTTTGTTTTGCCATAAAAAAATCCTCCGACTCCCCTATTCTATCACAAAATTCTACTTTTTATAAAACTCAAGTACCAAAATCACATAGTAGCTAGGCAGACAGACTTAATTAATAAAAAAACTCTTTGAACCTAATTCCTGACCAAAGAAAAATTAGATTCCAAAGAGTTCATTGCTAAATTTCTTCAAATTTCGTACCGCTGTTGTCTATAACGCTTACAACTTTTTTAGAAAATTGCCCTTTCATCGAGCTATCTATCTGATCTGCAGCTACTTTCACACTCTCCTGAACAGTCTTTGCGACATCGGTAAAAAGAGTATCATAATTGCTTTGAAGGCTGCTTTTTTGAGCTAACAAAAGAGGAGCTAAAACATTCGTTATAATTTGCTTTTCTATTGCTTTCCTAATTTCTGCCAAATCAGCTGTTTTAGATGGTGAAAAGTAACTTTTTACTGGTGTTGAAGCTATTTCTGATATAAACATAGACTTTTTCCTTTCCTCTACTCTAAACAGCGGATTTATTTAGAATCACGAAGACGACAATAGCTATCTTCAATTTCCCATTCTAAACGGCGTCTCTGCTTAGAGAATGTTTCCAAAACTTTCTCATCTTTTAAATCAAGATTTTTCAATTCCTCGCTGCTAGCCTCTTCTGCCAATATATCATAGGTTTCTATATACTGATTTAAAGCTTGCCATTCGATACTAGTGTCCCTTTCTTGTTTCCGTAAAATAGCAGTCGCCATTTCATACTCTTCTTGTAGCATGTCGGAAAAAGCTTTTTTCTTAGATAGTATGATATCTCGTTCTTTATCAATCTTCAAACGTTCACGCTGAAGTTCTGAGTATAGTTCCTCCATCTCTTTTTCTTTTTTAGCTATATCCTGCTTCATTGATTGATTTGGTTCCATTGCTCAAAATCTCCTGCTAATGTTTGATCCTTAGCCAGCAACAGCTCAATACCAGCTTTAATCTGACCTTGCAAAACTTCAAAGATAGTTAGAAGCATCTGAAATTTAGACAATCGACTTTCAAAGTGCTCTTGTAAAGATCCGACCAATGATTGATAATCTGCACCTCCAGCCTGATAGGCTGCAGTCACCTCATCTGGACTAAGACTGAAGCCCTGAGGAACCTTTCCTAACTGCTCTGCTAGCTTTTCCGCTTCGCTAACAACCCGATCTCTAGCCTGCTGCAACGTGTCATAGCCTAGTTTGGTCACATTTACTAAATTTTGAACAGTTGCCTGGGCTTGAACACTGTCTAGATAAATCTTTTCATTACTGCTAAATCCCCCCTTAGACAGATACTTCTTCATATTCTGGTAAGGAATCATATTTGCTTTGATGGTATCCTTGATAGTCGTCTTTCCAGTCCCATCCATAAGCACAAAATTTTTATTTTTATCGTAGATATAGCCCTCCATCATATGCTGATCGCCGATTTCTTTTTCGACCGTCGCAATATGATGTACAATACCAGCAGCATTTTCACTGCCAGATAAGCTGTAGCCTAAGCTGACGATATCCTTATGGTCGATATGATTAAAGATCTTATACTTAGCGCTATCCAGTCGAGCCTGCTGTTCCTTGGGCAAGAGAGGATAGATATTAGGGCCATTGTAGATATGGACTGTGCCAATATGGCGCATTTCCTCCTCTGTCAGGGTGGATAGAGCATACTGGATATCCATAGAGCCCAAAGAGTGTCCGTAAAGATCAATCTTGGCATTCGGATACTTACGAATGGTTTCCTTAAGATGCTTAGCCGCATCCTTAAACTGAGCAGGAGGAAACTCTTGTGTCTGTTTGAGATAACTAGCAGCTACCATAATATTCGGTGCAGCAATTCCTGTCGTGAAAGTTCCGCCAGAAACACCTGCAAGATTTGATATAACATTCTTCCTCAGCTCATTGAAAGGATTTTTATTGAAAGAATTAAGGCTCTGCTTCACAGCTTGACCAGCATCTTTATTAAAGATTCCGACTACATTTCCTATCTTATTACTTACGTCTCGATCTGCCTTATCTAGTTGTTCTCGGCTTTTTTGAGTAATAATATTTTTTGAATGACGATAAACAAAAGGGGTAGCATATTCTACTGCGCCTACAGGTCCCAGACGGTGAGACGCCGTCACAAAGTCTGTAGGCAGCCAATCCGTAACAGTGTCATGGAGCAACTTAGGAGTGTGCGTCTTGGTCTGAGAGCCCTGCATCATGACTGTCACATCCTGCACCTGAGCACGCTCAGCATCCGAAGCGGAGTAGGGAACAGCACCACGCAAATTCCCATTAGAGTCTTTGATTTCAGCTTCTGTTAAGCCACTTTCTTTATTAGTTAGCACATAGACCTGCTCTTCATGGCCATGTACATTATCATAAATTTGGGAGACAGTGCCGACATAGCCTCCATCTTTAAGTTTGACCTCTTGATTTACTTTCTCAATTTCATATTCTTGCAATGTAATATCAACTTTTTTCTTATCACTAAATCCTTTATCATATGTCATGTCATTCTCCCCTCAATTTCTTTGCGAGTTCACCAGAGATTACATAACCTGTATGCTCTAATTTCCCTTCAGATTCTTCCATCAATGTTGTTTTAATAGTTAATTCTGGATCACCATTGATTATAAGTTCAACGATTAACCCCCCCATAGGATTATACTCTAATTTATCTTTGTTAATTGAATATTCTTTTATAATCCCCTCCTCAGTCAATGCTTTAGAATCTTCCTGTCTTAGTAATTCTTCTATTGCTTTCTGCGCTTTCTTCCCCTCCGCAATCTGAATCATTTCTTCTTGTTCTGAACGACTGTTTATCATACTACAACCTCCTAAAATCATGCCTGAACTGAGCGTAATGATACTCAGAAAGATGACAAAAATTTTCTTCATGACAGCTCCTTTCATTTCTCTTCTTTGCTAAAACTGATTCCTTAACAAAAATGGGAAACTAGATTTAGATTAATGTCTTATATTAGTTATTATACTATTTTTATCGAGAATATGAAAGCGGAATCATAAAAGATTCATTAAATATAAAAAACTGTTCTTCATGGCTATTTACATTGTCGTATACCTGAGAAAGATTACCAATGTATCCATTCTTACCTGCTATTGAATAATTTCTCCCAAATTCTAATTCACGATACTCTACCAAAGCTGCTGCAACATTCTGCTTATCATTGTACTCTGCATTATTAGCCATGTTAATACTCTCCTAATAACTCACTCAATTCTTGTGGAATACCATATGATACAACTTCATATTCTCCAGTATCTTCTTCTTGAACAGTCATATCAATATTCAAAACTTCATTCCCATTAATAATTATGTAAACATTTAGTCCACCCATGGGATTATAATCTAACTTATCCTTTTGAATTTCATAGGATTTAATCTTTCCTTCTGGTGTCAAAGCTTTAGAATCTAAACCTTTGAGAAATTTTTCCAAGGTTTTCTTCATCTTTTTACTCTCCACAATCTGAATCATTTCTTCTTGTTCTGACCGACTATTTAGCATACTGCAGCCTCCTAACAACATAGCTGAACTGATCACGATGATACTCAGAAAAATGACAAATATTTTCTTCACAATGGCCCCTTTCGCTTCTCATCTTTGCTAAAGCTAGCTGAATTAGCACGATTTAGAATTTTTAACTGTCTAACTTATTACTTTATTATATTATACAGGATTCTCAAATATTCTAAAACTGAAAGTATAGCTAAAAATTTATGGCTTCATCAATGAGAAACTAACGATACTTAGCATTTTTCTCTTATCATCTCATAAAAAGCCGGTGAATAAACAATTTGCAGATTTTTTTGCTGGAGATTGGTGTAATAATTCTCAAACTGCTGATAATAGTCTGTCAGGTCAGTACTTATCTGACAGAAGGAGGTAGCTTGTATTGGCCGAACCTGCGGATAAAAATCCTCTGCAGTCTTAGTCAATAGATTATCGCCATTCTGGTAGAGCTGGGCCTGCAGCCTCATCCATCTAGGCTGCTGATAATAAAGCTGACGGCGTATATAATTGCAGATCTGCAGATCTTGCTGGGCCAGAAAACTGTTCAACTCCTGCTTTTGAAAGGGCAAACGCAAAATATCCAAAAGCCGGCCGTGACCAAAGGGAAAGTTCTTGGTCTTGTGCTGGACTTTTCCATGCAGATCTTCGTGAATCAGGTATTTGAGACGCAGAACTTGCTTTTCTTGATCCAGCTCCCAGAGATGAAAGCCCATATTTTTACTAAAATAGAGAAAATCCTTCTGCAGGCGAGTTAGGGAATCCTTGAGCCAAAGTTTTCGCCCCAAAAGCCAGAGAACCTGATAACCATACTGGCGGTAAGAAAGCGTCCGTTCCTGCAGTCGTTCTATACTTAGGGGACTGCACTGGACTTCAAGTGCCAGTTTCCCATCAACTAGCAAATCAGCAATCTGCTGCAGTGCAGGCAAAAAAGCCTCGACCTCAACTTCTTCTGTCTGGACAGCCCAGCGAAAAAGCTCGGCCTTAAGGTTCAGGTGCTCAGCGCTCTCATTTTCCCTGTAAAAACGACACTCTTCTAGCGAAATATGCGCAAAATGCGGCTGCATAACTTTCCCTTTTTTAAAACGGACTGCCCCTGAACAAGCCGGGCAGACGAAATCAGCCCCCTTCTCAATCTTCTCCTCCAGAGCATTACACAAAAGCCCCTTATGATTTCTCGCCACAAACATATCCTAGCCCCCTCTAAAATTTCTCTCATTTACTAAAATATTCGCAAAAGAAAAGAGAAACTATCTAGACAAAAAAACGAGTCAAGAGAGCATCTCTCCGACTCGTTTTCTATTATCCAAATAATTGATTTCCTTTTCGTTCTGGCAATTTTAGAAAGAGGGCCAGGAGACAGACTAAGCAGATAATAGCTGCTAGAAAGAGGTGCATTCCTTCGTAGCCCCAACTGTCCAAAAAGTGACCCGCAAGATTTTGAATGAGAATGGTTCCTAGACTGCGGGCTGTCTGGACCAGAGCAATGGCTGTAACCAGGTATTTTTCATCGACCAAGCTAGCTACGATTTTCAGGGTCACCATTATCAAAACCATGCCCGTCACGTGCTTGGAAAAAAGAGTCATCCCGATTTTCGAAATCAAACCCAGGTCCAAGGCATAGACACTGTACTGGAGAAAGATGATTCCCAGACAGATATAAAGAAGCTTCTTCATCGAAATCTTGTCCATAAAAAGATAGGAATAAAAGATAAAAGGCGCTTCAACCAGAACTGATAAGGCAACAACAGTCGAAGCCATATCCACCTCTAAGCCACTATGCTGTAGCATGGCAGGGATATAGGTATGACCAGTATTCCCCACCCCAGAGTAGAGGGCGACCAAAAGTAAGTAAAAGAGATAGATTTTGTTGGTCAAGAGTTTCCCCAGACCTGTCAGCTTGCGGGTATTTCTGCTTTCTAGGGCTGCTCGGTCGTGCTTGGGCTGGATTCCCAAAAGTCCTATGCTGCTGATAAGCATCATGCCAATAAAGACTGGGAAAATAGCCTGCGGTGAGACTCTTTGATAGATCAATCCTGCTAGCTGAGAGCCTAAGGCATAGCCAATGGTTCCCCAAATCCGAATCTTGCCATAAGTATAAGGACTTTGGGCCGCAAGAACATCCATGACTGGATTGACCCCGTTAACCAACATGAGAACTAGGCTATACCAGACCAGTAACTGCCAAAGCTGAGTCGCTTTCATGAAAAATACAGCCCCAACCATCATAACTAGAAAGCTAAAAAGGAAGATCTTTTTAATTCCCAAAGCATCGCTGAGAACTCCAAAAATTGGCTGAGCCAACATGGAGGCAAAGAACGAAGACGACACTACTAGCGATACTTGAGCATTAGAATAGCCTAAGTCCTGCATATAGACTGATATCAGGGTCGAAAAAAGAGAGTAGGCTAAGAAGAAAAAATTAAAGAGTAAAAAATGAGCTAGATAGCTGTTGTGAAACTTTTTTCTCATGAAAATCTCCTTAAAACAGAAAGAAAACTCAGCAAAAGAACTGAGTTTTAGCTTGGAAAGTCATTCCGTTCGTATGTGGCAGAGGACATTCCCTTTATTCAACATCTGTATTTCTACGACGTTCCTGCTTTGCAGCCTTGCGTTTTTGGCGACTGCGGTATTCAAAGTACAGAATGATTAGCAGGATACCAACAGGCAGCAGAATCAACATCTTATCGCTGAAGAACACACCATACCAAGGCTTGCTTTCTGATTTGCTGCCAGTCACGTTTTCAATGGCCTGAGCAACTGGATTCTCAACTTTATCGACTTTCATTTCATCAGAGATCTTGCTCGACAAGGTCTTCAAGCCATTTTCAGCCTTGAGAACATTGTTTTCAACCTTGACTTTAGGCTCGGTTCCCTTTTTAACAGTAGCGTAGAAATCCTCAGGCAGCTTATATTTCTGTCCATCAATCTCCTGCTCACCCTTGGATAAGAGTTTTTTGTACTCATAGTCCGCATAAGCCTTCTCAATCAAAGCATTACCAAAAGGATGGCGGTAATACTCACCGTCTTGGTCAGACCAGTCACCGACTCCCATAATCACAGCAATCATGCGCTGATCTCCACGCTTAATGGTCGCGATATAGTTGAAAGCACCGTTAGGACTAGAGCCTGTCTTCATGCCATCTACGCCCTTGAGTGCGTATTTAGCACCCGGCAGGGAGTAATTATAGGTTTCAAAGGTTTCCTCGTAAGGAGTTCCAGCTTTAACCGTAACCTTTGCTTTATTAGTATAGTTTAGAATCTCAGGATGGTGGTTGACAAAGTTGTAGGCCAGAATCGCCAAATCACGGGCTGTTGTCTGATTGCTGAGAGTATTATCGTAATTCTGAGGATTGTAATATCCCTTGAAAGAAATCGCTGCTGCACCGCTGGCATTGAACCACTTGGTATTCGTCATACCCAGCTCTTGAGCCTTGGCATTCATCCGATCCAAGAAAGCATCTGGATCATTGTCCGATAGATAATTGGCCAGCATAACGGTTGTCGCATTGGATGAAGGCACGATTGTCATGGTAATCAGCTCAGATACGGTATAATCCACACCAGCGACAATTTTATTATTAGAAATTTCATAAATATTTGCAGTGGCTTGATCCTGAGGTGTAGCTGTTATGACCGTCTTTTCACTGATTTTTCCTTCTTTAATCGCTTCAAAGACCAAGTAAAGCGTCATGAGCTTACTCATGCTGGCTGGGTCACGCACCTCATCAACATTATCCTCCCAGACAACATCACCTGTACTGCCGTCAATAACGAGAGAAGACTTGGGACGATTAATCGCCTGAACATTATCATGCGGATACATCTTTTTAGCCATATCCACCAATTCATCAGCCCTAGCAGCTAGTGGCGCTAAAGAGGTCAGGAACACAATTCCCAATAACAAAAGCTTTTTCTTCACAGGATCCTCCAAAGAACAATTATACCTACCTAGTATATCATATTTTACGCAAAGTCAACCATAAATCTAAAAATCCTACCTAAAAAATAGATAGGAAATTAAGAGACTTTTATCTGGCAAAACCAGTTTTATAGCAATAGCATTAAAATCTTAGTGATTTAACAAGCTAAGCGCTTCCTTATCAGCGATAATCACAACATCTGGATGCTTCTGGAGAGCACTGCCAGGCAGCTCCTCCGTCACCTCACCCTCAACAGTCCCTGCTATAGCCTTGGCCTTAGCTGAACCGTAAGCAAAGAGAATGATGGACTTAGCATTGAGAATGTTGCCAATCCCCATGGAAATGGCCTGAGTCGGAACATCTTCCATCTTGTCGAAGAATCGAGCATTGGACTGAATGGTGGACGGTGTCAAATCCACTAAGTGAGTCTGACTGTCAAAACTGGTTCCCGGCTCATTAAAGCCGATATGGCCATTCGTACCGATTCCCAAAATCTGCAAATCAGCCGGATGCTCTGCTAGAAGATGATTGTACCTCGCCACTTCCGCTTCTAAATCTTTCGCTGCGCCATTAGGCAGGAAGCTTGTTTTAAAAGGCTTTTGGTTAAAGAGATGCTGATTCATGAAATAGCGATAAGACTGAGGATCATCCTCCTGCAAACCAACATATTCATCCAGATTGACACTGAACATCTCTGAAAAATCAAGGTCACTCTCAACGATCTGCTTGTAAAATCCTTCTGGGCTGCTGCCTGTAGCCAATCCCAACGTTTTTGCTCCCTGAGCTAGTTTTTCCTTGAGCAATTCGAGAGCCACTTTGCCACCTTCTACTTGGTTTTCCACTTGAATAATTTTCATTTTCTACCTCCACTTCTTTTCTTAATTCTATTATATGGTATAGACCAATTTTTGTCAAGAAAAAGTCTGCTAAATAGACATAATTTTTAGTCATGCTCGCTTCCTTTTGCAGCAAATCGTGTTATAATAGAGACATGTTTTTACTGATTGTTTTATTGATTTTATTTTTAGTCGGAGTCTTACTCTGCAGCTTGAGTTTCCTCATGAAAAAACAACCAGGCTGGCAGATTGTAAGTTTGATTTTGGGCGGCTTGCTTACAGCTAGTCCCTTTCTACTCGCTGCCTATCTACTCTGGCTGATGAAAACAATATAAGGAGATACGATGAATACCGCTGATTTTGATTTTGACTTGCCCGAAGAGCTGATTGCTCAGACACCTTTGGAGAAAAGGGATGCTTCCCGCTTGCTAGTGGTCGATAAAGAAACGGGAGCCTTCTCCGACCAGCATTTTGACCAGATTATTGATCAGCTCCAGCCCGGCGATGCCCTAGTGATGAATAATACGCGTGTCCTGCCTGCCCGCCTTTATGGTATCAAACCTGAGACAGGGGGCCATGTCGAGCTGCTGCTACTCAAAAATACCCAGGGCGATGATTGGGAGGTGCTAGCCAAGCCAGCCAAGCGCCTCAGAGTAGGTGCTCAAATTTCCTTTGGCGATGGACGCTTAACGGCTACTGTGGTAAAGGAGCTTGACCATGGTGGTCGAATCGTACGCTTTGGCTACGAAGGGATTTTCCTAGAAGTCTTGGAAAGTTTGGGAGAAATGCCGCTGCCGCCTTATATCCACGAAAAACTGGCAGACCGCGAACGCTACCAGACTGTCTATGCTAAAGAAAACGGCTCTGCTGCTGCGCCAACTGCTGGACTTCATTTCACAGAAGAGCTATTGGAGCAGATTGCTGCCAAGGGAGTCAAGCTAGTCTATCTCACCCTTCATGTCGGACTGGGAACTTTCCGACCGGTTTCTGTAGATAGCTTAGATGATCACGAGATGCACTCCGAGTTTTACAGTCTGTCCGAGGAAGCTGCCCAGACACTCCGTCGGGTCAAGGCTAATGGCGGACGTATCATTGCAGTCGGAACGACATCTATCCGCACCTTGGAGACAATTGGCAGTAAATTTCAGGGTCAGATTCAGGCTGACTCTGGCTGGACCAATATTTTTATCAAGCCGGGATACGATTGGAAGGTCGTTGATGCTTTTTCAACCAACTTCCACCTGCCCAAGTCAACTCTGGTCATGTTAGTCTCTGCCTTTGCTGGACGTTCCTTAACGCTTGAAGCTTATGAGCACGCTATTGCTGAGCGCTATCGCTTCTTCAGCTTTGGTGATGCCATGTTTATCAAATAACTATAGGTGAAAATTTATGAATAAAATTGAAAGCAGACACCGTCTCATCCGCTCCTTAATCATGGAAAAGAAAATCCATACCCAGCAAGAACTTCAGGAGCATTTGGAAGCAAACGGCGTCATTGTAACCCAGTCCACTCTTTCACGAGATATGAAAGCACTCAATCTGGTCAAGGTCAGTGAGAACGATACTTCCTACTATATAATCAATAGCATCGCACCATCCCGTTGGGAAAAACGCCTCCGTTTCTACATGGAGGATGCTTTGGTCATGCTGCGGCCAGTTCAAAATCAAGTCGTCATGAAAACCCTGCCTGGGTTGGCCCAGTCTTTCGGTGCAATCTTAGACGCCTTAGAGCTGCCGCAGATTGTAGCTACTGTCTGCGGTGATGACGTCTGTCTGATTATCTGCGAAGATGATCAAGGAGCCCTTGACTGCTTTGAGAAGCTCAAAGAATTCACCCCACCATTTTTCTTTAGTAAATAAAAGCTGAGACAAATTGCCTCAGCTTTTTCTATTTACGATTTTTGCCTCAATGAAACCCATTAGTAAATCAGCAAGCCATATTTGACTAGAGCAATGCATTACCGAAGATAGTTTCAAAAAGTCAGCATTTAAGGTGTCGTAGCCAAACGATAAATAGCCCCTGCGTAAATATCCATTGCCCGATATAGATCAGCTAAGAGCAATCGTTCATTGACCTGATGCTCTGTCTGATCAGCTCCCGGAAAGAGAGCGCCGAAGGCAACACAGTTAGGCATCGTACGAGCAAAGGTCGCTCCGCCAGAAGACATAGCTGGACTGTTGTCTCCTGTTTTCTCCTGATAAATTGCCATCAGAGTGCTGACCAACTCGCTGTCCAAAGGTATGTATAGCGGAGCCAAGTAATCAAACTCCTGATAGGTCAGCCCGTATTGACTGGCTATTTCTGCCAGCTTTTCAACCAACTTATCCTTGTCTGCCAAGACCGGAATCCGCATGTCAATCCGAATCTCAGAGCGGTCAGAGCTTAAAGTCAGACCAGCAACATTAAAGGAAAGAAAGCCCGTCGGTTCATCAGACACAGGACCAAAGAGATGGCTGCCTGTCGCATCTTCACCAACCGCCTGATCAAGAAAGGCAAGAGCCGGATGCGAATCCAGGGACTGCAAGACCTTGGCTAGGCGAATAATAGCATTGACTCCTTGAGCGGCATCCTTAGCGTGCTTGGGCAAGCCGATAACCGTTACTTCTTCTGCCGTTCGCTCATATTCATAGCCTAAACCTTCCAAGCCAGCAACGACTGACTCCAGTAAGTCACCTGAATAGGAAGCCTTGGCAGGAACAACATTAAAAGCTTGACCAGCTTCGAGCTCTAAAGTATCAGAGCCAGGTCCTTCTAGCTTAAGCTGCAGAAGCCCCTTCTCAGCATAGGTCAAAGGGAAGGAAGAGTCTGGTGCAAAGCCAAGTGTAGCCTGCTCTTCTAGCTGGTTGTATCTACCCATACAACGCCAAAGTGTCTCCTCATCTGTACCAAAGATAAAGCGAACCCGCTTTTTAAATTCCACTCCACTGTCCAGCAATGCTTTTACAGCATAAAGAGCGGCCATGGAAGGTCCCTTGTCGTCCTGCACCCCACGACCAAAAATCCAGCCATCTTTGACAGTGGCTTCAAAAGGCGGCGTCTGCCAGTCCGACTCATCACCTGATGGAACAACATCCAAATGACAGAGAACGGCCAGGAGCTGGGCTCCATGACCGATTTCTGCATATCCGTAATAACCTTTAGGGTCGAGGTAGGTTGTAAAACCTAGCCCCCGACAGATTTCCAAAGTTTTTTCTAGGACATCTTGGATAGCTTGTCCAAAAGGTGTTCCATTTTGACCTTCCTTCAGTACTGAAGGATAGGAAACGATTGTTTTCAAAGATTCAAGAAAATCTTCTTTAACTTCTTCCGTTATAAAATTTTTCATGGAATCACCTCAGCTTCTAGCTTATAGGAACGGTAAGAAAGTTCCTAGGAGTAAGAGACCAATACTGATCGCAATGATAGCTACAATCAGCTTACCGATAAATTTCCACCAAGTACCAATATTGATACGTCCAAGTGCCAAAGCCCCCATAACAATACCAGAAGTTGGAGCAACCAGGTTCAGCACACCTGAAGCAGACTGGTAAGCTGTGATGATCAAGCTTGCCTTGACATTGACAAATTCTCCCAAAGGAGCCATGATTCCCATAGTTGCACTGGCCAGACCAGATGATGATGGGATAAGGAAGGACATTGGCAGGTAGAAAATGTAGGTCAAGACGATAAATACTTGTGATGACAGACCGCTGAGTCCTTGTTTGCCCCAGTTGAGGATAGTGTCTGTAATCATACCGTCATTCATGATAACTTGGATACCACGGGCAATTGCTACGATTAGGGCTACGCTAAGCAGGTCAGCTGCACCGTTCATAAAGGCTGAGATAATCTTATCTTCCTTGAGACCGTAAACAGCACCAATCAAGATTCCCATGAAAGCAAAGAGCATAGCTCCTTCTGGGAAGTACCAAGTACCCAGTGCGGAAGTAGATGAACCAACAATCTTACCAACAACTGGAAGACCAGTCAGCCAGGCATTGATGTCCTTAAAGATAGTAATACCGAGACCTGTCCAAGGAATGAAACTTAATACCATAAGGACAAATGTCAAAATGAACAATACTAAGACAATTCTTTGCTTTTTGCTCAGTGTTGACTCAACAGATGAAGAAGTTTCAACGTTGAAGTGTTTCAAATCTTCTTCGCGAGTGCTGTAAACCAGTGACTTGGTCGGATCCTTTTGAATTTTATCTGCATAGCGATAAACAAACCAAGTACTGAGAGCTGTCATGACAAACAAGAAGATGAGACGGAGAGCAATTCCTTCACCGGTACTAACACCAGCTGTTGCTGAAGCGATACCAGTTGCAAATGGATTTAGCGTAGAAGCCAAACATCCAATTTGCGAACCAAGCAGGATAATAGCCACCCCAGTCAGACTGTCAAAACCAACCGCCATCATCACCGGCACCAAAAGCGGATAGAAGGCCATGGTTTCCTCACCCATACCATAGGTAGTACCACCGAGGGCAAAGAGAGGCATCAAGACGACAATCAGCATCTTTTCGCGACCCTTGTACTTCTTAACGATAGAGGCAATTCCCACATCCAAAGCGCCAGTTTCATTGACAACACCAAGGAAACCACCAACCATGAGGATGAAGAAGGCAACATCTATCGCAGCAGTAGTTTCCTTGATTAAGGATCCTTCTTCTGGATGCGTACCCAGCATAGCACGAATCGGTGCCATCAGGACATCCCAAATCCCTTGCGGATTTTGCGCTTGTTTTTGATACACGCCATCTATAAAAGCTCCTGCTGGGATAATCCAAGTCAGCACTGCCATAATGGCAATGATTATCAACAATACGGTGTAAGATGAAGGCATCTTAAACCCTTTTTTTGTTTTTTCACTCATTTGTATTCCCTCCTAAACGTTTTTTACGAGGTTACGAACCTGCATTCCCCTGTATGAGTAAACAAGAAAACGCTTACTTTGTTTTTATTTTACCATATTAACATTGAAAAAGCTAGTATTTTTGAAAATAATCAAAGGTTTTCAGGAAAAGACTTGCAGCAGCGACAGAGCTCAGCTGCTATAGACTTTCAATCAGTTCTATGTCTAGCCTTTTTCAATAATCGTACCGCTCTCAGACTCAATCAGAGCACCAAGATTTTCCAGAGATGTGATAACTGCTTTACCTTCTGGACGGCCATTGACAAAGGCAATAGCTGCTTCTACTTTTGGAAGCATGCTGCCTGGTGCAAATTGTTCTTGCTTGATGTATTCTTCCAATTGAGCAACATTCACATGCTCTAGTTTTGCTTGGTCTGGTTTGTTGTAGTTAACAAAGACATAGTCTACACCCGTCAAGACGATGAAGAGGTCTGCATCAACCAACTCTGCCAAGCGCTGAGAAGCAAAGTCCTTGTCAATAACGGCTTCAACACCAGTAATATGGCCATTGTCTTCCTTGACGACAGGAATTCCGCCGCCACCCGCAGCCACTACTACTTGACCTTGATTCAAAAGCGTACGAATCGTTTCAATTTCCTTGATGTCTACTGGTTTTGGTGAAGCAACAACCTTGCGCCAACCACGGCCAGCATCCTCTTTGAAAGTCGCTCCGCTCTTTTCAGCTTCCGCTTTTGCTTCTTCCTCTGAGTAGAAAGGACCGATTGGCTTGCTGAGGTTGACAAAGGCTGGATCGTTCTTATCTACCACTACTTGCGTCACAACAGAAGCAACATTCTTTTCGATTCCTTCATCCAAGAGAGCATTTTGCAAAGCATTTTGCAGCCAGAAGCCGATGCTGCCTTCTGTCATTGCTACAAGAGAGTCTAGTGGGAAGGCAGGGTTCTTTTCAGAGTCTGCTGCCAACTGTTGCAGCAGCAAGTTCCCTACCTGTGGACCATTTCCATGGGTAATGATAAGATCATCCCCGTTTTTAATCAATTTCACCAAGTGTTTAGCAGTTTCCACCAAGGCTTCCTGCTGTGCTTTCGCTGATGGGTCAGATGAAAGGATGGCATTTCCTCCCAAGGCTACAACGATTTTACGATTTGCCATTAAATTCTCCTTAAATGCGCTTCAATGAATGCGCTTCCAATTTATTTTAGTAGATTATTTAATTTTCAATAAGAAAATGAGCATTTCTTATCATATAAAAGAGGGCCGGACTAAAGCTATTAGTCGCAGCCCTCATAGCTGTTGGTAGACGGTTTCTTAGGTAAGATTATACTTTTGGAATGTAGAGGTTTCCAAGAGTTGCAGCCATAACCGCTTTAATTGTGTGCATACGGTTTTCTGCTTGGTCGAAATGACGAGCATATTTGCTGCGGAAGACTTCGTCTGTTACTTCCATTTCCTCTACGCCGAATTTTTCAGCGACATCTTTACCGTAAACAGTATTTGTATCGTGGAATGCTGGTAAGCAGTGCAAGAAAATCAAGTTTTCGTTATCAGCTTTCTTCACCAAATCCATGTTTACTTGGTAAGGTTTAAGGAGGGCAACGCGTTCTGCAAACTTGTCTTCTTCACCCATAGATACCCAAACGTCTGTGTAAAGAACATCAGCACCTTTAACCGCTTCGTCAGCATCTTCAGTGATGAGGATACGTGCGCCGCTTTCTTTCGCAAAGCCTTCTGCCAATTCAACGATTTCTTTTTCTGGGAAGAGTTCTTTTGGTGAGAAGATGTGAACGTTGACACCAAGGATAGCTCCTGTTACCAGCAAGCTGTTGGCAACGTTGTTACGTCCATCACCACAGTATACCAATGTCAAGCCTTCCAGACGGCCAAAGTTTTCTTGAACAGTCAAGTAGTCAGCCAACATTTGAGTTGGGTGCCATTCGTCAGTCAGGCCATTCCATACTGGAACACCTGAGAATTCTGCCAATTCTTCTACCATGCGTTGGCTGAAGCCGCGGAATTCAATCCCATCAAACATACGGCCCAATACTTTAGCAGTGTCTTCTGTAGATTCTTTCTTACCAAGCTGGATATCATTTGCACCAAGGTATTCTGGATGTGCTCCCAGGTCAATGGCTGCTGTTGTAAAAGCTGCCCGAGTACGAGTAGATGTTTTTTCAAACAAGAGAGCGATATTCTTACCAGCAAGATAATGGTGTTGAATATTGCGTTTTTTCAAATCTTTCAAGTGAGCTGAAAGACCGATAAGGTATTCTAACTCAGCACGGCTAAAGTCTTTTTCTGCTAAGAAGCTACGTCCTTGGAATACTGAATGTGTCATTCTATTATTTCCTCTTTCTTTTCTTTATGTATTTGTTAGCACTTGTATGCTTAAATTTCTTCACGTTCAAACGGCATAGACATACAGCGTGGTCCACCACGACCGCGAACCAATTCACTTCCGCGGATCTTAATCAAACGCAAGCCGTATTCTTCCAAAATCTTGTTAGTAACGGTGTTGCGGTCATACACCACTACCACACCAGGTGCGATGGTCAAGGTGTTAGAACCGTCATTCCACTGCTCACGCGCAGCAGCTACAATATTGCCACCGCCACAGCGAATCAGGTGAACTTTTTCCACACCAAGGTTTTCTGCCAAGATTTCTGCCAAATCACCTTTTTCTTCAACAATCTTAAGTTTGTCATCAACATAAGTTACTGAGTAAACGCGAAGATCGCCTTCGATTTCTGGGTGAATCGTGAATTTGTCATAGTCAACCATAGTGAAGACAGTGTCCAAGTGCATGAACTTACGGTTGTTGGCAAATTCAAAAGCCAAAACTTTCTTGAAGCCAACATTTTTCTTGAAGATATTGACCAAGAGTTTTTCGATAGAAGCTGCGTCTGTACGTTGTGAAATACCAACCGCCAGCACATCTTTTGAAAGAACCAGTTCATCCCCACCTTCGATACGTGTATCTTCTTCACGGTTATATACAAGTTCAACATTTCCACCGTATACTGGGTGATATTTGAAGATGTATTTACCGTAGAGAGTTTCACGATTACGAGTATCTGCATACATGTGGTTGAGCGATACAGCATTACCAATTGTAGCAAATGGGTCACGTGTGAAGTAGAGGTTTGGCATTGGATCAATAGCGAATGGATAATCAGATTCCACCAAGTCCGTCAAGCCTTTTGCTTCTTCAGGAATTTCTGGCAATTCAACTTTTTGAACCCCTGCCATCGTTTTTTCAACCAACTCTCGGTTATCTTTGATACCACGAAGCAGTTCGCGAATAGCTTTCTTGGTTTCACGGCCGCGAATATTGGCTTCTTCCAGATATTCTTCGATGAATTGCTCACGGATTTCTGGAGAAGTCAGTGACTCAGCAGCTAGCTGCTCAAGATAGAGCACCTCAACTCCTTCATTACGAAGCGCTTGAGCAAAGTTATCATGTTCTTTTTGTGCATCTTCCAAGAAAGGAATATCATCAAAAAGAAGACGTTCTAAGTAGTCCGGCTGCAAGTTTTCCAACTCCTTGCCAGGACGGTGCAACATAACTTTTTTCAGTTTTCCAATTTCTGAGAAAACACGAATTGGATGTGTAGACATCTACTATCCTCCTTTTTCTTTGCGGTTTAGGTTTTTCTAATCCCGTTTACATGTACTATTCTAGCATTTAATGCTACCGCTTTCAAGAAAAAGTCTACATTGCAAATGCCAAATCCTTTGCTTTTTTCTATTTTTATTTTTATAATATTCTTCTTTAAAGCGTTTTCTTTGAATATTTTATGCATTATATTATTTTTGTGAATATTTATTTTTTAAAATAAAATCAATACACGGTTAATATTAGAATATTTTGAATATATTAAGCAAAAAAGAAGCCAATCAGAACCGATTAGCTTCCAGCAAGGTATTTCATGAAATACTCTTTCTCTTTAAAAGTTAATTTTTTATGTTGGTATTCAATCCGACCTTCATCTAAGAGCTTTTTCAGAACTTGATTGACCGTTTCCCGAGTCGTGGCTCCTAGTTTTGCCAACTCTTTCATACTGATAGGAAAGGGCAGGCTATCTCCTACCTTGCACAAATCCATGCAGAGCAGAGACAAGGACTGAACCACACGCTCGCTGGCACTGGCTGCTACAACATTGCGCAAACGAAGTTCCTGAAATTCCAGAATTTGCGACAGCCGCTTGGTAATAAACAAAAGCTGATCCACACTCTTCTTAGAATATTCTTCAAATAAATCAATAGGAATGGAGAAATATTCGACATTGGTGACAGCGCTGGCTGTATAATGGTAGCACTCATCAAAAAACATACCTCCATAGGGGAAAACACTGTTTTTCTTGACATAATCCATATATGAAAATGTGTCTGTCGAATCATACTGCTCAATCCGAACATAGCCTTGAGACAAGAGAAAAAGTCGCTCACGTCGATCCCCCGCAAAAAAGATAATCTGCCCTTTAGGAATCTTGCGATACTGAATCTCCACTGCTAATTTATCGAAAAGCTCCACTGGCAGATTGACAAAGGCAGGGTGCTGCCGGATAAATTGATAATGCTCCTTGGTAATCATGATAACCCTTTTATTTGATACTTGATACCATTATAGCATAAATCCGCTTACAAATAGAAAATGCTGACTATAAAAGTAAGAAATCCTAACAAAACAAAGAGGTGTGCCCATTTTCTATTCATGGAATTTCTGTCAGCTTGTACTTTTTTGGGCAAGTAATTGCCTACAATTATGAAAACCAAAGCAACTAGCATAGTTACAATTTTACGCACATCAAAACTCTCATTTAAGCCCCGATAAATGGTAGCTAGATACAGCGAAACAAAGGTAAAAGGAAATATCCAGCGAATAAGGTGCTTAAAGGTTCTATTTAAGATATCTTTGGCAATGGTTATCCAGTAAATCATAACTTCTAGTAGCATCATGACAATTGGAAAAGCCGAAACTACTAAAAACTTAGGTAAAAAAGCATTTCCTTTTCCAGATAAGTCAAAGTGAATAGCCAAGTTTTCTGGTAATGTTTGATAGACCCAGATGGCATATAAAACTGGCAGGAGCATGAGTCCAAGCGCCCAGCCTAATTCTTGTAAACTATTTTTTTTCATTTTCGTTTCCTCCTCCAAGAGATTGAAACCAGACAAGAATTTCTTCAAAAACAGTGACATCTAAGCTGTAATATATAAAGTTCTTCTGCTTTTCTTCTATGAGCAGACCGGCTTTCTTTAGCTGAGAGAGGTGGTAGGATACTGTCGCAGGGGTCAGCTCAAAAGCTTGAGCAATTTCCCCTGCTGACTTCGGACCATGCTTGAGCATTTCCAGAATCCCCCTTCGAACTGGGTCAGCTAGGGCTTTAAGCGTTTGACTGATGCCCATGATTGAACCTTTCCTTCAGGTAAACTTTCAAGATTTTCTTGGTCAGAAAGACTAGTGCCACTACTTCTACTAAGAGCAGAGCCTCAACAGCCAGTGGCGGAAGAACGCCTACCTGAGCCAGAGCAGGCGCTAAGTCAATCAGGGCGTGAAGTCCCAGAGCGGCTAAAAAATACACTGGAGCCTTCTCCTTGACCGCTTTCCAAACCCAGAAGGTCAGAAGGATTTGAATGAGAATAGCCAAGATCCGTTCAAAAGCCAAAAGATAGATGCTGCCAGCGTTCATGGAACGGACATTGTCAATAACTGCTTGAGGAATTTGAGCCAGCGTCTGAGCATTCCCCTGAGTCACTACCTGAGCTATAACCCAAAAGTTTAAGAGACTGACAATACCAACAAACAAAGCCTCAATACCACCATGCCCCAAGCCATAGGCCACACCATCCCTAAAGGTCAGTGGACGCTTCTTCTGCAGCCAGTAAAAGATGACCCAGCGGGCTGTTTCTTCAAAAATAGCTGCCGCAGCAATAGCATAAAGAACGTATAGCCAAGGATTTTCCGTCTGCAAAGCGATAGTTCCATCAGCCTGAGGCTGTAAAACGATACGATGCAAAATATTTTCCAGAACTTGACTAGACAGATAAAAGCCAACTCCCCCTAAAAGGAAAACTAGCAGAGAAATGTGCTTGGTCTTTTTAAAATAAACCAAAGGAACAAGGACTGACCCTAAAATCAGCAGCATGGCAATCAAGATATGAATGGAAATCATCGTTTTTCTCCTGAACTGTTTAGATTTTTTTCTAAATAGATTATACATCTTTCCTTTCTTTCTGTCAAATCTATTTTGATTTTTTTCTAAATAGATTTCAATCTAAAAGTCATCAAGCTTTACTGCATTTTAAAACAAAAAATACGCCCAGATTTTCATCTAAAGCGTATTTTTTCTGATTTCTATTAGATTAGTTCATATTAACCCGATGCCATTCATTGATGACGTAGGCTAACTGACCAACTTGCTCAATTCCGACACCACTGATCTCATCACTGGCCTCGGTGCTACCACCTAAATAAGCCGTATAGAGAGCTATAATATAGGGCTTCTCTTCCATGACTAGAGCATCCACATTGAGCGCTTCACGAACATATCCTGGCTTTTGATAAATGGTAATGTCACGCAGATAGCGCTTATAATACTCACCTGGGAAGGATTCGCCTATATAATAAAGGATATCCTTGTACTTTTCCTGATTTTTAGACAAATACTCAAGGACCTGAATATAGTAGTCCGTCGTGGTCTTATTATTCTCACGGCTGATCGTCTTAATATCAGCCTTGGACTGACCGTAGCGACTAAACATATCATAGGCCTTTTCCATGCCGCCTAGACGCTCTGCTAAAGCGTAGGCTGGAGTATTTTCAGAATAAACCAAGGAATATTCCTGCATGTCTGATATTCTCATAGCACCGTTGAAAGCACCAACATAGTTATCATGCTCGCCCCTATATTCATAGTTTGTATTGGTAATATCAAACCGCTCGTCCATAGAAAGTTTGCCGGCAGCAACCTCATCTACTACCAGCATATTGAGAGGGAGCTTGTAGGTCGATCCCGCAGTCATAGGCTGGGTATCATTCATTGCAAAGGTCTTGCCAGTCGTCAAATCCTTATATGAAAATGCAACCTGGGAGGGTTCAATTCCCATTTCAGTCATATAAGCCTGAATGACCTGAGTCAAATCCAAATTTGCATAGTCAAATCGCAGCCCCAAAGCATCCATAGTCGGGCCGTCCGCCTCCATGACCTTCTGCTTCTCCTCTGGACTTTTCTCAACAGGCTTCGGCTTTTCTTCAACTAGTTTGGAATCAGGCTTGACTTTCTCTTCTTTCTGTTCTTGCTCGCCAGACTTTGCAAGTTGGGCAGCCTCTTGTGCTTTCTTTTCAATAGCCTTATTTCGTTGGGTTATAAAAAGGAAGATGAAGCCCAGCAGACAAAGACAAGAAAGGACAGCTACGATAATCGTTACAATTTTTTTACTCAAAACATTTCTCCTAGCATTTGTATTATAAAAAATTATGAGGAAAATAACAAGTGAAACCCAGAAAAAAGGCATTTTAAGCATCAAAAAAGGCAAATCATTAATCGATTCGCCTTTTTATCTATTGAAACTGCCTGTTTATTTAGCAGCAGCGTAAAGTTCGTCAACCTTTTTCCAGTTAATAACTGAGAAGAAAGCTTGGATGTAGTTCGGACGAAGATTGCGGTATTTCACATAGTAAGCATGTTCCCAAACATCCAGTCCCAAGATTGGAGTTTTACCTTCTGAAATAGGAGTATCCTGATTTGCTGTTGAAGTTACTTCCAACTTACCTTCTTTGTTGACAACCAACCAAGCCCAGCCAGAACCAAAACGAGTTGTAGCCGCTGCAGTGAAAGCTGCTTTAAAGTCTTCAAATGATCCAAAAGTAGCTTCGATATCCGCTGCCAACTCTGCAGATGGTGATGTTTCTGCTGGTGTCATCAATTCCCAGAAAAGAGCGTGGTTAAGATGACCACCACCGTTGTTGATGACTGCTTGACGGATATCAGCTGGGATAGACTCCACATCAGCCAATAAATTTTCCAAGTCTTCACCAATTTCAGGATGTTTTTCAAGCGCAGCATTAACATTCGTTACATAGGTATTATGGTGCTTGTCATGATGCAAGTGCATTGTTTCTTCATCAATGTAAGGCTCTAACGCATCGTAAGCGTAAGGAAGATCAGGTAAGATAATTGCCATTTGATAGACCTCTTTTTCTATATGATTATAAAAATGATAACGCAATCATTAGAATTTTTCAACTATTTTGCTTGTAAGTCACCCGTCGCAATCTTGAGCAGAGCCAAATCAAACAGGTAATCTTTATCATACAGCCCCGACTTAATCTGGTAATCCGTTTCAATCAGACAGGCCATGGTCCTTTTAAGAAAGGCTAAACTCAGTGAGCGAGCATCCTTTAAAGCAAACTTGACTTGATAAGGATTGACCTTGCGGCCTAGATAGTCAGACAAATCAGACACAATCTGACTCTCAGCTCTGCCATTTTCTGCTAAAACCTTAACCTGCGTAAAGATACGAAACTGCCCCAGCATAATGGCAATAAGCTTGATTTCATCCTCACCTTGAAGAGTCAAATCTCGTACCAAACTTCTGACCTCATCAATCTTCTGCTGCAAAATCAGCTGGGTCAGGTCAAAAATATTGTCCTGAAGAGTCTTGGGAATGGCCTCGGCAATGTCTTCTAAACCAATCTGACCAGACTCTTTATAACCTTTCAGAAAGGCTAGATTTTTACTAACTTCACTGAACTGAAAACCTGATTTCAGCAGCAACTGATCGAAAGCTGTCGTAGCAAATTGTAATCCTTCTGCCTGCGCTTCCTTACTGAAATAAGCCCGTAGATCTGCTTCCTTGAGTTCTGCAGCCTCAAAAATTTTCCCGTCCCGTTTCAGTAGCTTGACCAGACGGCGCTTGCTATCCAACTTACCTTCTGCGAAGATAACCAGATGAGTTGTATCCGCTGGATTTTCTAGGTAATTTTCAAAAGATTTGAGTTCTTCATCAGTCAGATACCGCTTCTTGGCTGTTGTCAAATCAGCAAAATGGTCCAAAATTACGATTTTTTCATCCGCAAAAAAAGGCAGACTGACCAAGTCCAATTCCACATCCTGATAGTTTGCTTCTTTCATATCGAAAATAGCAGTGTTCAAATCACTCGGTTGAAACTGAATCTGGCGGAGAAACTGCTCTTTCAACAACTCAAACTGCCCCAAATCATCCCCAGCCAAAATGGTCAAAGCAGGAAGATTGCTTGGCGTGATTTTTTTAATTTCCTCAATAGCTAACACCGAAAGTCTCCCCTGCTTTATATTTCTTGTCAATTTTTTTCATGTATTGATTGTAACAAAAAAGAGTCGGAAAGTCTGTTATTTTCTTTGCAAACAAAATCTAATTTTTGAATAGATCTGCTATATAAATAGAAACTGTTACTAGCTTCATTTTTCTTTGTTCTAAAAAACTATCCATGTCCAGTTCTGTTCAAGATTTTCTACGAGCAATAGAACGAAAAGAGCTGGAAAAATTCCAACTCTTCTTTGTTTATTCTTGATTTTCAGTTGCATCCTCTACACTGTTTTCAGCTGGTGTAGAAGCTTGCTCCTCTTGAACTGATGAAACAAAAGGATTATCTTGAACAGGTGCCTGAGTTCCAAAATCTTGAGGTGTTGACTGCTCAGGTGTTTCAGCAGTAAATGGATTTTGAACTGGTTCTGTTTGCTCCACCGCTTGACTTTGCTCAGAAACAGGTTGTTGTGGCTGTTGACCAAACTGCTGTTCTTGGAAGCCACCTTGTTGCGGCTGTTGGCCAAATGGTTGGTTTTGGACAGGTTGTTGTGACTGACCAAACTGTTGTCCTTGGAAACCACCTTGTTGTGGCTGTTGACCAAATGGTTGATTTTGAACAGGTTGTTGTGGTTGTTGACCAAATGATTGGTTTTGGACAGGTTGCTGTGGTTGCTGACCAAATTGCTGACCTTGGAAACCACCTTGCTGTGGCTGTTGACCAAATGGTTGGTTTTGAACAGATTGTTGTGGTTGTTGACCAAACTGTTGTCCTTGGAAACCACCTTGCTGTGGCTGTTGGCCAAACTGCTGACCTTGGAAACCGCCTTGTTGTGGTTGTTTTTCATAGTTCAAACCTTGATTGTATGGCTGTTGTCCAAACTGTTGTCCTTGGAAGTTTTGCTGACCATATGAATTTCCAACCATTTCAGGCTTAGATCCTTGACAAAGCAAAACAATCAAAGCAATACTACATGGAAGAGATACTATTCCTGCAATAATATTTAGAACTGGAATAAATGATAGTAAAAAAGGACCAACATACAAGAAAAGAAATGCCCAATGATAACCAGCATCACGTAAACGACGGACAATGATAGCTAAATTAGGTACAAAAGTTGCCAGAGCATAGAGAATTAAGATGAAAATAAAGATTACAGCGAATCCTGCTCCAGCCAAGATTGCTGATGGATCTGATTCATATCCATAAGTTGAGTCTTGAACTGCTGCTGAAAGAATACTTCCAAAAGCAGATGCCCAAAAAATGATAAATAGCGGTGCAGTAACAATAACATGGCATAAAACTACCCACCAATAGTCTGACCGGCTAGACCGGCTTGAAAAATCAGCATAGTGTGTCCAGAATTTTTTATATGCAGCAAACATAAAATTCTCCTCTATAATTTTTTATACCCATTATCTTATCACAAATGCATAAATAAATCAATATGACTTCCTAACTGAAGCTAAGCAGTCTACAAAGTATCAGTTGGCATCTTTAACGCAGCTATCAACGAACCGTTTCAATCCTCCAGGAATTCCAACCAATCAAACGAATGGCCCCCTGCTGGTCAGTTCGATAGATGGCTGTATTAAACTTCTTAAATCTTTGCAAAGTTTCCTGATGCGGATGTCGATAACGATTATTCTGGCCAGCTGATATCAAGGCCAGTTTCGGCTGAATTTGCTCTAAAAACTCTGGACTGGAAGAGCCTTTGGAGCCATGGTGTCCTGCTTTTAAGACATCTGCTTTCAGCTGAGGGAATCGCTGCAGCAGTTCAATTTCTCCCTGCCTTTCCAAATCACCTGTAAACAAAAATTTTGTCTGAAAGAACTCCCCGTAGAGTACAATTGAATCATCATTTCCACCGTCTCCTGTTCCGCTAGGATAGAGAACCTGCAAAACTGAGTCAAACACCGGAATCTCATCTCCTACTTCTACGACATGGACAGAAGTTTCTATCTGCTCCAGCTTTTGAACAAAATCAGGCTGAGTCAGACTTCCTTTAGAAACATAGATTTCCTTGATGGAAAAATGCTTAGCTACCTCCAGCATATCTCCCATGTGATCGGTATCGGTATGAGTCAGGACCAATACATCCAGACTAGCAACGCCACGACTTTTGAGATAGGGAATTAAGGTCTTTTCTGCATTGGATGAAGTCTGTCGCTCCTGCCAAGCCTCTTTCTTTCCTATCTCGACTCGTCCTCCTACATCAATCAAAACCGTCCTGCCTCGCCAGTCCCTGAGAAAAATGCTATCTCCCTGACCAATATCCACTACTGTGATCTCGTTTTGCAGCGGATGCCTTGTTAGAAAAAATAAGAGAAGAGTAAGCAAACTAAAAGATAAAAGCCAGCTTTTCTTTCTCCGAAAGTCATAGATTAAAGCCAAAACCAAAAGCAGAGCAAACAGTAACCAGAGGTTGGGCTTCCCAAAAATCAAAGGACGCGGAGTAAAATCAGCTACCCAACGAATCACATCTTCGAGTAACTCAAAGAAAAAATTGGCCTGAGAAATTTTTACAAGTGGTGACAAAATAAAAATGAGGGTTAACCCCGGTAGCATCAGCAGGTCAAAGAATAGTGAAAATAGAAAAGTTAAAATCACAGACCAAGGCTGAAATTCAGAAAAATAGTAGATTAGTATAGGCAAAATCCCCAATGAAATAGTCAGACTTTCCGCTAAAAGCTTACGAATCGGCGGTAACTTTTCAAAATCCATCATAGAAATCAAAAAGGCATAGGCGCAGGACAAGACACCGCCTGCTGTCAGAAGAAAATTGGGCATGATGATAAAGAGAACCATCAGTGTCAGAGCAAAGTTATCTAATCTGGTCAGTCCTTGCTGGGCCAACAACTTCTGAACTAAGCTTCTGACGACAGAAACAGAAAAGCCTGTCAGTCCAGCGTAGATAAATGAAAAAGGTAGCTGCAAGGCGTTTACTGTCTCCCTCTTCATCCCCAAACGTAGAAGAATCCTGCGAAAACCATCCAAAAAGAAACCTACCTGCATACCAGACAAGGCAAACAAGTGGATGATACCCAAGCTAGAATACAGATTGCTCATTTCCGCAAACTCCGTATCCAAGTCACCAAACAAGAGTCCAGTCATATAATGACTCATCGGGCTGGGAAAATTACTTCGAATATAGACCAGCGCTTTTCTCCGCCAAACAGACAGCCAATCCAGTGGATTTAAGCTGGAAAATGGTCTTAGTGACTGAATCTTATTGATTTTTAAGGTACGGTAAATCCCCTGACTCTTTAAATAAGCCTGATAGTCAAAGCCCGAAAAATTTCGTTGCTGCTGGGCGTGTTCAAACTCTGCTTCAACATCAAGGACGACCAAATCTGTCAGTTGCTGAAAATCTTCCTTTTCACTGGCTGATTTGATCTTGTAGAAGACCTGATAAAGCCGACCGTCCGTTCGCCCTCGAAAGGATAGGGAATCTCCATTGACTTTGATCGTATCCGGCAAAACTTGAACCAAGCTAGCTGAAGGAGGTTCCTGCCTAAAGGCCTGCTCTGCCATTTCCCGACGAAGCAAGAAAAAGAGGACAAAAAGGGACAGGAATGCCAAGGCAGCTAGACTTTTTTTGAGAGGATAGCTGAAAAAGAGACGAAGTAGAAGTACCCCCAACCCAAAATAAGCCAAGGAACTGCCAGAGTAGACTGCAAAATAGGCCCATACAAGGATGAAAGCTAGATAGATAGGGGGGAGGGGTAGCTTTTTAATCCACTGTGACATATTCTTTCAGCTTTTCTAAGGTCTTATCTCCAATACCTGACACCTTTTTCAGATCATCTACTGACTTGAAGCGGCCATTGCTTTCGCGGTAGGCAATGATGTCTGAAGCCCGCTTCTGCCCGATGCCTGAAATAGTCTGCAGTTCAGTCTCTGTCGCCGTATTTAGATTGACCTTGTCCGACTTTCCACCACTGGCACCAGCAGAATCAGAAGCTCCTGCTTGATACTGGCCGGTCTGTGTGACATCGGCTCCTTCTTCACCAATCTTTGCCACATAGATTACTGCTTCATCTGTTAATTTTTGTGCCTGATTAATGGACTTAGCCTCGGCGTCTGCTGTCAATCCGCCAGCTTTTTGGATGGCTTCATGGACTCTCGCTCCCGCTCTCAGCTCATAGACACCAGGATTCTTAACTGCGCCTTTAATATCCACAGTGACTTGCTCACTCTCCTCTTCATCCGCCTTGGCCTTAGAAAGAACTTTTTCACTCTCTTCATCAGCTGAGCTGGATGAGGAAGTTACCTCTTGACTCAAGGCGGCCACCTGATTTCGCGGCTGGTGATTTCCTTTGATGAGGAAAAAGCCACCTAGCACAGTACCAACTACTGCCAGACCGACAAAGAGTTTGTATTCTTTCAGCTTTTCAATGATTTCTTCAAGCATATTTTTCTCCTTTGTCTTTTTATTCGTAAAAGATTGCAAAAAAATAAAACAAGCCGAGAATATTTTCAGCTTGTCATATTTTAAAATCTTTATTTTGCAAGAAGTCGTATAGATAGAAAGGCCATTGACAAAAATAGAAGCTGCAATATCAGTCTGCTTTGCTTATCCTGTATATCCAAGCTTCTATCTTTTGAGCTCTGCTATGTAAAAAAGCTAGATTTGCCAAAAGAAAAGCCATCACTAACACGCTTAGAATCAGAAGTAGCGACCAAGAAACCGACTGCTGACTCAGATAAAGGACAAAGACTAAGATGAGTATAGGAAAAGTCATCAGAGCTGTGAAGCCGCCCGGTACCCAGCGACGAAAGCGAAACACTTGCATGATATGGCCCAGCAGATGAAGAGTATGACAGAAACCAATAGCCAGAGCCAGCTCGGGAATGCGAAATAGAATCGCAAGCAACAAAAGGATAAAGGCCAGCAGAAATTCCTCCGCAATCATCAGAGCAATGCTTTCAGCAGAAAGATAACTCCCTCTCCCAGCAATGAACATCTCCTTTTGATAGTCTTGATGGTCTTGATTCTGAGAAATCCAAGGCCGAACCAGGATAATCTCATCAAACTCGTGCAGCATAAACAGTGATAAGGTTACAAAAGATAAAAAAGCAAGAGACATAGCATCCTCCTTATAAAATATACCAACATTATAACTCACTTGCATACAAAAATCAGCTCCCAAGCAAGATTGCTCAGCAAGCTGATTAGTATCTTATTTTCTATGCTTATCTGGATCCCAGACAAAGCTAGCAAAAAAGCTGAAAATGATGGTCAAAATTCCAATCAAAATAGCAGGAATAAAGACAAAGGCACGTAAAATCCGCAAGAAAATATTGCCTTTCTTTTGTGTCTGGTAAGGTGCTACTTCAGCATCCAGACGGTCAAACTCAGCATGAACACGGCGAGCCACTTCCTCAACTCCCTCATCATTCATCTTCTTAATGTCTGAAATATCAATTGGATTACCAAAATTCATGTCCACGCGCTCCCCAGCTGCCAAGCCTTTGAGGCTCATGGGACCAGCGTAGACCACTGGCATGATACGGACCTTAGCCATCTTAGCAATCACTGCCACTCCTCCCTTGACATCCGTAGAATGGCGGCTACCGCTTGGGAACATAATCAGTGAGCGATTGCTCTTTTTCAGCATATTGACAGGGTACTTGATAGCTGACGGACCGGGATTTTCCCGGTCAATAGGAAAGGCACCACACATGCGAATCCACCAGCCGAACACCCGATTTTCAAAGAGCTGTTTCTTGGCCATGAAAATGAACTGCTTGGGCTTGGTCGCAAAAGCCATGTAAACTGGATCCCACCATGTTCGGTGAGGGGCAACCAAGATATAATTTTCATCTTTTGAAGGAATCTTTTCTTTATTGTGGTAATGCGCATTGCCGTTCAAGGTCCACAGGATAAAAATCACTAAACCTCGCAAATAGGTATAAAACATAAACTCTCCTTATTTCAAACTGTGATTGTACTTGAAATTTATTACATCCTTTCCCATTATACCCTATACCCTTATAGTCTGCAATATTTTTCCAAACTTTAGCTGTAACAGCTGATTCTGATAGCCATTTCCCTAAAAAAATGGTATCATTAATCTCATGAACAAGAATGAATTAATCGGTTTAAACCAAACCCAAGTAGATGAAAAGATTTCGCAGGGCCTGACCAACGATTTTACAAGTGACACCAGTACTAGTAACTGGCAAATCGTTAAGCGGAATGTTTTCACCCTTTTTAATGCCCTTAACTTTGTTATTGCTGTAGCCTTGGTCTCTGTCCAAGCCTGGAGCAATCTAGTCTTCTTCGCAGTAATCAGCTTTAACGCCGTCACTGGTATTATTACGGAACTACGAGCTAAACACATGATTGACAAGCTCAATCTGGTCAGCCGAGAGCTGGTCACAGTCATACGTGACGGCCAGGAAGTTAAAATTCAGCCAGAAGAAATTGTACTGGGCGATCTAATCAAGCTGTCAGCCGGCGAGCAAATTCCTAGTGATGCCCGTGTAGTAGAGGGTGTTGCTGAGGCTAATGAAGCCATGCTGACAGGGGAGAGTGACTTGGTTCTCAAGGAAAAAGGCGCTGAGCTGCTGTCTGGTAGCTTTCTGGCCAGTGGGCAGATCTATGCTGAGGTGCACCATGTCGGCGCAGACAACTATGCCAACAAGCTCATGACTGAGGCTAAAACACTCAAGCCTATCAACTCGCGCATTCTATACAATCTTGCGAAAATTTCCCGCTTTACTGGAAAAATCATCATTCCTTTTGGATTGGCTCTTTTCTTTGAAGCCCTGATGATAAAGGGACTGCCTGTCAAAAACTCTGTCATTACCAGCTCGACAGCTCTTTTGGGTATGCTGCCAAAGGGAATCGCCTTGCTGACAGTCACGTCACTCCTGACAGCTGTCATCAAGCTAGGTATGCGCAAGGTTCTTGTTCAGGAAATGTATTCAGTTGAAACTCTGGCTCGGGTGGATACTCTCTGCCTAGACAAGACCGGGACAATTACCCAAGGTAAGATGACTGTTGAAGCCTTACATAGCCTTTCAGATAAGTTTTCTGATGAGACTGTCGTTCAAATCTTAGCAGCCTACATCCAAACCAGCGAGGATAATAACCCAACAGCCCAGGCTATCCGCAAGGGCTACGGCCACTTGGAGCACACCTATACTAGCGACAATGTCATCCCATTTTCTAGTGACCGAAAATGGGGCGCTATGCATTTATCAAGTGTCGGAACCATCTTTTTGGGGGCTCCAGAAATGCTGCTGGACAGTAATCCTGCAGCTGTTGGAGAGGCCCAAAAACGCGGATCACGGGTTTTGGTGCTGGCTCACAGCGACCAAGTGCTAGACAAACACAGCATCCAACTGCCTGAAGATATGACTGCTCTGGCTGTTCTGGAAATCACTGACCCTATTCGTGAGGGAGCGGCTGAGACACTGGACTATCTGCGTTCTCAGGATGTTGATCTGAAAATCATCTCTGGTGACAATCCTGTGACCGTTTCGCATATCGCGAGCCAGGCTGGATTTTCCAACTACGACAGCTACATCGACTGCTCTAAAATCAGCGATCAAGAACTGGTTGAGCAAGCTGAAGAAACAGCCATCTTTGGCCGTGTTTCTCCCCATCAGAAGAAGCTGCTCATCCAGACTCTTAAGGCCGCTGGTCGGACAACAGCCATGACCGGAGATGGGGTTAATGATATCTTGGCCTTGCGCGAAGCAGACTGCTCCATCGTCATGGCGGAGGGAGACCCAGCAACTCGGCAGATTGCCAACTTGGTCCTTCTTAACTCCGACTTTAACGATGTACCTGAGATTCTTTTTGAAGGCCGACGAGTTGTTAACAATATCGGCCGGATTGCTCCGATTTTCTTCATCAAGACCATATACTCCTTTATCCTGGCTATCATCTGTATCGCCAGTATCCTGCTAGGAAAATCTGAATACCTCTTGATTTTCCCATTCATCCCGATTCAGATCACCTTGATTGACCAGTTTGTCGAAGGTTTCCCACCCTTTGTCCTCACCTTTGAGCGCAATATTAAGCCGGTTGAAAAGCACTTCCTCAAACGCTCCCTGCAGCTAGCTCTGCCAAGCTCCCTCATGATTGTCTTCAGCGTGCTATTTGTCCGCATCTGGGGCAGCAGTCATGGCTGGAGTGACATAGAAATGTCCACCCTGACCTACTACTTGCTAGGCAGCATCAGCTTCCTGTCCGTCATTAGGGCCTGTCTGCCACTCAACCTCTGGCGCAGCCTGCTCATTATCTTTTCTGTCTTTGGCTTCTATCTATCAGCCTTTGTCCTGCAGCACCTTTTGGAAATTGCAACGCTGACAGCCGCAACTTTGCCAGTCTATCTGATTCTCATGGTCATTTTCGGACTTGTCTTTGTTGCCTGCACCATCAAGCAGAAATACAGATTTGATTAAGGAATAGCTAAAAAAGAATTATCATCTAAGCTCATGGAAACATGCGAGAGTCCTCGCATGTTTTTTTGATTGTGCAAAAACTTCCCATATCCCTTTGGAATCCTTGCTAAATCATGCTATAATTGACTTATGAACCAAGCAAAACTAAAAGACGGAGAACGCGTCAACCAGCTCTTTTCGACAGATGTCAAGATTATTCAAAATAGTGAGGTCTTTAGTTATTCAGTAGATAGCGTGCTGCTTTCCCGCTTTCCCAAGCTGCCTCAGCGGGGTCTAATCGTTGATCTCTGTGCTGGAAATGGCGCTGTTGGACTTTTTGCCAGCACTCGCACCAAGGCTCAGATTTTAGCAGTCGAGATTCAGGAACGTCTGGCAGACATGGCCGAGCGCTCCATTGAGCTCAATGATTTGACTCAGCAAATGCAGGTCATTCAGGACGATTTGAAAAACCTAGGACGCTATATCACTGGCAGCAAGGTTGATATGATTCTCTGCAATCCGCCATATTTCAAGGTTGACAAGAAATCCAATCTCAATGAAAGCCAGCACTACCTTTTAGCCCGCCACGAAATCTCAACCAATCTGGGAGAGATTTGCAAAATTGCCCAGCGAGTCCTCAAATCTAATGGTCGGTTGGCTATGGTTCATCGACCAGAACGCTTTTTAGATATTTTAGATACCATGCAAGCCCACAACCTGGCTCCCAAGCGCATCCAGTTTGTCTATCCAAAGTTGGGTAAAGAGGCCAATATGCTACTTATCGAAGCTATTAAAGATGGTTCCCGCGACGGTCTAAAAATCCTGCCTCCTCTCTTTATTCACAATCAGGACGGCAGCTACACTCCGGAGATTCACGAGATTTACTATGGAAAATAAAGCATATATGTACGTGCTTGAATGCGGGGACGGCTCCCTCTATACTGGCTACACAACGAATGTCCAAGCCCGACTCAAAAAACATCAAGCTGGCAAAGGCGCCAAGTACACCCGCGCTCGGCTGCCAGTTACCTTACTTTACCAAGAAGAACACCCTAGCAAGCCGGCTGCCATGTCGGCTGAAGCACTTTTTAAAAAGAAAACTAGACAAGCCAAACTGGCTTACATCAAAGAAAGGACTCAACATGCCTGAAATCCAGTTTAAAGGCGACTTTCATCATATCGAAATTTCCCCAGATAGTCATCTTGATATCGGTCAAGATGTCATCTTCCAATCTTTTACCAGCCTCAATGTAGCCAGCGGCGCACAACTCAAGCTAGGAACCCGGGTTTTCTTTAACGATCACTGCACTGTCCGCTGTCAGCACTCTATCGAAATCGGCAAGGACACCATGTTTGGTGATGGCGTCCGTATTTTTGACCACAATCATCAGTATTCTAATTACCATATCGAGAAGATTGATTATAGTGTTGCGCCAGTCAAGATTGGAGCTAACTGCTGGATTGGGGCCAATACTGTGATTCTCAAAGGTGTGACCATTGGTGATAATGTCATCATTGGAGCCAACAGCTTGATTTTCCAAGATATTCCCAGCAACTCTATCGCTATGAGCAAGGAAGAGCTTATCATCAAGGAGCGTCCACAGGGCAATTTCCATGCCTTTACGCTGACGGCTTCTGATACTTTGGAACAACTGGCCTATTTAGCAGAAAATCTGCCAGAATTAGAATTTCACATAGCTGCTAAGACCAATATTTCTCCTTACTTAGCCAGCTTTAATGACTATCCCAATATCAACCTCTACACCAATATTCACCAGGATGACTTTATTGAAGACTTGCTCGATAGGGCGGATATTTACTTGGATATCAATCACTGGGGAGAAGTCGACCAGATTGTTCAAAGAGCTATCAGCAAGGGGAAGCCAGTTTTGGCTTTCAGCCAAACTGCCCACCAGCCTGAAGAAAATACTTTACTTTTCGAATCGGACCAACCCCAGCAAATGGCTGATGAAATACGAAAATTAATGCAAGAAAAGTCTAGGACATAAAGGTCCTAGACTTTCTTTTGCAGTCGATATGCATTTTATTAACTTTATTCACCAGCAATGCCATTTGGAATGATAACTTCCTTGAGTAACTGCTCTTCTTCCTTGATACGAACGTAAAGGGTGATACAGTAAATCGGGAAGAGGATGAAAAGAGCAAAGTAGGCATGACTGAGCAGGGCCAAGCCCACCAATTCTGGTACAACATTCAGGAAATAATTAGGATGTTTGACATTGCGAAAGAGCCAGTGGTCAACAAACTTATGATCCTTAACCAGCATTAGCTTGATGGTCCAAACTGGTCCCAAGAGCTTAGCAACAAGGTAGAGCATAAACATAGAAAAGAGCAACAAGACAGCGCCCAATAGACTCACAAAGTCAAAAGCTGGCTTTTTCAGGATCAACTCCAGAAAGCAGACCGCGTAAAAAAGCATGTGTAGGTACTTCATGATAGTTGAGTTTTTCACCCCGTACTCCATGCCACCCTTGGCCAGAATATCCTGCTCATTCTGAGAGGATTTCCTCAAAAACACCAAACGAAAAAGCGACACAGCCGCAAAAATCACTATATTGATTGTCATAAGACCTCCTAAAATTTAATAATATATTTTATTATATAAGGAATTCCGCAGCAAAGTCAAGACTGTTGTTTACAAAAATCGACCAAGATATAAAAAAGCTGCGACTAGAATTTCTAGACAAAATCCCAGTCACAGCATCTATAAATTATTCATTTGAGCTAGGTTTCTCTCATCGGTCAGACATCACAAAATTTCAATATAGGTGCTGTATTTTTCCTTGACTTTCGGAGCGATATTGTCGTCCGTCACAACTGCACTGAGGTTGTCCAGCCGGTAAAAAGAATAGAAAGAATAGCTGTCAAACTTGCTGTTATCGGCTACAATGTATTTGCTGATGGCATTGTTAAGGATAATCGCGTCGCCGTTGCCTTCCTCTTCATTGCTGGTCGTAACATTATGACCGTCAATACCATTCGCCCCAATAAAAGCCTTAGAAACCTTGATTTCTTTCAAAAGATTATTGGCAAACTGACCGACAAAGGTTTGAGTCTTAGCCCGATAGCGTCCGCCAATCAGAATTAAATCTAAATTGGCTCTTTCTTTTAACTTTTCAAAAATTGGTAGCGAATTGGTGACGATGCTGATATTTTTGCCATCCAAATAGTCTCCTATAAAATCCGTTGTGGTGCCTGACCCAATAAAGACCGTATCCCCGTCAACAATCAAATCCGCACATTTACGGGCAATCTGCTTCTTCTCCTCAACATTCAGCATTTGCTTTTCTGAGTGAGAAATCTCGTTGAGAGCATTTTTGACCTTCTTATGGGCTCCGCCATGAACTCGGGTCAGCATGCCCTGCTTCTCCAAATCAATCAAATCCCGACGGATGGTCATATCCGTGACGCCTAGCATTTCTTTGAGATTTTTGACAGCAACCACACCTGTTTGATCCAGTTCTTGCAGAATGATTCTATGTCTACTTTCTTTCATTTTACATTCTCCTTTTGCTCCTGAATTTCTTACAGACTCACCTTCACCTTATTATACAACAGTTCCAGCATATAAACAAAGATTTGTGAATTTTTTTATTTTAAATAGCTTATATGTTGAATTTAAATCTATAAATTAGTTAATTAGTACTATTTAATCTGTTCTACAACAAGAAAACTAGACTTTATCTATATCAGCCTAGTTTTCTTCGCTTGACTATTTGTTTTTATGGCTTACTTTATATCTTATTCTAGCCACAAGCTTTTATTTTTCCTTTGCAGCGTAGGCTTCGTTACGTTTGATCATTTGTTTTCTATACCAAGCAAAGATTCCTACATAAGCTCCCAAGAAGATAACTGCACCGATGATTGCTTTAATATCACCAGTTGTAGTATTACCGATAGTCCAGCCTAGCAGCTTCTCAATCGGTCCTTCTAGCGTAGAGTGAGTGATTAATTGCGATTTGCTGACTCCTTCAGGGAAGGCACCAACACCTTTAGCAAGTTCTGTTGCGAATGGTGCAATCAGAGTTCCTGACAACAGGAAGAGCGGGAGCAAAAGACTTCCAAACACAATCATACGTAAGAGTTTGCCACGTGTAACTACCAAGAGCGCTGGAGTTACGCCCATTGCAATGATACCAGCCAATGGTAGAATACCATTCCCTACTTTAGAAAGAAGAACTGCTTCAATCAGCATGATTGGTGCAAGTACGTTAGCACAAGCCCAGATTTCAGCACGACCTGCAATAAAAGGCCAGTCCAAACCGATATTAAATTTACGGCCTTGTAGACGTTTTGTAGCAACGTTTGTAATACCTTGTGAAAGTGGTTCTACAGCTGCAATGAACCATGAACCAATCAATGAGAACAATTCCAAGCAGACACCGGCAGTCAAACCTAGAGTCAACCAACCTTTAATGACTAATTGCCAAGTATTTGCATCTTCTGCACCTGCTACAGGGTGTGGAGTTCCCATAAAACCAATGACCACCCCGAGAAGGAAACCGATAAAGAACTTAGAGCCCCAGAAACCAATCTTTTTATTCAGAGCCGCAGCATCAAAGTCATACTTATCTAACCAAGGGAAAAATTTATCAAAAATCTTATCCAAAACCATGATGACAGGATTCATCATATAGTTCATGTGAGTAGACGTCATCGGAGATGAACTTGGTGCATTCAAAAGATCATCAAATGTTGGCTTCATCAAGTCTGAGTTGATGATTTTCAAAACACCGACTAGGACAACTGCTGCAGTCGCAATCAGTAGTGATACAGCTGGACTCACATGATTGTTATCCGCATACCACTTAATTAGTAGTCCGGTGATGGACAAGTGCCAAATATCAAAGATGTCAACATCCAGTGTATCTGTCTTTTTCATAACCAGCATAACGACATTGACAATCAGCATGATAAGCAAGAAGTACAAGGTCCATGGAGAACCCCAAGTAATCGTTGCTAAAGGAGCCCAGCCAACATCTGTGATGTTAAGCTGAATGCCTGTATTTTCAACGAATTTTGCAAGTGAAGCTGAGAAAGCTCCATTCAGCATACCGATGATGGCCCCGATACCCGTCAAAGCAATGGCTAGCTTAATACCACCCTCCAAAGCTTTAGAAAATTTCACACCAAATAACAGAGCCAAGACAGTCAAGATAATCAGCATGACTATCGGGCCGCCCATTTTTATAATGGGATCAAAGAACTTATTCGCTATATCAATAATAGCATTCATAACAAAACCTCCTGGTTTAACCTTTTATAACCTAACTTAGACCATGCTCTTTAATGGCCGCTTCAATATTGTCATACACCGGAGCACTCATAGCTGGGATACGGAAGAGAATCGGTCCTGCTTCAATAACAGGAATTTCTGGTGTGAAGCCCAAATCTGTTGCTGCAATCGGTGTAAAGATATCGTATCCTTGAATTAAATCTTCATTGACATCCTTGACCATTACTGCATCACAATGAACATCATAACCGCGGTTTGACAACTCTTCCTCAAGGGCACTTTTGATTTGGTGGCTGGAATTCACACCAGCTCCACAGGCAGCTAAAATTTTAATCATGGTAAAAACCTCCATTTTATTTATTTGATGACTGTTGAAATATAGTGAAACAACTCTTCTTCAGTGCTACATTTAGCTAGCTCAGCTAAATTACCTTGGCTAGTGAAGAAGTCCATAAGCTGTGCCAAAATGTTAGTTTGACTTGAGCTAGAATGGTTAATAATAAAGAATAAAAGAGAGACTGAAACTGTCTGTGCAGGTGCAATCATATTGTGGAAAGTCACAGGCTGTTCCAACTTAACCACAACCACATTCTCTGTTAAGTTGTGCTCAATGTCTGTATGGGGAATGGCTACATTTGGCAAGTCTTTGCCTAAAAACTCCATATCCAATCCAGTTGGAAAAGATTGCTCTCTTTTTATCAGAGCCTCTTTATAAGAAGGCTTGACAATTTTTCTCTCTTCCAGTAAATCAGCTACCTGATAAAATAACTCTTCTTGACTTTTTGCAGTTAGACAAAAAACTAACTCTTTATCAAACAATTGAGAAAGCTCCATTATTACCTCACCTTGTTTCTTTTTGTTTGTAAATTCATTATATCATTATGATATAATATAGTCAATAGCTTATTATATATTTTTTATAAATTATTTGTTTACAATAATTAATAAATCGTGTACTATTTTGTTTGATTTGATAACCAAGTAACTAAATTACACTTTATGTACTTTTTGCTTATAAGATTTCTCACAAAAAACGCCACAAGATTGTGGCGCCTTTTATCATAAAATACTTAAATGTTCCAATCAAATTTTTTTACAAAAGACGAGTATAATAGCATTAACATCTCATCAAAAGAAAAAACTATGATACATATTTGATGTATCATAGTTCTAACTTTTTATTTATCACCCTTGTTACGGATAACAAAGCCGGTTTTCTTCTCGCTAGAAGTATTGCGTGGCTTCTTATGGTCCTTGCGGTAGCGATTTTCTTTGTCAAAACGCTCGTCTTTGCGACCTTTCTTAAATTGATCGCGGCGGCCACCTCGGTCACGGCGATTGTCATTGCTGCGACGGTTGCTATTTCCGCCACGACTGCCCTTGCCTTTTCCGCCAAAGCCACCGCCAGACGGTTTAAATGGCAGTGGTTTTTCACGGGCAATTTCTACTTCAGGAAGGGCATCTGGATCTTGCACCGTCAAGCTGAGGATATACATAGCCAGCTCTTCTGGGCTGAATTCTGCTGCCAGCTTACGAGCATCCTTGCCAAATTTCTCAAAGTTAGAACGGATGCTTTCATCCGCAAAATCGCGTTCAATCTTCTTAAGGGCAACTTTTTTCTTAGCTTGGAAAGCTTCCTCTGCAGTCGCTGGCTTAAGGCCTTTCATACGCTTCTTGGTCAGATTTTCGATGATCTGCAGATAGCCCATTTCATTTGGCGCTACGAAAGTGATAGACTGACCTGACTTACCAGCACGACCAGTCCGACCAATCCGGTGAACATAGCTTTCTGGATCCTGCGGAATGTCGTAGTTGTAGACATGGGTCACACCAGAAATGTCCAATCCACGCGCGGCCACATCTGTCGCCACCAAGACATCCAGATTGCCATTTTTAAAGTCACGCAGGACGCGGAGGCGCTTGCCTTGGTCCAAATCACCATGGATCCCCTCTGCTCGGAAACCGCGGATTTTCAGACCGCGAGTCAGCTCATCCACCCGGCGCTTGGTCCGGCCAAAGACGATAGACAGCTCTGGCTGCTCCACGTCCATCAGGCGAGTCATGGTATCAAATTTTTCATTTTCTTTGACACGGATATAATACTGATCCACCAGCTCCGTTGTCAGCTCTTTAGCAGCAATCTTGACATGCTCAGGCTCTTTCATAAACTTGACACCGATACGCTTGATAGCATCCGGCATGGTCGCTGAAAAGAGCAAAGTCTGACGTTCTTCTGGCACACGTGAAATGATAGACTCAATGTCTTCCAAAAAGCCCATGTTAAGCATTTCATCCGCTTCGTCCAAAATCAAAGTTTCAATCTGATTCAGCTTAAGCGCCTTGCGTTTGATTAAATCCAAGAGACGACCAGGTGTTCCTACGACGATATGAGCACCAGATTTGAGGGCCTTGATTTGCTTTTCGATGCTGGAGCCACCGTAGACAGAACGCACCTTGACCCCCTTGCTGCGGCCAAAACGGAAAAGCTCTTCCTGACTCTGCACGGCCAATTCACGGGTTGGAGCGATAATCAATGCTTGGACAGCAGGATTATCTGTATCAATCTTCTCTAGAGTTGGAAAGCCAAAGGCTGCTGTCTTTCCTGTCCCTGTCTGGGCCTGACCAATGACATCCTTACCGGCCATAGCAAGCGGAATCGTCTGCTCTTGAATAGGGCTTGCTTCTACAAAGCCAGCTTTTTCAATCTCTGCTAGTAATTCAGCAGATAAATGTAATTCATTAAATTTCAATGTTCTTCTTCTTTCTAAAGGTGGTGCGAAGCCACCTTATAAGGCTTTTGATACTCAACTATCGAAACATACCAAGTGCTTTTCTCTTGCTAAATCTCGATTTTCTGAGAGTATTCGCTCTTCTCTTCATAAATATGGTCTCTCAAGTCCAGGCACTAAAAAAGCGCCGACTCGGTCGCTAGTTCCCACTGAATAGAAAAACTGTATTTCTGCAACTAACCTAGTATACCACAAAAGCACCTAAAAAGATAGAACTTGACTGTAAAATATTTTATTAGAGATTTCTTTTGTAAAAAATGAAAACTTGAAAATCATTTTCAAAAACATTATAATCTACAAAGAAGAAAGGAGACAGGTATGAATAAATTTTTACGAGTGATTTTCATTTTACTAATCTTAGCTATGCTGAGCGCAGCTATGATCCAGATTTTCCAGCCCCAGCTCTTGGGCAATGAGTCCATCTATGGTCTAGCTCCCTACTGGCAGCGGGAAATTGGTTTCTGGAATCTGGCTATTCTGCCTTTAGTCATTGCCGCCAACATAAAGTATGATTGGTTTTATCTACGGATGACCCTGCTAGCACTGATTCTGGGTGGGCTGGGCTTTGGCACCAACCATCTGCTAGGCTATCTGGAAAAGGCGAATCAAGCCAATCTACTGGGCTGGATTGAAAATTACCTACTAGTCTTCTGCTGGATAATTGGCTGGGGACTGGAATATCGAAAAAGACAAAAAAGTGATGAAGAGGCTGTCTAGATAGGCAGATTCTTCATCATTTTTTCATTGTGGATACTTTTCTATATTAGCTAGCAGCTCCTCAGCAAATTGACTAGTGGTCAAGGCTGCTACTCCTTCCAGCTGACTGGCAAAATCCCCTGTCACTTTTTGCTCAAAGAGAGCCTTCTCAATGGCCTTAGTCAGGAGATGAGAGACCTCCGGCCAACCAATGTAATCAAAGAGCATAGCCCCTGATAAGAGAAGAGAAGAAGGATTAGCCCTGTTTTGACCCGCTATATCTGGTGCCGTTCCGTGAGTAGCTTCAAAAATAGCATGACCAGTCTCGTAATTGATATTGGCCCCTGGAGCGATACCAATCCCGCCCACCTGAGCAGCCAAAGCATCGCTGGCATAGTCACCATTTAGATTGGTCAAGGCGACAACATCAAATTTCTCTGGATAGAGCAGAATCTGCTGCAGAAAATTATCAGCAATGACATCCTGAATGATTAGTTTTCCAGAAGCCAGCTCGTCCGCATACTCTCTTTGAGCTAGTTCATAGCCCCATTTCCGAAAACCACCCTCTGTAAATTTCTGGATATTGCCCTTGTGAACCAGAGTTACCCGGCTCAGTCCTTTGGCTAGGGCATAGTCAACAGCCGCCCGTATCAGCCTCTCACTGCCCTGCTTAGAGATTGGCTTGATCCCAATAGCAGAGCTTTCTGGGAAGCAAATCTTGTCAACCTGCATATCCTCCTGCAGGAAAGCGATAACTTTTTTGACTGCATCCGTTCCACTCTCCCACTCAATCCCTGCATAGATGTCTTCTGTATTTTCCCGAAAAATCGTGATATCTGTCTTCTCGGGGTGCTTGAGCGGACTGGGAACTCCCTTGAAATAACGAACCGGCCGCAGGCAGGCATAGAGATCCAATTCCTGTCTCAGGGCCACATTCAGCGAACGGATTCCTTCTCCGACTGGAGTTTCTAAGGGACCCTTAATAGCCACCAGACAATCCTTAATCGTTGCCAGCGTTTCATCCGGTAGCCAGTCACCTGTCTGGTCTGCTGCTTTTTTCCCAGCCAAAACTTCCTTCCAAACAACCTTTCTCTGGCCGCCATAAGTATTTTCCACTGCCTTATCAAAGACCAGCTGGGCATTTTTCCAGATATCCACTCCAATCCCGTCTCCTTGGATGTAAGGAATAATAGGAGCATCTGGCACCTGCAACCGCCCTTTCTCAAACAAAATCTTATCTGCCATTTTATCTCCTTCCAATGGGAAGATACTCCAAACCTTGAGCACCAATATAGTTAGAACGTGGCCGAATCAGCTTATTGTTCTTGCGCTGTTCCTGAATATGAGCAATCCAGCCAGCCACCCGACTCATAGCAAAAATCAAGGTGTAGATACTGCTGTCAATGCCCAACACATGGTAAACCGTAGCCGAATAAAAATCGACATTCGGTATCAGATGCTTGGTATGCTTCATATAGGCTTCAATTTCCTCTGAAAGCTGATACCAGACCTCGTCCTTGGTTCCCTGTGTCAAGTCCTTGGCCATTTGACGCAGGTATTTTTCACGCGGATCTTGAGTCTTGTAAACTCGATGGCCAAAACCCATAATCTTCTCGTGAGAGGCCAGCTTACGGTCTAGGTAGGCCTGGCAATCCCCTTCCTCTCTGATTTCTTTCAGCATATCAAAGACACATTCGTTAGCGCCACCATGAAGGGAGCCCTTGAGTGCTCCAACAGCTGCTGTCACGCAGGAATAAATATCGGTCAAGGTTGAAGCGCAGACTCGAGCCGCAAAGGTTGAAGCATTGAGTTCATGATCGGCATGGAGCACCAAGGCGCAGTTAAAGGCTTTGACTTCAAGCTCACTAGCCTCTTCTCCCTTTAGCATATAGAGGAAATTGGCCGCAAAACCTAAATCCTCCCGCGGCTCTATCGGAGTCTGACCCGACCTCAGTCTGGCAAAAGCCGCAATAATAGTCGGCATCTTTGCCATAAGCTGGATGCTCTGCTCATAGGTAGCTTCTAGAGATGCTTCCTCAGCATGGACATTATAAACACCCAAAAGACTGACCGTTGAGCGCAAGACACTCATGGGATGAAGGTGCTTGCGGGACTGGATAAGGATGCACTGCTCCACCGCATCGCTAATGGCATAATTAGCTCGCAGATCTTCCTCAAAATGCTTAAGCTCAATTTGAGTCGGTAAATGCAAATGCCAGAGCAGATAAATCACCTCTTCAAAACTCGCATGGTGCTCTACCAATTCAGAAATATTGTAGCCTGCATAAGACAAAGAATCATCCACAATCTGGCTAATTCTGGTATCACAAGCAATGGTATCTTTCAAACCGTCCGTCTGACTCATGCTCATACCTCCTCTAATTTCTTTCTAACGACCATGGGCAAAATCCCCCCATTTTCATAGTAACGAATATCCGCCTCTGCATCAAAGCGCAGCCGAGCTTGAAAAGCTATTTCTTCAGCACCCTTTCGAGCTACCACATCAACTAACTGACCAACTTGTGGGTTCTGTGGCAGATTAATATCGAAAGTCTCCTTGCCTGTTAAGCCCAGACTATCCGCATTTTCACCCTCTAGATACTGCAGCGGAAGAACCCCCATCATGACCAGATTGGACCGGTGGATACGCTCAAAACTCTCTGCCAGAACCACCTTGACACCCAAAAGATTAGCCCCCTTGGCTGCCCAATCACGACTGGACCCCATACCGTAGTCTTTGCCAGCTAGGACAATGGTGTCAATTTGCTCCTCCTTGTAGCGCATGGCTGCCTCATAAATGGATAGCAACTCTCCTCTATAATCTGTGTAACCACCAATCTTTCCATCTGCCAGTTCATTTTTAATCCGAATATTGGCAAAAGTCCCCCGCATCATGACCTCATGATTCCCCCGACGGCTGCCATAGGAATTAAACTCTTGGTAATCCACTCCGTGCTCTAGCAAATAGGAAGCTGCCGGGCTGTTTCTGGCAATATTTCCTGCTGGGGAGATATGGTCTGTCGTCACCGTATCCCCAAATTTCGCCAGCACCGCAAGATTTTTCAGTGGCTGAATGGCTAAATCATCAGCTAAGCCATCAAAGTAAGGTGGATTTTGAATATAGGTCGAAGCCTGATTCCACTGATAATTCTGAGAAGAGGCTGTCGGAATCTGATTCCATTTTTCATTGTCGTCAAACACATGAGCATATTCTTTTTCAAAAAGCTGGCGCGTCACATATTTTTGAACATAATCTGCAACCAAGTCGTGCTCCGGCATCAAATCCATCAAATAAACAGGCTGCCCCTTTTGATCATAACCCAACGGCTCACTAGTCAGATCAATATTGGTATTTCCAGCCAGAGCATAGGCAACCACCAAGGGCGGACTAGCTAGGAAATTGGCCTTGACCAGTGGATTGATCCGCCCTTCAAAATTCCGATTTCCTGAAAGAACAGCACTAGCCAGCAAGTCAGTATCCGTAATCGCTTGAGCCACTTCCGGTCGGAGATTTCCTGAATTTCCAATACAAGTGGTGCAGCCATAGCCGACAAGATTGAAACCAAGCTGATCCAGATAGGACTGAAGGCCACTCTTCTTGAGGTAGCCTGTGACCACCTTGCTGCCGGGAGCCAAAGAAGTCTTGACAGTCTTTGAAACACGTAAGCCTTTTTCGACTGCTTTCTTGGCTAAAAGCCCCGCCGCCATCAGGACATAGGGATTGGATGTATTGGTACAGCTAGTAATGGCAGCGATAGCCACATGACCGGTCTTAATCGTCTCCTCATGATCAGAAAACTGAACCACTGCAGACTTTTCCAGCTCGCTCTCATCTAGCCCAAAGCCTCGGACCCCCGCTTCTCTGACTAGACTAGCTTGAAATTCCTCTTTAGCAGCTGTTAGTTCAATCAAATCTTGGGGCCGCTTGGGCCCTGAGATGCTCGGAACAATGCTGGACAAATCAATTTCGACTACCTTGGTATAAATTGGCTCAGCCCTTTCATCATAGAAAAGGTGATTTTTTTGAGCATAGAGACGGGTCAGCTCAATATGATCTTCCGTTCGATTGGTCAGACGCATGTAATTGAGCGTTTCCTCATCTATCGGAAAATACCCACAGGTAGCTCCGTATTCCGGCGCCATATTAGCCACTGTTGCCCGGTCAGCCAGACTTAGATTAGACAAACCAGGCCCAAAGAACTCGACAAATTTACCAACAACATTTTCCTGCCGCAAGATTTGCGTGACCTTTAAAGCCAAATCCGTCGCAGTCGCAATCTTAGGCAATTTACCCAAGAGACGAACACCAATCACCTCAGGAACTGGGAAATAAGAAGCTTCACCTAACATGGCAGCCTCGGCCTCAATCCCACCGACTCCCCAGCCCAGAACACCGATACCATTAATCATGGTCGTATGACTGTCCGTCCCAAACATGCTGTCCGGATAGAGTTGGCCATCCTTTTCAATGATGACATCACTGAGAAATTCGATATTGACCTGATGGATAATCCCAGTAGCAGGAGGAACAGCTCGATAATTATCAAATGATTTTTCTGCCCACTTGAGAAATTCGTAGCGCTCATTGTTGCGGACAAACTCCTGAGTCATATTGGCCTCTAGAGCTGTATCACAGCCATAAAAATCCACCTGAACACTGTGGTCAATAACTAAATCAACCGGAATCTCTGGATTAATCTGATCGGCCTGACCTCCCTGCCCAACAATCGCATCGCGCATACTAGCCAAATCCACTACGACAGGAACACCTGTAAAATCCTGGAGAATGACTCGACTAGGCTTAAAAGGAACTTCTCCGCTTGGTGATTTAGCTTGATAATGTATCAAAGAGATAATGTTATCTTTTGTTACGTCAATACCATCTTCCTTACGTAGAACACTTTCTAATAATATTCGTATAGAATAAGGAAGTCCTTCTATATCCCCTCCTAGTACATCTGAGGCTTTTCCAAGGTCTGTATATTGGTATGCTTTGCCTTTGTAATTTAAATCGTTTAGGTATTCTGCCATATTTCTACCCCTCACTTATTTTAAATTGTTTTATATTATACTTTATTATGAAATTTTATGCAATAAAAATTATAATTTTTATGTTATATTTTATAACATAAAATAACAGTTTTTTAAATATAGGCCAACTGTACCAATCATTTTCTTTCCTAAGTAAGAAAAAAACAAGCACCATTCTCAGTGCTTGTTATAGGGAAAATAATTTCAAATATTTACTTCTTATTGGCTAACCATTTAAGAAGCTTGGTCAGAAGTCCCCAGATAATCAGACTAATGACAACAATATAAATCCAGGCATTTTTATCATTAGACAAGGGCAGAGGAACATTCATACCAAAGAAACCCGTGATAACTGCAAGTACTGCCAAAAGGACCGAAATAATGGTCAAGACCGTCAAATTGTCATTCAGATTGTTATTCAGGATATTATTGTAGGAGCCAGAGAGCTGGCTGAGAACTTGAGCAATCAGATCGGTCATGGAGACAAGCTGACGAGCCTCAATCATAGCATCCTCAAACTGCTCGGTTTCTAATTCATCAAAACGGCGGTAAATGCCATGACTTTTGATATGCTCTAGGAGCATGCGATTCTGCTTAGCTGCAGCAACTAGATAGACCATAGAAGTTTCCAAGTCAGACAGGGCAAAAAGATGCTTTTTGGTAGTTGTCTGACGCAGGAGAGCATTAATCTCATCCTTACGCTTGTCCATCCGCTCAACAACCGGATAGTAAGAATTGGAGATTAACTCTAGACTAGCAAAGAGAAACTTATAGACCGATACTGGCTCATGACGCTCAGTATAAGCCTTCATCATATCGACAACATAGGCATTATCCTGGTTGCTGATCGTAATGAGCCGTCTCTGTTGCACCACAAAGGTCATAGGAATCGTCTCATAATGTTCCTTATCTGTCGCTAGATCAAGGACATTGTAGATAAAGACAACCGTTCCATTCTCACGATTGTAGTCCATGTGAGCCCGCTCGTTCTTATCCAGCGCATACTCGATGGTCTCCTGATCAATTTCATAATCCTGATAAATCCTGGCATTCTTTTTAAAACTATCTGAGTCAATGTTGATCCAGACAGACTGATCTTTTAGTTTTCTTTCCAGAAACATGGAACTCCTTTCTATAGGAACATTTAATTCTCACAAAATTATCTTACCTTCTATCTTTTTGAATATAAATGTATGTTAATTCAATTATAAAAGTTGCCTTTGCTTTTAGTTTTCTCATTAATTGCTCATAATTTCTAATTCTTTATTTTGAAAATTGTTGTTATTTTTTTAAAAAAGGGTCAACTGTTCTCCTTCAATATCTGTTTCTGTTTCGCTTTCTATTTCTCCTAATTCAGAAATATATTCTTTATCTTTTTTCCTATAAACGAGCTCTAAAAATTTTTTAGGACTTCGAATTGAATCGTTTAATAAGGAATTCTTAGCCAGATATAAAAATATTGAGCAAGCCTCAGCCTGGCAATTTATGGATTTGTTTGGATTAAAATTTATATCTGTAAAAGCATCGTATTGAAGAATGAAATTAGATAATTCTGTATTTTGAAATAACGCATTTACGTATAACCAGTTATAAAAATAAGTACGTGGTAGCAGAGGAAATTTTACTCCTAAAAAATCGAATTCAATTAATTTATCATTTACCTCAATTGAACGAACTTGTCTCTTTACTGCCTTGGCATCTAAATCCAAATCTTGATTTACACGTCCATAATTCTTAAACACTTTAGAAGACTGAAATAAAGATTCTACAGAGTATTTACTACCATTACGCAATGTAAGTTGAAGATTAAAAGCACTACATTCTTTCCCAAACTCTTCTTCAGAAGCAGTGGAAACTTCTAATACTTTTAAATTCCCAAATTTTTCTTTGAATTCTTTGTGAAGAGAATGTATAGATCTTTGTTTTTGCGAAACTGAGAAACCCGGATACCAATTGAATTTTATATTCTCTTTTTTAAAACTGTTTGAACTTGATTCATATATATAGACAAATCTCTCTGCCATTCTACTCCTCCAATTCATATAATTTTAATACTTTTCCTTGCATAATACTGTATGCTGAATTTCTCTTAAACCATTCATGAGAGTAATATATTTTTAAATTCCTTAATTCTATCTGACACAACTTTAATCTTAACACTTCATCCCTAGCTTGCTTTTTGCTACTAAAAACCAAACCTATTATTTTATCTTTCGGAATCATATCTGGAGATAAAACTTCTGCTTGATTATTGGTTGGTATATTAGGTAACATTGAGACACTACGATTAAGCCCTAGAACCTCTGTATTAAATAACTCCATAAACTTTTGGCTCCCCTTACCTATATGAGCACCTCTGTTTTTTGCAGCATTGACAGGACAAAAATATGTCTCTTCATTAATTATACTAGGCGAAATTAGCAAGACAACCCAATCATTCAAAAGCGATTCTTTTTCTTTTTCAATTGATTTTTCAAAAAAGAAAAAGTTTGGATACTCTACGGAAAGACATATCAATTCAGGGCGATTATCATAACGATGAATATCATTTAATTTCAAAAACTTGCATTCAGAGTCTCTAATCGCTTTATTAGAAATAATACCATTAGCCTCCTCATCACCAGTTCCTAATATATAAGGAAGATTGGAAGACTTTGTAAAATGGCAAAGACGAGTTATGCCTTTTTTAAAAACAATTTCTTGATTCACATTAACCTTCCCCTATCCACCAAGATAAAAATTCATATCATAGTTTTGATATGTTAAAGCCAAATTAGTAGTTGCCCTAGTAATTGCAACATATAATTGTTTTGCAACTTCATTATTTTCATTATCTTCAAGATTGCTATAATCTTCTATGTATTTGCTTTTATCTATATCAAGTACTAAGACATTATCAAATTCTAAACCTTTGACTTGATTAATAGTATAAAGTTCAACATGATTATCTAAGTCCAGAACCTTTAAAATTTTTGCTATAGTTTTAAAAGAAGTTGGATCCATTAGAATAATTCCATTGCTACCTATTTTATTCGTAAAAAAATTCGAAATAATGTTTTTATATACTTCAAAACTATTAGCCTGTTGTAATTGTGGAATTTCTCCATCTCTTCTAGACGAAACTCGGCTAATTTTTTCATCCTCTTCTTCCGTTATAAAGCCTTTTTCAATCAATATATTTGCCAAATTACTAATTTGTTTTGTATTCCTATAATTTTTAACAAAAGTCTCTTTGGATATATTATTGACACCTAATTGTTTAAAAGAAATCTTAGTTCCTAAAATTTGTTGAGCATAATCCCCTAATAAAATACAAGCTCCATTTTCCTTAGTTAAATAGGTTAAAGATTGTATCTTCGCTTTATCCATATCTTGAAATTCGTCTATAATTAAGAAATCAAACTTATCTTTATCCGGTATACGCTCCTTTCTTTCCTCTAATTTCCAAGAAATATCATCATAATCAAAATATTTAGGTGGATTCAATTGACTTCTATAATATTTATACCCTTTAAATATCCTATAAACTAACTCTCTCTCCTCTCCTTTGTTAACTGGATTTTTTCGTCCCCTTCCTGTTCTTTCAAGTTCTTGATATTCTTCTTCCGTTTTAACCATCATTCCTTGCAGCCAGGAAATCTCTTCTTTAAAAAATTCTATTTCTCTATTAAGAATTCTGCTGTCAGTATACTTTTCTATTTCTGCTAGTTTTTTTATAGAATCGTTTATACATTTTTCCTTTTCATCAACTTTTATAAAATCTAAACATTTTATTTCGTTGCCTGAATTTAATTTTCTTAACGTATTCCAAACTAGGCTATGGTATGTTGTAACAGAAATATTTCTTGGGACTTGAATCTGCAAACTCTGACATAATTGTGGTAAATGTTGTGTTTTAATTTGCTCAATAATAGGTTTATTGAAGCAAACAATCCCTATTTTTTTACTTGGATACTTGATAGCTAAATAGACTGATTTATATAAAGCCACCAAGGATTTTCCGCTTCCAGCGGCACCTAGAATAACCAAATTTTTTTCATCTGGTAAATAAAGAATTTTCGTTTGTTCTCCCGTTAGTTTCTTCATTATATCCCCCTAAACTATCATGATATTACAAAGCAAACTATTTCCTATTAGAATCACATCTTCTCTTCCAATTTAACATCTGGATATTTGTCCGCGAACCAGCGCAGGGCAAAGTCGTTTTCAAAGAGGAAGACTGGCTGATCAAAGCGGTCTTTGGCTAGAATATTACGGCTAGAAGACATGCGCTCGTCTAAGTCATCTGGTGAAATCCAGCGGACAGTCTTTTTGCCCATAGGATTCATGACCACTTCAGCATTGTATTCATTTTCCATACGGTGCTTGAAGACCTCAAACTGGAGCTGACCGACAGCACCCAGCATGTACTCGCCTGTCTGGTAGTTGCTATAAAGCTGGATGGCTCCCTCTTGCACCAGCTGTTCAATCCCCTTATGGAAGGATTTTTGCTTCATGACATTCTTAGCTGAAACCTTCATAAAGATCTCTGGAGTAAATGTTGGCAGAGGTTCAAATTCAAACTTATTCTTGCCTACAGTCAAGGTATCACCGACCTGATAAGTCCCCGTATCATAAACCCCGATAATATCACCAGCTACAGCATTGGTCACATTTTCCCGACTTTCTGCCATAAACTGGGTAACATTAGACAGCTTAGCAGACTTGCCAGTGCGAGGCAGATTGACACTCATACCGCGCTCAAACTCGCCAGAAACGATACGGACAAAAGCGATACGGTCACGGTGGCGCGGGTCCATATTGGCCTGAATTTTGAAGACAAAGCCTGAGAAGTCTGGGCTGAGTGGCTCGACTACCTCACCGTCTGTCTTCTTATGGCCATGCGGTTCCGGAGCAAACTTGAGGAAGGTTTCCAGGAAAGTCTGGACGCCAAAGTTGGTCAGGGCTGAGCCGAAGAAAACAGGTGTCAGTTTGCCCTCCAAAATCGCTTCTTCTGAGAATTCATTCCCAGCTTCGCTCAAGAGCTCAATATCTTCCTTAACTTGCTCATAGAAAGGATTGGAAGCAAACAGTTGGTCACCTTCTGCCAGAGTCGCAAAGCGCTCCTCGCCCTTATAAAGCTCCAGCCGCTCATTGTAGAGGTCATAAAGACCTTCAAAGCTCTTCCCCATTCCAATCGGCCAATTCATTGGGTAGCTGGCAATTCCCAAAATATCTTCCAGTTCTTCCAGCAAGTCCAAGGGCTCGCGACCATCACGGTCCAGCTTGTTCATAAAAGTGAAGACTGGAATACCACGATGCTTGACAACCTCAAAGAGCTTCTTGGTCTGAGCCTCAATCCCCTTGGCCGAGTCAATAACCATGACCGCAGCATCCACCGCCATCAAGGTCCGATAAGTATCTTCTGAGAAATCCTCGTGTCCTGGCGTATCCAGGATATTGACCCGCTTACCATCGTAGTCAAACTGCATGACAGAGGAAGTCACTGAAATCCCCCGCTGCTTCTCAATATCCATCCAGTCAGACTTGGCAAAATTACCCGTCTTTTTGCCCTTGACTGTCCCAGCTTCACGAATCTCGCCTCCGAAGTAGAGCAACTGCTCCGTAATAGTCGTCTTCCCCGCGTCCGGGTGGGAGATAATGGCAAAGGTCCGGCGTTTCTTAATTTCTTCTTGTAAAGTCATCTTCTTCTCTTTCTTTCATTTAGGATAATTGTAAATCTTAGTATTTGTTTTTTTATTTTACATCGGAGTATTTCAATCCTTTCAACCTACCTATTATAGCGGATTTAGCGCTTTTTTTCAATTATCTAAAGAAGATAAAAATCGCCCTTTCGAGCGATTCTATTCTCCTATGTCAATAAAATTTCCCTTAAAATCTGACAATGACACAAATTGCAACTATTAAGTTCAAACCCAGTAAATGGAGCAGGCGTTTTTTCTGGTTTCCAGTTCTTCTTTCTCTTCAGCTGTCACAGAAGCGTCTAGTTGAACCAACTTAAAGAGTTGATAGACAAACAGTCCATTTGTTACTAGAAGCAAGTCAAGTCATGATAAAGCTCTCTAATTTAAGAAAAATCCTGCCACATTAACTTGACAGGAGCTATAAATTTAAAGTGAATTAACTGCGGACCAGACTTAACTGCTTTTTCCACCGTTTCTTAAACAATATATCGAAGAGAACCAGGGCCAGAGAAAGGATGACCGACACAAGAAGGTACTTTATCCATAGGGGGGCATCAGGGATGAAAGGCGGACTTTTTAGCAGACCGTAATTACCTCCCGTCACTTGATTAACGCCGACTAGGAAAAGGTTGAGTCCAAAGGTGTAGGCTACAATCATGTATTTCTTGAGCAGGCTCTTGTCGTAGTGATTCATCAGATAAATCAAGGAATTAACCAAGAGTGCATAGTGGCCAATCAGGAAAGAAAAGCTGGTAATGTGCGGGAAATCATAGGGGTCAAAGACTGGATAGCCCAAGGCAAAGACCGCTCCGCTAGCTCCTAAAAGAGCAAAATACTGCTTGCTGCGCCATTTGTCTGGCAGAAAGACCACCGCAAACATAGCCAGGCGGCAATGATAGAAGGGCAGACTATTGGAAAAGGGAATTCGAAAACCAAAATACCAGCTATAAAGCATCAGCAGCTGAGCAATCTGAATCCACTTAAAAGCTTTAACAAAACGCGGATTATCATGGTATTTGAGCGAGCTCCAAATAGACAGCAAGACCAGAGCAATCATCACAGCATACCATAAAATCGAGATAGGCGGTGCCACCGTTTTTGTCGTAGTTAAAAAATCTTTCATAAATCCTCCATGAGATAATTAAGTTAGGGAAACTGTCTTGGTCTGCTCCACGCGCTTAAAAATTTCAGAAACCAAGCAAACTGCTGCACTTAAGACAATTGAGACAAGCAGATAATTGAGCAGGAGTCCGTGATTGCCAACAAGCGGCGGATCTGTAAGAAATCCATAAGAACCCTTTGTCAACATATTGATAACAAGCAAAAAAGCATTCATCATAAAGGTCGTCCACACCACTCGCTGCCAGCTCATAGAGAAAGTATGATAATATCTGAAAAGATAAATCAAACAATTTCCCAAGAGCGCTAGATGGCCAATGATAAAGGACAAAATAGTGATATGGGGGAAAGGGTAAGGATCAAAAATCGGATAGATAAAGGCTACAATCGAGCCAAAAGTCCCCAAAAGTGCAAAGTAAAATTTATACACTGAGCGATTAGGCAGAAACATCAAGGCAAACATAGCCATTCTGCAATGATAAAAGGGCAGACTCTCAGACAGTGGGGCAGCAGTCAGCATATACCAAGAATAGAGGCCTATCAGCTGGCAAGCTTGCATCCCGACAAATAGCTGCTGGTAAGCTTTCCGATTGTAGTAGAGATAGGAAAGCCAGATAATCGCAAAGACCAGCCCCAAAAGAACAAAATACCAAAGTCCCAGTTGAGGCGGTTCGGTTTTATAGGTTGTAAACATATCTCTTATTCCCATCTCCTAGGTTCCCATTCTAATATAAGGTTTGAACGAGGTTGATTTTACCTGTTGTTGCAATAATTTCTAGCTTTTTCAGACAAAGAGTATCCCAGAAACTTACTTCACTAATCCAAATACTGTTCTCTGTCTCCTTGATAAATCTCCCAAAGGATTTCCAACTGTTCTTTTGTAGTCCGCTTAGAAGATAATTCTGGTAAAGATTGGATAGCAAAGAAAGCTAACTCTTCTATTTCTGTATTAGGCTGAAAATCTCCATCCTCTATCTGACACTCGAAGACCAGTTTAGCATATTGCTTACTCTGAAATTGAAATTTATTAGTATCAAAAATTGCAAGCAGACGCGAAACTGAAACATTAAATCCCGTTTCTTCTTGGACTTCCTTGATGATATTTTCCTTAGGAGATAGGCCGACTTCACAAAAGCCGCCTGGTAAAGCCCAAGTTTTCTCATTTTTACCCTTGACTAAACAGACTTTTCCGTCTCGAACCAGTACAGCTCGGACATCAATCAAAGGAGTAGCATAAAAATCCGTTGGGCGCAACAGCTCTGCCAATTCTTTCCCATCCAAATCTGACCAATCAGCCAGGAGGTGTCCCAAAAGCTGACGGAGTTCTAAGTAACGTTCTCGATCAAATTCATCACGACTAAATGCTAGACCTGTCTCTGTAATAGAAAGGAGACGTTGAATGGTTTTTGCAGTTTCTTTAGTTTCCATCTTCCAAGTCCTCTACTAGCTTCGCCAGATTCATAGAATTGCTACCTTTGAGAAGGATCTGGTCGGCAGGAGTCAGCTTCTCTCTGACAGCTTGTTTCAGCTGTTCAAACTGGTCTTTCTCGTCATTTTTGATAAAGTATTGCACCTTGCCTGGCGGGTAAATCTCCTTGGCATAGTCATAGAGAGCTTCCATATCCTGCCCATAGAGGAAAAGGTCGGTCACAATTTCTGGATTGAGGCTAGTAGTCATCGAGCCGTGCATGGACTTAGAGTCCGCTCCCAGCTCTTTCATATCCGCCAGCACTGCCAATTTTCGTCCGCCTGGATTGGCCGGAATGGTCGAGAAAGTCTCCAGAATCAAGCGCATGGCTGTTGGATTGGCATTGTAGACATCCGATAGGATATCTGCGCCATTACCAGCTTTCTTCCACTCTGTTCGATTGCGGGTCAGCTCCAGCTCAGAAAAGGCTTGAGCAATATCCGCCTCAGATACACCCTCCTGCAGAGCCGCATAGGCTGCAATCATAGCATTAGTTGCATTGTACTTACCGGTCACAGGCAGGTCAATCCTTTGCTCTAAAAAGTTGCAGTCAAAGCTCAAGCTGTCCTTGCGCTCTTCCAGACGCGTCAGGAAGATATCCGCATCAGGACCAAAGCGAACTAGTTTGCAGTCTGCTGGCAGAAATTCGTTGACAATCTTATCTGCCGGAACAATCAAGAAACCATCTTTTCTCAAACCGTCTGCAATCTGCATCTTGCCTTGGGCAATTTCAGCTCGGCTGCCGAAAAATTCCAGATGGGCTTCTCCCACCAGAGTTACAATGCCCGTCTTAGGTTTGGCAAGTTCAGACAGGAGATGGATATCGCCCAAGTGGTCCTGCCCCATTTCTAAGACAAGTTTCTCTGTATCCTCAGGCATGTGAAGAACCGTGTAGGGCAGACCGATTTCGTTATTGTAATTGCCTTGTGTCTTATAGGTCTTGTAGCTGGTTGCTAGTAGCTGGGCCAACATATCCTTAGTTGTCGTTTTACCATTGGAACCTGTCACCGCCAGCACATCCACCTGCATCTTTTCCAGATAATACTGGGCCAAGCGCTGAAAGGCTGTCAGGACATCATCGACCAAGAGATAAGCCCCCTCTGCCACTGGACGCTCAGATAGGGTAGCGGCAGCTCCCTGAGCAAAGGCTGTTGGGATAAAGTCATGGCCGTCACGCGCCCCCTTGAGTGGCACAAAAAGATCACCCGACTCAATCAAGCGGCTGTCAAACTCCGCATTTCTAAGCGCAACATTTTCAAACTGAGTCACATCATTTTTCGCAGATAGGACTTCTGCGATTTCATATAAATCTAATTTCATACTTCTTCCTCGTTTTTCGGTTTGCTCGCAAAAAGAAAGGACCGAAAATTTTCAGCCCCTCTATTATATCATATTTTAGAGAAGATGCGCCTCTCTCTTAGCAAATGCCTCTTCAGCTAGGCCAACTAGCTTCTCAATCAAGTCAGGATAGGCCAGCCCCATATTTTCCCAAAGCAGTGGATACATGGACCACTGGGTAAAACCTGGCATGGTATTCAGCTCATTAAGGAAGACCTGACCATCTTCTGTATAGAAGAAATCACAGCGGGACAGTCCTAGACCTCCCAGAGCTCGGAAAGCGGTCTCTGCATTTTGACGCATCAGGCTCACCACTTCTTCTGGAATCTTGGCCGGAATATCCATAGTAATTTTATTATCAATGTATTTGGCTTCGTAGTCATAGAAAGCCACGTCCTTGACCACCTCTCCAGGCAGGGTACTCTTGACGTCAACATTGCCTAGAAGCCCAACCTCAATCTCCCGAGCTGTCACTCCCTGCTCAACCAGTACCCGGCTGTCGTATTTGAAAGCCAGGTCCAGAGAAGCACGCAGTTCTGCTTGGTTCTCCGATTTAGAAATGCCGACACTGGAGCCCATATTGGAAGGTTTGGTGAAGACGGGATAGGTCAATTTCTCCTCGATTTCCTGGATTTTTTGCTCTAGATCCTCACCATCGACCAGCGCCACATAAGGCACTTGGGCGATGCCTGCTGATTCCAGCACTCGCTTGGTCGTGATTTTATCCATAGCTAGGCTAGAAGATAAAATATTACAGCCGACATAAGGCATTTTGAGCACTTCTAGGAAGCCTTGGATAGAGCCATCTTCGCCCATAGGACCATGCAAGACTGGAAAGACCACTGCTCCATCTTCGTAAATATCGCTGGGCTTAATCTTCCGAGACATGTCCACTGTGGCATTAGTCATCAACTTCTCATCAGCCGCCGGATTTGCTTCAAATTCCTGAGTTTGGATAAAATCTCCATCCTTGGTGATGAAGTAAGTCTTCACCGAGAATCTATCATAATTGACAGCCCGCATGACGCTCTCAGCTGATAAAACCGAAACTTCCCGCTCTGCACTGCGTCCGCCATACAATAAAATCAATCTTTGTTTTGCCATGATTTTTCCTATCATTTTCTAAAAATAGTACGATTTACAAAAGCTGCCAGCTCGAAATAAAACAACCTAAAAAGCTTGGTTTTGCATCTACCTAGCTAGTCGATTCTTCTAAGCAGGAGCTTCTGTATCAGTCCGTTTTAGTATATCACAATTCCCAGCATTTTTGAACAGAAAAAAGGACTCTTCCAGCCAGCTAGAGCCAGAAAAATCCTTTATGTTTATAATTCCGTCCGATTTTCGATAGCGCGAATCAATGTGACCTCGTCCGCATACTCAATGTCGGAGCCAACCGCCAAACCACGCGCTAGGCGAGTCACCTTAATCCCAGCGGGCTTCAAGACCCGGGAGATGTACATGGAGGTCGCTTCGCCATCCGCAGTCGCATTGGTTGCGACGATAACCTCCGTCACTTCACTATCCATCAAACGAGTAATCAGACTCTTGAGATTGATGTCGTCCGGTCCAATGCCATTCATAGGTGAAATCAAACCGTGCAGGACATGATAGAGTCCGTGGTATTCCTGGATATTTTCCATGGCTGACACATCTCGGCTGTCCTCAACGATCAAAATAGTTGATTGATCGCGCGACTGGTCTTGGCAGATTGCACAAGGGTCTTCGTCCGTCAGGTTGCCGCAGACAGAGCAGTAGCTCAGCTCACGCTTAGCAGCCAGCAGATTCTTGGCAAATTCATTGACATCGTCATCGCTCATGCCAATAGTGTAAAAAGCCAGTCGAGTGGCTGTTTTGATGCCAATGCCGGGCAGCTTAGAGAAACTGTCAATCAGCTTGGCAATAGGGGTTGGGTAAAGCATAAAATCCTTTCTCTATTCTCAAAAAATCTCCTCAAACCAGATTGCTCTACTTGAGCACTGACAACTTAAGCTTTCTCCGTTTGCTGATGATTTTCATTGAGCACTAATTCATAGGGTGTTGTTGGTTGTAAAGATTGATAATATCGCGAGTGATACTGTGGCTGACAGTAGAAGATAGGTTCGTATTGTGAGGGAACACCACCGCCACCGCAATCTGCGGCTTCTCACTCGGTGCATAAGACACAACATTGGTATTGATGGCTTCTTTCTTACCCTTGTCCACAAAGGTCTCAGCCGTACCAGTCTTGGCACTGATTGGCACACTCTCTCCCTGAGAAATGGTCCGACCAGTCGTAAAGCCGCTGCTGCCATGAACCACTTGATAGAAGCCTTGCTTGATAATGCTCATATCCTCGTCAGAGATATTGACCTGGTTCAGCTCTTTGGTGTCAATTTTCTGCACCAAATCACCCAGTCCTCCTTGGTCGCTGTTGCCGTAAATGCCTTCAACGATATGCGGAGCCACACGCTTGCCATTATTAGCTACTGTTGAGGCATACTGGGCCAGCTGAAGCGTTGTATAGTTGTCAAACTGGCCGAACGAATTGGTCAGATAGTTGGCAAACGTAAACTTGTCTGGAAGATAGCCTGTGGACTCATTTGGCAGGTCAATCCCTGTCGAAGTGCCTAGACCATATTCTGCAAAAGTCGACCTCAACTTTTTCATGGACGGATCCAGCTCATCAAAATCTAGCTTCATATCAGCTGAGTAAGGCGTCCCCATCATCTTCAGCGCTACCTGCACCATATAGGTATTGGAAGAGTATTCCAAGGCCTCTTGGGCTGTGATGGCACGTGAACCATACTGGGTGAACCAAGAAGTGATACTGTCCGTACCGCCAAAGCTAATCGGCTGGTCTGTCAGGACTTGGTTTCCGCTAATGGCGTTATTCTCCCAGCCTGAGGTCAGAGTTGCAGCCTTGACCACAGATCCCGGAACGAAGACATTAGTCATGGTTCCCAAAGCATCGACCGAATTTTCTCCCGTTTCCAGGTCGTGCCGGACGCCTGCCATGGCCAAGACGGCGCCGGTATTTGGATCCATAGCTACAGCATAGACACCCTCAGAGTAGGTCGCATTGCCACTCGCCAACTCCGCATTAAAGGCATTTTTTAGAATGTCCTCCACTCCCTGCTGGAAGCTTAAGTCCACCGTCAGCTTGAGATTGTCACCCTTACTACCGTCAGAGATATTTTCCACACTCTCCATATTACCATTTTTATCTAGATGAATCTCCTTCTCAGCTCGCTTGCCTTGCAGAACTGACTCATACTGCTTTTCCAGATAGGAGGTCCCCACCCGGTCATTGAGAGAGTAGCCTTTTTTCAGATAATCATCCACTTCCTCAGCCGGAAGTCCAGTCTTTTCTGTCGAGATATTACCCACGATAGAAGCCAGCGAGGTATCCAAGACCTTGCGGTCCCAGCCCGTTGAGACACTGATACCTGGCAGCTCTTTGCTGCTGGAAGCCAGTACAGCTACCTGCTCTGTTGTTAGCGCATCTGTCTGGATGGTCCCCGTCGCAAAGTTGGAAATCGCATTCATCTGACTAAAGAGAACGATGGCCTTCTTTTCCTCATCCGTATAGCCCAGCTGCTTAGGGTCAATGCTCTCAGCTGCCGCCTTATAGATTTTGGACTCAGGCAGGCGGTTGTCATCTGTATCAAATTTCTTGTCCTTGGGTAGCTTTTCCACCACTTCCTGATAGACTGCGCTGTCCGCCAAATAATAATCCACCTCTTGGCGGTCTGTCACCTCTGTATCGCTGATACTGACATAGGTCAGGAGCTTTTGAGCTGTCGCTCGAATCTCTCCAGCCGTCAGCCGGTTATCTCGCGTATAGGTCACCACCTGCTTGGTCGTATTTTCCACCAAGGGCTTGCCAGTAGCATCATAAATCTGCCCACGTACTGAGCTAGTGGTAATCTTGGTCTTGCTGGCCTTAGCTAACTTATCCGTGTAAAAGTCCTGATTGACCACCTGCATATAGCCCAGACGAGCAATCAAGGCTAAAAACAAAAACATCACGATTCCAAACAGCAGATAAAGCCTTCTGGTGATGGAATGACTGTCAAATTTTCTCTTCTTCCTTGCCATTTTCTCTCTCATTCTAGTAAAAGTTCTGACCTTTATTTTACCATAAATCCAGCTCGATGAATGTTTCAAAACTGATAGAAAATCTGAAAATATGGACGAGCTAAGAAGAAATCCGCTAAACCTCGGAACCTAAAAGACTTGCTAGCTAGGCTTCTAGTAATCCTTGTCCTTCCTCTCCGGAAAAGCAAAGAATCTGAGATTATTCTCAGATTCTTTTAAGCTTATTTTCCAAGGTAGTATTCTTTTACTACGTTCAATTTTTCGTCAAATTCGAATACCAATGGTGGGAAGTTTGGAATTTCCACATCCATGATTTCATCGTCAGACAATTGTTTGATGTGCTTCACAAGGGCACGGATTGAGTTACCGTGTGCACCTACAAAGACATTTTTGCCATCTTTCAAAGCTGGAGCAATCTTGTCTTCCCAGAATGGAAGGGCACGCTCAAGTGTCACTTTCAAGTTTTCAGCATCTGGAATTACTGAGTCGTCAAGTGAAGCATAACGACGGTCAGTGTGTGCTGAGTGCTCATCATCGCGATCCATGTTTGGAGGCAATACATCGTATGAACGGCGCCAGATATGCACTTGCTCATCACCAAATTGCTCAGCTGCTTCTGCCTTATTTTTACCAGTCAGACCGCCATAGTGACGCTCGTTCAAACGCCATGATTTTTCAACTGGTACCCAAAGCTGATCAGACGCTTCCAAAGCAAGGTTAGTTGTCTTAATCGCACGCTTCAATACTGAAGTGTAAGCTTGGTCAAACTCGATACCAGCTTCTTTAATCAGTTTACCAGCGTCGATTGCTTGCTGTGTACCTTTTTCAGACAAGTCAACATCAGCCCAACCAGTGAAAAGGTTAGCTTTGTTCCATTCAGACTCACCGTGGCGAGCAAAAACTAATTTTACCATTAGATGGATTCTCCTTTTATTTTCCGAGGCAGTCCCCGTTTATCTATTCTATTTTACAAAATTTTCGCCTAAAAAGCTAGCCTATTTCGTCAAATCAGACGTTTTTCAACAAGAAAGCGCTTTTGTATTTCCGAGCAGAAACCTTTGCCCTAACACCCACCAGATAGATAAACCTCGTTGGCTTCCTTAAGCCACCAAGTCCGCCGCCTGTCTATCAGTTGATGAATGGCCAACAAGCCTGCTACTATCCAGTTACAAAGCATATTGACAAAGACAAAGAGCTCTACTCCCTTAGTCTGCTGGGCGGGAGTTAGCTGAATTTGCTTGACAATCAACGATTCTCCTTCCATTTCGTAAAACTTAGGCATATAAGCACTTAATAAGATGATAACAAAGATAAAGAGAGTAAGCTGAACTGGCCAAGAATAAAGAATTTTATGAAAATGCTCAATCCTCAATGAGAAGGTAAAAAATCGCTTAACACGCTCTCTTGCTACAAAAAGGATAAATAAGGGAATGTAGCCAAAAAGTGTCACACTAAATAAGGTGGGATTATGAGAACTAGAAGGAATAAATCTACTAAATCCATAGTCGCCTGTCCATAGAAACCAGCCACCTATAACCTGTGGCAACCAATAAGATAGAATGATAATGAGCAGTGTTGAAGTAATCCCAATTTTGACACTCCATACTCGCTTCACTTTTTGATAAATCAGAAAAAGACGTGAGCGATCCACACTGTTTTGAGGAAGATTTTCCTTTATTAGCTTGCCACAGGAAGGACAAATAGGATAGTCCGATTCCCCTTCAAAAAGAAGATGACGGCATTCCAAAAAAGGCGATTCTCTGCTTCCTGATATCTCTTCCTCCCAATCTCTTCTCCAAAACATAAGACCTCCTAAAAATCAAAATTTCTCTTCATATCAACACCCGCCAGACAGATAAGCCTCATTAGCTTCCTTGAGCCACCAAGTCCGTCTCCTGTCTATCAACTGATAAATAAGCAGTAAGACAGATACAATCCAGATGGAGAGCATATTGACAAAGATGAAAAGTTCTACACCTTTAGCATGCTGGGCCGGAGTTAGGTAATCATACTTTGATATGTAATTATCTCCAATCACCTTGTAGACACCTGGCATTACTTGATTAATCCCAGCAAATACTGCCAAGAAAAAAGCTAGCTGCACAGGTAAGGAATAGATGATTTTATGAAAACGAACGAAGCCCAAAGAAAAGCTAGTGAAACGCCTAGAACGCTCTCCAATAAAAAAGAAGATAAAAAGAGGAAGATAAGCAATGTAGGTAAAGTCAGATACTAGCGGTGTATGAGGTGTAATAGGAAAAAAGTCTCTAAAACCATAGTCTCCATTCCTCAAAAGCCAATTACTAAAATCTATTGGAAAACTATAAGATATAAATGCAATTAGAGTGATTATAATAAGTTTCCATTTCATAATCCAGAGTCGCTTCACTTTTTGATAAATCAGAAAAAGACGTGAGCGATCCACACTGTTTTGAGGAAGATTTTTCTTTATTAGCTTGCCGCAAGAAGGACAAATGGGATAGCCAGCCTCATCCTCAAAGAGAAGATGTCGGCATTCAAAAAAAGGAGATTCTTCGCCGTCTGGCAATTCATCCAACCATTTCTTTCTCCAGAACATAAGACCTCCTAAAAATCAAAATTTCTCTTCATATCAACACCCGCCAGACAGATAAGCCTCATTAGCTTCCTTGATCCACCAAGTCCGCTGCCTGTCTATCAACTGATAAATAAGCAGCAAGCCAGATACAATCCATATGGAGAGCATATTGACAAAGATGAAAAGTTCTACACCTTTAGCATGCTGGGCGGGAGTTAGCTGGCTATGTTTACCTATAAAGACATCTCCTTCAACCCCATAAATCTTTGGCATAATAATATTAATGAAGCAAATAACAGCGATAAAAGTAACAAGCCGAACAGGCCAAGAATAAAGGATTTTATGAAAACGCTCAAATCCTAAAGAAAAAGTAGAGAAACGTTTAAAGCGTTCTTTGCCCATAAAAAAGATAAATAAAGGAATATAGCCTTCATAAGTAAAGCTAATCATTGTAGGCGTATGACGGCTAGCAATGAAAAAGCTAGAAAAGCCGTAATCTCCAGTGGTTAAAATCCAACGGCTTAAAAATTCTGGAAGAAAAATAGCTGGTATCACAAACAAAGCTGCTGAAAATTCCCTTCCAAATCTTACACTCCATACTCGCTGCATCTTCTCCCGTATCAGGTGCAGACGTGCTTTGTCCGCGCCTTTCTTAGGAAAATTCTCTTTTATGAGTCCACCGCAGGAAGGACAAATAGGATAACCCGCCTCATCCTCAAAGAGAAGATGACGGCATTCCAAAAGAGGCGATTCATCACTGTCTGACAACTCATCCAGCCATTTCTTTCTCCACCAGAACATAAGACCTCCTAAAAATCTACCCTACCCACAAAGTAATACCCCTTAAAGATTTCGATACTACAGACTTATGACGAATTTACCTATATTGTAAATCCTTCAGAACTCTTCGAATCTCTTTGTACAAGGATTTATTCTGCTTCCATTATATCAAAAGAGAATTTGACTGTAAAATAATAGCATAAGTATATAAGGGGTTGTGCTTAAAATATCTGATCTTGCTAAGTGCTGTACTTGACTAGGTACCAACGTCTCTAAGCTCAGATGATATCCTGCGAACATGCCTTGCTAAAACACATAGAAAAAGGCTAAGAGACATAAGTTCTAGCCTTACCTTTTATTAGTAATAGAATATTGGCGCAGTAGCCGATAGCTCAAAGTACTGCTTTGAAGTTGCAGATTGAATTTGCGAAGCAAGTCACAACTTTGTTCGTCTTTGAGACTCCAAAAACTCCTAATCATTCTCGCAGTCACACCGCCTCTTGCTGGCATTGGGGGCATAGGCCATAGACAGTCGTCTGGCTTTGGGTGATGTGGTAGCCAGTCTGCACTTCAGCCTCATGCTTCACATCAGGAAGTTCCAGCTCCATATCAGCGATACGGCCACATTTTTCACAGATGACATTGAGGTGCTGATGGCCCATAAAGTCAAAGTAGGTCGTCGTATCATTGCGAACCTTGAGCTCAGCGACAAAGCCCTCATCAATCAGAACCTTGAGATTATTATAGACTGTTGCCAGACTCATATTAGGAAAATTGGGCTTCAAGTCCTGATATATCATTTCAGCGCTAGGATGGTCATGACTTTGGATAATATAGTCAATTACCGCCTTCCGTGTTTCTGTAATACGCACGCCCTTGGCGCGCAAATGGCCAATTACTTGGTCAAAGTCATGCTGATGTTCTTGTTTCATTATTTGCTCCGTTATAGCCTCTCATCTAAGTCGTTACCATTATACCATGACTAGGCTTATTTGGCTATTAAGAATGATTGTAAATAAGCTAAAAAGAAAAAAGCAGGACAGAACTAACCAAAGTTCACCATCCTGCTTCTGCATGATTGCTTATCCATTTAAGGCAATGCAAGCTTTAAACTAGTATTTTTTTCAATCCTCGCTCTATGCTTGGAATCTCTTCAAGCTTGCTAAATAAAGAGAACCGCCTATGATAGAAAGAATAGCACCAATCCAGCCCAAGAAGTCATTAAAGGTAAAAATTCCACCTACAATCATCAAGATAGAGCCTGCTGGTCCCACACGATTGTCATCCTTATAGTAGACAATACCAGCAATTCCCAAAGCTAGGATTGCAATTTTCAGGATGTCAAATACACCTAGCATAAAATAAATAACCCAAATGAAGAAAGGCCACAAAAGTAGAATAATACCACCAATAAGCCCAACAAGTCCATTTACGAGTGCTAATGTTTTTGTCTTCATCAACAGTCTCCTTTGTATAATTTTTTACTAAAATAGTTTACCATACTTACTAGAAAAATACAAGCTTATTTTTAATTTTATGAAAAATTCAAGCATTTGACTGCTTATAATGCTTATCTTTCCTTGAAAAATAAAAAGCCTGCTATTCCCAACAAAAGTTGAGATAACAGACTTTTCATATATTCTAGATTTTCAAAGCTTTTTACTGAAGCTTAATCTTAGTCACGCTGACGTTTGGTCAAGCCAACTGCTCCTCCAAAAGTCAAGAATCCAAGAATCAGCATCCAGATAGATGTATCTTGGCCGGTCTTAGGCAGAATTCGTTTCTTGCCAATCTCTTTAACTTTAGCATCTACAAGCAAGCGGTTGGTTACATTCATACCTTCAGCTTGATTGCTGTAGCCTTCAACTTCGTCCTCGCGGACACTATAGATGATTTCTTTTCCATCCTTGAAGCGTGGCAGATTTTCAAAGCTGTATTTCCAGCCCATCGCCTCATCAACAGTTACGCTGATGCCTGTATCCTGTCCATCTGCAAGTAAGTGAACAAGGACACTCTGTGGTCGGCGACCTGCAGCGTTATCATTGTCAATCCAGATCACACTGCCAGTAAGCGTAGTTGAGTCAGCTGCGAAAGTCCAAGTACCGACAAAGTGAACATCTGCACCATTAATGGTTGTTTCGTTCTTGTTATATGACTGGAAGCTCCAAGCGCCATCAGATGTTTCAACTTCTGTCTTCACCGGCTGGGTTGGAGTGGCCTTAGTGCCATCTGCCAAGTTAGGCTTGTCGGATGGAAGTATATCTTTCACTGCTTGCGGCAATTCTTTACCTGCTGTTCCACTAACGAACTCGTGAGTAGCCTTATAAGTTGGCGCTGGAGTAAAGTCCCATGTTCCAACAAAGCGAGCGTCCGCTCCATTGATAGTCTCTTCTGCCTTATCGTAAGACTTAAAGGTCCATGTACCTTCGGTTGTTTTCACTTCTGTCTTTGATGGCTGGGTTGGAGTGGCCTTAGTGCCGTCTGCCAAATCAGATTTATCGCTTGGAAGCAAAGCTTTCACTTCTTGTGGCAATTCTTTACCTGCTGTACCGCTGACAAATTCATGTGTAGCCTTGTAGGTTGGTGCCGGACTAGGCTTCGCCACAAACGTCCAAGTTCCAACAAATTTAGCATCTGCACCATTAATAGTTGCTTCGTTCTTGTCATATGACTGGAAGCTCCAAGTGCCATCAGATGTTTCAACTTCTGTCTTGACTGGTTGTGTCGGAGTGGTCTTAGTGCCGTCTGCCAAATCAGGCTTGTCGGCTGGAAGCAAAGCTTTCACTTCTTGTGGAAGTTCCTTACTTGCTGTACCGCTAACGAACTCATGCACTGCTTTATAAGTTGATGATGGAGTTGCTGTGAATTCCCATGTACCAACAAAGTGCGCATCTGCTCCATTGATGGTCTCTTCTGTTTTATCATAAGACTTAAAGGTCCAAGTACCATCAGCGGTCTTCACTTCCGTCTTGACTGGTTGTGTTGGAGTGGTCTTAGTGCCGTCTGCCAAATCAGGCTTGTCGGCTGGAAGCAAAGCTTTCACTTCTTGTGGCAGTTCTTTACCTGCTGTTCCACTAATGAACTCGTGAGTTGCCTTGTAAGTTGGCACTGGAGTAAAGTTCCAAGTGCCGACGAAGTGTGCATCTGCTCCATTGATGGTCTCTTCCGCTTTATCGTAAGACTTAAAGGTCCATGTGCCATCAGATGTTTCAACTTCTGTCTTGACTGGTTGTGTCGGAGTGGTCTTAGTGCCGTCTGCCAAATCAGATTTATCGCTTGGAAGCAAAGCTTTCACTTCTTGTGGCAATTCCTTACCTGCTGTTCCACTGACGAACTCATGAGTAGCCTTATAAGTTGGATTGGGGGTGAAGTCCCAAGTGCCGACGAACTTCACATCTGCTCCATTGATGGTCTCTTCGTTCTTATCGTATGACTTGAAAGTCCAAGTACCGTCTGTTACCTTCACTTCTGTCTTCAATTGTTCCGTTGGAGTTGTCTTAGTGCCATCTGCCAAATCAGGCTTGTCGGATGGAAGCAAGGATTTCACTTCTTGTGGCAATTCCTTACCTGCTGTGCCGCTGACAAATTCATGTGTAGCTTTGTAGGTTGGTGCTGAACTAGGCTTCGCCACAAACGTCCAAGTTCCAACAAATTTAGTGTCTGCACCATTAATGGTTGCTTCGTTCTTATCATATGACTGGAAGCTCCATGTGCCATCAGATGTTTCAACTTCTGTCTTGACTGGTTGCGTTGGAGTTGTCTTAGTACCATCTGCTAAATCAAGCTTGTCGGCTGGAAGTAAATCCTTCACTGCTTGTGGCAGTTCTTTACCTGCTGTTCCACTGACGAACTCATGAGTAGCCTTATAGGTTGGCACTGGAGTGAAGTCCCAAGTGCCAACAAAGTGCGCATCTGCTCCGTTGATAGTCTCTTCCGTCTTGTCGTAAGACTTAAAGGTCCAAGTACCATCTGCAGTCTTCACTTCTGTCTTGACTGGTTGTGTTGTAGTGGTCTTAGTGCCATCCGCTAAGTCAGATTTATCAGCTGGAAGTAAATCCTTCACTGCTTGTGGAAGTTCTTTACCTGCTGTTCCACTAACGAACTCGTGAGTAGCCTTATAGGTTGGCGCTGGAGTAAAGTCCCAAGTGCCAACGAACTTCACATCTGACCCATTGATGGTCTCTTCGTTCTTATCGTAAGACTTGAAGGTCCATGTGCCATCTGCCGTATGCACTTCCGTCTTAGTTGGCTGTGTTGGAATGGTCTTAGTACCATTCTCCAGATTCTTTTCTGTTTCTGGTGTTAGGTCTTTGATTTCCTGCGGGAGTTCCTTACCAGCAGTGCCACTGACAAATTCGTGTTTCTTTTCATAGAGCAAGTCAGTAGTAACTTGATTAGATGGTGCTGAAAGATTATCTACTTTTAAAGTCACGGTATTTGCAATCGTTGCAGCACCCTTTTCTGCTACCTTTTGATTGGTTGCAGTCTTGTAGGTAATGACAATATCCTGAGAAGAATTTGCTTTAACATACTCCGGTGTCATCTTGACCGTAACAGTCTGGCCTTTCTTTTCAATCGTGTAATCACGACCTTCCTGCAAGGCATTACCGCCAGCCTCAACCTTGAGCTCCTTGTAATCCAGACGCTCGTCAAAGGTTTCAGTCATCTCAATAGTAGTCGGGGTAGCCAAAATATCCTTACCAGGAACTGGAATCTTGAAGGTTCCCTTATAAGTCACCTCTTGACCTTCCTTAGCTGGAATCTTAACTGGATCCACTTCTAAGACTGGCTTGGGATCAACTTTTTCAATATAAAGACCAAAGACTGCCGAGCAAGCTTCTGTTGATAAATAACCGAAATTCAACGTGTTATCTGCAGAACGAACGGCCAAACCAGAGATGTTGTTTTCATTAGCAGCACCGCTAGTTGAAGTCGTTGCTTCCCAAATTGTCCGACCGCTCTGATCTGTTTGATTCAAAGCATTGGCATTGTTCATCAAGCGCTTATCAACAGCATTTTTATAATCATTAATATAGAAAGACTCTTTTAGACCAAAGCCGTCAACTACATCAATGTCAGTCGGTTTCATAACCAACTTCAAATCTGTATCCGAACCATCCGCATAGCGTAGCTCTGCTGTAACATCAGCCTCCACCCAGAAAGCTTTGTTCATAATGTTATTATGGGCCGCATCCACATATGGGATATTTCCAATCTCAAAAGCGCTTCTTTCCCACAACTCTGAAATAGAGAAAAATTCAACTGCATTTTTTTGAGCATCATTCATCTGAGCTTCTGCTGTAGATGAGTTCAGATAGTGGAGTGTTACCTTATTAAAAGTCAGATAGGCATCTACTTGTTTTCCATAAGCCGTTCCAACATTAGAGAACTTAAGAGAAAGCGGCTTATTAAAGACCTGATCTGCTTTTTGAGACTTGTCTACCTTGATGGTAAAATTTTCCATTTCTCCAGGATAAACCGCTCCCAGATACTCATAGTTTGGATTAGTCAGATGAACCTGTTCAATCGCCTCTGACTTAGAAAGAACACTGACATTGTTAACATTCAAGTCAAACTTATGAATATTCAACTTGGACAAATCCGTTCCATCCTTCAGCTCCTCCAAGGCAGACAAGGTCTGCATGGGGAGTAGAAAGATTGAAAAAAGAACGACAAACAATCCCATCAGCAGGCGAAATTTGCTGCCATAAGGATTAACAGGACTCAATGAGCCCTGAAGTGGTTTCCATTTCATTTCTTACCTCCTAAACTTTTTCAATGATCTCGCAATCATTACACAAAAAGAAATGTTCCCTTCATTTTATCATAAACACCTATGATTTAAAAGTACTTTTACTAAAATTTTAAACTTTTTATTTTAAGTCTTTAAAAATGTTTGTCTCTTATCATTTTCTTTTGTTTAGAGACAAATTTCTTCACTTTACTGCAAAATAAAAACTCCAAGAAAGTTCATCAATCAACTTTCTCGAAGCACCTAAATCTTTTATTGAGCTCAAGAACTGAAAGCAAAAAGAAAAACCTGACATACTCGCCAGAGGCAAGTGTATCAGGCTTTATTAATCAAAATTATTTTACAGCGTCTTTAAGAGCTTTACCTGCTTTGAAAGCTGGTACTTTAGAAGCTGAGATTTTGATTTCTTTACCAGTTTGTGGGTTGCGACCTTTACGTGCTGCACGCTCACGAACTTCAAAGTTACCAAAACCGATAAGTTGAACTTTTTCACCTTTTGAAAGGTACTCAGTTACAGCTGCGAATACAGCGTCAACTGCTGCTGCTGAATCTTTTTTAGTCAATTCTGTAGCTTCTGCTACTTTTGCGATCAAATCTTGTTTGTTAGCCATTTAACAAATCCTCCAAATTTTTTCTGGGTTAATAACCCTAACAAATATTATCATATCTAAAAAAAGCATTCAGGTCAAGTACTAAGCCGCTATTTTCTAAATTATTATGGTTTTATTCGTAACGAATCAGCACAGCCCAAGCATTTTCCCCTGTATGTGTCTGAATAATAGACCCTGTTTCCAGCACTGAAATAGGTTTCTTGACATATGGCTGTAAACTTTCCTTCATTTCTAGTGCCAATTCTGGGCTGCCTGCATAGGAAATTCCAATTTCAGCCACTTGCTTATTTTGCAGACTTGCTGTCAAATCATCCAACCATTTCTTAAAGGTCTTAGCGCCCCTTCCCTTGACAATGGGCTCCAGCTGATGATCCTTCATTTGCATGATAACCCGGATATTAAGCAAAGAGCTAATCAGACCGGAAACTCGGCCAATACGGCCTCCTTTAACCAGATTTTCTAAGGTAGAGAGACCGATATAGAGCTCTGTCTTTTCCTTTACTTCTTCAATTTTAGCTAGAATCTCCTCTAGGCTAGCTCCTTCTTTGGCCAGTTTAGCTGCTTCAGTGACTTGGAACTTCATAGCCTGATCAGTAAAAGAGCTGTCAACAACCGTCACATCAGCATTAGCCAAAGTCGCTCCCTGACGGGCTGCTTCGACAGTTCCTGACAAGGCATGAGACATGTGAATGGAGATAATCTGTGCTCCATCCTCTGCCAATTGCTCAAAAACATCAGCAAAGACTCCGACAGGCGGCTGGCTGGTTTTAGGAAGATTGCGACTAGACTGCATAAGACGAAGAAATTCACCTTCCGCTAGGTCCGCATCCGAATAGACCACCCCGTCCACCATAACAGAGAGAGGCACAATGGTAATGTCTAATTCCTTAGCAACCTCCGGTTCAATGGTTACGGATGAGTCAGTTACGATTTTTATTTTTGTCATAGATTTCCTACTCTGTATCTAAATTTTAACTTGTTATTACACTACATTATACCAAATTTTTATGGTTTTGTGGGGGAATATTCGCTAAAATCACAGCTCAGTCCAAGCGTTTCCTAAATTTAATCTGCTTGTTTTATTTTTTTAATCTTTTTGCGCTTCTTTAAAATTAGATGAAAAAGTGTTTACATGCAGCTTTTTTAGCTTTATTGGGGAAAATTTTAGGAAAAAGCTGGTTTTCAAAGAGAATCTCAGCAAAAAAAGATTGGGGAAATCCAATCTTTTTCAGTCTTCAGCTACCAAACCATCATTTTTTATGGCATACTGCTCTATGATGCCATTATGACCAAAGACAACTCCGTGGAGTACTCCTCCATAGACAGCTCCGCCATCCATTCCAATCTTGCCATCCTCAGTCATCCATAGCTGATCAGTTCCCGGTGCCTTATGTAAGAGGTAAAATGTCGGTGTATGACCAAAGACAATCGTTTTGCCAGTCTGATTACTGCCTTCGTGAAAAGGAGCGCGAATCCAAACTTTTTGATAATCACTGGTTTCTCGCCAGTCTTTCAGTTCCAAATCTAGGCCAGCATGGACAAAAATGTACTGTTCCGTCTCCAATAGGAAAGGCATCTGGCGAATAAAATCTACTAAATTGGCCGTCTCCGTCTTGACACGTTCCGCGTCTGCTACTCCATCTACAGGAGCATTAAGAGGTCGGCCTAAAAGCGAATTAATCGTCGTATCTCCGCCATTGCGTCGGTAGTGGTCATAAGATTTTTCAGGATTGTCCAGCCAGGTCAGAAACATATACTCATGATTGCCAGACAGACAAACAGCTCCTTCTTGGTCCACTAGGTCCTTGACCCGCTCCAAAACTGCTCGGCTGTCCTCACCACGATCTATCAAGTCGCCTAGAAAGACTAGTTGGCTACGACCGTCCCAGTGCTGGAGCAGATCATCTAGCATACTAGCCTTACCATGGACATCACCAATTGCAAAATATTCTGTCATATGCGCCCCTCCTAAAGGAGACCGAAACACTAGTGTCTCAGCCTCGCTTGTTTATTTTTTTAATAATTCTCTAGCCTGAGTCAAGGCAGCCTCTGTCACATCTTCGCCAGCCAGCATCTTAGCGACTTCCTGAACGCGCTCGTCAGCTGTTAGCAGGCGAACCGTTGAGACGGTCGAATTCTCATCCGAAATCTTCTCAATAAAGAACTGATAATCGGCAATCGCAATGACCTGCGGCAGATGGGAAATAGCCAAGACTTGGCCATTGGAGCCAATCTTGTGAATCTTCTGAGCAATAGCCTGAGCCACTCGGCCAGAAACACCCGTATCCACTTCATCAAAGACAATGCTGGTCTTGCCTTCCTTACGAGAAAAAGCAGACTTGATTGCCAACATGAGACGGGAGAGCTCGCCGCCAGACGCAACCTTCACTAAAGGTTTGAAATCCTCGCCTGGATTTGCCGAGATGTAAAACTCTACTTGTTCATTGCCTTCACGGTTGAACTTGCCCTTACTGAACTGCACTTTAAAGCGCGCCTTTTCCATGTAGAGGTCCTGCAGCTCTTGCTTGATTTCTGCTTCCAGCTGGGCTGCTAGTCCGTGACGAGCCTGACTCAGCTCCTGGGCCAGCTCTACCAGCTCTCTCTCCAAGGCCTTCAGCTCTCGGTCCATATCCTCTGAGGACAAGTTACTTCCAGTTAAAAGGCTGTATTCTTTGGAAATCTGAGCAAAGTAATCCAGCACATCATCTACTTGGCCGCCGTATTTACGTGTGATGCTGTTAATCAAGTCTAAGCGACTCTCCACCTGCAGCAGCCGATCTCCGTCAAAATCCAGTCCATCTAAAATGTCCTCTAAGCGCTTGCTGACATCTTCCAAGACATAATAAGTCTCTGACAAGTTGCCTGAAAGCTCCTTGTAGGCTGGATCGTAATCCTCGATAGACTCAAGGTCATTCATAGCTGAGCGGACATTGGTCAGACTGGAAAAATCTTCATTATCCAGCATAGTATAGGCATTCGTCAGCGTATCAGCAATGAACTTGTGGTTGAGCAAACGATCTCGTTCCTGATGCAGGGCAGTATCTTCACCGCTTTTGAGGGCTGCGCTCTCAATCTCCGCCATCTGAAACTCCAGCATCTCAATTCTGGACTTATGCTCCTGCTGATTTTTCTGCAAAGTCAGGACTTGCTTGCGCAGGCTTCGATAGCGGTCAAAGGTCTCCTGATAGCGGCCTTTGAGATGCAAAAAGTCTGCTGTTCCAAACTCGTCTAACATAGCAATATGAAGCTGAGGTCTCATCAGTTCTTCCTGATCATGCTGACCATGGATATCCACCAAGTGCTGGCCAACAGCCTTTAGAACAGACAGATTAACCATCTGACCATTGATACGGCTGACACTGCGGCCATTTTGCAGAATTTCCCGACGGATAATTAGCTCATCGGTCAGCTCCCAGCCCTGCTCCTCAAAAATCTCTCGCAAAGCTCTGCTATTTTCCAGCGAAAAAAGTCCCTCTATCTCAGCTTTGGGTGCCCCATGACGAATAACATCCGTTGTAGCACGGCTGCCCAGCATCATGTTCATCGCATCAATAATAATAGACTTGCCGGCTCCGGTTTCCCCGGTCAAAACCGTCATACCTTGCTCAAAATTAAGGGAAATCTCCTCAATAATGGCAAAATTTTTAATCGAAATTTCTAATAACATAGGCTTTCCTACCAATGGTGAATGATGGTTGCAATCCTTGCAGCTGCTTCCTCTGTCATCATAACCATCAAAATGCTGTCGTTGTCTGCCAAGATACTGAAAATATCCTCAGCAAATTCATTTCTAAGATGACGCTTGACCAGTGCTGTGCTCCCCGGTACCAGGCCGAGATTGATCATATTTCCCAAAACCTGACAGGACAGGATGTTATTTTCGGCCAAGCCCAGACTGCTGGTCATGGTCTTAGGCAGCTCGTAGATATAGGTGTTATCCTTGAGCGGTATCTTGACAATGCCCAGCTCTTTGATATCCCTAGAGACCGTAGCCTGCGTCGCTGTAATCCCAGACTCCCTGAGATGTTCTACAATTTCCTCCTGTGTGCCAATGTCATAGTCACTGACAAACCGTCTAATCTTTTCTAATCTATCCTTCTTATTCATCCTTAAATTCCTTGTGTGCTGCCTCTACGACAGCTGTCATCATAGCTGAATCAAGAGGTTGCGGCTCTGTGCTCTTTTCTAAATAGGCCAGAAATTCTACATTGCCCTGACCGCCCTGAATAGGCGAAAAATCCAGTCCCCTGACAGAAAAGCCAGCTTCTATCATAAATGCTGTGACCTTATCCAGAACTGCCAGATGGACCTTTTTATCCTTGACAATCCCTTTTTTACCAATCTGCTCGCGGCCTGCTTCAAACTGGGGCTTGATTAAGGCAACAACTTGCCCATCCTGAGCCAAAATCTCATGCAGAGCTGGCAAAATCAAACTCAGCGATATAAAGCTGACGTCAATACAGGCAAAGCTAGGCTCCTGTTCAAAGTCAGTCCTTTGGGCATAGCGAAAATTGAACTGCTCCATGCTGACAACCCGCTCATCCTGTCTGAGCTTCCAAGCCAGCTGATTAGTACCGACATCTACTGCATAGACCAGCTTAGCTCCGTGCTGCAGCATGACATCTGTAAAACCGCCAGTCGAAGCTCCGATATCCAAGGTCACTCGGTCAGTGACCGAAATATCAAACACTTGCAAAGCCTTTTCTAGCTTGAGGCCGCCTCGGCTGACATATCTGAGTTTCTCGCCTTTTAAGCGCAGCTCTGTGACTGCGTCAATCTTTTCACCAGGCTTGTCAAAGCGCTGGCCATTGGCTGCAGCAATAACCAGTCCAGCCATTACACCACGCTTAGCCTGCTCTCTGGTCTCAAAGAGCCCTTGTCTGTAGGCCAGCACATCTACTCTTTCCTTAGCCATTCAATCTCAAACTTTCTATTATCTTTTGAATTTCTTCGCTTGAAAACTCTGTCTTTTCTTCCAAGTCTTTCAGAATATCCACAGCTTCATCAAGGGTCTGATTGAAAAAGTTCTTAGCTCCATCCAGTCCCAGAAAGGCTGGATAAGTCGACTTGTCCGCAGCTAAATCTTTCTGCGGGGTTTTGCCCAGCTCTTCAAAGCTGGCCGTCACATCCAAAATATCATCCCGCACTTGAAAGGCCAAGCCCAAGAGCCCTCCAATCCTACGAAGCTTGTCTTGAACAGACTGCTGAGCCTGAACAATCAAACCAGCTGCGACAAAAGGATAGGTCAGTAGCTTACCAGTCTTATTGGCATGGATGGTTTTTAAGTCTTCTAAACTAATTGCTTGGCCTTCGCCTTGCATGTCCAGAACTTGTCCTGCGACCATACCAAAGCTCCCTGCTGCCAGAGACAACTCAGAAATCAAGTCCACCTTGACCTGACTAGGCAGCTCGGCCCTTGCCAATAGTCCATAGGGGTCCAAAAAGAGAGAATCACCTGCCAAAATAGCCATATCCTCTCCAAACTTCTTATGGCTAGTCAGGCGGCCGCGACGATAGTCGTCATCATCCATAGCTGGCAAATCATCATGGATAAGGCTGCCAGTATGAATCATCTCAAGAGCCGCCGCGACCTGATAGTGAGCCTCAGCCAGCTCAAGACCAAAAGCTTGAATCAATTCCAATAGCAGTAAGGGACGAATCCGCTTGCCGCCTGCCTGCACCGAGTACAAAATAACTTCTGATAAATCCGACGACACTTGCTGAGACCTATAAAAATCTTCAATCGTCAGACCAATTTTTTCCAGTTTCTCGTTTCTTGTCATTCCATTTCCGTTTCTGTGCCGTCTGCCTGCATGACCTTAACCAAGGTCTTTTCAGCCTTGTCCAGACTAGCCTGAAGTTCTTTTGAAAGCTTCATTCCCTTTTGAAATTCCGCAATTGCCTCTTCCAGCGCTACGTCACCATTTTCCAGCTTTTGAACAATGACTTCCAAGTCTGCTAAATTTTCTTCAAATTTCTTTTCTTTGGACATGTTTTACCTCTACTTCCAGCTGCCCATCCCGCATAAGCAGGGTCAGCTCATCTTTTTCTTCAATGCCAGCACTTGACTCGACAACCTTTTGATTCTTTTGGACAATAGCATAGCCACGCGCCACGATTCGACTGGTATCCAGCATAAGCAAGGCCTCGGACAATCTCCTGACTTGAGCCACCTTGTTATCATAAATGACCGCCATATTGCTGCGCAGCAAACGCTCCAACTGGGCAGTCTGCTCCTGAAAACGCTGAACGCGACTGAGTGGATTCAATGCTTCCAAACGATGCTGCAAGATTTTGACCCGCTGTTGCTCTTCACTATAATATTCGCGAATTTTTTGCTTTAGTCGCAGGTTGAGCTGATCCAACTTCTGCAGATGGCCATCGTAAAGCCGCTCTGGCTGTCGGAAGATAACAGACTGGGTTAGCTTATTCAATCGCTCTCGATAATTGCTCAGGCGATTGGAAATCGCTCGAGACATGCGGTTTTCCTGCTGCTGCAAATGTCCCAGCAGGTCTAGCTTGGTGACCGATGTTGCTAGCTCAGCCGCAGCCGTCGGAGTCGCAGCTCTGCGATCTGCTACAAAGTCCGCCAAAGTCGTATCGGTCTCATGGCCGACACTAGAAATAATAGGAATCCGAGACTCAAAAATAGCCCGAACTGTTTCCTCTTCGTTGAAAGCCCAGAGATCTTCGATAGAACCACCGCCTCGACCAATAATCAGCACATCCAAATCGGACCGCTCATTGGCCAGTCTGATGTGGTCAGCAACCTGAGCTGCAGCCCCATCTCCCTGCACTTTTGTCGGATAAAGGACAATCTCCACTCCCGGAAAGCGACGGCTGACCGTCGTGATAATATCCCGAATGACCGCTCCGCTGGGACTGGTTACGACGCCGATTTTCTTAGGAAATTGGGGCAAGGCCTGCTTGAATTTCTCTTGAAAAAGCCCTTCTGCGCCCAGTTTTTTCTTGAGCTGTTCAAACTGGATAGCCAAGGCACCGATACCATCCGGCTCTGCCTTTTCAATGATAATAGAATAGGAACCGCTCGGCTCATATAGCTGCACCCGACCAATGACATTGATTTTCATGCCTTCTTCCAGCTCAAAGCCCAACTTCTGGTAGACACCAGACCAAATCGTGACCTGAATGACAGCCTTCTCATCCTTTAATGAGAAATACTGATGATTAGGACGCCGGCGGAAATTGGACACCTGACCAGTCAGATAGACCCGCTCCAAATAAGGATCCCGCTCAAACTTCATCTTCAGATACTTGGTCAAGGTCGAAACCGACAAATACTCTGGCATGTCCTTTTCCTTTCTTTTCTAGTTTTTCCGTAACCTTTATTATAACAAAAAACTGCATAAAAAACCGATTACAAAGTCTAAAAATCCCCTGAAAAGCTAGAAAAAAACTGGGCTTCCACAAAAGAAACCCAGCTGACTTAAAACCTAAGAAAAAGTCTACTGACTCATCTCCTTCATCCACCTTGGAATAGCTCTGCTGATTGCCGTTGGTAGGACGACATAAGCTTCCTGACCCAATTTATCTGCGATAAGGGAATGAAGAAGGGTTGCAGCCGCCACTCGCTCAAAGAGACTGCTTAACTTGAACTGTCCAGCAAAAGCAGCAATCATACCAGCCAGCGTATCCCCCATGCCGCCAGTTGCCTGATAAGGTCCGCCTACTGTCAGCTCAAAGACCTGCTCTTGTCCGCTTTGATAGATGGTCGTTCCATGCTTTTTCTGCACGACAATACTGCCTAGAGGCAGCTGATTGACCGCCGCCTGATTGGCTGCTGCTGTCTGATCTGACAAGCTCAAACCCGATAAACCTTCCCACTCCTTCTGGTGAGGGGTAAAAATTGTCTGTGCTTTTGGAAATGGCAAAGCTGCTTTGCTAAAGAGAGAAATGGCTCCGCCATCCATGATGAGTATCTGCTGTTCTGCCACAGTCTGGACTACCTTTTGTAGGATATCTAGACCTAGTTGATTCTCTGCTAGACCCGGACCAATCAAGACTAGATCTGATTTAGCCAGCTGCTCTGTCAATCGGTCTTGCTCCTCTAGGTCAAAGGCCATAGCCTCCGGTAAATGACTGTGCAGAGGGGCGATATTTTCTCTATCTGTAGCAACAGTCACCAGACCGGCCCCACTATTGACTGCTGCCAAAGCTGCCATGATAATGGCGCCCCCATAAGGATAGGTCCCCCCAATCAATAAGAGACGGCCGTAATCGCCCTTGTGGCTATCCAAGGGGCGTTCCCTAATGACTCTTTTTAAAATATTTTCAGCATTTTTTACCATGATATTCTCCTAGATCAACTTCATCCTGCACTTCAAACCTATCTTCATTATACACCAAAAGGCACCTAAACAGGTGCCTCGTATCGCAAGAAAGTTATTTTCTTCGGAAATCTGCAAATTTTTGTAAGATTCTTGCTGCGACTGCCTTGGGTAAATTTTCCTGAAAGGCGACCTGCTCATCCGCATAATCGCTCAAGCCTGGGAAATCACCAACCTGCACAGCATAGAAAGAATTCTTAAAGAGTTGGATATCATTTTGATCATTACCAAAAGCCACATAATCCGAACCGCAGAGTTCCTTTACAGTTGAAGCTTTATTGGTTTCAGCCGGATTGACATAAAAACATTTCTCATGTTCATGATAGTCTAGACTTAGATTAGGCAAGTTTTTAAAACGAGCTTGTAAATCTTCTAAAAGTTTCTCATGATTCCCCATGTAAATAACAAGCTTAATAGGGTGCTGGAGATCAGTCAGTTCCAGCCGTCTTGCCCGCTTGAGAGGATCTACACTGGCAATAAAAGGAATTTTTTCTAAAATCTGGCCGCTGTAGTCAAAAGTATTATCAACGAAAAAAGGCAAATTATAGGTCAAACAAGTATCTAGAATGGCTTGATAACTTGACTGATGCAGCTGACGCTCAAACATCAGCTGTCCCTTCTGATAAGCCACTCCGCCGTTCAGGCCAATCACTATCTGCTGGCTCAATTCTGGACCTAATAGTCCCAGACAATCTCGATAGGAGCGCGCCGAAGCAAACAGAACTTCATGATCAAACTGAGGAGCCGTCAGCAGAACCTGCTTAATCTCCTCATCAATCGTCATATAATCAAAGGACAAGGTCCCATCCAAATCAAAAACAAATTTCATGATTCAAGACTCCGTTTAAAGGCTTGGTAAGTCTGCTCCATCAGCATGGTAATGGTCATAGGCCCAACACCTCCAGGTACAGGGGTAATTAGACTGGCAAGTTCAGACACTTCATCAAATTGAACATCGCCAATCAGCTTGCCATTTTCATCTCGGTTCATACCGACATCAATGACAACAGCCCCTTCCTTGACAAAGTCCTTGGTCACAAAATGTCCACGTCCGATAGCGACCACCAAAATATCTGCCCGCTTAGCAGTCTTGGCTAGATTGTGGGTCCGCGAATGTGTTAGAGTAACCGTCGCATTCTTAGCCAAAAGCAGCTGAGCCATGGGCTTACCAACAATATTACTCCGCCCGATGACGACCGCTCGCTTGCCTTCCAGTTCAACGCCATATTCATGGAACATTGCCATAATGCCCGCAGGAGTAGCCGGAATCATAACCGGATGGCCGCTCCATAGCTTGCCCATATTAAGGGGATGAAAGCCATCAACATCCTTGTCTGGATCAATGGCTAGAAGCACAGCTTCATCATCGATATGGTCAGGCAAGGGCAGCTGGACTAAAATGCCATGCCAGTCAGGATTTTGATTATAAGTTTCAATCAAGCTCAAGAGCTCTTCCTGGCTGGTCTCTTCTGGCAGACGTTCTACCTTACTCCGAAATCCTGCAGCCAAGGCTGATCGCTCTTTGTTACGGACGTAGATTTGACTGGCTGGATTATTTCCCACCACAATCACTACCAAGCCCGGAACCTGACCTGTCTTTTCTTTGAGGCGAGCCGTTTTTTCAGCTAATTTTTTCTGAAGCTTCTCTGCCAAACCTCTACCATCAATAATCTGCGCCATGTCATTCTCATTTCTTTTTCATTATCTTTTTCATTATACCAAAAAAATCTGTGCCCAGCCTATAACTTTTTCTTATACAAGGTTATAAGACGAGGATTCGTTGGCAGCTAGTGGTAAAATTTTCAGACCTACTAAATCTTTTTCAAAATAAGATAAAAAGGGTAAAAATAAAAAGCAGCTAAGTGCTTTTTAGTAGAGTAATTCATAAATTTCCATTGCAATCAAATCGATGCTGTCGAAAGTATAGGTCTCACGCGCTGCAACATCACGCAAGGTGAAGACAGAGCCGTTTTCTTCGTCGTAACTGTAAGCTACTTCTGCTACAACCACTCCTTCACGCTCAAAATTACGTTTTAAATTTCCGCCATCCTTAGCCATAGCTTCTAAGCGGTTAATAATTCTAACTAAATGTGATTCCATTTTGTTTCTCCTATTTACTTAGTTCCCTCTTATTTTACCATAAATAGCGACTGAAATACCACTAAAAGCCAATTTTTTGCAATTTTTCAAGAATTTGTTTTCATTCTGCTCGGTCTAAGGGCGGATTTTGTAGTAAATTCTTGCAAAGTTCAAGAATACTGATATAATGAAACTATAAAACTTTGACTATTTTTGACCTTTAATCATTTCTATAAATAGCTTGCACACTAAAAGAAAAGAGGTATCTGCATGCTTTGTCAAAATTGTAAAATAAATGAATCCACAATTCACCTTTATACCAACGTAAATGGTCATAAACAACAGGTGGATTTGTGCCAAAACTGCTACCAAATCATGAAAACAGACCCCGAACATTCCTTGTTCGGCGGAATTGCTAATGCCAACAATCACGGAACAGATCCTATCGATGACTTCTTCAATAGCCTCAGCAATTTTCAACAGCCTCAGGAACCAACTACTCCTCCTACCCAATCTGGCGGAGCCTATGGAGGCGGTGGCGGCTACGGTTCCAATCCTAGCAAGGGTGGTCAGCCTCAGCCAAGTCCGCAAAAGCCAAAAGGCCTGCTGGAAGAGTTTGGTATCAACGTGACTGAGTTGGCTCGCCGAGGCGAGATTGATCCTGTAATTGGCCGTGATGAAGAAATCGTCCGTGTCATTGAAATCCTCAACCGCCGCACCAAAAACAATCCTGTTCTCATAGGAGAGCCAGGAGTCGGAAAAACAGCCGTGGTGGAAGGCCTGGCCCAGAAAATTGTTGATGGTGATGTGCCTCATAAACTCCAAGGCAAGGAAGTTATCCGCCTAGACGTTGTCAGTTTAGTACAGGGAACTGGTATCCGTGGCCAATTTGAGGAGAGAATGCAGAAGCTTATAGATGAGATTCGTTCTCGCCAGGATGTCATTCTCTTTATTGATGAAATCCATGAAATTGTCGGAGCAGGCTCTGCTGGCGATGGCAATATGGACGCTGGGAACATCCTCAAACCAGCTCTGGCTCGCGGAGAACTCCAGATGGTCGGAGCGACCACCCTAAACGAATATCGTATCATCGAGAAGGATGCTGCACTGGAGCGCCGTATGCAGCCCGTTAAGGTAGACGAGCCGACGGTAGAGGAAACGATTACCATCCTCAAAGGAATTCAGAAAAAATACGAAGACTACCATCACGTCAAGTACACAGATGCGGCCATTGAAGCTGCTGCCCTTCTCTCCAACCGCTACATCCAAGACCGCTTCCTGCCAGACAAGGCTATTGACCTCTTGGATGAGGCTGGATCTAAGATGAATCTGACCCTCAACTTCGTTGATCCCAAGGTCATTGACCAACGTCTGATTGAGGCCGAAAACCTCAAGGCTCAGGCGACTCGTGACGAAGATTTCGAGAAAGCGGCTTACTTCCGTGACCAGATTGCCAAGTACAAGGAACTCCAGCAGACAAGTGTGCTAGATAAGGATACTCCGATTATCAGCGAGAAAACGATTGAGCACATCGTAGAGCAAAAGACCAATATCCCAGTTGGCGACCTCAAAGAAAAGGAACAGTCTCAGCTGGTCAATCTCGCCAGCGACCTAAAGGCCCATGTCATTGGCCAAGACGATGCTGTGGATAAGATTGCCAAGGCCATCCGTCGCAACCGGGTCGGACTGGGAAGTCCTAATCGCCCAATCGGCAGCTTCCTCTTTGTCGGACCAACTGGCGTCGGTAAGACTGAGCTGTCTAAGCAACTAGCCATTGAGCTCTTTGGCTCGGCTGACAGCATGATTCGCTTTGACATGAGTGAATACATGGAAAAACACAGCGTGGCCAAGCTGGTCGGTGCCCCTCCGGGCTATGTCGGCTATGATGAAGCTGGCCAATTGACTGAGCGCGTCCGCCGCAATCCATACTCACTCATTCTGCTGGATGAGGTGGAAAAAGCACATCCTGATGTTATGCACATGTTCCTGCAGGTTCTAGATGATGGCCGCCTGACCGATGGTCAAGGCCGGACTGTCAGCTTCAAGGACACCATTATCATCATGACATCCAATGCCGGAACTGGCAAAGCTGAAGCCAGCGTTGGCTTTGGGGCAGCGCGTGAAGGCCGCACCAACTCCGTCTTAGGTGAATTGGGCAACTTCTTCAGTCCTGAGTTTATGAACCGCTTTGACGGCATTATCGAATTCCAGGCGCTCAGCAAGGACAATCTGCTGCAAATCGTCAACCTTATGCTGGACGATGTCAATCAACGTTTGGCAACCAACGACATTCATCTGGATGTTACGGAGAAGGTCAAGGAAAAATTGGTTGATTTGGGCTACGATCCGAAAATGGGCGCTCGCCCACTGCGCCGCACCATTCAGGACCATATCGAAGATGCTATTACTGACTTCTATCTGGAAAATCCAAGCGAAAAAGAGCTCAAAGCTATCATGACTAGCAATGGCAAGATTCTCATCAAGTCAGCAAAGAAAACTGAAAGCACAGAGTCCGTTAATTCATCTCAAGAAGAAAAATGAATTTCGACAAAATAGAGCAGAAAACAGTTAGTTTTCTGCTCTATTTCTTTATTGATTTTTCTGAACCTTGTAGCGCAGAATTGTTTTCAGCTTGCTAGGGTCTGTCCGATTCAGATTATTAAGATAGATTTCCCTATGAGTATTTGAAATCCGTGTCAGCTGGTGACTCTGGCAAAAGGCATCCATTTTAGCGAAGGATTGAGGTTCTTCGTCAAAAGGACCCAGATGCAGCATGGCGACACACTCTCCTTCCGTCATTTCTTCAAAACGAATCTCGTCATAGAGAGGATTAGGCTTTTTGACACGGATCTGCTCCAGAGCCTTTTTCACCATCTCTCCAGTGATAAAGTCCGGCTGGCCAATCATAATAGTATAAATCAATTCTTCTTTAATGAGTTCTCCTGCTTGCTCTTGCTGCCAAAGTCCTTCCAAGGGATAGACTGTAAAATCAGTAAATTCTTGCTCGGCTGCTGTCTTTTTGTAGTTCATCTTGATAGCATAGGCTAAACTGTACAGAGCACCAACTCGTTCCGAAAAGTCGGCAGCATTAGGATCGCCCTTGCCGTCAATCATGATAAAAGACTGGGCAGGAACATCTATGAGACAGGGTGCAGACTTGATTTGATAGAATTCTCGATCGGCTTTTCTCCATTCATATTTCATGAGAGAGCCCTCCTTTCTTTACTACAAACAGTATAGCAAAGAAAAGCTGACAACCTCTGTCAGCTTTTATAAATATCGGCAATAGCTTTTAACTTTTCTTTGAATTCTTCCCGTAACCGAGACGGCTCCATGATTTCAACTCCATCCAAAAAGGATAGCAAGTAGGTATAAAGACTATCGTGACTCGGCAAATGCGTTTGGACATAAAGGCTCCCATCAGTCTCCTCTATCTCTGCTTCTGAAAACTCCTCGTACACCCGAAAGGCATGCTTCCGGTCAAATTTCAAGAGGACTTTTACAGTATCTCCTAGCCACTCCTCGGGGCTAAATTTCTCATCCAAGACTCTCTGCTTAAATCGTTCCTCTAACATCTGACAGTCTCTCATTCTGCTGAGTTTAAAAAAGCGCGGGGCTTGTCTTAAACGACAAAAGCCAGCAACATACCAGTTTTGGCTTTTAAATACTAACTTCAGCGCCTCTAGCTTGCGCTGCCCTCTTTCTCCACACCCATTCAAGTAAGAAAAAGACAAGACTCTTCTTTGCAAGATTGCTTGCTTAATGGTATCAAACAGTTCTTTCTGATCTGCTTTTTTGCGCCAGTCAGTGAAATCCACCTCCAGCCATGAAGTTGCCTGAACTTGAAACAATGACTGCAACTTAGACAGGGTCTCTACTTGCTCGCCATCTGTTAAAATCTGCAAGCCTTGAAGAGCAGCTAATAGTTCATCCCTCTCAGACTCTGAAAATAAGGCCTTGTCTAAGACAAAATCCTTCATCAGAAAAATACCCCCGCCCTTGCCTGGGCTGCAATAGATAGGGATTCCTGCCAAACTCAGCTTGTCCACATCTCGATAGATGGTCCGAATGGATACTTCAAATAGTGAGGCCAATTCGGGAGCTGTTGTGCGGCCCTGCTCTAAAAGAAGATATAAGATTTTAAAAAGCCTGCTTTCTGTCATAAAACCACCTCGCTACTATTATAACAATTCTAGCTAGGAATGTTTGACTATTCCCATAAAGAATAGATTTTTAAAAATTCAAAGGAAGGAATTTATTATTTTAAGGGGATTTCTTTCAAGGACTATCATTCTTTTTCTGTCCAATAAACCGAGTAAATTCTTGACAGCTGGTCCTTAGTCCATTATGATAGATAGTAAACTGACTAGAGATTGAGGATATTAGAATGACAAATCCAACCTTTGGTGAAAAGGAAGCAAATGTAGAATATGTGACCCGTTACGGAGTCTATGCCGTTATCCCAGACGAGAAGAAAGAAAAGATTATTTTGGTTCAGGCGCCTAACGGGGCTTGGTTTCTGCCCGGTGGAGAGATTGAAGAGGGGGAAAACCATCAGACTGCCCTTGAACGCGAGCTGATGGAAGAACTTGGGTTCACAGCCCAGCTTGGACGCTATCTTGGACAAGCTGATGAATATTTTTACTCCCGCCATCGCGACACCTATTTTTACAACCCGGCCTACCTGTATGAGGTCACCTCTTTCCAAGAAGTCCAAAAACCGCTGGAAGATTTCAACCAGCTTGCCTGGTTCCCAGTCGAAGAAGCTATTGAAACACTCAAACGCGGCAGCCATAAATGGGGTATCCAAGCCTGGAAAAATACACTTAAAGCTTAAAGAAATCATTCACAATTCATAGCAAACATGTTATAATAATAGCAGGTATAAAGCAGGAGGAAATCGTATGAAGCTTATTAATACAACAAACAGTCATGCTGACCTTGTCAAAAGCCAATTGGAAAGCACCGATGCGATATTAGTCGAAGTTTATTCTGCTGGAAACAGCGATGTTGTTTTTACACAAGCTCCTCTTCACTATGAAATCTTGATTTCAAACATGCACCGTGCTGTACGCGAACAGGAAATCGAAAAAATCAGAGAATTTTTCTTGAAGAGAAAAATTGATGCAAATACTATTGATAGAGCTGCTATCCGCACGATTTACGCTAATAATCTAATCGAAATTTCTATTCCTGTTAAACAGTAAAACTAAGGCCAGACCTTAGTTTTTTATTGTTTATAGATCATGGTAATGTGAGGTGTCGATTCAAAAATAAAGGGTTGGCCAACTGATTTGAAGCCATACTTTTCATAGAGAACAGCCACCTGAACCTGAGCCTCTATTTCAATTTCCTTTCCTGGCCATTTCTCAGCACATAATTGCAAGATTTCTCTGATAAGCTGTCCTCCTAAGCCCTGTCCTCGTGCTGACTGAGCTGTGACTACTCGACCAAATACTAAATGCTCTCCCTCTTCAAAGACACGGGCATAAGCATCAATTTCCCCTTGTTCATTAGCGTGGTAAACATGCACTGCTTCTAGGTCCTTCTCATCCAGCTCAGGATAAATGCGCTCCTGCTCCACCACAAAGGTGTCGATGCGCAGTTTTATGATTTGATAAAATTCTATCGGGTTCAGCTCTGTTAATTTTTTCCTAGACCACATACTTGTTTCCTCTAACTTTTTAATGTATAATAAGTGCAAATGCAACTATTAAGGAGTTCCTATGGATTATCGTCAACTTTTCCGTCAAATGGGATTTATTTCCAGACAAGCCATGATGAAAATGAATCAGAAAGCCAGTAACTACGACCTAGACAATAATTTGTTTCTATTGCTCATTCGCATCGTCGAAAATGAAGGTCTCAGCCAATCACAACTGGCAGAGCTGGTGCAGATTGACAAGACTACTCTCAGCCGTTCTCTAGGAAAACTGGAAGATAGAGGCTTGATTATTAAAAAGACCAAAGCTCAAAATAAGAAGTTCAAAGAGCTCTATCCCAGCAGTCAGGCTCTCAAACTCTACGACCAGCTGATTGGCTTTGAAAATACCTACGCCAGTCAGGCTCTGCAGCAACTGACTTCCTCTGAGCTCTTTCAGCTCCAAAACATCTTGGCTAAAATAAGCACTCCTAAGATATGACTAGTATAACAGAAAACAGTTGCATTTGCAACTGTTTGTTTTTGCTAATTTGGTTTTAAATTAACAAATTTTCAAATCGATCTATCTAAAAAATGGCTTACCACTAAAGGGCAAAGCCATTTTTTATTTTGGAAACTTACTTGCTCTCAAAGCCTTCTGAGACAGCTTGAACAAAGTTTTCTTCTAAAATTTCTGCACAGTGGTCACAGACAAGGGCTTGATAGCTGCGCTCTTTAACTGTTGTGTCAATGCGACGGCAGCGATCACAGACTTGTCCCTGCGCATGCTCTACGATAAAAGCTACATCTTCAAAGACTAGAGCGCCTTCTGGAGCAGGTCCTTCAGCAATCGTCAATTGAGAAACAATGAGAAGCTGTGCCACATCGCTGTTAACTGCTTCCAGCAAGGTCTTGATAACTTCATTTGGATAGACAGTCAGGTGTGCTTCCAACGATTTCCCGATAACCTTCTCATTACGGGCTTCTTCCAAGGCTTTCTGAGCCTGACTGCGGAAGTCCATAAAGGCAGACCAAGTGTCCAAGATTTCTTCTTGATTTGGGAAAATCTGAGCTTCTGGCAATTCAGATAACTGAACAAATTCTTCCTCTTCATGTTCTAGGTAAGACCAAATCTCTTCTGCTGTGTGAGGCAGGATTGGTGTCAACAGCTTGGTAATCTTGACCAAAATATCATAGAAGACAGTCTGCATCTGACGACGTTCCAATGACTTAGCTGCTTCGATATAGACGACATCTTTGGCAAAGTCCAGATAGAAAGCAGACAAGTCAACGGTCACAAAGTTGACAATCGCTTTGTAAATAGTCAGAAACTCAAACTCTGCGTAAGCCTTGCGAATAGTCTCTACTAATTGATTGAAGCGGATAGTCATGTATTTATCAACGGAGCGAAGTTCTTCGTAAGCTACAGCATCCTCAGCTGGATTAAAGTCAGAGGTATTGGCAATCAAGAAACGAAGCGTATTCCGAATCTTACGGTAGGTTTCAGAAACTTGACCCAAGATATCCATAGAGATACGAACGTCGTTGCTAGAGTCAACACTGGTTACCCAGAGACGCAAGATTTCCGCACCAAATTGTTTTTCCACGTCACTTGGAGCAATTGTATTTCCAAGGGATTTAGACATCTTTTCGCCCTTACCATCTAAGGCAAATCCTTGTGACAAGATTTGTTTGTAAGGAGCTACGCCATGGTTGGCAACTGAAGTGATGAGGGAGGAGTTGAACCAACCTCGGTATTGGTCTGAACCTTCTAGATAAAGATCAGCCGGGTAAGTTAACTCAGGACGATTGACCACTACACCATTCCATGATGAACCTGAGTCAAACCAAACGTCCATGATGTCCGTTTCCTTGGTAAATTCGCCGTTTGGAGAACCTGGATGAGTAAATCCTTCTGGTAAAAGGTCTTTTGCTTCACGCTTCCACCAGACAATAGAACCATGCTCCTCAAAGAGCTGAGCTACATGTTCAATGGTTTCAGCCGTCATGATTGGTGTTCCGTCTTCGGAATAGAAGATTGGCAATGGCACACCCCAAGCCCGCTGACGAGAGATAACCCAGTCACCGCGGTCACGAATCATATTGTAGAGGCGTACTTTACCCCATTCAGAATGGAATTTAACCTTTTCAATTTCGTCCAAAATTTCTTGGCGGAATTTGGATACAGATGCAAACCACTGTGGTACTGCCCGCCAGATAATTGGCTTCTTAGTCCGCCAGTCAAATGGGTAGGAGTGAGAGATTTCTTCCTGAGCAAGGAGCAAGTCACCAAGCTTTTCAATAACTGTTGGCGCAACTTTGTCATAGAACTGGCCTGCAAAGTCAGGACCAGCATTTTCCATCATGATACCGCGCTCATTAACAGTGACAAATACTTCCAAGCCATTAGCTACACCGACATTATAGTCGTCCTCACCAAAACCAGGCGCTGTATGGACAATACCAGTACCAGAGTCAGTCGTAACGTGGTCACCCAGGATAACAAGTTCATCTACAGCAGTATCCCATGGGTGAACTGTCACGATGTGATTTAATTCTTGACCACGGTAGGTAGCCAAAACTTGAACATCAGCCCATCCAAATTTCTCAGACAGACTATTCAACAATTCTGAAGCAACCACAAACTTACGAGATTCACCAGCTGGTTGTACGACTACGTAATCAATATCTGCTCCAACTGTCAATCCGCGAGAGGCTGTAATGGTAAATGGAGTTGTTGTCCATACGACGATGTAAGTATCGGAGTCCAATACCCCTTTACCATCTTTGACGCGGTTAGCATAGTAGAGAGAGGTGGAAACCAAATCATGGTATTCAATTTCTGCTTCAGCCAAAGCTGACTCAGATGACCATGACCAGTAAACGGGCTTAGCACCACGGTAGATATAGCCTTTTTTAGCCATTTCGCCAAAGACACGGATTTGAGCCGCTTCATAGTCAGGAGTCAAAGTCACATAAGGATTATCCCAGTCACCAGAAACACCCAAACGCTTGAAGTCTTCTTTTTGCTTTTCGACTTGGCTCAGGGCATAGTCCCGACACATGTTGAGGTACTCAACCAAGTCCAGTTCTTTACGCTTAACGCCTTGCTTTGCCAATACCTGCTCGATTGGGAGACCATGCGTATCCCAGCCTGGAATGTAAGGCGCATAGTAGCCAGCCATAGATTTTGAGCGAACAATAATATCTTTGGAAATCTTATTCATAGCATGGCCGACGTGAATATTGCCGTTAGCGTAAGGAGGGCCATCATGCAAGATAAAGTGCGGCTTGCCTTCATTCAGTTCCTGACGGCGTTGATAAAGCTTAGCTTGATCCCATTCTTTCTGCCAGATTGGTTCTTTATTTGGCAGGCCAGCCCGCATAGGAAAAGCAGTTTTCCCAAGATTGAGTGTTTCTTTCAGTTTCATTCTATTCCTCTTTATTTTTAAAATTACAAATTAAAAACCGCAAACTTCTCCAAAAAGGACGAAAATTCGCGGTACCACCTTTGTTTAGGCAAGACAATAGCATGATGCTCCTCTTGCCCCTCTTTGTCCGTAACGTGGACTGCCGTCTCATCCTACTGATTTCAGACGAAAGTTCTGTAAAATGATAGCCCAAGCAAGATGGACTGCAGATCTCTCACCATCATCTGCTCGCTGAAAGTATTTTGCTTGGTCTGTGTTTTTACAATCTTAGCTTCTTTAAAAATTATAAAATATTTACTGGAACTTTTTGTTCCCCATTTGTATCATCATCGTGATGGTAAGCTTCTGAGTTTTCCTCAGCTGCGTGAGCTTCTATGTCTTCATCACTGAGCGGAGAAAAAGCTTGTGTCGCAGCTAATTCACGGTTTGCAGCTTCAATGCGCTCTTGCAGCTCAGCCATTTCCTCTGGAGAAAATTGACGTGTCACATCCACTTCTTCCTCGCGGACAACTGCCTCTTCTCCTAGAACCTCAGATACAACTTCCTTGAAGGCTTCATCGCTGGTTTGCAGGTAAGTAGCTGTCGGACGCAGGATTTCTTCCCATTCAGACGAATCCACAATGCTGAGTTGGCTCTCAATGGTTGATTTCAAGCGTTGGTGGAAGACACGTGTTTTGTTTTTCAGTTCTTCTGTTTCAATGGCTACTTTCTTAGCATTGTCCGCTGCCTGACGCAAAATTTCATCAGCCTTGTACTTAGCTCCATCCAACAAATGCTGCGCATCCTGCTCTGCCTGACGGACAATATTTGTAGATCGCTCATTGGCAGCAACTTTAACGCGCTCAGCCGTATCCTGAGCAATCAAAACAGACTGGCTGAGAGAGTCTTTCATCTCATCAAAATATGTCAGACGTTCTTCCAGATTGCGAATTTTTGCTTCTTTTTCGTGATTTTCACGAACCAAGTCCTCATAATCACGGACAACGATGTCCAGGAATTCATCTACCTCTTCAACATCATAGCCTCTAAACTTGGTTCCAAAGGATTTATCTTTAATTTCTAATGCTGTAAGTGTCATAGTTCCTCCTCATTTACTAGCTAATAATTCAACAGTTAACTTATGTTTTCCATTCTTGGAAAGGCCATTTTCTCTTAAAACCTTAAATCTTCCAAATCGTCTAACGCTAATCAAGTCTTCTAGCCCAACCTGCAGGCTGGGATTGTCATTAACAGCATAGTTTACTTTCACATGCTTGCCAGAAATCAGCTGAGCAGCCTGACTCCTTGACAACTTAAAGGTGCTGGCTACCAACTTGTCCAAGCGAAGGCTAGATGCTAAAATTTCTCTGGTGACAGCCTGCTTTTGCTCTTTCAGCTGCTCTGCAAAGGAAACTTCCTTTAGTTTGACAGGCATCTTTGCAATTTTAGAGACATGATCTATAAAATACTGGGCCAGTCTCTTATCTACAAAGAGCTGAGCGCGGTCTCCAACCACAAGAATATCACCAAATGTTCGTCTTTCAATCCCTAATTGATTGAGCAAGGTCCCCATAATCTGCGAATGACTGATTTTATAAAATTTGCTTGCATAGGAAATTTCCAGCAAGCTCAATTCAAAATCATCCATATTCAGTTGGTAATAAGAAGGCGCCACAAGAACTCTTGCTAGTTCACTTGGAAAAAAATCCGTACTAGCAAAGACTTGCACATCATATTGCTTGCCAATATTCTTCAGGATTGAGACCTGATGGGGATTCAGAAAAGACGTTGTTTCAAACGCATAGGTATCTTGAACCCGCTGAAGCAGCTTCAGACTCCTATCAATAAACTCTCGATCCTCATGCGAAAAATGTTGATATAAATCTTTCATCATAATAACATTAGTAAGACGCTTATTAAATAAAAGACCACACGATTTAAAAGGTTTAAAGCCAGAATTGCAACCCAAACGGTAAAGTCCAGCCCTGCAAACTGCAAGGGAAGACGGCGGAAAAGTTTTAAATACGGTTCTACAATTCGTGTTAGAAACTCTCCGAATTTGGTTTGATAGGCTCCTGGAAACCAAGACAGAAGTGCATAGACAATCAAGGCAATGCTATAAAGATCGAAAAGATTAGAGATGGCACGAATTACAAAATATAACATATCTCTTATCTACTGCGCTTCATATCAAAGTCGAATTCGCTGATTTCAACATCGTTTGGCAGGCGGATGTCTTCCACATTTACCACTACATTAATCGGAGTCAGCAAATACATAGTGCTTGCAACTTTTTTCAAACTTCCAGCCAAGACATAACGGGCACCGTCTAGGTAGTCTAAACAACGTCGAGCCTGTACCTCAGTCATATACTGGAAGTCAATCAGGATGCTTTCATTGGCCAAAAGCAGATCAACAATTTCAGTCGCTTCCTCATATCGCCTCGGATAACGAACATCAATCGTAATTTTCTCATCCGCATTTGCACGGTGCTGAGCCAATTCCTGCTGACGTGCATGCAGTCTGGTAATATTCTCAGTCGAAGATTTCTGTTGGGGCTGAGGTTTAGGCTGTGGCTTGGCCGCAGCAGCCGGACGAGGAGCTGGCTTGCTCTCTCTGACTGGCTTAGGCTGAACCAATTCAGGCTTCTGCTTAACAGGCGCTGCAGGTCTGCTGACTGTCTGCTCCTGAAGCTCAGTCTCATCTCCATCTTCTGTAAAATAATCTATAAATTTATCAAATCTATCTTTTAATGACATATTTCTTTCCTATTTAAAAAATGCTGTACCAATTCTGACATAAGTCGAGCCATGGGCAATTGCTTCTGGATAATCACGGCTCATTCCCATGCTTAATTCAGAAAAGGGCATATTATTTAACTGTTTCTTTTTTAATTCTTTTTGTAGTTGATGAGCCTTTTCAAAAATTTGGTTCAGCTCCTCATCACTAGCTTCAAACGGAGCCATTGTCATCAATCCCACAATTTGAACATTTTCTAATTTTTCAAGTTCAGGCAGGACAACTTCAAGTTCTTCAATCAAAAAGCCATGCTTGCTCTCTTCTTTAGAAATATTCACCTGCAGGAAACATTTAATCACATGTTCAGCCCGTTTGTCAATCTCCTTGGCCAATTTTACAGAATCTAAAGCGTGAAAGTAATCAACATAGTTAATCACATCCTTGACTTTTCTCCTCTGCAAACTGCCGATCAGGTGCCATGTCAGATTCTCATCTTTCAGAGCATGGTATTTATCTAGAAATTTATCTACCCGATTTTCTCCGATATGCTGAATACCTGTACGAACAAGCTCCTGAGTTGTTTCGCAGTCAACATATTTGGTAACTGCAATGATATTTACTGAATCTTTCAAACGCTGGGCTTGCTCCGCCGCTTGAGCGACGGATTGAAAGACCAACTCTTTATTATTCTGCAAATTCATGATTTAGATTAACGATTTCTGAAGAATGGAGGTGTTTCCAATTCATCATCATCTTCATTAGTTTCTGCATAGCGTTCCACGCGGGCTGACGAACTTGGTTCAGCCTGACGAACAATCGCTTCGCGGCGAAGATCCCAATCACCAAAGGCTGAACCTTTAGGCGCATCCGTTCTTTGACGGCTTGGAGCAGGAATATCAACCGTTTCGGTCATATCAAAGTTTCGTTCAAACTGTCCTGAGCGAACTTCGCGATTTGGCTCAACTTGCTGCGGACGGCTTGGACTAGTAGGTTGTGGTGTCTGACGAATGCCGCTGACCTTTTCAACCTTGTCCTGACGGACACCAGTAGCTACAACCGTCACGCGGATTTCATCCTTCATGGACTCATCAATCGCAGTACCGAGCCAGATGTTCACACCATGACCTGCTGCTTGGTTGACAATTTCTGAAGCCTCTTCAGCTTCAATCAGAGTCATATCTAGGCCACCAGTAACGTTGACAATTACGTCCTCTGCGCCATCAATGGTTGTTTCCAAAAGAGGTGAGTAGATAGCTTTGCGAGCAGCTTCGATGACACGTTCTTCACCGCTACCAACACCAATTCCCATCAAAGCATTACCCTTGTCTGCCATAACTGTTTTCACGTCGGCAAAGTCAAGGTTAATTAGTCCTGGGCTGGTAATCAAGTCAGTAATCCCTTGGACACCTTGGCGAAGAACATTATCTGCTTCACTGAGTGCTTCAAGAAGCGGAGTCTTCTTATCTACAATTTCAAGCAAGTTGTTATTTGAGATAATCAAGAGTGTGTCTACATGCTCGCGAAGTTCATTGATTCCTTCTACTGCAAAGGTTCCACGCTTGCTTCCTTCGAAACCGAAAGGACGTGTAACTACAGCAACAGTCAGAGCACCAACATTTTTTGCAATACGAGCAATCACTGGAGCAGCACCTGTCCCAGATCCACCACCCATACCAGCAGTGATGAAGACCATATCTGCTCCTTGCAGAGCTTCGGTCAGGACTTCTTCGCTTTCTTCAGCAGCCTTACGACCTACTTCAGGCTGACCTCCGGCACCAAGTCCGCGAGTCAGCTTAGGACCAAGCTGAATAACTGTTTCAGCTTTGGCACTGCTAAGAGCTTGAACATCTGTATTTGCTGCGATGAATTCAACACCAGCAACACCTTCATCAATCATTCGGTTGATGGCGTTACCGCCACCTCCACCGACACCAATAACTTTAATTACTGCGCCTTGTGCAGCAGCAGCGTCAAATGAAAATGTCATATTCTCTGTATTCTCCTTAATCAAACATTTTGCCAATTAGGTTGCGCATCCGATCTGTAATACCAGTTTTTGGTTCTTGGTTTGGCACATCAGCACTGGCAACTGGAACTTCTTGGACCGGCTCCTCAGGAATCTCATCAGCTGGTTGAGGTTCAAAACGTGGTACTGACTGAGCAGGACGCTCAAAGGATACAGGTCGATGGCGCAGTTGCTCATCACCATGAACAGCAACCTGAGCCAGCATATCCACATCTGTTAAGTTTCCAGCATACTCTGACAGGCTGATAACATGTGCAAAGGCTGGATTGCGAATGCCGATTTGATTTGGCACATAAAGCTTGACATTCACACCAAACACTTCTTGAGCCAGCTCAACCACTCCTGGAAGAATAGCTGCTCCACCAATAATCACAATGCCGCCTGGCAACTCGAGAAGATGCCTTCTATCCAAATCGCGTTTGATTTGCTCAAAAATGTGTTGGATACGAGCAGAAATAATTTCAGCCAGATACTTTTCAGTTACTTCAACCGGCTCAATCTCGCCAATCACTTCTACTTGGAAAGACTCTGTCCCAGCTTCTGGAACATAAGCAGATCCATAGTTAAACTTAAGACTTTCAGCCAACTTTTGTGAAGTCTTCAAAACCTTGGAGATGTCCTTGGTTACGTAGTCACCGCCTTCTTGGTATATATTCGTATATTGAAGCTCTTGACCTTTAACAGAAGCCACTGTAGTTTGACCGCCACCCATATCAATAACAGTTGCACCAAACTCACGTTCCCCTTCGTTCAAGATTGACTTAGTCATAGCCAATGGGGAGATAATTACGTTCTCAAGCTGAACTCCCGCGCGCTCCACTGTCTTGCGGAGGTTGTGGAGAATAGTCCGTGGTCCAGTATAGAGAAGACCACGCATTTCTAAGCGAATCCCCATCATGCCGCGTGGGTCACGAATCCCTTGGAAACCATCCACTACAAACTCTTCTGGGATGAAAGTAATCACTTCGCGGTCAGGAGTCATACTCTTAGTCAGAGCAGATCTAACAACATTCTCTACATCTGTATCTGTGATTTCCTTAGAATCACTAGTCACAGGAATCATGCCCTGAGTTGGCTCAATCTGTAAGAGATTAGCCGGAAGTCCGACATTAACTAAACCAATTGAAATGCCTGCCTTTTCTTCTGCTTGAGAAATAGCTGTCTTAATGGCAGCAGCAGCAGCCTCAATATCAACAATAATTCCATCTTTAACGCCAGCACTTTTTGCGTTGCTGACCCCAATAACATTCATTTCATCGTTGATGTGCTCTGCCACCAACACTTTAATTGAGCTAGTTCCTATATCTAATCCAGTAAAAAAGCCGTCTCTAGCCATTACACCAGTCCTCTCTATCTTCCATGTTTCCGGTCTATACTAATAACGCTAAAAATTAGAGTTACCCAAGCTTTATTATAACATAAAGAAACTGAAAATGTGCAGTTTTTTTACATATAATTTAGCGATTTTCAGCAGTTCCCGGGTTTTCTGTCGAATTTTGCGGCTCTGCAGGTTCTTCTTCCTGACTTTCTGTCACCTGCTCAGCCGCTTGTTCTGTTGGCTGTCCCGTCGATTCCTCTTCTGCTTTCTGCTTTTCTTCATCAGAAGAAGACGACTCGTTTTGAGCTCCTTCAACATAACTAAAAATCCCTGCTTCCATATCTACGACACTAGGTACACCCTCTTCCAGCTGCGATTGGATTCCCTTGTAATATGGCAGTTTCTTAGCAATATGCGAAATTGGTACCAAAATTTTATTGCCATCATGCATTGTCAGCGTAACCAAGTCCGGTGTCACCTTGCTCGGGGTCAGCTGAACTGTCTTAATATTTTTCTTGACCGAAGCCGGTACCTTTTCAATTTGAAGAGCAAATTCTTTAATCAATTTTTTATCTGAAAACTCTATCGAAATATGGGTTTCTGGCAAAGAATCTGCAGCAGTCGGGTCCGAAATAATCTCCCCATTTGTCAGAATAGGATAGTACTGGCCACCCTCATGCAGATAGGCCAGAACTCCGTACTCCTTGACCTTTACCTGAAAAGTAATCGGAAACTGATAAGCCATCTCCAGGTTGTTAATCCAAGGGCTAGAAGCTTTCATATTGCGGATATGATTACCGCCATTGATAAAGGTTGTTAAAGTATAGTCCTTCTCATCAATCTTACTGCTTTTGAGCAGATCTTCCTGACTGACCATTTGATTCCCAGAAAATTCGATTGTCTTCATGGTTGCCAGTGGCGTCAAAAAATAAACTGACAGGAGAAAAATCAAGCCACTGCCCAGCAAAATTGGCAGCGCTCGATAAATATGAACCCTCGAGATATGAACCTTAGCAGCTTCTTTTTCTGCCTTTTTCTGAAGTTTCTCCAGTTTTTTGCGCTCTTTCTCGCTCAATTCGGTCTCTAGCTCAGATTCGGATGATTCATCTTCCAAATATTCTGTTTCTTCCTCTTCATAAGATGAGTCATCTTCTTCCGTCTCTTCAGCTATTTCTTCGCCTTCGATTGAGTCCTCAGCTTCAGCTTCATTTGCTTCCTCTTCTTCCAGCTTCTTTTGTTTGCTGGCCTCTTCTTGAGCCTTCTTTTCAAGATATTCTTTGTTTCGTTTCTGCCATTCAGAGAGGTGCTCACTTACCTCTTCCTTTGGCTCATCGTTGTTTTTCTTGCTCATTTCTTTCCTTTATCAATATCCGCCTTCAATAAAGCATAAAATTCATCTACAGACTTGATTTCCTGGGAATTCTTCATAGCTTGATGATAAGAAGCCTGATTAGCCAAAAGGTCATCAAGAGCTACCTGTAAATTGCTCATATCCAGCTGTTCCTCTGCCAATTGCTTGGCATATCCCTTTTTCACAAAATAATCCGCATTTTCAATCTGATCGCCGCGACTGGCTTCACGTCCCAGAGGAACGATAATGTGCAGCTTAGCCATAGCCAAGAGCTCGAAAATTGTATTGGAACCGCCGCGTGTCACCACTACATCTGCCAAGTCAATCAAAGGCTGGTAGAGGTCAGTCACATAGGCTCTGCGAAAGAGACGTTCAGACAGAACATCCAAACTTGCATCGCCTGTCAGATTGATAACGTTATAACGCTCGGTCAGCGCAGCTTGATTCTGGCTGACAAAGTCATTAAAGACCTTAGCACCAGCAGAACCACCGACAAAAAGCAGAGTAGGCAGCTCTTTATCAAAATACTGACGGATTTCTTCTAGTTCCTGCGGTGGGACTGACTCTTGGTTACCGACCTTGGTCACAGCTCCGACATGCTCAATCTTGGTCAGACTGGAACTTTGCTCAAAGGTCGCATACATCTTGGTCGCACACTTATAGGCGATTTTATTGGCCAAGCCAATGGATAGATCCGACTCATGAACATATACAGGCACTCCTGACAGTCGGGCTGCAATCACGGGCGGAACGGATACAAAGCCTCCCTTAGAAAAGAGAGCCTGCGGCCGTACCTTGAGCATAATACCCAGCGACTGGAAAATACCCCAGACGACCTTAAAGCCATCCAGCAGATTCTGCCATGAAAAGTAGCGGCGAAGCTTGCCCGTAGCTACCGAATGGAAGGTCACGTCTAGTCCAGACTTTTGGATTTCCTGATACTCAATCCCATGCTTATCACCAATATAGTGGACCTGCCAGCCTTCTTTGATAAATTTCGGAATAAGGAGAAGGTTGAGGGTTACATGCCCAACTGTTCCTCCACCTGTAAATACAATCTTCTTCATCTTAACCTTTTAATTCTTCAAATGCAGCGAGAAATTCATCGCCACGGACTTCAAAATTACTATACATATCCCAGCTGGCATTGGCAGGACTGAGCAAGATAATGTCTCCTGGCTCCGCTTGAGCAAAGGCCTTATGAGCTGCATCCCGGACATCAGTCGCATCCAGATAAGAAACACCAGCCTGATCAGCCGCCCTCTTTACACGCGCAGCTGATTGTCCTAAGATAACCATTTTCTTGAGCCCTTTGAGGTCAGGCACCAACTCGTCAAATTCATTGCCACGGTCCAAGCCGCCTGCAATCAGAATCACCTTGCTATTGTCAAAACCAGATAGGGCTTTCTGGGTTGCCAAGATATTGGTAGACTTACTATCATTGTAAAAGACAACCTCATTTACACGTCCCACATACTGGAGACGGTGCTTAACACCACCAAAAGCAGACAAGACTTCTTTGATCGTCTGATTGTCAATGCCACGCAGTTTGGCCACAGCAATCGTAGCCAGAGCATTTTCAATATTGTGGCTGCCAGGAACGCCGATTTCAGCCGCCTGCATAATCGCTTCTCCACGGAAGGTCAAGACGTCACCATCTAGATAGGCACCATCCACCTTTTCAGTCGTTGAAAAAGGCACAACAGCAGCCTGAGTCTGGCTAGCCATTTCCTTGGCCCAATCTTGATTGAAATTCAAAACCAGATAATCATCAGCTGTCATGTTTTTCTGGATATTCCACTTGGCAGCTGCATATTCCTCAACAGAGCCGTGATAATCCAAATGAGTCGGCATGAGGTTAGTAATAGCAGCGATTTGCGGATGAAAATCTTCAATCCCCATCAACTGGAAGGAAGACAGTTCCATGACCAGAGTATCTTTGCTGCTGGCTGTTTGGGCTACCTGACTAGCAGGAAAGCCGATATTACCGGACAATAGACCATTCTGACCGCCAGCCGTCAAGACTTGCGCAATCATGGTTGTGGTCGTCGTCTTGCCATTTGAACCCGTAATACCAATAATCGGTGCTTCAGAAATTAGATAAGCCAACTCGACTTCAGTAATGACTGGAATCTTCTTCTCCAGAGCCCGAACGACCATGGCATTGTCATAAGGAATACCTGGATTTTTCACCATTAGTTCAAAATCTTCGTCCAGCAACTCCAAGGGATGACCTCCTGTCACCACTTTAATACCTTCTTCTAGCAAAGATTGAGCAGCAGGATTTTCCTCAAAAGGTTTGCCGTCGTTAACTGTCACGATAGCTCCTAATTTATCTAAAAGGCGAGCAGCTGACTCACCCGACTTGGCCAATCCCAGAACCAAGACCTTCTTATTGGCAAAATTTGCTATTTTTTTCATAAGCAACCTCTTCCATTCATACTTCACTCTATTTTACCTTTTTTTGTGAAAATAAAAAAGTCATAGGAGTCTTTTATTTTCGACTGTAAGCAAGTTTTGAAAAAAATGATATGTTTTCATCTATTTGAAATATTTTGTAACATAAACCTATTGTTTTTGTAAAGAAAAAGAGCAAGAACTCAAAAAGTCTGTCCAACTTTCTAAATTCTTGCTCATTTATTATTCTTCATCAAAATTCTTTTTTGATTTCGTAGGCGGCTTGAGACGATTGATATCCCGCAAAGCCAAGACAGTCACTACGGATAGGCCGAAACCTACAAAATATTCAGCCGGTAACTGGAAAATTTTAAAAATGCCTAAGCCAAATAAGATAATTAAGGCTACAATCAGTAGCACCATGGTCACTGCATTAACAGTCCCTTTAATACTGGATGGAACAGCAAAAATGTAGAAAAAGAGGATTAAAATCCCAATGATAAGATAAACCATCTTGCTGCTCCTTTCCATTTTGCTTATTCAGCTGCAGCTGATTTTTTCTTTTTATTGGCTTTTTCGCGTTCTTGTTTGTTCAAAATTTGCTTGCGCAGACGAATAGATTCTGGTGTTACTTCCATGTACTCATCGTCGTTCAAGAACTCCAGAGACTCTTCAAGTGTCAAGATACGAGGTGTCTTGATAACAGCTGTTTGGTCCTTAGTAGCTGAACGGACGTTGGTCATTTGTTTGGCCTTGGTGATATTAACTGTCAAGTCGTTTTCACGAGAGTTTTCACCAATAATCATTCCTTCGTAAACCTCAGTACCTGGGTTGACAAAGATTGTACCACGTTCTTCGATAGACATGATTGAGTAAGTTGTAGCCTTACCAGCATCGATGGAAACAAGGGCACCACGGTGACGTCCCCCAATTTCCCCTGGAATCAATGGCAAGTATTGGTCAAAGGTATGGTTCATGATACCGTAACCACGAGTCATTGACAAGAACTCAGTTGAGTATCCGATCAAACCACGCGCTGGAACGAGGAAGACCAAACGAGTTTGACCATTACCAGTTGAAATCATATCCAACATTTCACCCTTACGTTCAGAAAGGCTTTGGATAACAGATCCTTGGTATTCTTCTGGAGTATCGATTTGGACGCGCTCAAATGGCTCACATTTGACACCATCGATTTCTTTTACGATAACTTCTGGACGAGATACTTGCAGCTCATATCCTTCACGACGCATTGTTTCGATAAGGATTGACAAGTGCAATTCGCCACGACCTGAAACTGTCCACTTGTCTGGTGAATCTGTTGGGTCAACACGAAGGGATACGTCTGTTTGCAGTTCGGCCTGCAAGCGTTCTTCAACCTTACGAGAAGTTACCCATTTCCCTTCGCGACCAGCAAATGGTGAGTTGTTGACCAAGAAGGTCATTTGAAGCGTTGGCTCATCGATGTGAAGAATTGGAAGAGGTTCAATGGCATCTGTCGGTGTAATCGTCTCACCAACAAAGATATCTTCCATACCTGATACGGCAATCAAGTCACCCGCTTTGGCTTCATTGATTTCACGACGCTCCAAGCCAAAGAAACCAAAGAGTTTTGTGACACGGAAGTTCTTCGTTGTACCGTCTAGTTTAGACAGGGTAACTTGGTCCCCAACCTTAACAGTACCACGGAAGACACGTCCGATACCAATACGACCTACAAAGTCATTGTAGTCCAAGAGTGAGACTTGGAACTGCAAAGGCTGATCTGAGTTGTCCACTGGAGCAGGGATATGGTCGATAATGGTATCAAAAATTGGTGCCATTGTTTTTTCTTGATCAGCAGGATCGTCAGAAAGTGAAGAAGTTCCGTTGATAGCTGAAGCATAAACAACTGGGAAATCAAGCTGGTCATCGTCTGCACCAAGCTCGATGAAGAGTTCCAATACTTCGTCCACTACTTCTGCTGGACGAGCTGATGGTTTGTCGATTTTATTTACAACAACAATTGGGACAAGGTCTTGTTCCAGGGCTTTTTTCAATACGAAACGAGTTTGTGGCATGGTTCCTTCGTAGGCATCTACCACCAAAACAACACCGTCAACCATTTTCATGATACGCTCAACTTCTCCACCAAAGTCCGCGTGTCCTGGTGTATCCATGATGTTGATACGAGTCCCGTTGTAAGCAACGGCTGTATTTTTAGCAAGGATCGTAATACCGCGCTCTTTTTCGATATCGTTTGAGTCCATAGCACGCTCTGCCAACTCTGTACGAGCATCAAGAGTTTCAGACTGTTTCAATAATTCGTCAACGAGGGTTGTTTTCCCATGGTCAACGTGGGCGATAATCGCAATGTTACGGATATCTTCTCTTAATTTTGTCATGATTTCCTCTGAATTTTTAAATTTTATTTCTAACTGAACAATTATACCACAGACGCAGGCAAAAAACACGGCTTTGATAAGTGTAAATGTTTTCATTAAAAAATATGGGAGCTCCATGAGGATTTGCATTTCCCATCCTGAAAATTTATGATATGATTTAGAAAAAAATAAGGAAAACAGATGCGCCTCGACCAACTGCTGGCTGCCAATCATATCAGCCGAAAAAAGATGAAACAAAGCCATTTACAAAAACAGATTTTAGTGGATGGTAAGCCCGCCTACAAACTCAGCCAAAACGTTGATACCGGCCTGCAGCAGATTACTTTTCAAGGAAAGCATGTCAGCGGCCCTGCCCACCGTTACTACATGCTGAATAAACCTGCAGGTGCGGTCACTGCCAATCACGACGCTGAAAAATTGACTGTTCTGGATTTGCTGGACAAGGAGATAGAGAAAGAAAACCTTTACTCTATCGGACGGCTGGATAGAGATACCGAGGGGCTTCTTCTGATTACCGACAATGGTCCTCTAGGATTTCAGCTGCTGCACCCTCAATACCACGTTGAAAAAACTTACTATGTAGAAGTCAATGGACCTCTGACCCCTCAGGACAAAATTGCCTTTCACGAAGGCATTCGCTTTTTAGACGGCACCGTCTGTCAGCCTGCCCAGCTTTCTATCCTCTCTACCAGCTCCAGTCTGAGCCGTGCTACCGTCAAGATTTCCGAGGGGAAATTCCACCAAATCAAAAAGATGTTTCTGGCAGTTGGTGTCAAGGTTACTTATCTCAAGCGGATTCAATTCGGAGATTTTACATTAGACCCAGATCTAGCAAAAGGCGATTACCGTGCTTTGAACCAAGAAGAATTAGGGATTATTAAAAAACATTTAGAGAAAAGTCGGTAAAAAAAGATCCAGACAATAATGTCTCGATCTTATCTTACATTGTAATACAAATAGCATCTTTTTTAAAAGTCAAATTAGCTCAGAGTTAACATAACCCCTGCAATCATGTTAATTACAGAGATAACAATACCAATGATATTCAAAATCTTTTCTGTTTTATAATCCATTTGGGTCTCTTTTTGATGTGAACTTGCCAAAACCAAACCAACGATTCCTAGAATAAGTCCAATCAAAGCAAACAAAAGACTAAAAATAATGGATAGGATACCTAAAACAAGAGAGGATTTTTTCTTTTCTTGCATGTTCTAAAAACTCCTTAAAATTAATATTAATTTATTATAACATAAGAAACTGGCTTTGTATATATAATGCGACAAATTTTTGATTTATGTTAACTAGCCTTCACCTTGCCATTCCAAGAATCCAACCCATAAGAAAGAATATAGATTTCTTTAAATCCTTGTTTTTTCAGATACAGAGCCGCATTGGTCACGCGCTGACCACGACTATTTTCATAGAGGAGAACAGCCTTGTCCTTGCGAAGTGCACCGACACTATCCTTGAGCTGCTGAGATGGAATATTGCGAGCACCTAAGATATGCTTCCGGTGAAAATCAGATGGATCCCGCAGATCAACCAACTGCCCTTGGCGAATCAGGTCTTCAAATTCCCCATTATCCACGATTTTTGCTGCCTGACGAAGGCGCAGATAATTAAAGCCCATCCAGCCAATTATTCCTAAAAGTACCGCCCACAAAATCCAAATTGTCATCTCAAGTCTCCTTTTTCTTTTCTAAATATTCTAACTCTAAGCGATGTTCTCGGCGCAAGACTGCCTCTGCCTCAAAATAAGCTAGCTTATCCATTAGACCGGCGTCGTAAATTCTCTTCAGCTCGATTTTCATCATTTCAATATCGTAAAGGCGCTTGCCCATATAGATAATGATCCCGAAACTTTTAAGAAATTGCTGAACATCATACAGGGTTTTCATGAGCTATATTTTATCAGATTTTCCAGCGCTTTTCAAGATGAAAAAAGCAGAAAGGAAAGCCTATTTCCTTTCTGCTTGGCATGGATCATTTTTTATAAACCTGGTGCTTGACCAATTTCAGCTGTCAGCATCCAAATAGTCTTTTCAAGGTCAGCCTTGGCACCAACAAAGATATCATTGGTTACATCGTCCCCTTCTTGATCTGTTACATCCAAAGCTTCTTGGTAAAGTCCTGTCAGATAACGGAAAATCTCAATCACACGCGCCAGACTTTCTTCTACATTCTTGCTGAATTCACCAGCTTTTTCTTCAATCTTGCTGTGTTGGATAAACTCTGTCAACGTAGAATAAGGCTTGCCTCCCAGTGTAATCAAGCGCTCGCTGACTTCATCCAAAGTTGTATCCAAAGTTTCCATGTATTCATCCATTTTTGGATGCCAAACCATGAATCCTGCGCCACGCATATACCAGTGAACTTGGTGAAGAGCGATATGAGCTGTATAAAGGTCTGCCACTACTTGATTAAGAATAGCCTTAGTCTTTGGCAAAGCCTTTTGATTGCTGAAAGTAGCTACGTCAGTTGCTGCACCATTTTTTACTTGTGTCATTGTATTTACCTCGTTTTTATTTATAATGATTCTAATCTTTTTAGATTATGGTTTAATTATAATGCTTCTAAATAAGAAAGTCAAGACAAAAGATTCAAAAAAAGACTTTATTAGAAAAGTTGCAAAATTTCAGAATTTTTCTGTTTAAAATTACGAATAAATAAGTATGATTCATCTATACTTTTTTCTTATTGGCACTGTCTTTGCCTCATTCCTAGGCTTGATGATAGACCGCTTCCCAGAGCGGTCTATCATCACTCCCGCTAGCCATTGCAATGCCTGCGGGAAAAGATTGGCACCGCGTGATTTGATTCCTATTTTTTCTCAAGTCATGAACCGTCTTCGTTGCCGCTTCTGTGGAGACAAGATTCCCTTACGCTATTTATTTTTTGAATGTCTCTTGGGCGGTCTTTCTCTAGCAACTTCGCTTGGCACGATTTCCATCAGTCAACTCCTACTATTCACCATGGGCTTGACCCTGGCCATCTACGATCAAAGAGAGCAGCAATATCCCCTGATGGTCTGGCTGATTTTTCAGCTTTTGCTGCTGATGACAGCAGGCGTCAACCTTCTCATGCTCTTCTTTTTAGCCTTAGGACTTCTAGCCTTCTTTTATAATCTTCGTATTGGAGCTGGTGACTTTCTCTTTCTGGCGTCTTGCTCAGCCATTTTCAGCCTGACGGAGACTCTCATCCTGATCCAAATCGCTAGTTTCTCTGGCCTCGCCTGTTTCTGCTTTAAAAAGAAAAAAGACAGGCTAGCATTTGTACCTTGTCTTTTGTTTGGTGTGGTGGTGATTATTTCTTATAAGCTGCTGCTTCTTGGATAAAGGCTGCTATACTGGCGTCCTTTTCATGAAGAGCTTTGACAATCTTAGATCCGACAATGACTCCGTCTGAGACTTGATTGAAGCGATCAACATCCTCTAAAGTTGAAACGCCAAAACCTGTCAGCACTGGAATCTCAGCAATATCATGGAGCTTGCTCAAATGCTGGTCCAAATCATTGCGGTAGCTTCCGCTCTTACCCGTTACACCGTTGATGGCTACAGCGTAGATAAAACCTTCTGCCTCCTTAATTAGCTCCTGCTGACGTTCTAGTCCAGTCGTAAGGCTCACTAAAGGAACTAGAGCGATATCTGAATCTTCCAGCAGAGGCAGGATAAAGTCCCTATGCTCGTAGGGCAGATCCGGAATAATCAATCCCTTAACCGGCGTCCTAGCCAAATCCTTGATAAAATCTTTGAGACCGTACTGGAAGATAGGATTGAAGTAGGTCATGATGATGAGAGGCAGCTGAGTGTCCAACTTCTGCAAGCTTGCGATTAAAGACTTGGCCGAAGTATGGTGACCCAGACTTCTCAGACCGGCTTCTTCAATAACCGGCCCATCTGCAACAGGGTCTGAAAATGGCAGGCCGATTTCAATGGCTGACACACCCAAGTTTTCCAAAAATGCGATAGTTTCTGCTAATCCTGCTAAACCTTTCTCGTGATCACCAGCCATGATATAAGGAAGGAAAATTCCCTTGCCTTCTCTTTTGATGGTTTCTAAATGCTGAGTGAGTGTTTTAGTCATGGGCACCTCCTTTTTGAGCCGCTTCTTTTTCCAAGCGTTCCTTTACCTGAACGACATCCTTGTCACCACGGCCGGATAGGCAGACAATCATTGATTTATCTGGTCCCAACTCCTTAGCCAACTTAACTGCGTAAGCAATAGCGTGACTAGACTCTAGAGCAGGAATAATCCCTTCGATACGAGATAGGAGCTGGAAGGCTTCCAAGGCTTCTTCATCTGTGACTGGGACATAAGTCGCGCGCTGAATAGCATTAAAATGAGAATGTTCGGGACCGATGCCCGGATAGTCCAGCCCAGCAGAGATAGAGAAAGCTTCCAGAATCTGCCCTTGCTCATCCTGCAAGACATCCATCAAGGCACCGTGTAAAACACCCGGCCGGCCCTTGGTTAAGGTCGCAGCATGTTCATCTGTATCGATGCCTCGCCCAGCCGCTTCTGTTCCATACATAGCCACTGTACTATCATCTACAAAGGGATAAAAGAGCCCAATAGCATTGGAACCACCGCCAACGCAGGCGACTAAAGCATCTGGCAGGGCACCTGCATTTTGCTCAGCAAACTGGCGCTTAGCCTCACGACCAATCACACTCTGATAGTCGCGGACAATCTCTGGGAAGGGATGGGGTCCCAAGGCCGATCCCATAATATAGTGAGTATCATCGACCTGAGCCACCCAAGCTCGTAAAGCTGCATTGACCGCATCCTTGAGGACTCGAGAGCCATCGGTCACAGACTCCACCTTGGCTCCAAGAAGTTCCATCCGAAAGACATTGAGGGCTTGGCGCTTGACATCTTCTTCGCCCATGTAGATAGTACAGTCCATGTTGAAAAGGGCTGCAGCAGTGGCTGTAGCTACTCCATGCTGACCCGCACCAGTCTCTGCAATAATTTTCTTCTTGCCCATTCGCTTAGCTAATAGGACCTGGCCTAGAGCGTTATTGATTTTATGGGCCCCGGTATGGTTGAGGTCTTCTCGCTTCAGATAAATCTTAGCACCGCCAGCATAGGCTGTCAGATTTTTAGCAAAATAGAGAGGATTTTCTCGCCCTACATACTGCTTCAGCAACTCGTCCAGCTCTGCCTGAAAGGCTGGGTCTTTTTTACTCTCACGGTAAGCTTTATCCAGCTCCAAAACTGCTGTCATCAGAGTTTCTGGAACAAAGCGCCCGCCAAACTCACCGTAAAATCCTTCTTGATTGGGTTGATTATATGCCATGTTTCACTCTTTCTATAAATTCTTTTATTTTCTCTAAGTCCTTCTGGCCGTCAGTCTCGATCCCGCTTGAGACATCAACTGCGTAAGGAGCGAAGTGCTGAATCGCTTCTCGGACATTTCCTGCATTCAAACCACCGGCGATAAAGAAGGGCTGGTGGATTTGATTCTTGTCAAAAGATTGCCAGTCAAAGGTCCGACCACTACCGGCAAGAGGGGCATCAAAGAGCAGGTAGTCCGCTTGTTGGCTGACTCCTTTTAACGCTCCCTTGACCTGATAAGCTCGAATAACCGGCCGGCCGATCTCAGACAGAAGATCTTCATTAAAATCGCCATGAATCTGCACCAAATCCAGATTTGCCACCGAAATAGCTTCCTGCAGCTCTGCTAAACTCGGAGAGACGAAAACTCCTACCTTTCGGACAGTAGGCGGCACCAAGGCAGCTAGCTCCTGAGCTTGCTCCAAACTAACCCTCCGACGGCTCTCAGCAAAGACAAATCCAATATAATCTGCACCAGCCTGGCATGCCGTTTCCACAGCGCTGGCCGTTGATAAGCCGCAAATCTTAACCTTTGTCAATTTTCAGCTCCTTGATTTTTTCTGCCACATCCTCTGCCTGCATCAGGGCTGTTCCGACTAGAACCGCATGGAAATAAGGAGCTACTAGCTCAGCATCTTCCTTGCTGAAAATAGCGGACTCAGACACGTAAACCCTGTCATCTTTGAAATGGGCAGATAGCTGAAGACTTGTATTGATATCAGTCTCAAAAGTAACTAGATTGCGGTTATTGACACCGATTATCTGTGCTCCTATTCTATGGGCAATTTCCAGCTCCGCCAGATTATGGGTTTCGACCAGAACTTCCAAGCCTAAACCTGTCGCAAAATCATAGAGTTCTTGCAGCCGCTTTTCAGACAAAGCAGCTACAATCAGAAGAATAACTGTCGCTCCTGCATTGCGGGCGCGAACAATCTGCTTTTCATCAATGATAAAGTCCTTATTGAGGGTTGGAATGGTCACTTGACTGGAAATCTCTCTCAGGTAATCCAGATGTCCTTTGAAGAAAATCTCATCTGTCAGGACCGAAATCATGGCTGCACCGCATCGTTCATAGGTGCGAGCCTGCTCCACAATATCCACACCGAGATTAATATCTCCCAGACTGGGGCTGGCTTTTTTAACCTCAGCAATCAGCTGCAGCTCTTGAGGACGACTTTTGAGATATTCATAGAGGGAATAGGTCGAGCGCAGAGGTTGCAGCTCTTCATAAGACATAGCCGCCACTTCCTGCTCTTTTTGCTTTAGAATGGTTGGGAGAAATTCTTTACTCATTTCTGATACTCCTGTAGTTGCTTGAGTTTTTCATAGGCTGCACCGCTTGCAATTACTTGGCGGGCCAAAGCTATTCCTTCTTCTATGCTGTCTGATTTCCCATTAGCATAGAAGCCCAATCCCGCATTCAGCACTGTCGTTTCTAGATAGGGGCTGGCTTGATTTTGCAGGACAGATAGCAGAATTTCTGCATTTTCCTTGGCATTGCCTCCGCGAATCGCTTCAAGAGCTATCTCTTCCATGCCAACATCTGACGGCAGAAAGCTGTGCAGGCTGATTTGCCCATCTTCCAGCAGAGCATACTGGGTACGGCCATGAAGGCCGGCCTCGTCAAGACCATCCGGCCCCGACACGACTACTGCACGCTTACGGCCCATATTTTTTAAAACCTCTGCTGTGCTCTCTAACATATCCGGCCGGCTGGTCCCCAAAAGCTGAGTTTCTAGACTCATGGGATGGATAAGGGGGCCAGTTAGATTCATGATTGTGGGAATGCCTAAGCTAAGACGTGCTGGCATGATGTATTTCATGGCTGGGTGCATATTCTTTGCAAAGAGAAAGACGATACCTGTCTGCTCAAAAACCTTGCCCAAGCTAGCAGCGTCCAAGTCTAGATTGATACCCAGAGCTTCTAACACATCAGCTGAGCCTGACTTAGAAGAAATGGAGCGATTGCCGTGCTTGGCCATCTTAATCCCGCCACCTGCCAGTATAAAAGCTGCCGTAGTCGAAATATTGAAGCTGAAAGACTTGTCTCCACCGGTACCGCAATTGTCCATTGCAGTGCGAATAGTGGTTGGAATCTGCTTAGCATGGCCTCGCATTACCTGAGCCAAAGCAGTTCGTTCCTCAATCGTCTCCCCCTTCATCTTAAGCCCCAGCAAGAAAGCTACAATTTGAGACTCTGTCACCCGTCCAGTGACAATACGCTCAATAACATCTGTCATCTCAGCGCTGCTTAAATCCTTAAAATCAGCTAGTTTTGCAATTATCTCTTTCATACATCCTCCTTTATTTTACTAAATCGATGAAATTCTTGATAGACGACAAGCCGTCCGGCGTGCCAATACTTTCTGGATGATACTGAAAACCATAAATGGGCAGACTCTTGTGCTGGATAGCCATGATCGAGTTATCATCAGCCGCCCGAGCCGTCACTTCAAAATCCTCCGGCATCTCCTCAATCAAAATCGAATGATAGCGCATAACCGGCTGTCCATCCTCTAGCCCCTCATAGATAGGAGATTTTCCCTCAAAACGCAGAATACTTTGTTTGCCGTGCATGACTTTGGGAGCCAATCCTAGCTTTCCGCCAAATACTTCTGCAATGGCTTGGTGCCCCAAGCAAATCCCCAATATCGGCTTTTTACTAGTAAAATCACGGATAAGTTCTTCCATCCGTCCTGCATCTGCTGGCCAGCCTGGACCCGGAGATAGAACCAAAGCATCAGCTTCTTCTGCCGCTTGATAAAGGCCTGCATCATCATTACGCAAGACCTTAACTTCTGCAAAATTGCCGATATACTGGGCTAGATTGTAAGTAAAAGAATCATAATTATCAATCAATAAAATCATTGCATCTCTCCTATCTTGGTCATTGATTTGGCCTTGTTGATGGTTTCTTGGTATTCATTAGTAGGGATCGAGTCATAAACAATACCCGCTCCAGCTTGAACGTAAGCTCTGCCATTTTTCAAAACCATAGTGCGTATAGTGATGGCAAAATCCATATCGCCTGTCGCAGACAGATAGCCAATAGCCCCCGCATAAACGCCACGTTTTTCCTGCTCTAGCTCATAAATCCGTTTCATGGCTCGAATCTTAGGCGCACCCGAAACGGTGCCGGCCGGCAGGGTTGACTTGAGCGCATCCATAGCTGTCAGTTGAGGCAGAAGCTGACCACGGACCACACTGGTCAGGTGCATGACATAGCGGAAATACTCTACCTCCATGTACTTAGTGACTTCCACGCTGTTATTCTGGGCAATTTTACCGATATCATTACGCCCTAAATCAACTAACATACGATGCTCAGCCACTTCCTTCTCGTCAGCCAGCAACTCCTTCGCCAAGGCTTTATCTTCTCTTTCATCCTGCCCGCGCGGTCTGGTCCCAGCAATAGGATTGGTCGTAACCTGCCCCTGCTTGACAGAGACCAGACTTTCTGGGCTGGCTCCGATGATCTGATAATCCCCGAAATCATAAAAGTAGAGATAGTTGGAAGGATTGGTCACACGCAGATTGCGATAGTAATCCAGTGGCCTACCAGAATACTCTGCTGAAAAACGCTGACTGAGAACGCATTGGAACATGTCTCCCTGCCGAATCAAGCTACGCGCTTCTTCCACCATTTTTTCAAAAGTTGCTTGCTCGATATGACTCTGGAAGTTCAAACTGGATAGTTCCAGCGGTGAAAATTCATCTACCGCTGGCTGCGCCAGCTCAACCATAATCCTCTCCAGACTGGCAGCTAAATCAGCTTCGCTTCTATCACTGTAGAGGGCCTCCTCAAGGATATAGACCTTGTCTTTTTTATGGTCAAAAACCATGTAACTCTCATAGACGAAAAAGTGCATATCCGGCGTCCCAATCACATCAGCTGGAATCTGGCCAATCTCCTCATAGAGGGAAATCATATCGTAGCCAACAAAACCGATGGCTCCACCACCAAAAGGCAGGTCTGAATGATGATCTTTTTTTACGGCTAACTCATGCAAATAGTCCAAGGGATCTGCCTTGATTACTTGCCCATTCTTTGTTAACTGGCCATTTTCATAGCGGACTTCAAAGACTGGATTATAGGCTAGGATAGAAAAGCGGGCTGTCTCGCTATCTCTCGGAATACTTTCCAAAATCACCTTGTGGTCACCCTGAATCCGCATATAAGCCAGAATCGGCGATAAAATATCAGCTGGTAAAATCTTTTGCATAATTTTTCTTTCTATTTAATCAGAAGCGTTTAAGGAGGAACAAACTACTAGCTATGACCGCATTCCACAAGAACAGATAGCACCTGTCCACTGTCATAACTGGCTCCAGAACTACAGAAAAACGCCCACACAGTTCATCCTGTGAGGGCGTATCATCGCGGTGCCACCTCAGTTATGGAGTTTTCAGGCTCCACATCTCATTTACCTATTTGCAGTCATTTAGATCCCTTTTAGTTCAAGTCAGCATACTGGTTTACAGCAAAGCATACTAACAAAATAATAAAAGTTCAACTAAAGGACAAAATGTTGACTCCAACAGCCCATTTCATAACTTCTCCTGCCTGTTCTCAGCAACCACAGACTCTCTGAAAGGAGGGATGTTACTACTCTTCTGCTGGGTATTTTATTTTCGTTTTTCTAGATAGTCGGCAATGGCTGCCACATCCTTGTCTCCACGACCAGATACATTGATAATGATGATTTGGTCAGATGATAATTGCGGAGCTCGCTTGATGGCTTCAGCAATGGCGTGAGAGCTTTCAATCGCTGGCAAAATTCCTTCCTTTTGTGTCAAGAGAAGCAAGGCATCCACAGCTTCATCATCTGTCGCTGCCACGTATTCTACTCGACCGGAATCTTTAAAGAAAGCATGTTCAGGACCAACTCCAGGATAGTCCAAGCCTGCCGAAATGGAGTAGACCGGCGCCACCTGACCATCTTCAGCAAAGACAGCGTAGGTCTTCATGCCGTCCACTACTCCGACACTTCCCTTGGTCATGGTCGCTGCATGCTGGTCTGTATCAAGACCCCGTCCAGCCGCTTCAACACCAACCAGCTTGACTTCTTCATCCGCCACATACTGAGAAAAAGCGCCGATAGCATTGGAGCCACCGCCTACACAGGCAATGACATAGTCTGGCAAGCGGCCTTCCTTGTTCAAAATCTGACGGCGAGATTCTTCACTAATCACCTTTTGGAACTCATGAACAATCGTCGGATAGGGGTGAGGACCGACAGCTGAGCCCAAGACATAGAAGGCTTCCAAATCGTTCATCCAAGCTCCAAAGGCTGCATCCACTGCATCCTTGAGGGTTTTGGTTCCTGTTTCCACAGCGTGAACAGTCGCTCCCATCATTTCCATGCGGAAGACATTAAGGCGCTGGCGCTCTACATCCTCTGCACCCATGTAAACATCGCACTTCATACCAAACTTAGCTGCGGCTGCCGCAGTTGCCACACCATGCTGGCCAGCTCCAGTTTCAGCAATGACCCGGGTCTTGCCCATGCGCTTAGCTAGAAGAATCTGACCTAAAACATTATTGAGCTTGTGTGAGCCCAGATGGTTGAGATCTTCCCGCTTCAAATAAATCTTAGCCCCGCCCAGATGCTGGGTCAGACTTTCTGCAAAGTAAAGCGGAGTCTCCCGGCCTGAATAATCTGCCAAATAATGCCGGTATTCATTTAAAAATTCTGGATCATCCTTATACTTCTCAAAAGTTGCTTCCAATTCATCCAGCAAGGCCTGGATAGGCTCCGGTACAAAGGAGCCGCCGAATTGTCCAAAATATCCTTTAGTTTCTGTCATCTTGATTGCCTCATTTCTTTATTTTCAAGCAAAACAAAAGCCCACACACAGAAAAAACTCTGTGTGAGGGCGTAAAATCGCGGTGCCACCTCAATTATGGAGCAAAGTATAGACTGCCTCCATATCTCTGTCTTGTCTAACAACAAGCTGCACTGTAAGGTGTGCTCACCGAATTTTTATTGCTTCAAATTCATTTTTTGCATCAGCCCACTTCATAACCTTCCACTGCCTGTTTCCACCAACCACAGGCTCCCTGAAAGTAGAAAAAATTATTACTTTTCTGATGATTTATTTTATTATAGGCCTTTTCCTTTTTCTTGTCAAGAAAAAATTTTATTTTTTCTCCTAAATCCGAACCTTTCGCTGGCTAATCTCTTTTGAAAGCGTCGTCTTGACGATTTTTCCAGATTTTTTGACCAAGCTGAAATGCCCGCCAAGCCAGATAACCACCCAAAGTATTGGTCCAGAGATCATCAATCTCAAAAACCCGATTGGCGTTGATAAGAAGGTCCAGCAGAATCTGAGTCACTTCAATAGACAGACTCATCCCAAAGCTCAGCCATACAACCTTCTTTGTCTTCCGCAATTTCGGAAAGAGGTAAAGCAATTGAAAAATTAAGGGCGACAGCAAGAAAATATTGGCTAGATTTTGGATAAAGACCTTGACCAGCTGGATCCAAGAAGTAATCTCGCCAATATTGACAAAGGAATTAAAAGGGATTAACAAAACCACTATTCGGCCAAAATACTGGATTCCCGGCGTTTCCATTCCCGGCTCTGGAACCTGAGGAATAAAACACAGAATGCAAAGCATCAAGAAATAGAGCCAGCTTCCTCCTATCAGCAATCTCCGTCCCTTGGCTGTCAACTCACCGTCTGAAGTCAGATAATTCTTAAGGCTGAACATTTTCTACCAATGCTTTCTCGCGATCACGCTTCATAGTATTAGAACGCAGCTGGCCGCAGGCTGCATCAATATCTGTACCATGTTCCTGACGAACCACACAGTTGACTCCGTTTTTCTTGAGAGTATCATAGAAAGCCATCACACGCTCTTTGGGACTGCGGCTGTATTGGTCGTGCTCGCTAACGGGGTTGTAAGGAATGAGATTGACATAAGACAGTTTCTTAATGTTCTTGAGCAGCTCAGCCAGTTCCTTGGCCTGCTCTACCCCGTCATTGACTTCATTAAGCATGATGTACTCAAAGGTCACACGACGGTTGGTCGTCTCAATATAGTATTCGATAGCTGCAAAAAGCTTTTCTATAGGGAAGGACCGGTTAATCCGCATAATGCTGGTCCGCAGTTCATTATTCGGGGCATGGAGGGATACAGCTAGATTGACCTGCACACCTTCATTGGCAAAGTCACGAATCTTATGAGCCAGTCCTGAAGTTGAAACCGTGATATGGCGGGCACCGATAGCCAAACCTTTGTCATCATTGACCGTCCGGACAAACTTGAGCACATTATCATAGTTGTCAAAAGGCTCGCCAATTCCCATAACTACGATGTGACTAACCCGCTCATCCTGACCACGCTCATCAAAATACTTCTGAACCAGCATAATCTGAGCTACAATCTCACCGTTATTGAGGTCGCGTTGCTTTTTAATCAAGCCAGAAGCACAGAAGGTACAGCCGATATTACAACCTACTTGGGTGGTCACACAGACAGAAAGTCCATAGTGCTGGCGCATGAGCACCGTCTCAATCAGCATACCATCCGGCAGCTCAAAGAGGTACTTGACTGTACCGTCAGCCGACTCCTGAACAATGCGCTGCTTAAGCGGATTGACGACAAACTGATCATTTAGCTTGGCAATCAAGTCCTTGGATAGATTGGTCATCTCCTCAAAAGACTGGACCCGCTTGCGATAGAGCCACTCCCAAATCTGGGCAGCACGGAATTTCTTTTCTCCCTGAGCTTCCGCCCATTCAATCATTTCCTGGCGCGTTAAGCTATAAATAGATGGTTTCATTTTTCTCCTTTATTCTGACGAATTACAAAATGGCGATTGCTGTCTTTTTGCTTTTTCTGCCTATCTTGCTGGGAATTGTTGCGAGAGCGCTTATTGTCCCTTTTAGAGCGGCTGTCTCGGTCTCGCTCGCTTCTGCGATTGCGGTTGCCGCCTGAACGGCTGTTGCGAGAACGTTTTGACCGACCTTCTGTCTCTTTCTTGCCATGCGATTTCTTATCAAAGGAAGCGCGCTGGGGATTTGGATTTTCCAAGACAAAATAAGCACAGCCATAGCTGCAGTACTCCAGCAAATAGTCTTCTAAGCGACTGATCTTCTCATCGCTTTCATTAGCCCGCTCGTCCTTGTAAAAACCACGCAGGCGCAGCTGCTCATTGCCCCAGTCACCGACAATATAGTCAAACTTGGTGAGAATTTCTGAAAAACGCTGATGAAAGGCCGTCAAGTCAAAGCCTTCCTTATAGTTCTCAATCAATTCAAACTCGAATTTTTCTGCAACAATCTTGCTGTCAATCTGTTTAAACTCCGGTCCTGGGAATTTATTATAATTATATAATTCAGGTGAAATATCTTTACGCATACTCTTCCTTTAACACTCTTGGATAGTTTATCTACAACACCTTATTTTATCATAAATCAGCCAGTATTTCGCGGACTTTTCATCAAAAATATCTTTCTGAAAAAAGTCTGACGATTTAAAGTAGAAAAGGCCAGCTGATTTTGTCTGTTTCACAAGAAAAATCTTAGCAAAAGCTAAGATCTTACTTGTTCTTTTTCAGATAGTCAATGGCATCCTGCAGAGTTTTAACTGGAACAATTTTCATATCCGTTTTAATCTTCTTGGCTGTCTCCAGAGCCGTTTGGTAGTTGTTTTTCCCATTGGGAGAAAGCTTCTTCTCTTCCTCTGTCAGTTCATTGTTCGGTGCAAAGAAGATATCTGCTCCGCTTTGGGCTGCTGAAACAACCTTCTTATCGATTCCGCCGATTTCGCCAACTTCACCTTCACGGCTGATGCTGCCGGTCCCTGCAATATCGCGGCCATCACGAAGGGTCGGATCAGCCAACTGGGTATAAATGGCTAAGCTGAACATGAGACCAGCACTGGGACCGCCAATACCCTCAGTTGAAAATGTAATCGGAATACTGCTGCTGACCTCCGTCCGGTCTATCAGACTAATGCCAATCCCGTTCTTACCGTTCTCCAGCTTGATAATCTTTCCGGTTGCCGATTTCTCCTGACCATCTTCTTGGAAAGTCACCTTGACCTTATCTCCAAGCTTCTGCGAGTTGACATACTTGACCAGCTCCTCAGAGCTTTCAAAGGTCTTGTCATTGACACCGGTTACCGTATCAGCAATATTGAGAACTCCTTTGAAGGTTGAGTTATCAGCTACCTGCAGGACATAAACCCCCAAATAGTCCATTTTGATCTCTTTACCAGCTGTCGTCAATCCCTGATATTTAGCCATATTTTGCGATGTTTCCATGTAAAACTGGTTGATCCGATTAAACTCATCGTCCGTGGAGCCACCCGTCATATCCTTGGCGGAATAAATATCTGTAAAAGGAGTCAGCCAAGCATAGACCAGATGAGCAAAAGTTGCCTGCTCTACTCCGACCGTCACAAAGTTATAAGAACCTGCTTCCTTGTCGGCCTTATTATCAACTATCAAGACCTGACGAACATCCTCGGCACCACCAGGAACTTCTATATAATAAGGCAGACGAACGTAAAGAGCTGCTATAAAAAAGGCAATAGTGACGCCAATGACCGTCGGCCATAGATATTTCTTAATTCTTTTCATGGTTGATTCTTTCTAATTCTTTGATTACACTTTGGGGCACATAGGCCGCAATATCCTGCTGAAAAGCAATCAGCTCACGAATACGTGATGAACTGATATGCTGATAGGCCGGCTTGCTGAGCAAGAAAATCGTTTCTATTTCTCCCGCCAATTCCTGATTGAAAAAGTTCATATTGGCTTCATAGTCTAGGTCTTGACTGTTACGGAGACCGCGCACAAAGGCCTGGGTTCCCAGTCTTCTGGCCACTGTCACTGCTAGCTCATTCTGCGAAATGATGACCTCGACATTATCCAAATGTTCTAGAGCTTCTTTGACCACGCGCTCTCTGGCTTCAATTGTGAAAAAGCCAGACTTTTCCCGATTATAGAAAATCCCTACATAGAGCTTATCAAAGAGCCTGCTGGCCCGCTCAATCAGGTCCACATGGCCCTTGGTCATCGGGTCAAAAGACCCTGTGAATAATCCAATCTTATCTGACATACACTGTCACCTTTGAAATTCCATATATCTTCTGCTTCCAAATGCCCAGCCCTGCAATTTCTTCTGGCAATTCAACATCCTTATCTGTCTCACAGACTACTAGGGCATCTTGACTCAAGAGCTGGCCTTCCTCCAGTTTCTCAAGGTCTGACACAATCTGCTCCTTAGCATAAGGTGGATCTAAGAGAACCAAGTCAAAAGCCCCCGTCAACATTTCCAAGGCTCGGCCAGACTCCATCTTGAGCAAGTCAAAACGTTCCGGCTCCTTGGTCATCTGAATGTTCTCTGAAATAATAGCCTGAGCTCTGCGATCCTTCTCGACTAAGATAGCTGTCTCCATACCTCGCGAAATAGCTTCAATGGCCAAACTCCCGCTCCCAGCATAAAGATCCAGCACCCGACCGCCGTCAAAATAGGGACCAATCATATTAAAAATTGCCCCCTTGACCTTATCAGTCGTAGGCCTAGTCGTCTTGCCATCCAAAGTCTTGAGGGGTCTGCCCCCGTATTTACCTGCCACAACTCTCATAAAAAACATTATAACACACATCGCACAGGAGGCCAATTTTTTGAAAACTTGACAGACAAAAAACAGAAGTCCCCCCAAAATTAGAGACTTCTGTTTTCTTTTAGTTTTAGTAAAAAATCAATTAATTCAGGCTGACAGTCTGCCTTATCCAAGATCAGCCCTATTGACCGGCCAACCATAATATAAAAAGTTTCTGGCTTGTCTATAATCGCCACAATATCTTGATAGTCAAATCTGGCATTGTTATTCCGATTAACGACACGAAAGTCTGTCTCATAGAAGCTAAACTCCTGCTCTATATCATGCCAGAGGGGGTTGCCTCTATAAAACTTTTTAATATGGCGATTCATGGACAGATAGTAAAGAAAAGGAAGGACAGCCACAGTAACAAGAAAAGCTACGCCTCGCAAAGTTTCCCCGATAAAAAAACAGATTGCACCGCATATCAGCACCACTATCTCAGGGAGAATCAGTGAGAAGATTCCATTCTTTTTATACCAAAAATTGGTCCAAGCGAAACGGCGATAAGCTTCTTCTGTCATGATCGTTTTTGCTGTCATAGGAAACATCTCTCTACCTCCAAGTCATATTCCTCCCTACAGTTTACCACACTCTTGATGGAAATAACAATATTCAATAAAGAACTTGCTTTTCTCTATTTCATCTGTTATACTATATGTAACTTTTAAAACGTTACATAGGAGGTGTGATATGTTTTCGCATGAAAAATTAAAAAAACGCCGGATGGAGCTTAATCTGACCCAGTCTTCCATTTACCAAGAGTTGGGCATCTCTCGAAAGACTTACTCTGCTTGGGAAAATGGTCTAGCAGAACCCCACGCAAAAAATCTCAGGAGGTTGGCCACCTGTCTCAAGGTCCAAGAGAACTACTTTGTGGATGAGACTAGTACGCTCTACACCTACCCTTTACTAACCCCACCGCATAAAAAGGAAGTAGACCAGCTAGCTAGTCAACTCCTAGAGAGACAGCGCAAGGTTAGCTCTCTTACAGCTTATAAGGTTCTATCCGTTGAGCTAGCTGCAGGGCGCGGGCACAGTTACTATGACAATGAAACAGACTACGAAACTGTCTACTTTGATCAAGATATCCAGCACGACTTTGCATCCTGGGTCTCTGGGGATTCTATGGAGCCTAAGTATCCCAATGGCTCTGTTGCCCTTATGAAACAGACGGGATTCGACTACGATGGGGCTGTCTATGCTCTTATGTGGAATGGCAAGACCTATATCAAAAAAGTCTATCGAGAAGCTGAAGGACTTCGTTTAGAGTCTATCAATCCTGACTACGAGGATCTCTTTGCTCCCTACGAAGACCAACCTAGCATTGTTGGTATCGTAGTCGGACATTTTCTGCCGATTGAGGTATAAAACTATGGTCCTATTTGATTATTCACGCGAGCCTCGTTCAGACATCGCTTTTGTGGATATGAAAAGTTTTTATGCCTCTTGCGAATGCATTTCCCTCGGCCTTGCCCCTTTAAAAACCTCGCTCTGTGTCATGAGCCGAATTGAAAATTCCGCTGGACTGATACTAGCTGCCACCCCTCTCTTTAAAAAGAATTTCGGCAGCCAGAATGTCAGCCGAAGCTATAATCTTCCTTTTGATGTCCACACCCGTAAGTTCAACTATGCTGCTGCCCGCAAGCAGGGACTACCGATTACAGCAGATTATATACGCTTTATCGAAGACGCTGCTCAAAAGACCTTACTGGTCCCACCTCGGATGAACTACTACATCCAGAAAAACATGGAAATCCAAAAGATTTTCCAGGATTTTGCAGCTCCCGATGACATTTTCCCCTACTCAATCGATGAGGGCTTCCTAGATTTGACAAGCTCTATCAACTACTTCATTCCCGATCAGACGCTGGACCGCAGGACCAAGCTGGACCTGCTGGCTGCCCGCATTCAACAGGCTATCTGGAAGAAGACTGGGATTTATGCATCTATCGGTCTGAGCAACGCCAATCCACTTCTCGCCAAGCTAGCCTTAGACATTGAAGCCAAACACACAAAAAAGATGCGGGTCAACTGGTCCTATGAGGATGTTCCCAGAAAGGTTTGGACTATTCCGACAATGACTGATTTTTGGGGCATCGGCTACCGAACAGCCACCCGTCTTAAGAAGCTGGGAATTCACTCCATTTATGATTTGGCTCACTTTAATCCCGATATTCTCAAAAAAGAAATGGGAGTCCTGGGCCTGCAGCTTTGGTTTCACGCTCACGGCATTGATGAAAGCAATGTTCACAAGCCTTATCAGGTCAAGTCACACGGCCTAGGGAATTCGCAAATTCTCCCCCGAGATTATAGACAGCAGGCAGAGATTGAGCTCGTTTTCCGAGAAATGGCTGAGCAGGTCGCCATTCGGCTCAGACGCTCTGGTAAGAAGTGCCAGTGTGTCTCCATCTATGCCCGCTATTCCAAGCAGGATCGCCTGCCTTCCATTCATACACAGAAAAAAATTGAGCCTACCAATAACAGCGATCGACTGGCTCAAATTGTGGTTCAGCTTTTTCGTTCCAAATATCAGGGCGGGGCTATCCGCCAGATTGGCGTTTTTTACAGTGATTTTGTCGATCAAGGTTATGGTCTGATTTCTCTCTTTGACGATCCCCTGCAAATTCAAAAAGAAGAGGAGCTCCAACAGACGATTGACCGCATCAGAGATCGCTTCGGCTTCGCCTCTCTGCTTAAGGGAAATGCCTTGCTGGGCTCCTCCCGTGCCATCGCTCGAAGCAAGCTGACAGGTGGCCATTCGGCTGGAGGGCTGGAGGGCTTATCATGACCGACCGCTCCTACCTCCCCTATCAGTCAGCTCGTGACTTTCAGGATCGGGGCATGGCTAAGTGGGCTGGCTTTTTCCTCTCTGAGCACAGCACTGCTTTGGCCAAAAAAGAACTAGATATGAGCCAATTGCCCCAACTTGATAGACAGGAAAAATTCCAGTTACTCAACCAAGCCTACAGTCATCAAGTTCCCATCAGAATCACCTTTCTTAATCAGGGAAAGCTGACCGACATTACTGCTACCGTCTTTCTGCTGGACTGCAAGCAGGTCCTCCTGCAGGAAGGTGACCATTACAAAGGCCTTGCTATCCATCAGATTCTTTCGATACAAGCTTCAGGAGGCGCAGATGACCACTCAAAATGTACATGAGGAACTTCAATTTGACTATTTTTCCCAGAATTACTATCAATTTCAAGAGGATTTTTATCAATTTTCCAATCTTCCCCAGCCTCTGATGGTCATGGAAGATGACATCCTACTCCACATGGCCAGCCGCCAAGCCACTTATTTCAAACTCTCCAAGACCAAAAGCTTGGACAAGAAGGACCATTACTTCCACTTTACCGTCAGTCGTCCAGACCAAGCAAAACGACTCTGTATCTACCACTATCAAGGCCAAACAGAAGATATAAATCAATAAGCTCCCAAACTCAGTCTGGGAGCTTATTATATGGAGTTGGCCATCTACTAGAATCTTCTCAATTATTTATTGCTTTAAGTCAAGCAAATAACACTAAAGATTTGAGACAGCTATATTATATTTGAGGTCAATCTGAACCCGAGAAGCACCATTCTTTTTAGGTTATACACCTAGTTTATTTGTATAACTTAATTTCAGATTAAAAACACCCCAAAAGTTAGATTTTCTGTCTAACTTTTGGGGTGCGGGTCATAGCAATTTGCCTTTTCTTTTATTTTTTGTCGGTGTCAAGATTTGCAGCTTCAATAACAGGTTGCTCATCTTGTTTTAGCTTGTTAACAGTCATATTAACACCAAGAGCTCCTGCTAGGAGTTGACGGATGTCAAAGCCTGCACCTTGCGACACTTGGTCAATACTCTGCATGATATCACCAACCATCTTAGAAGCATTGCCTTCACCATACATAGTAATTTTGTCCACCTTAGTAAGCGGCTCTGCTACAGCACGGGCAATTTCTGGCAGTTTGTCTACAATCATCTCAGTAATCGCAGCTTCCTGCATCTTCTTCATGGCTTCTGCTTTTTTATCCAAACCTTCTGCTTCAGCTTCTAGCTTAAGACGAATAGCTTCAGCTTCAGCACGTCCCTTTGCTTCAATGGCTTCAGCTTCTTGCAGTTGCGCAAATTTCTCAGCCTCGGCTTGGGCCTTGCGGGCTTCGGCTTCTTTTTGTGTTTCAAAGAGTTCCGCCTCGGCTTGACGTTGACGCTCAATCAATTGTGCTTCCGCTGCTTGTTGACGAGAGTATTTCTCCGCTTCAGCCTGTTTGCGGATGTTAGCATCCAGTTCTTGCTCCCGAACCTTAACTTCGCGTTCCTTGACTTCAGCCTCTTTCTCTTGCTTCATGATATTAGCTTCAGCAGCCACACGTTCTTGCTCGCGACGCTGCACCTCTGCCTCAATCCCTTTAGCTGCATCAGCCTTAGCTTGCGCAATATCCGCTTCCTGCTTGAGGGCTGCTTGCTTCAGTTTCAACTCATTTTGCTTTTGAGCGATTTCTAAGTCAGCGGCTACGCGCTTGTCGTTAGCCAATTTGTCTTGCTCAGCTTCTACTTCCTTGCGCTCACGTTCAGCTTTAGCCTTTGCAATTAGGGCATCTTTTTTGATGGTTTCGACATTTTCGATACCGAGATTATCAATCACACCACCTTCGTCAGAGAAAGACTGAACGGTAAAGGCAATGACTTCTAATCCCATCTTAGCCAGATCCGGAGCTACGTTGTCCTGAACTTTTGAGGCAAATTCCTGACGGTCATTGACCATCTTACGAAGCTCCATCTGACCAATTACTTCCCGAAGATTTCCTTCCAAGACATCTTGAACAGAGTTAGAAATATCTGTTGTATTCCAATTAAGGAAGTTTTCTGCTGCACGAGCAATCATTTCATCGGTCGTTCCGATTTTCAGCTTAACAGCTGCATCAGCACGTACATTGATAAAGTCAAGAGTCGGTACTGCTTCAGATGTGCGAACATCTGTTGAGAACTGCTCAATATCCAAATAGGAGCGCTGCTCTACAAAAGGAATCATAAATCCAGCTTTACCGCGAAGGTGACGCTGTTTACGAAGACCTGTAATTACAACTACTTCGTTAGGGCGTGCGTTAACATAGCCTTTCACTAAAAGTACAACAAGTACAACCAAACCAATAATTACTGGAATCAACCAGGTTGGAAAGAAAAATGTATCCATTAAATCTCCTTCTATAAGACAATTTTCATTGTCTATTTTCTTTTTATACTTAGTATAACAAATTATTTCAAATTCTCAAATTATTTTCAAAATTTTTACAAGAATTATTCATCAAACAGTCCTTGCAAACCGGCGAAAGGATTGTTCTTCTCTTTTTGAGCTTCCTGGGCAGCGGCGAATTCCTCTTCCGTCATAACCTGCCAGTCCTGACCAGACAGAAAACCTTGGCCGGCTTCTTCCTCAGCTGTTAGGATTTTCAGTGGAATATTCATCAGGATATTGTCAGCTACACTCTCAGCTATATTAATCTCGCCATTTTCAATCGGAAGCACCAAGTCCTGATCAATCAGTTCCTGCGATGCAGCCTGTCCTTCTTCCATGAAAATTTCGTTGACTAGATAAGACTCCTTGAGTTCCACTGGCTCCATGCTACGACTGGACGTTAAGGTAATGGTATATGACAAGTCATAATCCAGAAAATAAAGGCCGTCTTCATATTGAACCTTTCCTTTGGCTACAATATCCTGAACGTCTAAAATCTCAGGATTGCGCTCTTTTAACTCCTCTGCCAAGTCCAGCTTTTTCTCAAAAGCTAGACCATCTGGATTCTTCCGAATTTCTTGAATATGCAACATAAGTTCCTCTTTGTTTTTTCTTTATATTATATCATGTTTGGGCGCTACGATGTTATTGAAAATTATTTTGTTATAATAAAATGCAAGGAGGGAAGACAATGGAACATCTAGGACAGGTTTTTAGATTTTTTCGAGAGGCAAGGCACATCTCTTTATCCGAGGCGACTGGCGGAGAATTTTCAAAATCTATGCTTTCTCGCTTTGAAAATGGGCAGAGCGAACTTTCGGCACAGAAACTTTTTAGCGCTCTCAGCGCCATCCACACGGAAACGGAAGAATTTACCGTTGCAGCCGGCATCCAGGATCATCATTCTCACAAGGAACTCTTAAGCCACATTCAAGACCTGTTGCAAGCCAGTCAGCTCGACCTCTTAGAAGAACTTTATCTGGAAAAAGAAAAAATCACTCAAAAAAGCAAGAAGACTAGCGATTGGGTTGAACGCCTGATTATAAAGGCCTATCTCTGTGCCCTCAAAGAGTCTGAAAAGGCCAGCCTAGGCGAGCTGGATTTCCTCCATGATTACCTCTTTTCAGTTGACATTTGGGGACGCTACGAACTCAATCTCTTCTCTGTCTGCACTCCGGTTTTATCTCTAGACTTGTTTTCCCAATACACCAAAGAAATCCTCTCAAGAAAGGATTTTGCTACCTTGTTTGTCAACAATCGCAACACCCTGCACACTACTTTTCTTAATGGATATTTGCTGGCCATCAGTCAGGAAAATATCACCCAGGCAGACTATTTCCAACAAGTCATTGAGCGACACTTTTACGAAGAAAATGAGACTTACTTCCGAATTGTCTATCTCTTTGCTCAGGGAGAGTTAGCTTGTTTGAAAGGGCAAAAAGAAGAAGGGCTTTCGCAAATGAAGCAAGCTGTCGATATTTTCCGAATCTTGAACTGTCAGCATAGTGCTGACTACTATCAAGAAGTCCTTGATACTGCTTTTCAAAAATATAGTAAATAATGCAAATCTCCACTTCTAAGCTCAGCGATGTTGAGTTGAAAAGTGGTTTTTTTATGCAAAATATACTCCAACTTACTCATCTTAACAATTGCACAAAAAAATCGTTGAATATATGCAATATTTCCTGCTGCTTAGATTTTCTATTTTATACTAAAAGCAGAAAGAGCTAGCGCAAGTCACTTTCAGAATTTTACCACTTACTTATGAGACCTAACCAGTTGCCGAAAAGCCCTTGTTTTTGGCTTTAAACGGTCTATAATGGTCATCAGAAAGAGAAAAAACAAAAGCCAGATTACAGATGCACCCAATCAGCTTTTATACAATCTAGCAGTTTAGAAAAGGAGTCTACGATGAAATTATTTTTTAAAAATGGGGTCTATGCCTCACTCAGCCTTTCCCGAATCTTCAACACCTTGGGAGCTTCTATTTTCAATATTGTTTTTGTGGTATTTGCTTCCAGCATGCCCAATCCCAAGTTTGCTATTGCTGTGGCTAATTTTATCGTCCTGGTTCCGACATTCTTTACTATCTTTGCTGGTATCAAAGCTGACAAGACCGTCCATAAAGCTCGTTGGCTGATTCATTTTGGTTATCTTCAAGCCCTGCTCTTTGTCCTTGTCGCCTTCATGACTCGCTCTAGCTCATATCTAGCCTTTTCAGCCGTCTGCTTGATGAATATTCTTTCAGATATCATCAGCGACTATCGCAGCGGCCTGCAAATGCCGATTTTAAAAAAGAATGTTCCAGAGAAAGACCTTATGGAAGCCTTCTCTTTTACCCAGCTTATCAGCTTTCTCTGCAGCCTGGCTGGACAAGCTTTGGGAGTTTGGCTCTTAACCGTCAGCCAGCAAGACTTTTTCCTAGTGGCTTTGGTCAATGCTTTAACCTTTCTCCTATCCTCCACCATCCTCTACCTAGTCCGTCGCAGATTGACCCATGACCCAGTGGCAATTTCTGAGAAAAAAGCTCCTCTGAAGGAAGAATTGAAGAAAATGTACACATCGTCCAAGCTCATTTTTGAGCAGGAAGGTTCTAACAATTTTCTCAAACTGCTGGCTCAAATCCTGATCGTCAACGCTATGGCAGGTTCTCTTATAGCTCTTTATAATCTCTACTTGCTGGACAATCCCATCTTCCAGCTGTCCTTTAGTCAGTCTCTCTTGGTTCTTCAGACCACTCTTGTCCTAGCCATGATTGCAGCCAGTCTGACTCCCAACGATTACTTTAGCCGTCTCTCTCTAAATCAACTAACCCTCTGGGCTGCTCTTACAATGATTCTGCTTGCTGTCAGCAATTTCTTACATCTGCCTGTTTTCGTCGGCATTGCTTTTGGTTTTTTACTAGCTTATATCTCCGGCAAGATCAATCCCAAAATCAACACCCTCTTACTGAGCAAGTTGTCTTCTGATGTTCTCGCTCAGACTTCCAGCTTTCTGAGTCTGCTCTTTTCTTTCTCTGTCCCCTTTGGTACTATGGTCTTCAGCAGCCTAGCCCTCTGGAATATGAACGCTAGCTGGCTCATCTTCAGCATTATCGGTGTGATTGCTCTGCTCCTATCTATCGAAAAAAAGAAAGATGTTAAAGAAATGTGATAGATCAATCTTGTTTCTATATTTGTTCTCCTAAAAGACAGCAAAAACGATAACTTCCAAACAAGAAGTTATCGTTTTTGTGTATTAGAAAGCTAAAGATTAAGTTTCATTTAGCCTATTCTATTGCTATTAGTTCCAGCCGAAGCGTCTGCCTCTACCATTGCGGTCAAAGTACATCCAACTTCCATCTTCCAGCTGAATCCATTTATTGCGTGCCATTTCGCCTGAATTGGCATCAAAGTAACGGTTAGCACCATTGACATAGACAATCTTGCCTTTGACTTGCTTGCCATTTTGGTCGAAGTAAAGGGTTTGTTGGCCAATCTGCTGCAAACCTGTCACTGCTTTACCAGCCTGATCGAAGTAGTACCATTCGTTCTTGGCACCTTCAACAAACTTGTTGGCTGCCATTTCACCGGAGTTGGCATCGAAGTAACGGATTGATTTATCAGCCAGAGTTACTAGCTGTCCTTTGACTTGCTTACCATTTTGGTCGAAGTAAAGGGTTTGTTGACCAATCTTCTGAAGACCTGTCACTGCTTTACCAGCCTGATCAAAGTAATACCATTCGTTCTTGGCACCTTCTGCAAACTTGCCGACTGCCATTTCTCCAGAATTAGCATCGAAGTAACGGATCGTTTTATCAGCCAGAGTTACTACTTTACCTTTGACTTGCTTACCATCTTGGTCAAAGTAAAGGGTTTGTTGGCCAATCTTCTGAAGACCTGTCACTGCTTTACCAGCTTGATCGAAGTAATACCATTCATTCTTAGATCCTTCTGCAAACTTGCCGACTGCCATTTCTCCTGAATTAGCATCGAAGTAACGGATACTCTTGTCTGCAAGTGTCACGATTTTACCCTTGACTTGCTTGCCATCTTGGTCGAAGTAAAGTGTTTGTTGGCCAAGTTTTTGAAGACCTGTTACTGCAACACCATCTGCTCCGAAATAGTACCAGTCACTTGGATTATCACCTTGGGCAAAGCGGTTAGCAGCAGCATTACCTGAATCCTTATCAAAGTAACGAAGTTTACCATCTTTGGCACGCGCAATCTTGCCCTTGACTTGGTAGCCATTTTGGTCAAAGAATTGCTGATTGCCGCCCATGGTTACCAGACCTCTAGCCATGACACCCTTGGCATCAAAGTAACGCCAGTTTTGGCCGTCAGTAGTGTAGTAACGGTTGAGAATTTGGGCGCCAGTCTTATCGTAGTAGTACTGATTGCCGTTTTCATCTTCACGGAGAGAATCACGCAGCTGAATACCATTCTTGAGGAAATAAACTTGCTTGCCATCAATTTCATGAGCACCTGTTGCTAGGTAACCTCGTTTATCAAAGTAATACCAATTTCCATTTTCATCTTGGATAAAGGAATTTTTAGCTTGATAGCCACTAGTTGAATAGTACTTGAATCCAGTAGTATCTTTGACAAATCCTGTGTAAGCATTCTTATTAACTAATTGCTTAGGCAGTACCATCTCACCATTCTTGTTGTTGAGATATTCGTTGCTAGCCCAGTCTTTAAGAACATAGTATGCACCACGACCCAAGATATTAGTACCGTTGAAATGTTTAGCAGACCACTTGGTAATCTTCTCATCAGTCGTCATCTTTTGACCGTTGGAAATCTGTACTCGTTCAAAGATTTCTGGATATTTAGCTTTGAGTTCATCCAAGAAGGCTCCACCATACTTACCTTGATAGTCTGTACCATTCGTTTTAGTATTGGCAACGTAAAGATTTTCCTTGATTTCTGCGCCTTCACGGTAGGTTCCGTAGTTGTTGACACGAGTTGCTGTTACCACTTCCTTGCCTGGCAGGTTGTAGATTTGGTCTGGCACCCAGTCCGCAATGGCTTGGATATTGACACTGTGAAGAGCACGGAGAGCATTGAGCAGGTCATCTAAAGAACCATATTTATTGTTCTTGCTCATAGCCATGTCATAGCGGTCTTCAAAGGCATAACCATTCTGGATGATAGAATCTAGGAAAGTACCGTCTTGGCTAGATACGTACTGCGGTGGCAGCTCAAATGATGTTACTCCCCATTCCTTGAAGAGGTTGACATTTTTGGCAATGACTTTATTGGTATACTGGTCATCACGAGTTGCAAAGTCTTGGAAGTTAGAGAATCCTTCGTAAATCAGCTGAGAATCAAGAGCCGCGCTAGATTCGTAAACCTGACCGCTGGCATTTTTCTTCTTGCTAGCTGTTACACGAGCATCCTGATTCTCTTTAGCACCAACTGGTACCCAAACAGCCAGATAACCAGAAACTTGGACATTGCTGTAGCCTGCGATATCGTTCATATCAAAGGTCAAAATACCATTGGCATCTGTCTTCTTCCAGAGGGATTGCGGCACTTCTTCGTCAGTTAAATAGCGGGAAATACCATCTTTGGTCGTCAAGAGCACAGGACGGTAGTATTGATTCTTATGGGCTGCTCCCATATTGACTTGCAGTTTATCCCACTCATTCAGCTTGAGATTCGGGTTGTTAGAAGCAATAACTGCCATCCCTTGGGTACGAGTTTCTGCTGTTCCTTCATCTGTTGCTTCGTTAGCACCAGTACCGTAACGAACAGAAGTCAAAATACCATTGTAAGACCATTTATCAGCCTCACGAGGCACACCCATATATGTGACTTTCATGTCCTGACCACCAGCTACATACTTAATCCGAGCACGCAACAGGGCATCGATAGCGTCGTGGTAAGGAGATTTTTTCTCCATATATTGACCGTCATCTGTATAGAGATCACCATAGTAAACCCGAGTGATGGAGTCTTTGTTGGAGAGCATAAGAGCATGAGCAGTTGGGATATTGAACTGTGTATACTTCTTGTCCGCCTTTCGCATATCTTCGTTGTAGATCTTGAAGGCTTGCTTGAGCTCATCCATGGTAAAGGTCAAACCATCCGTGTTTGGATTGATATTTTCCCGGATGATGTCGGCAATAACGGTCTGCACTTCACTATCATGAGCCCGAACAAAGATATAGTTGGCCATCCGTTCGCCATTTTTCTTTTCAGTAGAACGGTCATTCAGACTATTCGTAATCGTTGGCTCTACACCACTACGGATAGAAAGCTTGCGCATGAACGAATAAAGCAAGGATAGACGAAGCTTATTATCAATCGGTAATTGTGCACCCTTGGTGTCTTTGTTGTAGTCAGGGTCGTTGTCAGACCAAGCTTCCAAGATAGACAGATGCTTGATGGCTTCTTCTTCACTTTCTCCAACCTTGTAGCGAGACTTGAAGTAGTCAGAGGCAATTTGGAGCAAGTCAGCATTGACATTGTCTACCGCATCGACACGAACTCCGTCAAAGTTAGCAGTCGGATCGTTGGCTACGATGCTGCCGAAGTTCATCATAAAGTGCAGCCAGTTGAGTTGCTCAGCCTGAACAGCTGGATTAGAGTTATCAAAGTCGTTAGCTAGCAGGAACTCATAACCACCATTTGACTTGTCAATGAAGTACTTAGGTGTACCAGTTTGGTTGGTAGGTGTGCGGTTCAGGATACGGTACTTAGAATTAGCATGAGAAGTCTTATCACTATTGCTATAAAGCAGAGCTCCGCCTTGCAAGTGGTCCTTATTCGTACCAGTTGTTTCAGACTCTGTCTTGATATTCCAGTTTGGCTGAGTTTTGACAAATGCGCCCATCAGTGTTCTCAGCCATTTAGTATCGCCTTCTTTACCGATTCTTTCTTCAATTTTGCGCTGAACCTGCTGAGAAGCACCTGTCAGGATAGCTTGTTCCACTTTGTTTTCAAAAGCTCCTGCTCCCAGACCTTGCTGATTCATATAGTTGAGATAGCTAACCTGCGTTTGCTTATCAGGCCACCAAGCCATCAAAAGCGGACGTAGGTCTGTTTCTGTTGAGGCTGTCCATGTTTTTCCGTCTTTCAAGATGAACTTTGGACGATACCAGCTATCTGCTGTCAAGTAGCCGTCTATTGTTTCAACATCCTTGTCCGTTGTACCATAAAAAGCATTCTTTTGAGTGAATTCATTATTGAGACTGCTAGTACCTTGCTGGAATTGATACTCAGCTGAATCAATCAATGCTCCAGTCTCTGCATCGAAATAAAGAATTTTTCCATTGAGCTCAACTGCAAAATTCTTTTTAACTGTACCGTCGTCCTGAACATAGTATTTCTTGCCATCAATGGTCTTGATGTGAGATAAGACGTCATCATCATGCTCAGTATTAACAGGCGCCGCTTGGGCTTGAGCAGCACGCATTCTTTCAGCTATCGCTCCCTGTCTTTGAGCCGGTTCTGGCAAACGATCTTTCTTTGCAACCCTTGGATTTGCAACAATCTTGTCTGTAACAGTCTTCTTTGCTTGTTTGTCAGCAGTTGCTGGACTTGCTTGTCTATCCTGAGCAATTGCTGCAGTTTTAGCAGTTTCTGATGTTGCATTAGCCGCTTTTGCTTCTTCAGCAACGGCCGCCTTTTCTGTAGTTGCTGCTTCTTCTACTGCCGGCTTAGCTGGCTCTTGAGCATCTGTTTGAGCTGTCGCTTCCGTATTTGCTGCAGTTTCAACAGTTTTTTCACTGGCTACAGCAGCATCAGTCACCTTGTCTGCAGAAGTTGATTTTTCTGCTTCCAGCTGAGAAGCTGAGTTAGCTTGTACTTGAACTGGCTGCCCTGAGCCACTATCCTGAGCTGCAGCTGGTTCTTGAACTGCCACCTGCTTAACATCATCAGCGTGGACAAGACCTGCTTCGAGACCAAGTACTTTTGGCGCTACGATAAGTGCTAAGGTAGTCACACCGATGGCTACCCAGTTCTTCTTAACTTTATGCATCTTATAATGAATTTTTTTCTCCATCATAAAGCCTCCTTCTGAATTTGGTATAAAGTTATACTCTTATTCTAGTATATTTTTAGAAATGAGTCTATTTTATTTGCACATCTGCAACTGGGAAAGGCAAATTCTTTCAAACTGAGCCTTGAGCTTCTGGGCAACACCGAAGGAATCTAAAAATTCCAAGAAAGATAAGCATTCCTCAATATCACTCAGAGCATAGCTATTCCCAACCTTGTAGGAATAAAGAGCCCTATGATACTTAATCAGCATCCGATCATAAAGATCTGTCTCAGGGATTTTAGAATGGTCAAGATAATTGAGGAATCTCATAGCAACTAGCAAATGATTACTCTCTATGCAGACGCTGATAACATTAAGCAGCATCTTGATAATACGCCGGCGATTCTCCGGTAGATTATTATAAAACTGGGTGCGGTTAATCATCTCACTAGCAAAGGTCTCCAGTGTTTCCAAGGTCAATAGATCCACACTATTAGTAAAGAGCCAGAGCTCATAACGCCCCCACTCCTCAACGGAAAAGAGATAATCGGTCAGAAATTCTACATCTTTCTTGCTAATCTGAAAATCTGGACTGCAGGAAGACAATACTGCTCTAACAACAATTGTATTAAGCCTATAGTTCTTCTTCTCAGGGAACTTTTCAGCCAAAGCTTCTGAGCTAGCCAATATACTTTGGAGTTTGACAACATTGTTTTCCTGATAAGCATCAGCTACTTTTTTTGAGAAAAGCGCATCATCTGCCTCAATGTAGTTATGGTAAACATACTGGAACTCGTCTAGAGAAACAGCCATATTCTTCAAGCAGCAATAGAAAGAATCAAGCGTGATACCACTGACTCCCCGCTCAAAACGGGACAATTGAGCCACTGAAATATCTCCGGCCGCCGCTTCTTTAAGAGACATGTTTTTTGATTCTCTAATGACTTTGAAAATTTTTCCAAATGTTTTCAACATACCGAACCCCCGGTTTCATATATGCAATAAAATTTTTTACTAAATTTAATATACTAGTAATATATTTCGAATATGTTACAAAAAAATTACTTTATATTTCCAAATAATACAAATAGATTAATTTGAAAGATAGGAATACTCAATATAGTGATTTTTTCTGAAAGTTATATGGTTTTCAAGAAAATATTGATTTTATAAGATTCTCAGAAGGGTTCAACCTGACAACTTGAAAACACTGGCTTTTTCAAAACTAGCCTCCTTACTTATACAAAAATAAACTTGGATAATCTGAGGTTCATGGATAACTGAAATAAAACTGTAACAAAATCTAAACGAATATTTTTTAGACATGAATGAAAGGAAGTAAAATGAAAAGGACTTAGTCCTGTTCAATGCAGAACTAAATCCTTTTACTAGTTATTGGTCTAAGTTTTGTAAATAATTTATTCCCAGCTTTTACATATGTCTCAAGCGCTCCACCCGCTCTGAGATAGGAGGGTGCGTATAGAAGAGTTTTTTCAGTCCACCTTCTTTCTTAGGGTCGCTGATATAGAGAGCCGCACTGGCATCATCGACATGATGCTCCATAGGCTCGCTGCGATCCAGCTTGAGTAAGGCATTAATCATCCCTTGCGGATTGCGGGTCAGCTCTACACTAGAAGCATCAGCCAGAAACTCCCGCTGACGAGAAATGGCCAACTGCACCAAGGTAGCTGCCAGAGGAGCTAAAACGATAGCAATCAATGATACGATAAGGAGAATAATTCCCAAACCACTATCGTTATCTCGATCATTACTACTCCGACGTCCGCCACCAAACCACATCATACGGCCAGCCAGGCTAGACAACAGGGTAATAGCACTGGCCAAAGCCACAGCAATCGTTGAAATTCGAATATCATAATTGCGAATATGACTGACTTCATGACCAATCACTCCCTCAAGCTCCTCACGATTCATGATTTGCAAGATACCTGTCGTTGCCGCGACAGCTGCATTTTCAGGCTTAGAGCCAGTCGCAAAAGCATTGGGAGAGGGATCCTCTACGATATAGACACGAGGCATAGGAATCTGAGCGACCATGGCCATATCTTGTACGATATGATAGAGCTCAGGCGCTTCCTGCTCAGAGACCTCGCGGGCTCCGTTCATCGCCATGACAACCTCTGTAGACTGAAAAATCATCACTCCCGCATAAATCGCTCCGATAATTAAAGCTAGCAAGACACCACCTACAGCAGACCGCAGCCAGAGATAGCCAATAGCTGCTCCAACAAGAGCCAAGAGACCGAAAAAAGCGATAAGGAGGAGCCAAGTCCTCCTTTTATTGCTGGCAATTTGATCAAATAGCATCTTAGTCACCTAGTCCAGTGCTGCCAAAGTCAACTTTTGGTACAGCCTTTTCTTCTTCTGGTGTTTTGAGGAAGTCTGCAGCTTTAAAGCCAAACATTCCTGCAACAATATTGCTTGGGAAAGTTTCCAGCTTGACATTGTAGTTGCTAGTTACTGAATTATAAAGCTGACGAGAATAAGCAATTTTATTTTCAGTATTGGTCAGCTCTTCCTGCAACTTCAGGTAGTTAGTGTTCGCTTTCAGATCTGGATAGCTTTCAGCAACTGCAAAGATTCCAGAAATCTGACGAGAAAGGGCGTCACTGGCTTGCATAGCTTCGGCTGGTGAAGCAGCTGAAGCTACCTGGTTGCGCAATTGGGTTACCTTTTCCAAGGTTGCTTGCTCGTACTTGCCATAGCCTTTGACCGTTTCCAAGAGGTTAGGAATCAGGTCATTACGACGCTTGAGCTGCACATCAATCTGGCTCCAAGCTTCCTGAGTCTGCATGCGGCTTTTAACCAAGGTATTGTAAGCACCAACAACGAAGAATGCTAAAACCGCGACAATAATAAGAACAATAATAAAAGTCATGATATACTCCTCCAATTTTGATTAGACTTATTATATCAAAAAATAGAGGAACTGTCTTTATCCTTGACATGGATTTAGAAAAGATGTACGATAAAGGAAAGAATAAACCGACTGTCGGTCGAATAAAATTTTACTACCAAAAAGGATGCAAACATGGCCAATAAAAAAGACTTTATCTTAGATACTGCTCAGAAGCTTTTTATGGAGCAAGGCTTTGACCAGACCTCTATCTCCCAGATTTTAGAAGCGACTCAAATTGCCCGTGGTACTCTCTACTATTACTTTTCTTCTAAGGAAGAAATAATGGATGCCATCATTGAGCGAACCATTGAACAAGCATTTACAGCTTCCCAAGCCTTTGCTGATAATCGTGGACTGACTATCATAGAGCGCTTGGTTGGCAGTATGGCTGCTCTGAATCTCAATCACCAAGAGGGAGAGGAAGTGCTGCTGCATCTCAATCAGCCGCAAAATGCGCTCCTGCACGAAAAGACCAATCAAATTCTTCTTGAACGGGCACCTCAGATTCTACTTCCCATCATCCAAGACGGTATCGCTGCTGGAGACATGAAAACTGACTATCCATACGAAAGTCTGGAAATGGTTCTTACTTATTCGCTTCAAGCTTTTGGTAGCAGTTTTCAGGCTCTCCCCCCAGAAAAACAGCAGCAAAAACTACAGGCTTTTCTCTATCTTTTAGAAACTATTTTCCACAGCCGGCAAGGCTACTTCAATCCCTTTCTATCCCTGATTCAGACTCAAAGCAGCTAGAAAGCTAATTACTAGATTCACTATTTACACTTACTGACGTCACAAGATTAGGAGGCAACTATGAAACAATCAGGCTTTAGACTCTTTTTATTGATTTGGATTGGAAGCCTCATCTCGGAAATCGGCTCTGGTATGACTTCTTTCGCTTTAGGAGTTCATATCTTCCAGCTGACCGGTTTGGTTTCTGTTTCTTCTTTTGTTACTCTTTGTGCTTTTCTACCCGGTCTTTTGGTTACTCCTCTGGCTGGAATTCTGGCCGATCGCTATGACCGAAGATTGCTGATGGCTCTGGGAGATGGTCTGTCAGGCTTAGGAGTTCTCTGGATTTACTTTAGTCTGAAGAATCCTGCTTTGATTTTCATCTGTATCGGAGCTGCCATTAGTTCGCTCTTTTCAGCCTTGGTCAATCCGGCCTTTCGAGCTACGATTTCCGACTTGCTGCCTGAAGACCAGTTATCAAAAGCAACTGGTTTGTCCCAGATTAATGGCATTGCCCGCTATCTGATCTCACCAGCCTTGGCTGGAATGATTTTGGCAAGTGGACATATCAGCACGATTCTGTTGCTGGATTTTTCAACTATTTTCGTGACAGTAGCCTGTACCTTGCTGGCTCGTAGGGCCATTGATTCGCAAGTTTATAGCAGTGATAGTCGTTTCTGGGCAGATTTCCTTAAAGGTTTTCAAATCGTCTATGAAAAAAAAGGCATCTGGATTTTAGTCCTAGCCGGAACAGGCTTTTCCTTCTTTCTGGGAACTGTCCAAATCCTGCTTTCTCCCTTGGTACTGGCTTTCGCAGACGCTAAAACAGCCGGCTGGGTCATGACCATCTCCAGCAGCGGGATGCTGATAGGAGGCTTGGTTCTGGGGATATTTGCTATCAAAAAACACTTCCATCGTATGCTCTGCCTCTCACTATTTCTACTGGGACTCTTCATGGTTGGGCTAGGAATGAAGGAAAACTTCATCTGGATTTGCAGTTTTGGCTTTCTCCTCTTTGCTGCCCTACCTTTCGCCAATACAGCCATTGACTATCTGGTCCGCATCAATATTAACAAAGCCGATCAAGGCAAGGTCTGGGGGACCATTGGGATTATTTCTCAGCTAGGCTATGTGCTAGCTTATGCCGGCATGGGTTGGGTCGCAGACACTCTTTTCAAACCCTCGCTGACTTACTTTGGCTGGCTGGCAAATTCTGTCGGAAAAATCATCGGTGTTGGCGGAGGCAGAGGCTACGGTCTGCTCTTTATCCTATCCGGTATCTCTATCAGCATCGGTGCTTATCTGCTCTCCCGAGCACGTTCAGTAAAGGAGCTGGAATATGTTTCAACGCTTGATAAAAAATGATTTAAAAGAAAACAAAGTCAGCATGCTAGTCATTGGACTTTTCCTGCTTCTGACTCTGACTCTGAGCTTTGCAGCCACTCGCCTGACCGTTAGTCTCACTAGCTCAATTGAGCGCTTTGTAGAAACAGCTAAAAGTCCTCACCTGCTACAGATGCACAGCGGAAGCGTCGACCGAAAACGGCTGCAAAACTTCGTCCAGCAGCATCCAGAAATTGCCTCTTGGCAGCTGACAGACTTTGTCAATGTGGAAGGATCAGCCATCCGCATCAATGGGCAGGACTCGCTTCAGGATAGCTCCCAGGATAATGGCTTTTCCAGTCAGAACCAAAACTTTGACTTTCTGCTGGATCAGAATAACCAGCCAGCCCAGCCTCGGCCAGGGCAAGTTTTCATCCCCTTCTACTACTACAACAGCGGAAAAATCAAAATCGGCGACAAAATAAGAGTCGGCAAGCTACAGCTGACTGTCCAGGGCTTTATCCGAGATGCTCAGATGAATGCCGGTCTAGTCTCCTCCAAACGCTTCCTCATCTCACAGACTGATTTGCAGATTCTGAAAACAGAAGCATTTGCATCTAATGAAAACCTGATTGCCTTTCGAGTGCATAAGCTTAGCCAAATCTCTACCATCGAGCAAGCCTATAAAAATGCCGAGCTTGAGTCCAATGGACCGCCTATGATTACCTATCCGACGATCAAGATGATTAACGGCTTCAATGACGCTCTAGTCATCCTAGTCATGGGGCTGCTAGTTGTGGCCATTATCGGCATCACCTTTCTCTGCATGCGCTTTGCCCTCCTGACCAAGATTCAAGAAGAACTGCAGCAGATTGCTGTTATGAAAGTGATGGGGCTGCCCCAAAGCTTTATCAGCAGGGTCTACCTGACCAAGTATTATTTCTGTCTGGCTCTAGCAACCATCGCAGGCTGGGGACTGTCCTTTCTTCTGAGTAGTCCTTTTAAAAAGCAAATGGCACTGTCTATGGGGCAAAGTCCGACGCCCTTCTATAGCTATCTTTTGGAAGCGCTAGTGGCTCTATTGCTCTGTCTCTTAGTCTTCTGGCTGACTGCCCGGCCTCTCAGCTCTTTTAAGAAAATGACACCTGGCCAAGCTTTAAGATTAGCTTCTTCCAACAGTCTGACCGAGACTCCTTCTACTCCCAAAATGGGCTTACCGACTATCCCCCTCTTAGACAGACCCTATTTCGCCCTAAAAATGATTCTCAATCATAAAAAACTCTATTTGACTATCTTGCTCATTGTCAGTCTGATTAGCCTGCTTATCCTGCTGCCAGCCAGTCTCTACAGCACTGTGATGGACAAGAACTTCATCCAGTATCTAGGAGCTGGTCAGGCAGATGTGTTGATTGATATTTCTCAGACTGAAGATATTGATACCAAGGCTGCCCAGCTTCTGAAAGAACTGCAGGCAGACAAGGATATCGCAGAGATTAATCAGTACCAGAGCCAGAATTTCTCCTATCAAGACCAGCAAGGTCAGACCCAGCAGTTGCGGGTAACTCTGGGAAACCATGCGGGATTTCCAGTCAAATACAGCCAAGGCCGCTATCCTAAAAACGAGCATGAAATTGCCCTCTCCAAGCTTAAGGCAGAAGAGCTCAAGCTAAAAGTAGGGGACAGCTTGACCTTGACGGTAGACGGTCAAGCCAGAAAACTAAAAGTAGTCGGTATCTACTCAGACCTGACCTACGGCGGCAAAACCGCCAAGGCTGTCTTTGTGATAAAGCAAGCGCAAACGCTCAATAGTCTGACGACCATCCGCCTTAAAGATGCTAGCAACAAAACTCAAAAAATCAACGAATGGAAAAAACGCTATTCCAACTATAAATTAACCGACGTAGAAGACTTTTTCCATCAGACTTTTGATGACACGCTAGCCATGCTCCGCCTGATTCAGACCAGCGTTTTCTGGACAGGGCTCGGCATTGTCTTCATCCTAATGACTCTCTTTGTCTATATGATTTTCACCAAGGATCAAGCTGACTTGGCACTTTATCGGATGCTGGGATTTGGCAGTGAACGACTCAGGAGCCACTATTTGCTCGCCGTCTGCTTCATCTTGATGCTGGCTCTGGCAATAGCCGACCTGCTGCTCCTTAGTCTGGGGCAAGAAGTCTGCAGTCTGCTGCTCAGCAGCTTCGGTATCAGTAAACTCCAGCTCATCATCAATAAGTCGCTTACTTTTCTATGGACACCGCTGGCTCTGCTTCTTAGCGGACTCACAGCAGCACACATCAGTCTCCGAGCTCTGAACAAGCTGGAAATTGGACGCTATCTCAAGGAACATTGACCTTAAGCAGATAGCTTCTGAGCACTTAGCATTTATTCTACATCCGAGGAGAAGCCTATGTTATTAGAAGCACATAACCTCAGCAAAAGCTATCAGGAAAATCAGGAGCCCATTCTCCGTGATTTGTCGCTTGAGATTGAAAGCGGCCAATTCATCGCCATCATGGGGCCGTCTGGCTGCGGGAAATCCACTCTTCTCAATCTTCTGTCCACCATTGACAGACCTGACCAAGGACAGATTCTTTACCAGGGACAGGACCTGCTAGCTATGAAAGATAAGGACTTAGACCGCCTTCGCAGAGAGGCTTTCGGATTTGTCTTCCAGCAGGCAACCTTCCTGAAAAATCTCAATATCCTAGACAATATCTGCCTACCGAGTATTATTGGTAAGAAAAGCAGCGAGCGAAAGGCAGCCTATGAGCGAGTCAAGGAGTTAATGGCTCTGACTGGCATTAAGGACATTGCTCACCGCTCTATCCATCAGGTATCGGGCGGCCAGCTCCAGCGAGCCGGCATCTGCCGGGCTCTCATGAACCAGCCTCGAATCATTTTTGCTGACGAGCCGACAGGAGCGCTCAACTCTCAGGCTGGCCGTCAAGCTATGGAGCTCATGCAGCACTTCCACCAGCAGGGCGCAAGTATTCTCCTAGTGACGCATGATGCCAGTGTGGCTACCTATGCAGACAAGGTTCTGCTCATTTTAGATGGCAAGATAAAAAAAGAAATTCTCTTTGACCCAGCTACTAATCAAGATGAGCGCCGCCAGCTGCTCTTGGCAGACCTCAATCAGATTGGCATATAAGAAAAGAGGCCCTTCGGCAGAATGCTAGGGTCTCCTTTTTATGATATAATAGGATGAATACTGACAAACAAGGATGAAACTATGACACCGCAAGAATTTTACCAGCTCTTAGCCCAGCAGGGAATCGAGCTGACCGACCGCCAGAAAGATCAGTTTAAGCGTTATTTTCAACTCTTGGTCGAATGGAATGAAAAAATCAATCTGACAGCTATCACAGAGAAAAATGAAGTCTATCTCAAGCATTTCTATGATTCAATTGCGCCCGTTTTGCAAGGCCTGATTGAGAATCAAGAGCTTAAGCTGCTGGATATCGGAGCCGGGGCCGGCTTTCCTAGCCTCCCTATGAAAATCATCTGTCCTCAGCTTGATGTGACTATCATTGACTCGCTCAACAAACGCATCAACTTCCTCAAACTGCTGGCAGAGGAGCTGGAGTTGGACAAGGTTCACTTCTACCACGGCCGCGCAGAAGACTTTGCTCAGGACAAGGCTTTTCGGGCCCAATTTGACCTCGTCACCGCCCGTGCAGTCGCTCGGATGCAGGTTCTGTCTGAACTGACCATTCCCTACCTGAAAGTTGGCGGGAAGCTCCTAGCGCTCAAGGCTTCCAATGCTCCTGAGGAACTGGACGAAGCAAAAAATGCCCTTAACTTACTCTTTAGCAAGGTCCAAGACAACCTCAGCTATGCTTTACCAAACGGTGACCCTCGCTTTATCACAGTGGTAGAAAAGAAGAAAGAAACACCCAATAAATACCCCCGCAAAGCCGGCATGCCAAACAAAAGACCATTATAAGAAAAAAATCAGGCAATCCTTGCCTGATTTTTCTTCGCCATTAGAGAATATTATTTTTTATTTGCTTCATTATAGATTCTAATCTGAGGGGCGACTTGATTAACCACATCTAAAAACTGTAATAGTTCAACATAATTTTGATTAGTATATCGTCCCAGATGCAGACGAATATCTTTGTTGGCACTCATGGGACTATAATACAAATATAGATGAGGATACTTGACGTACTTGTTCTCTTGAACTTTCTCAATCTTAATAGTCAAATCAGTTAAATCAGAAAGCATAAGAAACTGAAAATAGGTATCATCTCGTATGATTGCATCCTTATAAAGATAAAGAGATAGTTTTTCACGTGAATAGCGAGACTGGTTGTAAATCTTGTAAAACTCCTTCTCCAGCTCCGGATAATGAGAATAAAGCTTCTGATAGCTCTGCAAGCTCTTTTGCCTAGTAATCCAAGCAAGCCAGGTAAAGAGTGCACTCATCAGTAGTAGCAAAGCAGCAAAAATCAAGGATGCCCAAAAGCCAAATTCGTCCGCATGTGGCATATAGAAGAGAAAAATTATACCTCCTAAACCATATAAAACAGGAAATAATAAGTCCTTACGGAATCTACTCTTTATTCTTTCTTCCACCTAGTAGTTATCCTCCTAATATATATTAAACGAAGTTCACACACTTTATCCTACCTCCACGGGTTATAAAAGCGGCCGTGATTGACTGCGAAGAGGACAAAGCAGAGCAATAGAAAGGCGACTGCCAGTGTCAGTACCAGCATATCTCGTTTGCTTAGAGCCTGATAGGTATACCAGGTCCGTTTTTTATTTTTCCCGAAACGGCGCAGCTCCATGGCTGTGGCAATGGTATTGATGCGCTCTAGTGAGCTGAAAATCAGCGGAATGATAATCTGCAGATTTCCCTTCACGCGCTGAGCCAGTTTGGCTTTCTTGGATAATTCCTGCCCACGCGCTTCCTGAGACATTCTGATTAGGAAGAATTCTTCCTGCAAATCTGGAATATAGCGGAGCGTCAGACTGACTGCGTAAGCAATTTTATAAGAAATACCAAGCTGATGTAGGCTGGAAGCAAACTGACTGGGATGGGTTGTCATGAGGAAAATCACTGCCAGAGGTATGGTCGAAACATACTTGAGCAGGAGATTAAAGAGGTAGAACAGCTGCTGAGCTGTTAAATTATAAGCTCCCCATCCGGTCCAGAGGACATCTTTGGCTCCATAGATATCAACACCATACTGAGGCGCGAAAAGATAGACCATCACTAAGTTAAGAGCAGCAAAGGATGCCGCAAAGACTAAAACAAATGAAATGTCTCGAATGCGGATATGGGACAGCCGAAAGAGACAGAGGGACAGCAGGGCTAGCCCCAGCAAAAAGCGAGTATCATAGCTGATCATGGCTGCCACTGATACCAGAACGAAGAACAGCATCTTGCTGGCACCGGACAAACCATGAAGAAACGTCTCGCCTGCATGGTAGCCGATTAATTTTCGCTGATTAAGCATGCTTGTCCTCCTTTTCTCGCATATAAAACTCAGTCAAAGCCAGAGGGTCGGCACCAATCTTCTCAGCCAGAGCAAAGATTGACGTTTCTTTTAGATGAGCCGCTGCAATCAACTCTTGATCTGTCAGAACCTGAGCAGGCGCCTTATCGGCTAAAATCTGACCATCCACCACAACTACTGCCCGATCTGAGTAATCCAGCATCAGCTGCATATCATGGGTAATCATGATAATCGTATGTCCCTGCTGGTTGAGCTCGTCTAGAAAGTCCATCATCTCTGTATAATGGCGCTGGTCCTGGCCAGCTGTCGGTTCATCCAAGAGGATAATCTCCGGATTCAGCACCAAGATAGACGCAATAGTCACCCGCTTCTTCTGGCCGAAAGACAGGGCCGAAATCGGCCAACTACGGAATTCATAGAGACCGCACGTTTTAAGAGCCGCATGGATCCGCTCTTCGATTTCCGCTTCTGCCAGTCCGCGCAAGCGCAAGCCTAGAGCCACTTCATCAAAAATCATGGCTGCCGAAATCATCTGATTGGGATTCTGCAGGACATAGCCAATCCGCTCAGCTCGCTCCTTGATGGAGTCTCCTTTGATATCCTGACCCTGCCAGCTATAGCTCCCCTCAGTCTCGATAAACTGACAGAGGGCCTTGGCCAGGGTTGACTTACCAGCTCCATTTTTACCAACGATGGCTATCCGCTCACCCTTGAAAATCTTCAGATTGATATCCTGCAAAATAGGCTTGCCGCCGCTCTGGTAAGCAAAGGAAACGTGCTCCAGTTCCAGCAAGGGCTCCTGAGACTCTTTGTCAGAGTCAGACCAATCCCTGCCCTCAAAGGTCACATCTGCCAACTGCAGCTGATCCAAGCGGGACAATCCCTCAGTCTTTTCCACATCAATACCCAGTTGGCGCAGAGTAGTAACATAGAGTGGCTCGCGAATACCATTTTCAGCTAGCAGTTGTGTTCTGAGAAGGTCATCTGGCTGTCCATTAAAGAGAATGCGTCCGTCATTGACAAGCACTATTCTGTCTACCGGTCTGTAAAGAACATCTTCCAAGCGGTGCTCGATAATCAGAGTCGTCGTTTCCGTCTCCCGATGAAGCTGGTCAATCAAATCAATGGTATCCTGACCTGACTTGGGATCCAGATTTGCCAAGGGCTCGTCAAAGAGCAGAATAGGACTCTCGTCAATCAAAACCCCAGCCAGACTGACGCGCTGCTTTTGACCGCCGGATAGATCCTGAGGCCGATGCTGCAAAAGCTCCGCTAAATCCAGCTTCTCTGACCAGATTCGGACTTTTTCGCGCATAAGCGACAGCTCCATCACATCATTTTCCAGCGCAAAGGCCAAATCTTCTGCTACACTAAGCCCGATAAACTGGCCATCCGTGTCCTGCAAGACCGTGCTGACTAGATTGGACTTATCATAAATGCTGGATTCAAAGGCTGGCTGACCCTTAATCAAGAGCTGACCGCTGGCCTCTCCTTTATAAATGTTGGGGATAATCCCATTGAGACACTGGCCCAGCGTTGACTTACCAGAGCCAGATGGTCCAACAATCAGAACCTTCTCTCCCTCGTAAATAGTCAGATTAATCTGCTTCAGAGTCGGCTCAGATTGGGCCTGATATTGAAAGCTAAAGTCTTCAAATTGGATAATTGGTTTTTTCATCTTATTTCTCTATAGTGCCAGAGCGATTTGAATCGCTAGATTGGCAATCTTATCTTTTTCGTCTAAGTCTGCATGATTGGCTAGGTTGCGCATATCCCAAGTTTCCTCAGACAAGTGATCGGCTGCATAGAAGAACTGGCAGACGGTTATCTCTCGAAAAGCTGCTAAGGCCGCTACAGCTGAGCATTCCATATCCACACAGATCGCTCCCTCAGCCTTTCTCAGGCGGAGTTTAGCAGGCGTCTCACGGTAAATGCCGTCTGTCGTCCAGACCTTGCCCTCGCTGTGGGAAATACCACGCTCATCCAGAAAAGCCGTCAAAAAATCTTTCAGGCCAAGATTGACTTCCTGCTCACGGCTAGCCGGCTGGTAGTGATAGCTAGTCCCCTCATCTCGCAAGGCCTCCGTCGGGATAATGACAGACGTTTCCTTAATCTCCTCATCCAAGATGCCACAAGTACCGAAAAGCACCAGCTTCTTCATGCCAAACGCAATCAGGTCTTCCAGAATAGCTACACAGGCCGAAGCTCCAACAGGTGCATTGAAGAGAGCTAATTCCCGTCCATCTTCGAAAACACGATAGATAGGAATTTCAATATTTGCCATGCTAGTCGTCGTAATCAGCTCATGCTCAAAATCCGCCAACATCCGAGCAAAAGTCTCTCTGGCAAAGCAGGAAACAGCCGTCTCCGGAAAACCTTTTATGGACTCATTCAAGTCCTCTGGGTTGATGATGGCCTTGCGACTTTGGTCAAATTCTTCAAGTATCATAGGCTTGCTCTCTTACCCCTTTCTTCCTGATGAAACAGCCAGCAGATGTCTACTGACCTCATCTTACCATTGTATCATAAAAAGGCAATCTGCTGAACGCTGCCTGCATATTTTCTACATAGCAAAAGCCATAGGCAGGCTCTATAGCTCAAGTGAAGTGAGTACTTTGTCCAATGATTTTCCAACAAAAAAAGACTGGGCATAACTCCCAATCTCATCTTACATAAGGGCTGTTGCAGCAGTAATCAAGCCAAATACGATGCCCGGCATATTAGCCGCAGCCAAAGGAATGTCTCGCTTCTCTTTAAATAGACCATAAATGACCCAGAGAGTACAGTTTAGAGCAGCTACCGAAGGCTGGATAAAGTCACCCTTGTTGCCAGCTAGATTATTCATAATCTGTGGGATATAGGAAACATACATCATAACAGACATAAAAGTAGCCACCCAGCCCAAGATCAGCATGTGTTTTTCTTTCATTTCGTTCTCCTTTTTATAAAACTGACCTCTATTCTATAGCTTCTTTCTGAAATTTTCAAGATATTTTCAACAATGTCATCAAAACGAAAAGAGTCACAAAATTGTGAGAACTGCTGACAGACCTAAAAAAGCTGCCTTTTGGCAGCTCTGTTAAGATTCAAAAAGTAAATTTTCCTAGCGCTAAAACTTCGGTTCTCCATCGGGAAGTTGATCCAAGATGGCTTCCAGTTCCAGCCGATTGAGTGGCTGAATCCGGATCTGACTGGAATCCAGATAGGTGCGGTGAGTGTCCGGAATCTTCTCCAAAAAAGCTTTTAAATCCTTTGTTGTCAGATATTTATAGCCCTGTGGACTGCTGGCATCCTCTATCAGGATATGAAGATGCCATTCCATGTCTTGACTAGCACCGCTCTCAATCATCTCTTTAATCAGGTAGCCCTTGGGCATGGGCTGAGTCGGAAGGACTGTGTCCACTCCTTCTGCCAGAACATAAGAACCTAGGTATTTCCCACCCTGATCCTTATAATACTTCGGAGTAGAAAATTGACTCTGAACCTGCTGCATCTCAGCCATCTGCCTGCCAAACTCCTCCACAGGATCTTCTGCCTTAAAAAGTTCCAGAAGCTTTTCCTGCGACATGTACAAATCATGAGCATAGCCTTCAAAAACATGCATAGGCGCAGCTGCCACTCTGGTATCGTTCAGGCCGTAGAGAATATCCGCTTCAAAATCAATATTAAAAATCCCGTCAGCGGTATAAGTGGTGCCGTATTCATCGACAATATCTTGCTTCATCTTCTGAGCCAAACGACTCATGAAGAGAATCGCCCCTTTCCAGTCACCTACCGTCGATGGTGTCAAGACGCGGACCTGATAGGTTTCCCGGTCTGGCAGATAATAAACTTCAAACCCACGGCCTGCCCCTTCCCAATAGACAGCCAGAAAAGTTCCGACCTGATCCAAGGATTGATAAGCCTTATCGCCCTCGAGGCCTACGACCTCCAGCCCTTCCACCAAGGAAACCAGAGACAAAGGTGTTTCGACCGCCTTATAGCTAAACAAGCCCTTTCGGTTCTGAATGTAAAAAGAAATACTCATACCATGCTCCTTTCTAACTACAAAAAGCCTTTCAGAAAGCGAGAAAATGCAAAATCAAAACTCAATACAGATACAAACTAGCTTTTCTCCAAGACTTTTAAGACATGCTCCATTCTTAAAACGGACTCTGGTATTAGTATAACATTTTTGGAAGAAAAAGACGAAAAAACCTGTATCCATGAAGAGACTTTCCGACTGAAAGCTTCATCAATACAGATTCTAAGAATATATTTGAATTTCATAAAAAGGTAATGAATAAACTTCTAAGAAGGCCAAGCTCATCTGAGCACTTCTTACTTTTTATCCTGCTGCGTCAGCTCCTGATTGTAGGACAAGGCTAGCTTGATCCAGTAAGACAGTTCCTTTTGTCCTTCGCCATCTAAATCAATATAGCCATGATAAAGCCTACCCTTCATTAAAGTCACACTAGCACCATTTTTAGGCAGAACCTGCTTTTCCATTTCCTTACCGATGCGTACCATGACAAGCTCTTGACTTCTCGAACTCACAGTAACGATCATCTTACCTCGGACCATAAAAGCCAAACCACCAAACATCTTCTTCTCTTCTACCTCTTCTTCAAAAACATGAGGAGGAAGTTCAGTAGCTAAAATGGCACGGACTTGCTGGGCTAAGGATTCACTATAAGCCATCCTTCTGCCTCATTTCATCACATCCCAGCCGATACCAAAACGGTCAATCAAGCGACCATAAAACTCTGCGAAAGCTTGTTCCTCTAAAGGATAGAGAATTTGTCCACCTTCAGCAAGCTTAGCAAAGAGCTCATCGGCTTCTTCTCTACTGTCTGGGCTCAGAACTAACCATTGATTGGGCTGATGATTGCTAGGAATAGATAGGTCGTTAAAAATGCCTACATCCTCACCATTCAGGGTCAAGTTTTCCGTATCTAAGGCAATCCAGGCAATCTTATCCCGTTTTTCTGCAGGAAGGTCTGCTGGATCCATCATCTCACTGGCTCGTACAAGTCCCTTTATCTCTGTCTGAAAAAGATCTGCATAAAAACGAAAAGCTTCTTCGGCCTGACCATTAAAACTTAAAAACACGTCTAATTTCATTATTGTTCCTCCAATTTTTTATATCTGAGAATAAATCTCTAGTATCAGTTTATCAATTAAGATAAAAATTTTCTTATTCTCAATTGCGCTTGTTTGGCTAGGGAACGCATAATTAAAACTGGAAGATTAACTGTAATAGGGGGATCGCTGGACAAGGGCCTACGCATGCTGATTTCCTCTTGATAGATGTTATCGCCTGAAAAAGTGAGAGGCTCATCGCTGCCCCAGCGAAAGTTATGCTTCAAGACATAGTTTTTAGTTAGGCGTAAATCCTCCAGCAATTCACAAGCCAAAAGATAGTAGTGACCATCTGGTACATTTTCAAAAGTAAACTGGCTCTCCTGACTTAGTGCTACTCCGATAACTGGCTCTTCTTTAGGTATGCGTGTTTTAAAAAGCCCGATACAGCTAATGCGTGGTTCATAGCCCTCAGGATAAGATAGCGCCACAGTCAACCGATTGCCACTTTTACAGTCGGGATCCTGATGCAAGAAAGCTCCCTTCTCATCTAGCTGTTTAATCATGAAATCATAAGCCTTGGTTGATTCCTGATAATATTTTTTAGGCGAAAGTCCAGTATGCCGCTTAAAAGTATTGGAAAAACTGCCTAGACTATCATAACCAGCTTCCATAGAGGTCTCAGTCACATTTTGCCGGCCTTCTACAATCTCCTGAATTCCTTTTTCCATCTTAAGAGCTTCCATATATTGCTTGATAGAAAAGCCCATCTTTTTCTTGAAAGTTCTGGATAGATGGGAAGGACTATAATGGAAATACTGAGCCAAATCGGTCAGACTCAGCTCTTGATCTGTATGCTGACGTAGATAGGCCGCCACTTCTTCCATGATAGCTTTAGACATAGACTTGCTCCTTTCCCATTTATTTAAGCCCATTATATCACATCAAAAAGAAAGGACAAAAAAATCGAAACCTGAATAAAGAAAAGCTAAGCTGCAAATAAATAATGAAAAAACTTTAGATGCTTGAAACATCTAAAGTTTTTATCTTTACTATGCGATTACTGAGCTACCAATGTTTCCAAGCTTTCTCCAATCGCAGCCAAACGCTCCACCACCTCTGCCTGGCTCAAGCCGTTTTCAGCCACATAGCGATTGCGAGGGTGAACACGGCATTCGTGAGAACAGCCACGGAGGTACTTGTCTTCATTTTCTTCTGAAGTCAGGATGCGGCGGTTACACTCTGGATTACCACAGTTGACATAGCGCTCGCAAGGAGTACCGTCAAACCAGTCTTTCCCAATCACAACTGGATTGACATGGTTGATATCAACGGAGATACGCTCATCAAAGACATACATCTTACCATCCCAAAGCTCACCTTGAACTTCTGGATCCTTGCCGTAAGTCGCGATACCGCCATGAAGCTGACCGACATCTTTGTAGCCTTCACGCACCATCCAGCCTGAGAATTTCTCACAGCGAACACCACCAGTACAGTAAACAACCACGCGCTTGTCCATGAACTTCTCTTTGTTATCACGGACCCACTGCGGCAATTCACGGAAGTTGCGGATGTCTGGACGAACGGCTCCGCGGAAGTGACCTAGATCGTACTCGTAGTCGTTACGAGTGTCTAGGACAACAGTATCTTCGTCCAAAAGGGCTTCCTTAAATTCCTTAGGTGACAGGTAAGCTCCTGTCGTCTCCAGCGGGTTGATGTCATTATCAAAATCATTGTCTTCCAAGCCCAAGTGCACAATTTCTTTCTTGTAGCGAACAAACATTTTCTTGAAGGCTTGCTCGTTTTCTTCATCAATCTTGAACCAAAGGTCTTCCATACCTGGCAGGGAATGCACATAATCCATGTATTTTTGAGTGGTTTCATAATCACCAGAAACCGTTCCATTGATTCCCTCATCTGCTACCAAGATACGGCCTTTAAGACCGATAGATTTACAGAAAGCCAGATGATCAGCTGCAAATTTCTCAGCATTCTCAATCGGAACATATTTGTAGTAAAGTAGGACGCGAATATCTTTTGCCATAAGATTTCAACTCTCTTTTCTCTATAAAATTTTCTGAATTTTTTAATTCATCTATTTATTATAACCTGATTGAAAAAACTGGGCAAAATATTTGTTTGAAAAATAGCAGAGCTGGAAAGTTTAAATGAGAAGGACAAGTCAACGCTCTTCTTCCAATTGATCCAAATACTTCTCAAAGCGCTTTTTCTGCCATTCTCTTACAGATTCTCCTTTCACTTTATAAATTTCTATAATACAATATATAATTTACATTATGCTTTTTATTTTGTACAAAAAAGACTGGGAGTAATCCCAATCTGTCAATTTTTGATGTAATCAATCCTTTTTCAGACTTCCTGCGCGGGTGCGAGTGCGAGCATAGGCAGTCAGCAGGACAGTTCCGATGACTGCTACTGTCGCAGAATTCACCAGAATTGCTACAACACTTTGAGCAATAACCTTATTAACCGGCTCACCAGATACAATCACGTCACCAATTGGGCCGATAAGCCAAGCGATTGCATTGGCTCCAAACTGAATCAAGTTAAAGCGGATAATATCCTTGACTTCAAATTTGCCTTCTTCCACTCGGAAGAATTTTCTAAAGAAGCCAACCAATAGACCGAAGACTCCGCTACCGGCAATCCAGAACCACCAAAGTCCGCCACCGCTCATAGCGTCTTTAATGGCATGGCCAATGAAGCCCATAAGGAAACCGACGATTGGTCCAAAGATGACGCTAAAAAGAGCTTGCAGAGGGTATTGGAGCTGGATGCTGGTATTGGGTACAGGCGTTGGAATATTGATCATTCCGATGACCACGAATAGGGCTGCTCCAATTCCTGTTGCGACTACGTTTCTGATTGTATTATTTTTCATTTTCTTCTTCCTTAATTTTCAATTCTCTTGATTTCAATATGCCATTGGGCACCGACGCCAACATTGTAGGCCTTAGCAAAGGAACCTTGATTAATCGCTAAGCCGACCCGATAGAGGGAGTTGATATAGAGGATAGGCTGACCGATGCGGACATCCGCAAAGGACTTACCATAGGTTACTTGGTTTTGATAAACCAGCATGTCATTATTGTAAATAGTAACTTCGAAGCGGTCGCCAAATTCCGGTTTTAAGGTGCAGAATTCTTCGCGGGTAATAGATGTCCAGAGAGAGCCGAAACGAACATCCAGGATATCAATAGCTCCGCTGACATAATTATCCGCAAGCGTAGTTTCGACTACCTGAATTTCGACAATGTCTTCGACCTTGAGTTCTGGTCCAACCTCTTCAAAGCTGATATGGCCGCTGGCTAGCTTGGCACCTGTATAAGCATAGACATCACGACCGTGGAAAGTGTAGGAATGCTCCGTATCCTTACGGCGATTTTCCACCTCAGAAATTTCCCGAATGGCCTCAATTCCGACATGCTTCTTGATGAAAGACAGGGTACCATTGTCAGGCGTGACGATGTACTGTCCTTTTTTAGTCTTGGCTACCACACTCTTACGCTTAGAGCCAACGCCCGGATCCACTACCGACACAAAGGTCGTTCCTGCTGGCCAATAATTAACCGTCTGAAAGAGACGATAGCTCCCTTCAAAGATATTGTAAGGGGTGATATCGTGAGTCAGATGATGAATTTTCAGAGTGGGCGATTCTTCTAAGGCCACTCCGATCATGGCTGACACGGCTCCATCTACCAGACCAAAGTCCGACTGGAGTACGAGTAAATTGTTCATGTTTTCTCCTTAGTTATATTTTCGATGATATTTAGTCTGAAGCTGACTTGGAATGTCTAGCTTTAAGGATTTTTCTTCCTAATAGGGCGCCTAGTAAAGCCCCCAGTAAAATGCTGACCACAAACCAAAAGACTAAGCTGGGTTCTGGCTTAAGCATGACCTGCCCGATATAAGCCTGAGTCTTTCCTCTAGCAAGAAGACTAGCTTCGTACTGCTTGGGTGCCAGCCACATTAGGAAAATAGGACCCGCTGTGCTAAAGCTGAAAACTATAAAAGCCAGCAAGCTTCTAACAGTCTTTTGATAGCTGCCTGACCGAGCTATAAGATCCGCTAAAATACCGCAAATCAAACCTGGTAGAAAGGCTCCAAAGCCATGTCGACTGAGCAGAAAGAAGAGACCTAGCAGACAACCTAGGCCGCTGATTAGACCGAAGGTCTTTATTTTCTCAGTGTAGAAGATGAACAGAACTCCGCCAAAGAAAGCTGTAAAAGCCGGAGCGTAAAACATATTGCCCGAGCGGTCAAATAGAAGCCCAACCAAGACGCCTAAGAGCATGGCTAAAAAATAAAAGAGGTAAAAGAAGCCAGCCTGCTTCAGTTTGTCTTTTCTTATAGAGTATAGCATAAGCCTTCCTTTCCCGCTAATCAGCTCGACGATAACTGCCAATCAGCTCCTGAATGAGCTCAATATGCGTGTAGTAGTCAGCAATTTTCACATTCTCATCTCCGCCATGGTCCCGGCTGTTGGCATTTCCAAGTCCAAAAGCCGCCATAGGAACCTCCAAGGCCTCATAGACCGTGTGCATCGGACCAGTTCCAGCTGAAGTCGGCAGAACAGAGATGCCCTCTTGGTAATAATCTTTAGCCAGCTCGATAAGATTAAGAATGGATGGTGCGCTCATGTCGCTGCGATAGCTCATTTCTCCCAAGGTATAAGTCAGCTTAACTGCTGGATAGCCATTCTTGTCCAGCTGTTGACGAATCTTGTCTAACACATCCTCTGGCTCCAGACCAGGCACCAGACGAACTTCCATCTTAGCCTGAGCATCTGAAGGCAAAATGGTTTTAACCCCTTGGCCTTGATAGCCTGATCCGAAGCCTTCAATATTCAGCGAAGGTTCAAAGTAAAAGCGACGGAGGAATTCCTTCCGTTCGTCCAACAAAACTGGTAATTTCAAGCCATAGACTTGACTCAACTCTTCAGGAGTCCGCAGGGCATATTCCTCAATTAGGGCCAGCTCTCGTTCATTTGGCTCTTGAACCTGCTCATAGATGCCTTCAACTAAGATGCGGCCGTCTGGACTGCGCAAGCTGGATAGAGCATTGAGCAAATACCAGGAAGCAGAATTGATAACCCCGCCAAAACTGGAATGGATATCTACATCTGCACTTTTAACCGTCATGTCAAAGGTAACAATTCCCTTGTTACCGCCCGAGATTTCCAGCTGACCTAGATTATTGCGGCTGCCTTGCTCCCAGACCAGTAAATCCGCTCCTCGCAGGCGTTTGCGATGCTTGGCCAAATATTTATCCAAGTCTGTCGAAGCAGACTCTTCTGCCCCTTCCATCATAAAGATGATATTGACTGGTAAATCACCGTGCTCTCGAATATACTTGCGAACAGCCGTCAAACGAGCAGTAATGTGCCCCTTGTCATCATCCACTCCTCGCCCATACATAACCCCATAATGAACTGACAGCGTAAAGGGATCATTGGTCCAAGGCTGGTCATCATCTGCCGGCACTGTATCGTAGTGGTTGTAGAAAATAACGGTCTTAGCAGCAGGATTTGAAGAAAGAAACTCCGCCAAAACAAATGGAGCAGTATAGCTATCGTCAATCATGACCTTGGCACCTGCAGCTGTAAAAATCTCTCCCAAATAGTTGGCTACTTCCTGCAGACCAACCCGCTGGGCAAAGATTGATTTTTTAGAAATCAAGGTTCGCAGCACTTCAAAATAGTGCTGGGCCACCTCGTCGTTTTCAAATTTCTTGATTTGTTCAGTCTCAGTTGAGAAAGGCATGCGTTACTCCTATTAACAGCAGATAAAGGGCTGGGGAAATAAGCTTCCCCGCCCTTATCGTATTTCTTGTATCAAAGTCTAGTCAGCCAAATGCAGACTGGACTTGATGGGATTTCTTACTTGATGTCTTTTGCATCTGGCAGGTAAGAACCGCCAAAGAATTCTTGTGATAGTTTTTCAAGCGTACCGTCCTCATAGAGTTCCTTGATTCGCTTGTTGACAAATTTTTGCAGGTCTTCCTGACCGCTTGCGATAATCGGATAGACATAAGGCTGCTGATCACTTGGAAGCTCAATCACTTCCAGATTTTTCAAGCCTTGGTCCTTGATAATAGACTCTACAGTTATGCGCTCAAAAACTTTATAGTCCGTACGGCCGTCATTCAGATTGGCCAAGATTTGCTGAATGGTTCCGTCCGTATAATTGATTTTTGTCGGATTATCGCTATGTTCCTTGTTGTAGTCCTCTAGTTGCTGAGCTGTTGAAGTCCCCTGAACAACCTCAGTAGACTTGCCGCCAATGTCATCCAGCGATTTAATCCCCTCACCTTTACGGACAACTAAAACTGTTGGATTTTTCGCATATGGACTAGCATAGAGATATTTGTTAGCTCGTTCTTCAGAGTAGCTGATATTATTGGCACCGATCTGGTAGCGGTCGCTGTCCAGACCTGAGAAAATAGAAGCCCACTTGGTCTTATTGAAATTGACTTCATACTTGTCTGAGTCCTTAAAGATAGCACGAAGGACTTCGATATCATATCCAGTCAGTTTACCGTCTTTATCCTCGTATGAAAATGGTTTGGTCGTTCCTACTGTTCCGACTTCTACCTTTGTTTTCTCTGTTTTCTTATTACTTGATGATGAGCAAGCCACCAAGGCACCAATGGCCAAGACACTGACAGCTGTCAAAGAGAAGTATTTCAAGGTTTTCTTCAGGTTCATATTTCGAATTCCTCCTAAAAAGTCTTTCTTTATCATATCAAATAAGGAGAAGCTTGACCATTATATATTTTTTATGGAGGTGATAGCTTTTCTTTATCAGCTTTGAGGCAGTCATTCACTCGACTTTCTGCCTGTAGTGCTGCAGGAGAAAGAGGGCGCTCTCCACATAGTAAGGAACGGAAACTTTGAAAGCTTCGTCGTCAATGACCATGCTGTCGTGATGGAGGTCAGGAGCATTTTCTGCCCCATTTGAGCCGATAAAGGCAAAGACACCTGGAAGCTTCTCCTGATAAAAGGCAAAATCTTCTCCAGCCGAGGATGGATTGGCTGGCAGAACCTCTGCCAGATTCCGTGAGTGCTCATAGAGCAGCTCAGCCAATTCGGGATCATTATAGGTCACTGGAGGAGTATGGTCCCAAGAAATCCTGACCTGAGCTCCAAAATTCTCAGCTGTATTCTCTACAATTCGGATAAAGTCTTCCTTGAGACGCTGCTGCAAGGTCGGATTGAAGCTGCGAATCGTTCCTTCAAAAAAGCCCGACTGCGGCAGTACATTCCAGGTCGCTCCAGCTTCGATATGAGTCACAGATAAGACAGCCGCTTCAAAAGGAGATACTGTGCGGGCCACTAGAGCCTGCAGATTTTGAATCATACTGGTTAAGGTCAATACTGTATCAACCCCCAAATCCGGTCTAGCCGCATGGCTGCTGACACCTTCTACTTCAACCTTGAACTTCTCAACCCCAGCCATCATGGCTCCAGCTTTAAGTGCCAGCTGCCCCGCCTTAAGCTGGGGCATATTGTGAAAGCCGATAATCGCAGACACATCGTCCAGCAAACCAGTCGCAAGTACCTGACTGGCTCCCAGAGAAGTTTCCTCAGCCGGCTGGAAAATCAGACGAACCGTCCCTCTCAAATCTCCTTCCATAGCCTTGAGCAGCTCCGCTGCCCCCAAAAGGCTGGTCTGATGAAAATCATGGCCGCAAGCGTGCATAACGCCTGCATTCTGACTGGCGTAAGGCAGACCTGTCTGCTCCAAAATAGGCAGAGCATCGATATCAGCCCTCAGGGCAATAATCGGCTTGCCAGAGCCAACCTCGGCAACCAAGCCCGTTTTCAGACCGGATTCTAAAATCCTAATCTCTAAATCTTCCAGATAGCTTCTTAGGAAAGCTGTCGTTTCAAATTCCTGCCCAGACAGTTCTGGATGCTGATGAAGATAATGCCGCGTTTGCATCAGTTTATCATAAAATTTTTTCATGGCAGACTCCTTTACTCGAATACACCTATCTACCATCCAGTATAGCACAAAGCAAGACGAGGGCACAAAAATAGAGAGCAAATAATCAATAATCAGCCCTCTAATTTTGCTATTATGAGATATCGCCTTCGAAAGAAATGACAATGGATTCATAAGAAAAATCACGCTCCAAGACCCATTTGCCATCTGTCTTGACAAATTTCAGCTGATAATCTCGTTCTGGGGTGAGAAGCGGCCGTGAGTCCAATCCAGCCATCATGTCATCAGCATAATTCTTATCTTGTGCTTTATAGAATTCCGAAAGATTCGCATACTCAGAACGATGCTTATCAGAAAACTCTTTACTGTAGTTCAGGATGGTTTTGCTTAGACTGACCGTTCTCGGTTTAATCTTGATCACTATCTCATTCGGCATGTACTGGGCTACTGTATAAGAAATTTCGGAGCGTTTTGCATTATTTTCCACATAGGCATCGATAAAGGTATTGACTTCCTTATCAGTAAAGGGATAGTCATGCAATTTACGTTTAAAGTCTTCAGCAAAAGCTGCTCTAAAGTCATTTTTATCTTGCTCCAAATTACCGCCTAAGACAAAATCTTCCTTGCCCTTGGATGACTTTGCCTTGTCTTTGCTTTTGGCGTCTCCACCCAAGAAAACATCATTCAGATAATCAGAAGCTAATTTCTTTGACTCTTCGACTTGATCAGGATAGCTAGAAGGATCAACATTTAGCTTGATTTCTTCTGTTTTCTCATCAGCATCATAAGTTTTCTTCTCATAGTGCAGCTCATATTTTTTATCCTTTTCAACCTTAAATACAAGATAACCAGAAAGAGTCTTTCCCTTAGCTAAATCTTCATATTTCAGTATTTTAAAGTTTTCTGCATCATCATAAACTCCGACCGGCTGGATTTTCTCACCTTCTGAATCATAAAAGCCAATGTCTGAAGAGGAAATCATGATTTTTTCATCCGTTTTATTCTTAATTTCCAATGACAAAGCTAAGTATTTTGAATCAGCGGCCCCATTGCTTGGCAAAATAAACTGGCCTTCCTTAATCTTGACCTCTACTTGCCCATTGCTGGCTGCTTTCTTGTCCTTCTTCTCCTGACTTTGCTTACTTGGAATATCCTGATTTGAAGTCGGAAGCAAGGCACAGGCAGTTAAGCTCATTCCTGCTAAAAGCAAGGTTGTGTATTGAAATACTTTTTTCATCATTGTCTCCTTAATAACTTAATAATATGACCTTTCTATTTTACCATACTTAGCTGCATTGGTAAATACAGTTTGAGACTTCTCATCACAGAAAAACCTGTAGCTCCAACTACAGGTCAAGTATCTTTAGAATCCATCTACATTCGTATAGATTTTTTGGACATCTTCATCGTCTTCCAAAACGCTATAGAGTTTTTCAAAGGTTTCGAGGTCTTCACCGGTCAACTCTACTTCAGACTGAGGAATCATTTCAAGCTCGGTTACTTGGAATTCTTGAATGCCAGATTCACGCAGAGCCACGATAGCCTTGTGAAGGTCAGTTGGCGCTGTATAAACAGTGATGCTTCCTTCTTCTGCTTCAACATCATCAACATCCACATCCGCTTCCAGCAGCTGTTCAAAGACACTGTCAGCGTCGTCCCCAGCAAAGACAATCACGCCTTTATTATCAAAAAGATAAGATACAGAGCCACTAGCTCCCATATTACCGCCATTTTTCCCAAAGGCAGCACGAACATTGGCTGCAGTCCGATTGACATTTGAAGTCAGGGTATCGACAATCAGCATAGAACCGTTCGGCCCAAATCCTTCATAGCGGCCTTCAGTAAAGGTTTCGTCAGTGTTTCCTTTTGCCTTATCGATGGCCTTGTCAATGACATGCTTCGGCACCTGAGCCTGCTTAGCTCGGTCAATAACAAATTTCAAAGCTGTGTTAGACTCTGGATCTGGATCACCTTTTTTAGCTGCTACATAGATTTCCACACCAAACTTAGCATATACTTTTGAGTTCGCGCCGTCTTTGGCCGTTTTCTTTGCCACAATATTGGCCCATTTACGTCCCATTGGAGATTCTCCTTTTGATAAATTACATTTTTAATCTTTCTTATTATAACACAGGGAATCAGAAAAATCACTAAGAAAAAATGATAGCTCCTAGAAGATTCTGGTTGTATTGTTCAACTCCTGCTGGGCTGAAATCGAGACAAAATTGATTTCTGTTTTCCTTCCATAAAAAATCCAGCCGCTAAAAGAGCAACTGGACGGTACATTCTATTTCCTGAAACTAGCAGGCCTGTCATAACGGACCTTTTCCGAAATCCATCAAAAATATCACTGATAATTTTTCACAATAGGCAAATCAGGTTTGCATCTGCTTAAGCAGGCAAAAACATCCTCTATTCTGCCATCCAAAAATGTGACATCTACTCGGACGGACTTGCCATGATAAGGCTTGACATATAGGTAGTCTCTCCGATAGCGCCTGACCCCCAGTCGAAAAGAAGCCTGCCCATCAGAAGTTCTTCCCCAAGCCGGCCGGTAAAAGACACTTTCCAGCTGATTCCAAGCAAAGCTATGCTCTTTCAAGAAAGCTCCTCGCACGGTCAAGCCCCATTCTGTTCCTGCAAGAACAAAGCACTTTTTACTCAGCTTACGTCCTGCATGGACTATTGCAAAGATTTCGACTACAGCAGTCATGAAAAAAGCAAGTATAAAAGGCAAACTGAACGTGCGTATTCCTGCTCCAGGCATGGCCTTTTCGAAAGAAAATAGTATAAAGTAAGCTAAAGTTCCGAAAATAAGGCTTAAGGCTAAAAAGACAGATGCCAAGATGACTATGGTCAAATAGAGTCCTCTACGATAGCGAAAAGCAAACAATAAAGGCATGGCTTTTCCCTTCTTTCTCAGCTAATAGTTTTGCTTATGCTTTACTGAGGCGCCTTAAACTCATCTTCCTCTACCTTATTCCAGTCAGAATATTGAGTATCTGTTTGAACATCCAAACTACCTTCTTCACCCTTATAAGATAAACCTAGTTTAAAGTCTTTTAAGAATAAGGTCTTTTTATCCAAGCGTACTTCTAACTTCTTATCCATATCAGCCTGAGTAACACCTGTTAGCTCTAGTTTGAATTCTTCACCAAAAAGCCCCAGCAAGTCAGCGTTTTTACTGCTTAATTTAAAGATATATTCATCACCGCTTTCCTTTACAGTGACATCATCAGCCATTTGATAAAAGCCATCCATGAGTTTGAAATAATCGGGCTGAACATAATAATCTGCTCCGCTTCCCATTTCTTGCTTAGACCATGTTCCATTTTTAGAAGAACGAGTATACAAAAGTTTATTCTCTCCGCCTGGCATAATCGCTTCTTGATAACTCTCCTGACCGCTCTCTTTTCCATCTATGATTAAATGCCCCTTGGCCAGTTCATCCATGCTTTTATCATAGAGAAGGTCTCCGCTCATCGTTTGAGTTTTATTGGAATCATCTACAGTGATAGATAATTTCACCTTCATTTTCATTGAAGTTAGATCTTCATTCGCAGTTTCTGCTTTCTCCAAGAGTTCTTCAATATCGTCAGAAGAAGTATTCTTCTGGCTCTCACGGGAGCTATTCTCAGTCCCACCTTGATTCTTTTGAGAATGCTTCTGCCCAATCAAGCTACAAGCACCTAAACTAAGCGTCAGTAAAGCTGTAAGTGCCATAAAGGTAATCTTTTTGAATTTCATGAGTCTTCCTCCTTTGAAACATGGATAGGAAAGATAAGCATTCAATCAGCACAGCAATGTTTTATTGACCGAATGTTAGCTTTCATACCTACAGTCAAACCGCTAAAAAGCAAATCATGCTCCTTAGTGAAAACAAATTTATTTGTTTATTATACCATTTTTTATTTACCGTCGCAAACAAAGCAAAAAGGCTGAACATTCAGCCTTACTTGTCTCTCATAATCGGAACCCGTCCAAAATTCTGTTCCCTAAGTGCAGAGTTGCCTAGTTGATAGACCTTATCAGCCTGCTGGGTTAGACCATCCCATGGCTCCTTGCCGATACGGCTGACTAGTTCAACTTTTCCCTTAAGCTGGGACAAATGCTGGCGCCCCTGCTCGGAAAAGCCTAAAATATGAACACCTGACGGAAGCTCTTCTTGCCTAGCTCCGACTAGGATATAGGTCAGCAGACGCCGAACCCTAGCCTTGGTATAGCGCTTGGTTGCTACCTGCTCAACTAGCTCTCCTATGGTCTCACTGCTTTTCAAGGCCACTCTAATCCTGACGGCCAACTCCTGATTGACCTGATAAAAGTCTGTTAAATCCGGACAGGTCACTATCTGGTAACGAAGATAAGGAAAGAGGTCTGCCCAAGTCACCTTTGCTGCCGTCTCGAGCAAGTCATAAGCCGGAGTGAATTTTTTGAGAAAGTCTGGCTGATCCAGATTCTGACGAAGGGCAGTTGCGGAAGCAAATCCCTGATTAGCTGATAAGGAATGATAACCAGCGCCCTGACGTTGAATCGGGTACAACTTTATAGTTTTTCCCGCCACAGCTTTGGCATAGGCCAAGCCCAAGATATGGTTGGGCGTAGAGCCTGAGAAATTGAGCCCTGCAAACTCCTGCCACATAGCCTGAGTCTTCTGGGGATAGGATAGGGAGTCAGGCAGTCCAGCCAGGTAAGCCTCCATCTGCTCTGCCTTTTCACCATAGACCTTGGAAATACTCTCATAGTCCAGCACTTCCTCAGTTCCAAACATTAGATGATCAATGCCCAGTCTCTCTAAGATGTCTACTGCCCCCTTAGCGAAAAAGTCTGCCGCCTGAACGCTGACCAAGAAAGGCAACTCAAGAACCAGATCCGCTCCAGCTTCCAAAGCCATCTGTGCCCGAGTCCACTTGTCCACGATAGCCGGCTCCCCTCGCTGAACAAAATTACCACTCATAGCGATAATTTTCAGACCAGAAGCCTGCTCCAGCAGATATTTGTGCCCATTATGAAAAGGATTAAACTCTGCGATAATACCGGTAACTGTCATCTCATTTCTCCGCCACAAAGAACCAGCGAACGCTCTTGTCAGTCGGCTCCTTGTCCTCAAAGTCCGCATAAACCTTGACATTCTTAAAGCCAGCCTGCTCCAGCAAGATATCATAGGTCAGGATCTCATAGGTCCGCTCCTCATGCACCTCATCATGGCGCGTGAAGCGCCCATCTTCGTCTTGGACAAAGAAGGTCAGCTCATGCACGATGGAATGAGGCGGTTCGTCCGCATAAGAATCCCAGACCATAGCAAAGGTTTCAGCATTTTCATGATAAGAATAGTCTGGAAAAACCTCGTCAATCTGGTAAATCGAGTGCACATCAAAGATAAAGCGGCCCCCTTCATTTAGATGCTGGTAGACTTGAATGAAAACCTGACCGACATCGACTTCGTCTTCCATATAGCAAATCGAGTCCGAATAACAAGTCACCAAATCAAACTGACCGACGCCACTCAAATCCAGCATATTCCCTTGTATAAAGGGAATGTCCAAACCAGTCTCTCTGCTACGCTTTTCTGCCAACTCCAGCATTTCCTGACTCAGATCCAGCCCCGTCACATCAAAACCAGCTTGCTTAAAATAAATAGACTGAATGCCCGTTCCACAGGCCAGCTCCAGCAGCTTTTTCTTATCCTTGGGAAAATGACGCAGGCTGAAATCCGTCCACTTTTCATACAAAGAATCATCCATAATCGCATCGTAAACCGACGCGAAGGTTTCATAAGTTGCCATACTTTTCCTTTCAAAAACAGCCCAGCCAGCAGGCTGACTGAGCCGAATTCTGCTTTCTGCCTAAGGGCAAAAAATCACTTGTTTTTTTCTTCCAATAAGGCTGCAACATCCACACCAGTTGCTTCGTGCCAGAGTTTTTCCAGATTGTAATGCGCCCGCATTTCCTCTGAAAAGACATGGACGACCACGCCGCCCAAGTCTAAGAGCACCCAGCCGCCAGCTGCGTCTCCCTCAACATGGCCAGCAGAAACACCTGCTTCAGCAGCTTTCTCACGGATATTTTCAGCTACTGCATCCAGCTGACGACTGTTCATAGAGCTGACGATGACAAAGTAATCTGTCACAGTAGTCAGACCTTGCAAGTCCAAAGCTACAATATCTTCTGCACGCTTTTCATCGGCCGCCTTCACGACCAGTTCCAATAATTCTTGTTCTTTCATAGTTCCTCTTTAATTAAAAATGTTTTTGTAGTCTAGAACATCCGCAAAACGTCCGTCCTAAATTTTTTGGTAAAAAGTATTTATTTTTTCTGCCGAAGCCTCTTCTCCATCAAAAGTTGTAAAAGCACCTTCTGGAATGACAAGTTTATAATCAAATTCAAATCCAACTTTAACTGATGCATCTACACAATATTCTGTCTGCATTCCACATAAAACTAGACGACCAATATCTTCTTTATCCAAGTAATCCTTCAAATCTGTCTCTTTAAATATACTATTATACTTCTTCTGAAAGACTTTTTCGTCTGATTTTCGATTCAAGAGAGGAGACAGCTGCCAATCTTCCAATGCACTATCTTCTGGATTTTCAATATGCTGAATATAGATAATTTCGGCACCTTTACTCCTAGCCTGATGCTGCAAAAAGGAAATTTTATCCATCATTTTATCAGACTGAAAACCTGTCTCCACTAAGATATTTTGCACATCTATAATGATTAGAGCTGTTTTCATTCTTCTATTTCCTTCAAATATCCTACAAAGGCATTATAAGTCTCCAAGGTCTGCGGATAGATGGGCATTCCTTTGTGAGCCAAATGCTCTACTGTCCTTGCTGTTTCGTAGGACACAGCCTGATTAAGCGACCGTTGAGCCAGCTCTCTAGCCTTATCCACTCCCGGAAAGTCTCGGTTGTGCTCAATGTAGTCAGCTACGTAGACCACCTTGTCCAGCTCAGACATGGTGCTACTCCCCACTGTATGAATCTCGATGGCTCGGAGAATCTCTGCATCTTCGATGCCTAAATCTTCCTGAATCTTGTAAATGCCCACCATGCCATGCCAGATATTATTGCCCCAGTTTTTCAAGTCAGGATCCAGCTGACATTTATCAATCAAGGCCAGAAAATCCTCGTCCGAGACCTTTTTAGCATAGTCATGTAGGAGTCCTGCCAGACCCGCTTTTTCGACGTCAAGACTGAAGCGCTCCGCTAATTCACGGGCAGCCTTTTCCACACCTAGACAATGCCGCAGGCGCTTCTCGGGCATGACTGTTTCCATCTTAGACAGCAAGGCCTCACGGCTTATACTGATATAGCTTTCATAGGTCATAGGTAAAGCCCTTCTTTCTCAATATAGTCTAAGACCGGCTGAGGCAGCAGGAAATTAGGAGTCCGTCCCTGAGCCAGAAAATCCCGCACCATACTGGAGGAAATATCCATAAGGGGGACATCCACCCAGATGACAGGGTAAGAAGTCCCCGCCTTGTAGCGCGGTCGTTGAACACCGACAAACTGAACCAGCTCAACCAGCTCATCAATCCGGTACCACTTGGGCAGGTAGTCCACCATATCCGCACCTATGATAAAGTAATAGTCCGTATCTGGATGTTGCTCTGTCAGTAGCTTCATGGTGTCGTAGCTGTAAGAAATTCCCTTGCGCTCCAGCTCAATGGTTTCAATCCCTAGTCCTTCAATGCCCTCAATAGCCAGCTCCAGCATTTTCAGCCGATGCTGCTCATCAATAGTTTCTTTCTTATCCACATGGGGCGGCTCGTACTCTGGCATGAGCAGAACCTGATCCAAGCCCAACTGTTGCCGGACCTGATCCGCCACGACCAAATGAGCATTGTGGACAGGATTGAAATTCCCGCCTAAAATACCAATCTGCTTGCGTTTTTTATCTTTAGCTTCTGGTTCTAATTCCACCTTGGTAAAGGGGGTTAGTAATTCAATAGCCATAGGCTGACATCTCCACAGAAATTTTTCCTTAAATTTGCTTGACTTTGACAGAGAGTTTGCGATTTTCCTTTTTGCTGGACTGCTTGTAGAGAATCAAGATCCGGCCAATCTTCTGCACCGTATCCACTCCGATTTCCTCTTCCAGAATCTCAGCAACTTCATGGATATTCTCATCTGTATTCTGCAAGAGCGTAATCTTGATCAGTTCTCGTGCGTCCAGTGCCTGACGGACGCTGGTTTTGATTTGGTCATTGAGTCCATTTTTCCCAATCTGAATGATAGGTTTGAGACTGTGTGCCTGACTGTTGAGAAAGGCGCGTTGTTTTGATGTTAGTGTCATGTTCTTCTATAAGGCCTGAGTCAGTTGGGACTTGCTTGTCTCCCCACTGCTCATGGCCTTTTCCTTCCTTATTTTAAGGGGATTTATTCCCCTTGGTTTCTTGAGTATTAAATAATGGCTTTCCGAGTGACAACCGCCACACCCTTTGGCGCCCAGCCAGCTACTCGGGCAGGACCACTGACTCGAATCCAGCCCAGACCAGAGAAGACGATATCTGTCTTGTCCTTGATGGTAAATTCATGCTTGACCAAGGCTGGAAATTCTTCCCTTTCCTTGCCAACGGGAGGTACTAAGAGACTGCCGACATGCTTGTCATAAAAATCACTAGCACCTTCTAACTTGGTCCGGTGGAGCTTGAGCTCATTGTCAAAATATGCTGTGAAGCCCTGCTTGTCGCCTGCCACAAAATCGAAACGGCCTAGGCCACCCAAAAAGAGGGTTTGATTTGGATTAAGCTGGTAGGTTTTGGGCTTGATTTCCTTTTTGGGACTGATGTATTTGAGATTCTTAGCAGAAAGATAGTGAGCCATCTGGTGACGATGAATAATGCCTGGTGTATCATAGATATGACTGCCGTCTGCCAAAGGAATCTCAATTTTATCCAGAGTTGTGCCTGGGAAGCGCGAAGTCGTAATAATATCCTTATCGCCCGTGATTTCCTGAATAATGGCGTTAATCAAAGTGGACTTGCCTACATTAGTCACGCCGACCACATAAACGTCACGTCCCTTGCGGCAATACTCAATCTTGTCAATCAAATCCTTGATGGCCTGCTTGTTCTGAGCAGAAGTCAATACCACATCGACTGGACGCAGGCCTTCTTCGTGAGCCCGCTCCGTCAGCCATTGGGTCACCTTGCTATCCTTGACCGACTTAGGCAGAATGTCCTTTTTATTCCCAACCAAGAGAACATCGTTTCCAGCGACAAAGCGAGGCAGGCCAGGAATGACCGATCCATTAAAGTCAAAAATATCGACAACATTGACGACCAAAGCGTCGCTATCTCCAACCTCATGCAGAAGCCGCAGAAAGTCATCATCCGTCAGCTGGACATCGCTGATTTCATTATAATGGCGCAGGCGGAAACAGCGCTGACAATAGAGTTCACCTGTCTCCAAGCCTTTTTCTAGAGCTGACTGAGGCGTGTAGCCCAGCTTGCCCTTATCTTCTGTCTGAATAGTGGCTCCGCAGCCGATACAGAGAAGTTCTTCCATGCTTAAATTCCTTTTTTGTATTGAATTGGACCGTATTTTTCAGTGATTTTTTTGAGCACACGGCGTTCACGCGCCCGATTGATCTGGGTCTTGATAGAATCATGCTCAACCAGTGGTTTAACCAAAATCGAACGAATTCCGGCCCGATGAGCAGCTCGAATATCCGTCATGAGCTGGTCGCCCACCATGACCACTTCCTTTTTTTTAAAATGAAAAAGCTTGAGCGCCCGGTCAATTCCCCAAGTGAAGGGTTTCATGGCCCAGTAGACATAGTCAATGTCAAACTTTTCAACAGCTCGCTTGACCCGTTTTTGGTTATTATTGGACACCACGATAATCCGAATGCCTGCATCCCGCAAATCATGGAGCCACTTCTTCATCTCTGGGGTCCCGTCAGGATTATTCCAAGCAATCAGGGTATTATCCAAATCCACCAAAACCGCTTTGATCCCCTGTCTTTTCAAACTCTCTACTGTCAAATCGTAAACTGCCTCGACCGCAAAGTCCGGCATATAATCTTCAATCGCCACATCTCTCTCCAAAAATTCGTATTCTCATTATTATAGCATAAAATAGGCTTTTTGGCACTTACAGCCTCAAGTGTTACAAAAAGGAAAAAAGATGATATTATAGTGGTGATAGTATAAATGTTCTGGAGGTTTGTATGGCAGAAAAAAACAGGCAGATGCAGGCTGTTTCCCCTCTTTTGCAAAAGATTATCAACTGGTCGTCCGCCATTGGCGCTCTAGGAACGGTGGCCTTTTGTCTCTGGGCCTATTTCGCTGGCGTCCTCCAATCCAAGGAAACTCTCTCAGCCTTTATTCAGCAGGCGGGTATCTGGGGGCCACCCCTCTTTATCTTCCTACAGATTCTGCAGACGGTCGTGCCCATTATTCCTGGCGCCCTAACCTCTGTCGCTGGCGTTTTCATCTACGGCCATATCGTCGGCACCATTTATAACTATATCGGTATCGTCATTGGCTGCGCTATTATATTTTACCTAGCTCGTACCTACGGTCCGGCTTTTGTCCAGTCTGTCGTCAGCAAGCGTACTTATGATAAATATATCGGCTGGCTGGATAAGGGCAACCGCTTTGAGCGCTTCTTTATTTTCATGATGATTTGGCCCATCAGTCCAGCCGACTTTCTCTGCATGCTGGCCGCCCTGACCAAGATGACTTTCAAAAAGTACATGCTGATTATCCTTCTCTGCAAGCCTATCACTCTCGTCATCTATACCTACGGATTGACCTATATCATTGATTTTTTCTGGAAAATGGTCTCCAAATAAAAAGAAGTTGAATTGCACCGCACCCCAAAAGTTAGACAGAAAAAATCTAACTTTTGGGGTGTTTTTAAATGAAACTAACTTATGAGGATAAAGTTCGAATCTATGAACTAAGAAAACAAGGAATCAGCTTAAAGCGACTTTCAGAAAAATATGAAATGAACCTTTCAAAACTTTTGACATCCCAACCTCTTTCTATATCTTTGCTTATTACAGCACAAACCATAAAGAAAAATCAGCCAGTTTTGACTGATTTTCATCTCATGATTAAGCAAAGATTTATTCTGGCGACACCAAAATCTTGATCTGCGCCTTGTCCTGAGTCAGCTCGATAAAGCCTTCTTGCACAATATCCTCCAACTTAATCTTCTTAGTCACAAGCTTGTCAGCAGAGAAATAACCTTGCTCCATCAGTTCCAGCACCTTAGGGAAAATATGCCGATAGGCGATAATACCCTTGAGCGTTTTTTCTTGAATGGCAAATTCATTAGGATTGATGCTGGCTTCTCGCTCCCAAATAGAAACTACCATACATTCTCCAGCCTTGTGAACAGCAGCCAAAGCTTGTCCCAGCACAACCGGCACCCCAGTCACTTCATAAGACACATCTGCCCCGCCACCAGTTAAACGCTGAATAGCAGCTACCACGTCTTCGCCTTCTTCTGGTCGCACAATGATGGCCCCAAGCTCCTCAGCCTTGGCTTGGCGCTCTGGAGATAACTCAACACCATAAATCTTAGAGGCACCAGCTGCCCGCAAAGCCTCAACTATCAAGAGCCCGATTGGCCCCAAACCGAAGACCACCGCAGTATCGCCCGTCTTAAGAGCTGACTGACGGACCGCGTAAACAGCCACAGCAGCAGGTTCTGTCAAGGCTGCCTGCTCATAGCTAAGACTGTCTGGAACTTTGTGAACAATGTCTCCGTCCAAAACACAGTATTTGGCAAAACCACCGTCTGCCGCCAAACCGACAAAGTTTAGATTAGGGTCCAGATTATAATCACCGACAAGATTATGCCTAGCCAAAATGGGCTCAACTGTCACCCGATCGCCAACCTTGACTCGTGTCACAGCACTGCCGACCTCAACAATTTCCCCAGCAAACTCATGTCCCAAAGTTACAGGCGCTTTCTGGCCAGAGTAGACGTGCTCTGTTTCTGTCGGAATAAAAATCGGTCCGTCCAGATATTCATGCAAGTCAGTTCCACAAATTCCTGTATACTTGACCGCAATTTTGACCTGATGCGGTTGGACTTCCGGTACATCCACTTCTTCAATACGGACATCTTTAGCGCCATACCAACGCGCAGCATTCATTTTTGCCATAAACATACCTCGCTTTATAATTTGTTAGTTTTATTGTAAACCCTTTCAGAAATCTTGTCAAAAGATTAACTACATTTTCAAAAAATAGCATACAAAAAACCAGCATCAGCTGGTCTTAGACTTATTCTGCAATTCTAGCCGTGTAAAAAGGCAGAAGGAACAGGAAGCTAATACAAAGAATCAGGAGAATCACACGGAGCCATCCGCCAAATAGAAGCGCAACCACTAAAGTTACCAAATAAACGGAAAAATTAGTAAAATTAGTTTCAATCAGCAAGGTTTGTCCTGCTTTAACTGTCACTGGCTTGGTTTTCATAGGAGCTGCTCCTACACGTACAACAGCTTCTTCCCCCTCAATAGGGAAGACAGCCTCATCACCATTCTTAATTGCGCCCACTTTCTGATCATTGATAAAGATTGGAAACTTTCCAATAATCCCTACAAAACCTGTCCCACGTTTCACTTTGATTTCCGACATAAAAGACTCCTTTGTTTTTTTAATTATTTTAACACAACCGATGGATAAAGAAAAGATAGAAAACCAGCCTCACGGCTGGTTTTCTACTTATTTCTATAATTTCTCCAACTCTTCATTGAGCAGTTTTTGTGCTACTTGTGGGTTGGCTTGGCCCTTAGTAGCCTTCATGAGCTGACCAATCAGGGACTTGGCCGCATTCTTGTTTCCGCCCTTATAGTCATTGATAGCTTTTTCATTATCCGCAAAGACTTGCTGGATAATAGGTAGAAGCTGGGCAGGGTCTGAGATTTGGATCAGGCCTGCTTTTTGCACATACTCTTTAGCAGAGCCACCGTTTTTAGCCAGATGGACAAAAACCTTCTTGGCAATCTTAGAGGAAATCGTGCCATCTGCAATCAGAGCAATCATCTCAGTCAGGTTCTCAGGTGTCAGCTCAATCTCAGAGATGGTCTTGCCTTCGGCATTGAGGTATTGCGCTACTTCTCCTTGGAGCCAATTAGAGACAGCCTTGGCGTCACCGCCTGCGGCAAGAGCTGCTTCAAAGAAGTCTGACACAGCCTTGGTCGCTGTCAACTGCTTGGCATCGTAATCGGACAGGCCGTAATCGCCCACATACTTGGCACGGCGCTCTTTTGGAAAGGCCGGCAGACTGCTGCGTACTTGCTCAATCCAAGCATCTTCAATCTCAAAGATAGGTAGATCAGGCTCTGGGAAGTAACGGTAGTCCGCTGAACCTTCCTTGACCCGCATGAGCAAGGTTTCGCCAGTCGCTTCGTCATAACGACGGGTTTCCTGACGGATTTGACCACCACTGCGTAGAATTTCTGCCTGGCGTTTTTCCTCAAATGCTAGACCCTTACGGACAAAGTTGAAGGAGTTAAGGTTTTTCAGCTCAGTCTTGGTACCAAATTCTTCCTGACCGTATGGACGTATGGAAATATTGGCGTCGACCCGCATGGAGCCTTCTTCCATCTTGACATCAGAAATGCCCGTGTACTGGATGATTTCCTTGAGGGCAGTCAGATAGGCATAAGCTTCTTCTGGACTGCGCATATCCGCTTCGGATACAATCTCAATCAGCGGCACCCCTTGACGGTTGAGGTCCACATAAGAGTAGCCATCGCTGCCGTGGGTATTCTTTCCGGCATCTTCTTCCAAGTGGGCTCGCTCGATACGGATTTTCTTGGTCGTGCCATCTTCTAGTTCAATCTCAATCCAGCCATTATAGCCAATCGGCTCATCAAACTGAGAAATTTGATAGGCTTTTGGATTGTCCGGATAGAAGTAATTCTTGCGGTCAAAGTGCATCTTCTGGTGAATATCCATGTTCAAGGCCAGAGCAGCCTTGATACCATAGTCAATGACACCCTTGTTCATAACAGGCAGGACACCTGGGAAGGACCAGTCAATGATATTGGTGTTGGCATTAGGATCCTCACCGAAGTGAGCTGGAGCCGGTGAGAAAATCTTTGAATTGGTCTTCAATTCAACATGGACTTCCAGTCCGATAACTGTTTCAAAGTTCATTATTTTTCACCTCCAAAGATAACTGGCTGCTGTTTGTGGTAGTCAGTCGTCGCTTCAAATGCTGCGGCTGCCTGATAGATGGTCGCTTCATCGAAGTGGTTCCCAATCAGCTGCAAGCCGACAGGAAGGCCGTCTGCAAAGCCAGCTGGGATTGAAATACCCGGCAGGCCAGCCAGATTGACTGGAATGGTTAACAGGTCAGCCAGATACATAGCCACTGGATCTTGGTTTTGACTGCCCAAGTCATAAGCTACCGTTGGTGCAGTTGGACCTAAGATCAAGTCATATGTTTCAAAAACCTTAGCAAAATCCTGCATAATCAAGGTCCGAACCTGACCAGCTTTCTTGAAGTAGGCATCGTAGTAACCAGATGACAAACTGAAAGTACCCAGCATGATACGGCGTTTCACTTCTTCACCAAAGCCTTCGCTGCGAGATTTGACATAGACATCTTCTAGATTTTCAATGCCTTCTGCGCGGTAGCCATAGCGAATACCGTCAAAACGTTGCAGGTTAGAGCTGGCTTCAGAAGAAGCAATAATATAGTAGACTGCCACGCCGTACTTGCTGTGAGGCAGGCTAACTTCTTCAACGATGGCTCCTAGACTTTCCAAGTGCTTCGCAGCTGCCAGAATCGTCTCCTTGACCTTGCTGTCAATTCCCTCACCCATGTATTCCTTAGGCAGGGCAATCTTCATCCCCTTGATGTCTTGGCCAATCTTGCTGGTAAAGTCTGGCACTGCTTCTTGTGATGATGTAGAGTCCTTAGGATCATTACCAGAAATAACATTCAGAAGCTGTGCATTTTCCTTAACTGTCTGAGAGAAAGGCCCTATCTGGTCTAAAGACGAACCAAAAGCAATGAGACCAAAACGCGAAACCCGACCGTAGGTTGGCTTAAGACCAACCACACCGTTAAAGGAAGCCGGCTGGCGAATAGAACCACCCGTATCTGAACCCAGTGACAGACGAACCTGACCAGAGGCAACAGCTGTCGCTGAACCACCTGATGATCCACCAGGAACCTTGCTGCTGTCCCAAGCATTCTTAGTCGTCTTAAAATAAGAGTTTTCGCTGGAACCACCCATGGCAAACTCGTCCATGTTGGTCTTCCCGACGATAATCATGTCCTTACCATAGAGCTTCTCCACGCTGGTCGCATCGAAAATCGGCTTGTAATTGTAGAGTATCTTGGAGGCAGCCGTCGTTAAGATTCCCTTGGTTGAGATATTGTCCTTAACTGCCAGCGGAATTCCGCTCATAAGATTGGCAGCATCAATTCCCTTGGCATCCAGAGCCGCAGCCTGAGCTAAAGCCTCCTCTTCGCTGACAGTAATGAAGCTGTCCACAGCCGCTTCAAGTTCTTTGATATCCGCCAAAGTTGCCTGAGTTAACTCTACCGCAGAAATTTCTTTCTTGACCAGCAAGTCGTGCAGTTCTTCAATGGTCTTGTGATTAAAAGTCATTAGGCATCTCCTCCGTCATCTAGGATGGCAGGCACTTTGATGTAGCCCCGCTCTTTTTCAGGTACATTTTGGAAAAGCTCTTCCCAGTTCCAGCCTGGCTGAGCCACATCTTCTCGCATATAGTTGATATTGGCAGCTACATTGGAAGTGAAAGGCACTCCTTCCGTGTCCACTTCATTGAGCAATTCGACCATGTCGACAATCTTGGTTAAGGTCGTCGCAAACTCAGCAGTTTCTTCTGGCGAAAAAGCCAATTTTGACAGCTTAGCAACGTGACTTACTTCTTCTTGAGTAATCTTCATCTCTGATTCCTTTCATAAGATATGTGAGCTTTTGCGACTGAAAATAACAATTTCTAGATGATATATTTATTTCCAAGCTTCAGCTCACCTTTACTTTGACAAGCCAGGGATGCTGATTTATTTGCCATCCGCTAGCTCTTTTCTTCAGCTTCTTCCTGCCATTCTTCAGGAATTCGCATCATTTCATTTTACCATATTTCAGGCTAATTCTTCAATTCCAAATGCAGTTCTTTAAGCTGTCTTTGGTCCACCAAACTTGGGCTTTCCAGCATAGGGTCAAAGCCAGTACCATTTTTCGGAAAAGCGATGACTTGCCGGATATTTTCTTCCCCAGCCAAGATCATAACTAGACGATCTAAGCCCAGAGCCAAGCCGCCGTGTGGCGGGAATCCGTATTCCAAGGCTTCTAAGAAGAAACCAAAGTCCCGCTCATAGTCTTCTCGGCTCATACCCAACAGCTCAAACATAGCTTCCTGAGCCTTCCGATCATGAATCCGCAGACTCCCCCCACCAATTTCATAGCCATTCAAGACGATGTCGTAAGCCTGACTACGGAATTGGTCTGGCTCTTGTCCATCTTCAAAGATTCCCTGTGTGAAAGGATGGTGCATGGCTTGATAGCGGTTTTGGTCTTCATTCCACTCCAGCAGCGGCCAATCCACAACCCAAAGGAAATGAAGCAAACTCGGGTCAATCAAATCCAAAGCTTTTGCGACTTCTAGGCGCAGATGCCCCAAAGCTTCCCGAGCTCGGCGCTTCTTGGCCATGACTAGCAGGATGAGGTCGCCATCCTTGGCTTCAAAGCGTGCCAGCAACTCCTGACTTTCAGTTTCAAAGGTGCTAGCCAAATCCCCAACCAACTGGCCATCTTCAACCTTGAGACTGGCCAAACGACTGCAGCCAAATTCCTTCATTTCCTGATAGTAGTGACTCAGCTGTTTCTTGCTAAAAGTACTAGCCGCATCTGGCACACAGATTCCCATCACTTCCTCTTGGTTGTCCAAGGCTTTCTTGATGAGAAGCGAATCATTGGACTGACACAAATCCGTCAAACTCTTCAGCTCTAAACCAAAGCGCGTATCTGGTTTATCAGAGCCGAAGCGGCTCATAGCCTCTTCATAGCTGATAGTCGGAAAATCTTCCGTCAGCTCTAAACCATGAGTTTTCTTGACAACAGCCTTGAGCATGGCTTCAACCAGAGCTCGGATTTCTTCCTCGCTGGCAAAACTCAGCTCCAAGTCCACCTGGGTAAACTCTGGCTGACGATCGCCCCGCAGGTCTTCGTCACGGAAGCAACGAACAATCTGATAATAGCGCTCAAGGCCAGCTCCCATCAGCAACTGCTTGAGCATCTGAGGGCTCTGCGGCAGCGCGTAGAATTGATTTTTAAAGACCCGACTAGGCACCAAGAAATCTCTAGCCCCTTCAGGAGTTGACTTGGTCAGATAAGGCGTCTCGACTTCCAAAAAGTCCAAACCATTCAAATATTCCCGAATAGTTGATGTGACCTGATGACGAAGTTTGAGGTTCTGTGTCATCTTCTCACGACGCAAGTCTAGGTAGCGGTATTTCTGACGCAGATCTTCCCCAGTATGGGCATGTTGGTCTAGCTCAAAAGGCAGGGCCTTGCTGCTAGCAATAACCTCAATCTTCTCTGCCCTCAGCTCAATCTGACCAGACTTGATGACCTTGTTGACAAAACGCTCTTCCCGCTGAACTACTTGCCCCGTCACTGCAATGATATCCTCTTTGCCAATGTCTTCCAACTTAGCAAAATCTTCAATCTCACCGCCAACGAAGACCTGAAGCAAGCCCTCGCGATCCCGCAATTCAATAAAGGCCAGTTTGCCGTGATTACGGATATTGGCCACCCAGCCAGTTGCGGTCATGGTCTGTCCGACCTGCTCTAAACCATAATTTCCGATAAAAATTTCTTTCATGTTCTTTCCCTCTCAAATCAATTTGTAGCTCCGCCCTGTTGTTCAGGATATTTACCGCAGTTTTCCATCGTCTTCACCTGACCTACTGCAAAATAAAAAGCTTTCGTCTCTAAAACAGACGAAAGCCGTGGTACCACTGTTATTCGCTGCCCTAAAAGGCAGCCTCTGAGCTCGTAACGTGAGCGACGTTTGTGCTTAATCACACAAAAGATTACGAAACATGTTCTTCGGTTTTTGCTTTCTTGGTGCTGCTCTCAGCTATCAGCACTCTCTGTACAAGTCAGCAAGCCTACTCTGCTTCTCTTTTACTCTTAAATTGTATCTATTATAGTCGAACCCAGGACATTTTGCAAGTGGTTTAAGGCAAATTTGTGATTTTCCTCTGACAGAGAAGCCACTGCCGGCTCTACCACCTGAATCTGATAACCAAGATTATAGGCATCAATCGCTGTATGCAAGACGCAAATATCCGTCAAGACTCCAGTCAAAATGACTGTATCTACCTTTCTTTCTCGCAATCGAATATCTAAATCTGTACCGGAAAAAGCAGAATAATGACGCTTATCCATCCAAAAGATCCGAGAGTCTGCTTGATGCTTCTCATAAAAATCAGCCAAAGGACCATAAAGATTGCGACCGCTAGTCCCTTTTATGTTATGAGGCGGGAACAGCTTGCTCTCAGGGTGAAAGGCATCATTCTCATCATGGGCATCAATAGCAAAGAAGATATAATCTCCTCGCTCAAAAGCCGACTTTGTTACTTGAGCAATGGCTTCAGAAATCGCCTGAGCTGGCGCTCCTGCTGTCAACTTGCCCTCATCTGCGACAAAATCAACTGTATAATCAATAGAAATCAGTGCTTTAGCCATTAGTAGTCCCTCTTTTTAATTTCATCAAAGACATCCGGAATCAGGACTTTTAGATAAGTTCCCTTCATTCCCAGCGAGCGGCTTTCAATAATCCCTGCACTCTCCAGCTTACGCAAGGCATTAACAATCACTGAGCGGGTAATCCCGATACGGTCAGCAATGACAGATGCTGTCAGCTGGCCTTCATTGCCATTGAGCTCTCCCAAAATTGCTGAAACAGCTCTCAGTTCTGAGTAAGACAGAGTATTGACCGCCATGGTCACAGCTGTCCGGCGGCGGATATTTTTCTCATCCTCTTCCCGCTGGAAGTTAAGCAGCTGGATACCAACCACTGTGCTGGCAATCTCAACCAAAATCAGATCATCGTCCGCAAATTCCTTGTCATTGCGCCAGATAATCAATGAGCCCAAACGAATCCCTGAAACATGGATGGGAGCAATAGTAGTCAGGCCATCTGGAAAATCGTCCTTGGTCTCTACCGGAAAAATCGTCAAATCATGCGTAACCGGCAGATTAGCCTCCGTTTCATAAACCAGGTTGGCTTCTTGGACATACTCCTCTGGGAAATTCTTATCTTGGAAAAAAGCTTCTACGCGGTCATTATTGGTCTTATAGCGCATGAAATAGCCTAGAAGACGTCCCTTGCTATTGATAATGCAGGCATTGCAGTGGATAATATCAGCCAACTGGCGCGTAATAGCATTATAGGGCAAATCTTCCTGCATCTGCTCTTCCGAGCGTTTCAGAATAGACGTAATTTTTCGTGTTTTTTCTAGTAAATCGGCCATATTTTTACCTCATATTTATTAGCTTCATTGTAACATAAAAGCAGTGAAATTTCAATAATTATCTGAAAATTTTTTATTGAAAAACAATTACATACAATTCCATAAAATAAAGAATTTTTCAAGTATATGACTTGATATATCAAGCCATATTAAACAAAAAACAGTCAAGAATTTGACTGTTTTTGATTGCTTTTGTTCTTTCTAATCAAGAGAACGTTTCTTGTAGAATAATTTCATAGCCATGAGCAGAAGCATTTGGCCTGCAAAAATGAGCCAAGAAGAGTTTTCCCCTGTCTTAGGCAAGGCATGACCTGAAGCAGCTGCCTGCTTATGATTTCCAGGGCTAGCACTTCCAGCATTTCCAGTAGTTCCAAGAGCTGTATGCTGAGGATCTCCTGCTTGTCCAGTAAGCGGAGAGCGAGCGAAACGCTCCTCTGTGTGAGCCAAAACAGATTGGTAATAACGAATATCTTCTTCCTTATTTTGCTCAGCATATGTTTGAGCTAGCAAGTCGTATGTCGCCTTAGCTTGTGCTTGAACTGCAGTTAAAACTGCTACTTTTGCTTCTTGATCTGTTTGGGCTGTAAGAGCTGCTTGGTAAGCAGCCTGAGCTGCGGCTAGTTTAGTTTTAGCTTGTTCCAAGTTTTCTTCTGCATTTTCAAGATTTGACAATGACTCTTTAGCCATTTGCAAAGCTGCTTCAGCATCTGTAACAGCTTTTTCAAGAGTAGTCTTTCTTTCTTTTGCTGCATTCAAAGCTGCGTCTAGCTGAGCCAACTTATCTGATTCAGTTTTTAGAGCTTCTTGAGCTGCGGCAACTGTCGCTTGAACAGCAGTCAGAGCTTCTTGGGCCTGAGTTAATTTTTCTGCTTTAGTCTTGTCATCCAAGTTTGAGTTTTGCAGGGCTACTTGTGCTACTGCTAAAGCCGCTTGATCAGCTGCCAACTTCTCTTGAGCTGCAGCAAGAGCTGCTTGAGCCTGAGCAGTTGCTGACTCACCTGCTTGAGCTTGGGCCTGAGCCAGTTGCTGGTTGGCTTGTTCTAGAGCTGCAGCCTTCCGATTGTAAGTGGTTTGAGCAACTCCTTTAGATGCCAGAGCCAGTTGATTAGCCTTGAAGGCAGCGTCATAGGCAGTTTGAGCCTGAGCTACTTCCTGCGGATCTACTTTTGCTGTTGCAGCTTTGCCTGTAATCGGGCTGTCATTGAAGTTCTTTTTGCTGGCATATTTGACCTGATCTTCTGACACCATAGTGAAATGAGCCATAGTGATGTCGCTTTCCATTGAGAAATCAACACCCAGATAGTTTTTCTGACGACCAGTATTGAGACCAGAGATAGATGTAGCATGCAGCCATTCATAGCCATTAAACATGAATTCAACAACGGAATCATAGATTCGTCTCTTCATTTCAGCCACACTCATTTGGCCAGCTTTTTCTCTCCAAATATAAGCGTTTTCATAATACTGGAGACCTTTGCTCTCTTGCTCAGCACTTGTGGTCATTAAACCATATTCACGCGCTACGCGGTTAATTGCTTTAGCATCGTGATGGTATTTCTCCATCAAATCCCAGTTCCAGTTGTCTTTGCGGTATTCTGTCGCCACCTTATCAGCGAAATCAATTGAAGACGGTGTCACAACTACTTCGCCTGTTCCCATCTGAGCACGCAACTGGTTGATGAGTTCTGAAGCAAACTGTGAAAGTTCCTGACGAACATTCTGTGGAATATTGTTGGTATCAATCAAAGCTTTGCTATCTGTAGGATCTGCTACATAACGATTGAGAGCCTTAGCACTGGCATTAAGTGCAGCCAGTCTATTTTGAATCTCATTAGTTTTTTGCTTTGATAAATTCGGTGCGATTAGCTCTCTCAAGGCTGCAATGTATTCCGGCGTCATAGACACACGGTTTTTATTGCTAGAAGCTTCAGTAGTAATTTTTCCAGCTTGAGCCTTTTGCAAAGCCTGTTGAGCTTGGTTCAAGTCTGACTGTGTCTTCTCAGTCGCAGCAGTTTTTTCCTGCAAGTTCTTTTGAGAAGCATCACGAGCCGTCTTAGCTTGAGTCTGGTTGGTCTGAGCTTTTGCAACCTCAGCCTGCTTCTGACTGTCAGTCTGACGAGCTGTAGCTACTTTTGCTTGAGCTGTTTCAACAGCAGACTGGTCAGCTGCCACCTTGTCTTGGGCTGCTTTCACATTTTTTTCTGCTTTAGCTGTAGCGTCCCCACTTAGGTTGGCCTGAGCTTCCTTCACGTCATTTTGAGCTTTAGCAAGACGTCCTTCTTGAGTTTTCGCTTGCTCTTGAGCTTCTTTAGTCTTGGCTGCCTGGGCATCGCGCTCAGCTTCAGCCGTCTTAGTTGCTTGGTCAGCTTTAGCCAATTCTGACTTGTTGCTGTCCACTTGAGCTTTTTGATTGCTCTCTTCTTGCTTAGCTGTTTCAATAGCTTCCGGACCAGCTTTATCAGCTGCCTCCTGTGCCCGGTTAGCTTCAGCTTGTGCTTGCTCGACCTGACTTTGAGCGGCAGCAGTATTTGCTTGAGCTTGAGCCAAATCAGCTTTCCCTTGTGCAACATTGCTGTCGGCTTCTTGTACAAGAGCCTGAGCAGCATCTACCTGTTCTTTCGAAACAGATTCATCCTTTTGTGTGTTTTCTGCCTGTGGTTGGCTTTGACTAACGGGCGCATCAGAATAAGACTGATTATCAACTAATTGATCAGCCTGAACTCCTTCTGCGAGCACCAAAGACAATGCCGCTGCACTGACAGAAAAAGCACTAAGTGTCTTTTTCATTGTCAATATAATCTCCTCCACTTTTTCATCATTGTTAAAAACATTGACAAACACATTCTACCATGTTTGTCTTCTGGAAGGAAGACGCTAACACATTTTTTTAAGCATTTTTGGACAGATACATAAAAAATGTTGGACAAAATCCTAAAAAATGTCGGTAAAACCACCTATAATTTTTACCAATCGACCTCAAATTCAATTTCCAGAGCATCTTAATTTTTTTATTTTTGCAATTCAAAGACAGCCATAAAACTAAAAAATATGTAAGATTGATAAGAAAAAGGCCGGAACTTTGTCCAGCCTTTTTGTAGCATCCGCTTATTAACGGCGATATTGGCGCAAGAAGCGCGTCATTTTTTCTTGGATTTGAGCTAACTCATCTACTCGAGGCAGATAAACGATTCGGAAATGATCTGGGTCCTTCCAGTTAAAGCCTCGTCCATGGACGAGAAGGACTTTTTCCTGCTTGAGGAAATTGAGCACAAACTGCTCATCATCGTCGATATGATACATGTTCCGGTCAATTTTCGGGAAAATATAGAGACCAGCTTTAGGTTTTACAGCTGACAGTCCCGGGATGTCCTGAATAGCCTGATAGATGAAATTACGCTGCTCATAGATACGACCACCTGGCAAAAGCAGTTCATCCACAGATTGGTGACCGCCAAGTGAGGTTTGGACGACTTGCTGAGCCAAGACATTGGAGCACAGGCGCATGTTGGAGAGCATGTTTAACCCTTCGATATACCCCTTAACATGGTGCTTAGGTCCAGATAATACCATCCAGCCAACACGGAAGCCTGCGATTCGGTGCGACTTAGAAAGACCATTCATACTGACACAGAAGATATCAGGAGCCAGACTAGCTACAGACGTATGGACATTGCCGTCCATCACCATGCGGTCATAAATTTCATCCGCAAAGATAATGAGATTGTTCTGGCGAGCAATTTCCACAATTTCCAGCAGCAGTTCCTTAGGGTAAAGTGCTCCTGTTGGATTATTAGGGTTGATGATAATGATAGCTTTGGTATTAGATGTGATTTTTGACTTGATATCGTCAATATCTGGATACCATTCTGACTGCTCATCACAAACATAGTGAACAGCATTCCCACCAGCCAGACTGACTGCAGCCGTCCAGAGTGGGTAGTCTGGCATCGGTACCAGCACCTCGTCCCCGTCATCCAGCAATCCCTGCATGGACATGACAATCAGCTCGCTGACACCATTTCCCAGATAAATGTCATCAATATCTACATTAGGAAAATTCTTAAGCTGGCAATATTGCATAATGGCCTTACGGGCTGAAAAAATTCCCTTGGAGTCAGAGTAGCCCTCACTGTCACGCGCATTCATAATCAAATCATGAATGACCTCATCCGGAGCGGTAAAACCAAATTCAGCCGGATTCCCTGTATTGAGGCGGAGAATCTTTTCACCATTGGCCCGCATGCGCATAGCTTCATCCAAAACCGGACCGCGAATATCATAGGCAACATGTTCCAGCTTGCTGGACTTGTCAAATTCTTTCATTCTTATTTTTCCTCTATTCATCAGAATGTTATCATTATACCACCAGAAAAAGCGATTGACAACAAAAAAATAAGCTCACTTTTCACGCGATTATGAAGCGATTTATAAGATAAAGAGCACTATTCCTTTTCTAACCCCTCAAAGTAAAGGAATCTTTTTCTGCTTGCAATTTTCTGACAGCATTTCCATTTTATCTTTACTTTTTTTCTGAAAAGGGTTACAATAGAAACAAGAAAATAGTTGCAAATCACTCGGACGTTATGGACTGATTGATTTTTGGTCAGCCCAATCATTCTGTGAATGATGCGACGTCCTTTGCCGACCATTTTAGAGGAGGTAGCTCTATGACTCAGAAATATGAAAACATTATGGTTGCTGTGGATGGTTCTCACGAATCCGAACTAGCTTTTGAAAAAGGTGTTAACGTAGCTCTCCGAAACGGCTCTCGTCTCACTATCGCCCACGTCATTGACACCCGGGCTTTGCAAAGTGTCTCAACCTTTGATGCAGATGTCTACGAGGACTTGCAGGAAGATGCCAAAAAGCTGACAGCTGAGTTGAAAGAAAAGGCTCAAAAATCCGGTATCAAATATGTTGACATTGTCATTGAGATGGGCAATCCTAAGACTCTCTTGGCTACAGATATCCCAGAAGAGCACAAGGTAGATCTGATTATGGTTGGTGCTACCGGTCTCAATGCCTTTGAACGGCTGCTAGTCGGTTCTTCCTCCGAATATATCCTGCGCCACGCCAAGGTTGACTTGCTGGTGGTCAGAGACCCAGAAAAGACTTTATAAAAACTAGAGCAGTTCAATGACTGCTCTAGTTTTTCGTTTATGCGAGGTATTTTTATCTATCTTAATCTGTATTCCATTTCTGAAGACTTCGTTTACATTTTGCAAATATTTTTTAGAATTAGACTGTAAATTATTAAATTGATTTCCATGTTTGAAAAAATAATTTATATACTCACCACCCATTTTCGTGATAAAATTTATCAACTATCCCCAGTCGTAATCAGAAATAGCTGAACTATTTTTTGTTTCTCTTAAGTCAATCCCTAATTTTCTTAATGCGGCTAAGGACATATGCTCCAAACAAATTGGACCTAAAACTGAATCTTCCATCGAAAGTCTGACTGAAATTTCTTTTAGTTTATTTATAACATCAACATCACAGATATCACTATCAACGACTTCTCTTATTATGTGATAAGACACAATTGGATTTAAATCTATATTATTTATTAAATCATTATTTTTATAGGCTTTAGTTTTAATTTTTTTAAGAATATTCACCATTAAATTATTTTGTTACTGTTCCAGCAAATAATCAGCAATTGTTTTCGTTGAATCTGATATGACTTCATTAACTGTTTTTCTTGTTCCAAAGTCGTTATGCCAATAATGAATATCTGATAAACCACCGCGTGGTGGAAAAAGTTCTTGATAAAGAGTAAATTTTTCCCTTGTACTTAGCTCGTCATTGGTATTCAAAGATTTTTTTAAATATTTTAAATCCTCTACTTGCGGATGAACGTTTTTAATCTTATATCTGTCAATTATTGATAACAAATCATCAATTGCTTTTAAAACTGTTTCTAACATACTAATATTTTCCTGTCCTAGAGTCATATTCAAAACGTTTTTACTCGAAGTTAGGATCGTGTTTGCTTAACAAATCTACGAGACGAAAAGGGCAAGGAAAGCATCCTACCCTAAAATTCTTTATACTATATCAATCTTCTAAAATCACAGGAAAAATATCTTCCCCTCTATGCATTTTTTCTTCCATTTCTTTCCACTCTAAAACCAATTTATATAGTTCATCAGTTGAAATAAAGCAAGGTTCCCCAAGACTTTCATCATCCATTTGATAGTATACTTCTGTTTCTTCTTTACCTATATCAATATTTAGCATATTACCGCCAAAGTCTGATTCTTCTTTTTGACCAGTAACAACTGCCTCTAATTCTTTTTGAATATGGGTGTAAAAATTATGAACCTCAGAATTTAAAAAGTCTGACAATGATTGAAATTTTTGATCAGTAAACTTCAAAATTAACATTATATCATTTTCTTCATTTCCAAAAACCAAAACTGAATATGTTCTCTCCATTAACCTTACCTCTAAACTCATTTTACTCCATTGGGAATGCTGATATAATCTTTCCATCAGATTCTCTTATATACATTCCAATCTTTAATCCATTATGACTTTTTCCAATGTATGTGTTTCCATAAGCTAAAACTTTATTAGAATATGCCTCATTAATGGTATCTACAGATTCTCTGCGAGCTTACTTCGATAATAGATTTCAGCAGCACCGGATAACTTCATATCATTGACAGCCTTGTCTATAGCATGTTCTTGTGGTGTCCGACAATCACTCTTTGAAACAGTCTGAATCTCTTGAGCCTTCATCTTAGCAGACCAACTCATATCTATGCCATCAGTAGAGTAATTACCCTCACTGCCTACCAATACCTGACTAAGCTGCGTCGCTCCTTGAATAGCTAAACCCAAAACCTGCAGACTATCTGTGAAATAGCGGCTAATCAGCTCTAAACTTAGAGGAAAAGGGCAAAAGATTTATCTCGCCCTTTCACTTTTTACGACAACAAACACATATATATCTATTTATCGGGATTTTTTTATCTTTACAGACTGAACTAGGGGAATTTAAAACCTAACTGAATAGATTGTCTTTGTTAGTAGTTTGTATTTAACGAAGTTCTGCCCGTACTTCCATCAGAATTTTCCCCAGCATATTTTTTCCTGTACCATCGCCACCATCAGCCCAGTAGCTATCATTTTTCGTATGTTCAATGATGATACTATCTCCAGTCTCTAATAAATCTTCCATAATTACTGTGTTTTGACGGAATTTCTCACGAACAGCATAACGCATAATATCATCCTTGACATCTTCCCAGTCCTTTCGTAACGGATTATGGCGATTGCGTCCCTCCAAAGCAGCATCCATAGGTGACTCCAGCAGGCGAATTTTTTCCTGAATTTCTGGAACCAAGAATTTCTGAGCCTGGAAATAATGTTCCGATGTAGGCCAGATTTTATTTCCATCCGAAAAAGGATAAGGAGCAAAATTGGACATATAACCGTAAGCATCGTTTACCTTATAGAATTTAATTTCCTTCATTCTCTTCCTCCAATCCGAAATCAGCTAGTGATTTATCTTTCTCCTCCAGAAGTTTTTCCACATAATCAGGTTCTATCTCTAAAAACAGTTTCAAAGTATCATGAATTCGCCAATAATTATCTTCTGGCTTATCCATAATAACAGATAGAAAGTGCTTTAGGTAAGGGATATATTCAGAAAAGCCATTATCTTCAACTAGATAGTAAAAATATGAAAGATCATAATAACCTTTTTCCGCCTGCTCTATAATTTTGCAGACATAAGGGAATATGTCTTGCCTTGCTTTATCACCATTGCCAATATCTGATTGATTAGCCCAATAGCTAGTAAGAGCATCTAATATAATTCGATTTGTATCATCATAACTATATAGCCGATGAGGAATGTAGCCTTCCAATTTCCCTTCAACAAACATCTGAGTCAACACATCAAAACCTTCTTTCAGCCCCCAAATAGTTAAAAGCCTAGAAGCTTTATAGCGCAAAAAATCATCATCGCTAGATAATAAAGAGATAAGTTTGTTAATCGTTTCTTCTGGCACATCTTCTAAGTCAACTTCTTCAAGCAAGTCTGCGTAGTCTACACCATTAGGGACTTTGTAAAATAGATTATCAAGTTCTTCTCTAGTCATTTTTTCTCCTTATTCAAAAGTAAAATATTCGGGTGGAATACTTCCTTTTATCAATACTTCCCCATCACGTTTAGTATTGAATAAATCTTTTTTAGCATCATTTAGCCTTCTCGTATTTATATCATTTGGATTTTTATTATATCTCACTTGTGCTTGGACAACTCGTTTTTGCAAATGGTCAACTATTTCTTGGTGTGTTATAACTTCTACGTTTTTAAGTTTTCCTGTCTCAATATCATGCTGAATTTGCTTGGAATCAATCCTTATCCTATCTGATCCATAATTTTTGGGAGTTGTACTGAATTCTGGATCTGTTGTTGAAATATAAGGTGTACGATCAGAATTACCACCTCGTATTTGAGAATGGATAGGAAGATCTCCCTCAGGATTTACTGACACTAGATAACCATCCTCATTGATATAAGCTTTAGGGTTTCCTTTATAATTTCGAGTATCATAGAAATTGTTATCGTTTCGAGTTACAAAATCCGGAACAGTTTTTTCAGTAAAAGCTCTAGTATTCACTTTAGCAGCCGGCACCACGCTCTGAGTCCTTACCGCATCCTTAATCTGATAATACTCATTAATCTGGGTATCAGCCCTTTGTATTTGTAAATCCTTATTATAAGCCCGAGTACTCCAAGCTGCTGCACTTACCATTAGGAAGTCATAACCCGCTTTTATACTCGGTGCGTACCTGGTATAGTTTGTGGCATAATTCAGGAGTTCCTCATCAGCCTCTTTGCCTGTGACTGGATCAAGGCCCATTTCAGCGATATACTCAAAACGTTTTTGCTCGAAGTTAGGATCGTGTTTGCTTAACAAATCAATGATACGAAAAGGGCAAGGAAAGCATCCTACCCTAAATTCTTTATACTAGATTAATCTTCTAAAATCACAGGAAAAGTATCTTCCCCTCTGTGCATTTTTTCTTCCATTTATTTTCATAAGCAAAATCCTGTGATTTTAAAGTTTCACTAACAATTTTTTTGAATTCTGCTTTGTTCATTTGTAGGCGGAATCTAAATATTCCTTTAATGTCAAAGGAAGTCTTCGTTTTAAGTGAGGATACATTTCCAAATAGTCATCAATCCCTTTCTCAAAGGCTGGTTTAATAAACTTCTCTGTATTCTCTGAAAGACTTTCCTTCGTCAGATCAGATAGTTTATAATCTCCAAGCATTTTGTCGTTATCATTGTAAACAAAGCGACCTCCAAAATCTCCAAAGCCATGACTCAACTTCTCTAATTTTTCATGAAGCTTTTTTATAAAAAAGCCGTAATTGATATAAAAAGAGTTCTCAAAGTTAGATTTTTGAAAGCCAACAAATACCTTTAAATCAGTATTTTCAAATGTATAATATTTATTTTCATAAGCAAAATTTTGTGATTTCAAAGTTTCGCCAACAATTTTTTTGAATTCTGTATTATTCATTAAAAATTAGAAGCCCAGATATTCTTTCACACGTTTTTTACAAAGAAACTTGAAGTGAGGGTACAACTCAAAATAGTTTGCTAGTCCATCATCAAAGGCAGGATGAATCAACATTTTGATATTACTATTAATAGAAGCCACTAAACTTTCTGAGGTTATCTTCTCTAGATTATAGCTATCTAGGTTCTGATAAACAAATCTACCACCAAAGTCTTCCAAACCTTGTTTATATAGAGGTAATTTCCCATCATAAATGCCTTTGATTAAAAAGCCGTAATTGATATAGAAAGAGTTCTCAAAGTTAGATTTTTGAAAGCCAATAAATACCTTTAAATCAGTATTTTCAAATGTATAATATTTATTTTCATAAGCAAAACTATGTGATTTCAAAATTTCGCCAACAATTTTTTTGAATTCTGTTTTGTTCATAATTTACCTCTTTATTAGTAAGTATCTAAGACACCCTTATCTTTCATAAATACAATTCACTCAACAAGACTTTAAAAATTGTGAGAAAGGCTCAGGAATTAAAATAGCTTCTGAAAACAAAACTGGAACATATTTTTCTGGATTTCTAAAAACCACTTCCTGATAAGTATTATCTTTTTTCCATTCAATACGGTCGTATTCAATTTGCTCATCGCTAGAATTAATAATAATAAGTATATTCTCTCTCAATCCAATTGAGATAATATCATTCAATAAAGCAATGTTATAATTTTTCTTTAGGCAAAAGTATGAAAATATTCTACTCACTATTGCATCTTCTTCTAAAAATGATTGTAGTAATTCAATTAAATCTATTTTATCCATCTTAATTTCCTTTATTTTTGTAATGGAATTCTAACAATTTCCCCATTATAGGTAGTCTTCAAATATGGCTTTCCATGTATATTATCTGTCGCATTCTCATATCCATAATTTAATTGCCATGAATTTCCTTTACCGTCATAATATCTCACTCCATCGCCCCTTTTCAAAGGCGCTTTCCTATAACCTTGAAGTTCATTGTCTAAAAAAGCTTCAACACTTTTAATATTCGCGTTATCAAAGCTATCTATATCATTCAAATTAAACTTCAAATTATTGGAAACTTCTACGCCTCCAGTGTTTATAGCAGGAGCATCAGTATTCCCTCCTGGATTAATCTCCGACACCATCGACTGACTTCCCATAATTGTCTTAGTTTCAACTTTCGGCAATTCTAGTGTCCAATTCTTTGATGGAAGTTGAGGACCAAAAACTGTCTGACTACTTACGATTGGATTCCTTAACTCACCTGCAAAATTTGTATCAATTCCATAAACAGGCTTCCCATTGTAGACTTGATGCCCCACATAAGATCCAACCATCATATCTGTCCAAGCAACCGTATCTGGAATAGCTTTGACCCATCCGTAGTTTTTTGCTGTGATGATTTCAGCTTCTGTAGCCGGTTCATTAGTACTTGGATTTTTTCCTGTTTCAAGAATATATTTATTCCGCTTTGCAGCGTAATCTGGATCACGCCAATCAATCGGTTCAGCGTTCATTAATTGGTTGAAGCGAACATAACTATAATCTTTCTTTGCTTTTTCCTCATCTGACATGAAGATATAGTCAAATTCGATACTTATTCTTCCACGTAAAAATTCTGGATACTTATCCGCTAGCTCAACTAACGACATACCATCTACTTCTTCTTTATCAGATGCTAGAAGATTTGCCTTCATTTTTTTTGAACTTTCACTTTCAATATATATCGCACCTCCCCCTTCTCTCAAATACTGATATCGAGAATAAATATAATTAATTTGTTCTGCAGTCAAATCGGCTCTTTGAGGAAAGTTATAACCAGTATTGAGATAGCTTTCGTACTCACTGATAAGTTTACCATATCGCTCTTCCATCTTGGAAAATGACAATTCGTCAATATATTTCACGAAAGACTGTTGACTCTTCGTCTCCTCTATTCTCTCCTGCCGCTTAGTCCATCCAGTATTGATGGTACCTTTCCAGCTGAGATCAGCATCTCGGCGAGGAGGAAGATAAGTCTGAGTAGATGCATCCCAGCTCTGTGCTGCCTGAGACAGGCCAGTAGATGCGGCTACTAAATAAGTCTCTGCTTCCGCGAAAATAGTTGGCGAACTCTCATTAAAAGTAAGCAAATTATCCAGAATTTCTTGGAAGACTTGCCTAGCACTTTCTGCAACAGCGATGGAAGCACTGAAATCCACAATAGACATACCCTTATTATTTGAATAGAGTTGCGATTTGCGTTCCAACTCTGCCAGTTGCTGTTCTGCAAAACGAATTTTCTCTTCCAGTTCTGATTGGCGCCAGCTCTTACCGTCTACTTCTGCCGTGTAGTTACTAACAAAATTTTGACAAGCTAAGGCTATCGCTTCCTGATAGAGAATGACTCCCTGAACAATCGGGATGACCGTTCCGACAACATGATTTTTGGCAGAATCATACGCTTTACCTTTTAGTTCATCCTCATTATGAAAAGCTGATAAAACGCTTATTAATTTAAGATTCTGCCCCAAACATTGTTCAACCGCTCTTCCAAGGCTTTCTGCCTGCGTTCGAGCAGCTTCTAAATACATATCAATACTCATCCTTACTCCTCGCCAGCTAAGGCACGCTTCTCTTTGTAGACTTCTTCTAGTTGATTTTCTGCGTTTTGATGAACTTTCCGCAGTTTTTGTATCTGATCCTCTATATCAAGCTTTAGCCGTCTACTTCGATGAGAAAAATCTAGCTGATAATCTGTTATCTTACTGTAATATCGACTTCCTTCGAAATCATAAGACAAATCATGAAACCACGTCCCCATAGAATCCAACTGACACAATACATCTTCTTCTTGAGTTTTTGCCTGTCCCAACTTTTGATAGAGTTCCCATTCATGATCAGCAAGCCTCCGCTCCTTGGCCAACAAGGCAGTCCATCGCTTATCTTCCTGCATTGATTATTCCTCCAAAGCAGTCAAGGTATTCAGACCTAAATCTTTTTTAGTGACTGTCGGTTCCTTTTTAGGCGGTAAATAGTTAGTAGTCAGACTTTGACGAATCATAGCATCCTTATCCTCAAACTCTGCTGCTACACTATGAACATTCTGAATAATACTTGTAATGTGTGCCCCGAGCTGCCCTTGTAGGTTCTCAACATTTGAAATCCCTGCATTTGCATTAGAATTTCCAGCAACGGTTGTCTGCGAATCTCGAGTAATAGCCATCATCTGCAGGAAATTTGCATCTCCGATTGCTGTTGCATGACGGGCTGCTGTTGATAGGTCGCTCTTAACTTGGTATTGATCCATCCGTCCTCTCCTCTACATTTTTTTCTTATTGTACCATAAAATAAAAAAAGAGCAAAAAATTTCTGCTCTCCAAACATTTATTCTTTGTTTTCTTCTTTCTGCTCTATGGTACGCTGGTAGGCCTGAATCTGTCGTTCCAGTTCTTCTTTGATAGCTCCTTCAGGAGCGTATTTTTCTTCCCAATCATCTGGTTTGAGAATTTTATGGGTGACGGGGTCAAAGTGAGCCTTCCCATCTGGGAAAATCTTGCCCATATTAGCCCGATGGACAATATCGAATAGTTGCTCTGGATCTACTCCCATCAGTACAAAACTGCCATAAGTAAAATAAAGAGTATCAATCAAGGCATCTACCTGACCGACTAGAGAAACCTCAGCCTGACTCTTGGAGCGAACCTTGTCAGCAGCCTTGTCAAGCGCTTGATGGAGATAGGCTACAGAACTGTTAAAGTCTTCCTCTGAGTTACTAGCTGCTCGCAGAAACTCAACCAACTCTTCTAGCTTAAAACCTGCCCGATAGCGAGCGTCCTGAGGCGACCAAGCAATCGGCTCTTCCTGAGTGCTTTCATCCATGACACTATGGAACTCTTTAACCTTATTAAAGTGATGGTCACTGCTGGTAAAGACCTTTTCCCTCGCTAGGATACCAAAATGCTCCAAAGCCCTGTGAATCCCATCCTGACTATTGCTGCTAGTTGTATGCTTGGCCACTTCCTTGACCGAGCTGGTGCCATTTCCCATAGCAATGGAGAGACCAACTCCTGATAACATTTCCAAGTCATTGTCAGAGTCACCGAAGGCCATGACCTGATGAATGTCAAAGCCATATTCCTTGCCTACTCGGCGAATCCCCTCTAGCTTAGACGTGTCTTTATTGATAATATCGACCGCATAGGGGCTACTGCGGGTAAATTTCAAATCAGGAAAGTCTGCTTCAATCTTACGGCTTTCTTCCGGGCTGGCCAAAATCAATGCTTGGTAAATCGGCTCTTGTATCAGCTGTAGAAGATCCTTTTCATGCTGGGGCAAGGCCTTGCTGATGACCTTATTAAATCCATGACTGACTGTTCGCGCCATTCGCTTAGGGATGAAGCGGCTAGTCCACTGGGAGAAAGGGCTCATGCCGAAGGACATAATCTTGGAGCCCAGCATAGCCTCAGCCGTCCCCAAGGAAATTTCTTTCCGATGCTTCTTAGCATAGGCGATTAAATTCCGCAAACTCTGCTTGTCAATAGGACTGGCAGAAATTACCCTGTCTCTTGAAAAAATGTATTGGCCATTATAGGTCACAGCAAAGTCTAAGTCCAATTGCTCCATAAAAGGTTTGACAAAGAAAGGACCGCGGCCGGTTGCCAAACCGACTAATATTCCTTGCTCCTTTAAACTCTGAATAGCCTTTTCTGTAGATTTCAAAACCGTTCGACTGTCATTGACCAGTGTCCCATCAATATCAAAAAAGACGGCCTTTACTTCCATTGATTTTCTCATTCTTTCCTTTTATGATACAATAAATTATAACACAAAAATGACATACAATCACATGAATTGCAGAAAAGAAAAGCTGGAGTAATACCTATGCAACAGGATTGAAAACTCTATGAAAACAGAATGTAAGTTTTCGAATCTGCATCATGACTACAAGGAGAAAAAGGATTTATGACAAAGAAAATCTTGGTCCTGCACACAGGAGGAACCATTTCCATGCAGGCTGACGGCTCTGGGGCTGTCGTTACCAATGCTGATAACCCCATGAACCATGTGACAGTTCCGCTTGAAGGGATTGAGACAGAAGTCATTGACTTTTTTAACATTCCCAGTCCCCATATCACGCCCCAGCATATGCTCAAGCTCTACCAGAAAATCAAAGCCAGTGCTAACCAATTTGACGGAGTGGTCATTACTCATGGGACGGACACTTTAGAAGAGACGGCTTACTTTCTGGATACTATGCAGCTGCCGAAGATTCCGGTCGTTCTGACCGGGGCTATGCGCAGTTCCAATGAGCTGGGGAGCGACGGAGTCTATAACTACCTGACAGCCCTGCGGGTGGCTAGTGATGAAAAAGCCTGTGATAAAGGCGTGCTTGTCGTTATGAATGACGAGGCACATGCTGCCAAGTATGTAACCAAGACCCATACGACCAATGTCAGCACCTTCCAGACACCGACTCACGGACCGCTCGGCTTGATTATGAAGCAGGAGATTCTCTATTTTAAGACAGCGGAGCCTCGAGTCCGCTTTGACTTGAACAGCATTTCTGGTCTGGTGCCCATCATTCCAGCTTATGCAGGTATGAAGACAGAGTTGCTAGACATGCTGGATTTAGACAAAATAGACGGCCTCATCATAGAAGCATTCGGTGCTGGCAACCTCCCCAAGGAAGTAGCTGACAAGCTGGCTGATATGATAGCAGCCGGACTGCCAATCGCTCTGGTCTCTCGCTGCTTCAACGGAATCGCTGAGCCAGTCTATGCTTATGAAGGAGGCGGTGTCCAGCTGCACCAGGCTGGTATCTTCTTCGTCAAAGAGCTCAATGCCCAAAAAGCCAGAATCAAACTGCTCATCGCCCTGAACGCTGAACTCAAAGGCCAAGAACTCCGGGATTATATGGAAGGCTGAGAGAAAAAGTCCCTATTTATTTTCTTTAAATCAAAAATTGCTAAGGTTGCTTAGCACTTTTTTGATTCTTTCATATTCTAATACTGGGAAAACTTCATTGGATCGCTGGTCTTAGAAGATAACCTCAAACAGAGACTCTAGAATTTCAAAAATATAATCACTTACCATAAGTCACCTCCATTTTCTGAGCTTGCTTAAATGTCTTCGGATAGCGGACTTTGATTGTAACTTTCATAGCTTTTACCTCGCTTATCATTCATTCTTTAAGAGCAAAAACGAATCTCTTGGAGTGTTTGACCTCAAGTTTGGTCCCTAATCTTTTTGTTCTTACTTGGATATAAGGATACAGCCCTAAACTTAAGAATCTCTTATAGATTTCTTAGGGAAAGCTTATAGTCAAAGAAATCCGGCAGCAATCCCTATCTACTATTTGAAACGAACAAGTCTTTTCAACCACATACAAAAAAAACTTCACCGATTGGGTGAAGTTTGTGATTTGTTAGGAGATTTATGATGAAAAAATTCTAAATTATTCTTATTCTTTGAGTGGCTCATACCTCGCAAGTCTTCTTGTCTTCAAGCTTTGGTTATAGGATTTTAAGGGATGTTTACTTTGTCATTAGTCCTACCTCTTTCTTTGATTTGACAATAGTATAATCCCTCAAACTTAAAGCCTACTTATAAATATCTTGCAGGAAACTTAATTCAAAGAACCTTTAATCTAGGTAATCTCGCTTGTCCAAATGAAGAGCAATCAAGTGCCAATTAGAATCTGTCCGCCAGTTCGGATCAGCTGTAATCTGACTGGCAACCTTTCTGGCTTCTTCTAAAATCGGATAATCTTCCACGATGTCTGCCACTTGAAACTCAGGAATACCAGACTGCCGAGTGCCAAAGATTTCTCCAGAGCCTCGCATTTTCAGATCCTCCTCAGCCAGCAGGAAACCGTCGGTCGTCTCAGTCATGATTTTCATGCGGCGCTTGCCCGACTCCGTCTTTGGATTGGCAACAAGGACGGCATAAGACTGCTTGCTGCCTCGGCCGACACGGCCTCTCAGCTGATGAAGCTGGCTGAGTCCGAAGCGGTCCGCATCCATGATGACCATCACCGTAGCATTAGGGACGTTGACTCCGACCTCAATGACCGTGGTAGAGACCAGAATATCAGTCTGTCCTTCCTTGAAGTCCTGCATAATCGCCTCTTTTTCCTCACTCTTCATCTTGCCATGAAGCAGAGCCACTTTGGCCTGCTGTTCAAAATAGGCTGTCAGTTCTTCTTCTAAGGCAATGGCATTCTTAAGATCCAGCGCTTCTGATTCCTCAATCAAAGGAGAAATAAAGTAGACCTGAGCGCCCTTGTGGAGCTCTTTTTTCAGCCAGTCCAGGACGACTTCCAGCTGCTCATGCTTGACCCAGCGGGTGATAATAGGCTTGCGTCCCGCAGGCATCTGGTCAATAATAGATACATCCATATCACCAAATGCTGTAATTGCAAGGGTTCTGGGAATAGGCGTCGCCGTCATCATGAGGACATCAGGATTGTCTCCCTTTTCCCGTAAAATCCGACGTTGTTCCACCCCAAAGCGATGCTGCTCGTCAATAATGACCAAGCCCAATGCATGGTAACGGACTCCTTCCTGAATCAGGGCATGGGTTCCGACAATCATGTCCACCTGACCGTTTTCAATCGCTGCCAAGGTTTCTCTGCGTTCTGTTGCTTTCATCCCACCAGTTAGCAGGGCCAGATTCAATTCTGGAAATAGCTGAGCTAGGCTGTCAAAATGCTGCTCAGCCAAAATTTCTGTTGGAACCATCAGAGCTGACTGAAAGCCAGCTGTATAAACAGCATACATAGCCAGACCAGCGACTACTGTCTTTCCGCTTCCCACATCGCCCTGCAGCAGGCGATTCATGTGGCCAGGCGATCGCAAATCCTGCAAAATCTCTGTCAGACTGCGCTCCTGAGCTGAAGTCAGTTCAAAAGGTAAGCTCTTCTTTTTCTCGGCCACAGCATCCAACTGCCAATCAATCTTCAATCCATTGCTGACAGCCTTGGTTTCTCTCTTTAAGACCTGCAGCTGCATTTGGAAATAAAAGAGTTCTTCAAATTTGACCCGCCTCAAAGCCTGCTTGTAGTCCGCCAAATCCTTTGGAAAATGCATAGCCCGCACAGCCTCAACTCTGCTCACTAGCTGGTAGCGTTCCAACAGGGGCTGGGGCAGATTTTCCTCTAAGAGCAAGTCCAGTCCTTGGTCAAAGGCAGTCTTAATCAGCTTGACCAGACTGGCCTGACTAATTCCCTGAGCCAGCCGATAGACAGGCTGCAAGTCGTCCTCTACCTGAGCCAGCAGTTTCATGCCAGTCAGACTGGCCTTGGCTTTGTCCCACTTGCCAAAGACGGCTATATTCGCTCCTACTTCAATCTTGTCCGCCAGATAAGGCTGGTTAAAGAAATTAACTGCCAGAGCGACTTCTCCCTGCTTGATGGTAAAGCGCAGGCGGTTGCGTTTGTAGCCGTAATACTGGACATTGGCCGGGGTTACGACCTGACCAGAAACAACCGCCTTTTCTCCATCCTCCAAGTCTAGGACATTCTTACTCTTAAAATCCTCATAACGAAAAGGAAAATAAAGCAGTAAATCCTGCAAGGTCTCTAGACCCAGCTTAGCAAATTTTTCTGCTGATTTCGGTCCCACACCAGGCAGAACCGTCAAAGGTTGGTGTAAATTCATAATTCCTCTTTCAGTTCTGATACTGCTGCGATGCTGGCATCACAGACAGGGTGACCAAGCTAGAGCATTATCAAATACTTCAAGCGGTTCCCTGCATTAATCTTCTTAGTCTTTATATACCCTCGGTACACGGTCGCTAATCAAGCAAACTACCTCATAGTTAATGGTGCCACGCTTTTCTGCCACATCTGTCACCGTAATGGTCTCCGCTCCGCTATTTCCAATCAACACAACCGGCGTGCCAAGGGGATAAGCCTGAGGCAGGCGCACTGTAATTTGGTCCATGGAAACGCGGCCGACAATCGGACAACGCTGACCATCAATCAAGATATCAAAGCCCTGCATATCGCGCGTCCAGCCATCTGCATAACCCAAAGGAATAGTGCCAATCCACTCTTGAGACTTACTGGTGTAGGTGGCTCCATAGCCAACATCTGCTCCAGCCTCAACTTCCTTGACATGCACCAATTCTGAGACCAGCGACAGAGCTGGCTTGAATTCATAAGGAAGTTCTAAAACAGTTCCGCTAGGGTTGAGGCCATAAATGATGTCACCCAGCCGGACGGCATTTAGAACAGTCTCACTGTGCCAGAGAGAGGTAGCAGAATTACTAGCGTGAACGAGAGGAGGAACACTGTCCAGCTCAGATAAGATCTGATGAAAACGAGTCAGCTGGGCTTCAAACTTATGGTGCTCCGCTTCATCTGCCGTTGCAAAGTGGGTAAAAATTCCCTCCGCGACAGCCCCAGCAGCCTGCAAGCGATGGATTGCCTCCTGAGCTTCCTGACTATCTCGAAAACCAATCCGCCCCATACCAGAGTCAATCTTGATATGAAACTTCAATCCTGTTAAGTCTTTTTCCGCAGCTAAAGCTAAATCCAACCACTCCAGACTGGCTACAGTCAGAGAGACCTTTCCCTTTCTAGCCAGCGGGAGCGCAGACAGATTTGATACTCCTAGCACCAGAATTTTTTTGCCAATGCCAGCTGAGCGCAGCTCCAAAGCTTCATCGATATTAGACACACAAAAGCCATCTACAAGGGGCTCAATGTGCCTAGAAACCTCAATAGCTCCGTGGCCATAAGCATTTGCCTTGGCGACAGCCCACTTCTCTGTCGTCTGAGGCAGATGGGTACTCAATTGTCTAATATTAAAAGCAATAGCAGCTAAATCAATCACTGCCTTGCTGGGTCTATGCAGACTAGCTTTCATCATTTTCCTCCAAAATAACGCTGGCTGTAACTAGGCCAGCAGCATGGCTGATCGAAATCCAAACCTTGCCAGCAAAAGGTGAACGGCTGAAAAAAGGTGCTCCCTGACGGTCGTTTAAAATCTCCAAGTCCTGAAACCTGAGCTTACCGATACCAGTTCCCCAAGCTTTAGAAAAAGCCTCCTTGGCAGCCCAACGGCCAGCTAGAAATTCGATTTTCCGCTTGCCGGATAACTCCTCAAAACGAGAAAGCTCCGCCTCGGTCAGCACCTTCTTTGCAAAACGGGCATTTTTCAGATAGGCTCGCTCAATGGCAGCCAGTTCTTCTATGTCAATTCCGTGTCCTTTTATCATATCATTCTCTGGAAAGGCGACAAAACTCAGCTGGGCCGCCAGCTGAGTTCGTCTTCACCCGACAGTTAGTCCTCTTTACAGGTCAAGACTGTCCCTTTCAATTTTCCTTATTTATCTAAAGTGTTGTAAATTTCTTCAATAAGCTGAACAGTATTGTCCCAGCCCAGGCAAGGGTCAGTGATAGATTTACCAAAGACTTCAGGCTCATTTTGCCGACCGTCTTCCAGATAAGATTCAATCATAAAACCACGAACCGCTCTCTTAATCTTTTCGTTCCAATCCCGATTAAGCAAGGTCTGACGCACAATCCTAATCTGATCCAGATACTGCTTGCCAGAGTTATCGTGATTGGTGTCAATGACGATGAAAGGATTCTCCAAGCCCATCTTTTCATAGTAGGAAATGGCATCCAGCATATTTTCATAGTAGAAATTTGGAATGTTCTTACCGTATTCATTGGTTGCCCCACGCAGAATAACATGAGCCAAAGGATTTCCAGAGGTTTCTACTTCCTGGCCATGAAAAAGGAAAGTCTGCTTATTTTGTGCCGCATAGACAGCGTTAAACATAACTCCCAGATTACCAGAAGTTGGATTCTTCATGCCGACTGGAGCGTCAATACCTGACGCCACAAAGCGGTGCTCCTGGTCTTCAACTGAGCGAGCACCCACAGCATGATAGCTTACCAAGTCGTCCACCAGCACAAGATTGGACGGATAGAGCATCTCATCAGCCGTCGTCAGACCAGTCTCTGTAATGACGCGGTAGTGCAGCTGACGAACTGCCTGCAAACCATTGATAAGACTAGGAGCTTTAGAAGTATCCGGCTGGTGAACCAAGCCCTTATAACCATCCCCATTGGTCCGCGGCTTAGCAGTATAGACCCGCATGACGATAAAAATCTTATCTGCGACCTTCTTCTGCAGCTCTGACAAACGGCGGGCATACTCCAGCACAGCCTCTTCATTGTCTGATGAGCAAGGACCAATCACCAAGAGAATACGCTCGTCTTCCCCACTGAGAATCTCAGCTAGTTCTTGATCTCGCTTATTTTTATGAGCCAAGGCCTGATCAGTCAGCCTGGTTCTGGACTTAATCTGCTCAATGTCAATCTTCTGACCTTTTTCAATAAATGCCATACTATTTTCCTAATGTATCATAAATTTCACGAACTAGCTGTTCTGTATTAGCCCAGCCCAGACAAGGGTCAGTAATGGACTTGCCAAAGACTTCCGGCTCGTCCTGACGACCGTCTTCCAGATAAGACTCAATCATAAAGCCACGTACTGTAGCCTTAATCTTTTCATTCCAGTCACGGTTAATCAGAGTCTGGCGAACGATACGGACCTGCTCCAGATACTGCTTACCAGAGTTATCATGATTGGCGTCAATGATGATAAAGGGATTTTCTAAGCCCATTTTTTCGTACTGGGCAATGGTATCCAGCAGATTATCATAATAGTAGTTGGGAATATTCTTACCGTATTCATTCAAGGCACCACGCAAGATAGCATGCGCCAAAGGATTGCCAGATGTTTCTACTTCCTTACCTGAAAAGAGGAAACTCTGCTTGTTCTGAGCTGCATAGATGCCGTTAAACATGACATTGAGATTCCCAGAAGTCGGGTTTTTCAAGCCGGTTGGCAGATCTGCCCCACTAGCTACAAAGCGGTGCTGCTGGTCTTCGACCGAGCGAGCTCCGACAGCCATGTAAGAAATCAAATCATCTACCAGAGGCAGATTTTCTGGATAGAGCATCTCATCAGCTGTGGTCATGCCTGTCTCAGAAATAACCCGATAGTGCAGATTGCGGACTGCCTTGATGCCGTTAATCAGACTAGGAGCGGCAGTCGCATTGGGCTGATGAATAAGCCCTTTGTAACCATCTCCGTTCGTCCGAGGCTTGGCAGTATAAACCCGCATGACCATGAAAATGCGGTCTTTTACTTCTTCTTGGAGAGCAGATAGACGCTTGGCATACTCTAGCACCGCTTCTTCGTTATCTGAAGAGCAGGGACCGATAACCAAGAGAATGCGGTCATCTTGACCACGCAGAATTGCTTCTAACTCTCGGTCACGCTTTTCCTTGCGAGCGAGCATGTCGCCTTCTAGCTTAGCAAGTTGGCGAACTTCTGCCACATCAATGGGTTGACTAGTTGCTTTAAAGGTCATCTATTCTCCTTCTTTTATGCTTACTTTTTACGGCCGTGACAGTTCTTGAACTTCTTGCCAGAACCACATGGACAAGGGTCATTTCTCTTTACATTGGACAGGTCTACATTCTCGGGCATATTTGGCGCCTTAGCAGAGATATTGCGGGTAGCTGTTGTACTGATAGCCCGCTCTGTCCGAGGACGCTCTTGCTCATGAATCTGTGCTTTCATCATCAGACGAGTCACATCAAACTCAATAGAACCAATCATGTCGTTGAACATACGGAAGCTTTCTGCTTGATATTCGACAACTGGGTTATTTTGTGCATAACCGCGCAGTCCAACAGCATTGCGCAGCTGGTCAAGGGCGTCGATATGGTCAGTCCACTTGCTGTCCACCACGCGCAGAATCAAGACCTTCTGGAATTCACGCACAGCTTCTTCGTCTCGCAGCTTAGCAATCTGACTGTCGTAGACTTCCAATGCACGTTCAAACAGATAATCTTTGATTTCTTGGTCAGACTTGCCTTCCAAATCGCTGTCTGAAATAGAATCTTCTGAAACTAAGTTATACTTAGCAAAGTTTAAAATCGCTTCAATCTTATCATCCTGATCAGAGTGGCTGCTACCATCAACGATACGGTTGATCGTCCGTTTAATCATAGCATGGATTTCAGGACTGAGGTCACGGTCAGCAGTAATGACATCGTGGCGCTCAGCATAGATAATTTCCCGTTGCTCACGCATCACATCATCATATTGCAGGACTTGTTTCCGCGTATCGTAGTTATTTCCTTCGACACGCTTCTGAGCTGCCTCTACCTGACGGGTCAGCATGCCAGACTTGATAACAGAATCTTCGTCACTAAGATTCATTCGATCCAAGAGGGCTTTAATGCGCTCTGAGCCAAAGCGACGCATAAGCTCATCTTCCAGTGACAGGTAGAATTGTGACTCACCTGGATCACCCTGACGGCCTGAACGTCCGCGCAGCTGATTGTCAATCCGGCGACTTTCATGGCGCTCTGTACCAATAACGCAGAGTCCCCCCAGTTCGCGGACACCTTCACCCAACTTGATATCAGTTCCCCGTCCGGCCATATTGGTCGCAATAGTAACCGCACCGCGTTGGCCGGCGTTCATGATAATTTGTGCTTCTTTATAGTGGTTTTTCGCATTAAGAACTTCGTGAGGAACCCCAGCTTCTACCAATTTCTTAGAAATATAATCACTAGTCTCAACCGCAACAGTACCAACCAGAACTGGCTGCCCTTTTTCATGACGTTCTTTAACATCCTGCACAACTGCCTTAAACTTAGACTCAATACTTGGGTAGAGCAGGTCAGAATGGTCAATACGCGCTACCGGACGGTTGGTTGGAATCGGAATAACACGAATGTTATATGTTTCGCGGAACTCTTCTTCCTCCGTCTTAGCTGTACCTGTCATACCGGACAGCTTCTTATACATACGGAAGAGGTTCTGATAAGTAATGGAAGCAGAAGTCTTTGTTTCTTCCTGAATCGGCACACCTTCTTTAGCTTCAATCGCTTGGTGGAGACCGTCAGAGTAACGACGTCCTTCCATTGTCCGACCGGTAAACTGATCGACAATCAGAATTTCCTGATCTTCACTGACCACATAGTCAATGTCAAGGAGCATGATGTAGTTAGCTCGCAGGGCATTGTCGATAAAGTGAGTCAGGGCAACATTTTCAATATCATAGAGATTGTCCAGCTTGAAGTAACTTTCTGCCTTGTCAATACCTGAGTCAGACAAACCAATCGTCTTAGACTGAACATCGATGATGTAGTCGTCCTTATCCAGAGATTTGACATAGTGATCAGCCATATGATAAAGCTGGTTGGTATCTGAAGAAACCGGTCCTGATACAATCAACGGTGTCCGCGCTTCGTCAATCAGGATTGAGTCCACCTCATCGACCAAGGCATAATTGAGTGGGCGCTGCACCATGTTTTCAGCACGAACTACCATGTTATCACGCAGGTAGTCAAAGCCGATCTCAGCATTGGTTGAATAGGTAATGTCGCAAGCATATGCTTCTTTCTTCTCAGATGGAGACTTAGCTGCCAGATTAATACCGACAGAAAGCCCCAGCCAAGAGTAAAGTTCACCCATTTCGGTCGCGTCACGTTCAGTCAGGTATTCATTGACTGTTACAACGTGCACACCTTTTCCTGCAAGGGCATTTAGGTAAACTGGCATTGTCGCTGTCAAGGTTTTTCCTTCACCGGTACGCATCTCTGGAACGTCACCATGATGGAGAACAATCCCTCCCATAACCTGAACCTTATAAGGGAAAAGACCCAACACTCGCTTAGCTCCTTCACGGACAACCGCAAAAGCTTCAAATAAGAGCTGATCTAAAGTTTCACCATCAGCATAGCGTTTCTTGAATTCTTCTGTTTTTGCCTGAAGTTCTTCATCAGACAAGGCCGCCATTTCGTCTTCATAAGCCAAGACTTTGTCAGCCATTTTTTCTAATTTTCTTAATTCACCTTTATCATTTTCAATGATAGTCTTTAAAATATTCGCCATTTTTTTCCTTACTATATAATAATCTTTCTGATTTTTAGAATGTTCTTTTCATTATAGCATGTTTTCCTATATCTTTCAAGAATGAAAAAAGCAAAAAAGCTTCATTAGACTGTACTTACAGAACTGGGAGATGGCAAGATATCTAAGCTAAAAAAGAAAAGGCAGAGGTCTTGCTCTGTCTTTTCGAGTCCAAACAATACAAAGATAAAAAGTGTTCTTTTTGCTAAAGAGACCTTTTTCCGATAGTGTCTAACACTCCTTGGACATTCTACCCCTCTTTTGGCTACTTAAAATCCAGCAAGCGCATGGTGTCTTGGGCAATCATCAATTCTTCATTGGTTGGAAGAATGAGAATTTTAGCCTGCGACTGGGAATTTTGGATAAAGAGCTGTCCTTGCTCGTTAGCTGCCTGATTTAAAGAAAGTCCTAAGCAATTGAGCTTTTGAACGACCAAGCTGCGGATCAAGGCTGAATTCTCCCCGATTCCAGCGGTAAAGACCAAGGCATCCAGACCATCTAAATCTGTGATGTAGCTTGCAATAGTCTGAGCGATACGGTTGACAAACATATTAACTGCTAGACTAGCTTTTTCATCGCCTCTGTCACAAGCCTCCAAAACATCTCTTAAATCATTGCTAAGCTGGGAGATCGCTAGCAGACCGGATTCTTTATTGAGGACATCACTTAATTGCTGAGCTGATAATTTTTCCTGTTCTAGCAGGAAAGGGAGAATCATAGGGTCAATATCACCTGAGCGGGAGCCCATCATCAGGCCAGCCAAGGGGGTGAATCCCATCGAAGTATTGACAGACTGACTATTTTTAATGGCGCAAATACTAGCACCATTGCCCAAATGGCAGTTGATAATCTTCAAATGCTCAGCAGCTTCTCCTTGCCCTTCCCAAATCTCCTTTACCTTTTGAGCAATATACTTGTGACTCGTTCCATGGAAACCATACTTTCTCAAACCGTATTTATGATAGTAATCCCAGGAAAGAGGATAGAGATAATAAGATTCTGAAAGGCTTTGATGAAAGGCCGTATCAAACACAGCCACTTGTCCTGTCTCCGGCAGCGCCTTTTGAAAAGCTCGAATCCCTACCAAGTTGACAGGGTTATGGCTAGGAGCCAAGAAAGACAGCTTCTCAATGATGGATAGCACTTGCTTGTCTATCAAAGCTGAATCATCAAAGGATTCTCCACCATGGGCTACGCGATGACCAACCCCATCTATCTCGTCCAGAGAAGCAATCAGCTTCCGCTCCAAAAGAAAGTTCAGCAGGTAATCCACTGCAAATTGATGCGAAGGAATAGCCAGCAGTTCCTTTTCTTTTTGACCTTCAAATTCAATCTTAAAAATGCCTTCCTTTAAGCCAATCTTTTCAAAAATTCCTTTCACCAAAAGGCTTTCATCAGGCATACTGAGCAGTTGAAATTTTAATGACGAACTGCCCGCATTAATCGCAAAAATTTTTTTAGACATATTTTTCTCCTGAGCAATGAAAACAGTGATTTTTTCAAATAACGTTTTTTGAAAACTGAAATTTTCCATTGCTACTTGTTAGATAAATAAGCTAGCTTCAACTGGTCGGCTAGCTTATTTACTATTTTATATATTACATAGCATTGACTGCCAAGACAGCCAAGACAGCGCCGATAGTCGGTCCTACAATTGGCACCCAAGCATAAGCCCAGTTTGCATCTCCTTTATTCGGAACTGGCAAGAGGGCATAAGCAAGGCGCGGACCGAAGTCCCGAGCTGGGTTGAGGGCAAAACCTGTCGTCGAACCCAAAGACAAGCCGACCGCCATAATGAGGAAGCCAACTAAGAGTGGAGTGAGTCCAGGCGTGATTTCGCCGTGCGTTATCATCAAAAGTGCAAAGATGAAGAAGAAAGTCGCAACGATCTCGCTGAGCAAATTAAATGCTGGATTCTGGATGGCTGGTCCAGTAGCAAATACGCCAACTGAGTTGCCTTCTTCTGCCTTGGTTTGTTTGAAATGGGGATAATAGAAGAGCACTACAATAGCCGCTCCGACAAAAGCCCCTAGAATCTGAGCGATGATATAGCCCACCACTTGTTCCCAAGGGAAGATGCCACCCACCGCAAAGGCAATAGTGACAGCTGGGTTAAGGTGACCGCCAGTATTATAAAATCCTGCCGTATAGACACCCAAGGTCACTGCCAAGCCCCAGCCAAATACAACGGTAAACCAATTGGGAGCGAAACCTTTTGCAAGACTCTTATTAAGACTAATAGACGCTCCGATTCCATTCCCAAAAACCATCAGAACCATGGTGCCTAAAAATTCACCTAGATATTTTTCCATACTCCATACTCCTTCATTTCGAAATACTTTATACTCTCTCCTCTATATTGCTTCTACAGCGCAATATAGAGTCTAAGAAAGTATAAGAGAAATATGCTCGTGAAATAGGAGAAAATCCCTAGCTCCAAAGCATGGATTGCAAGCGGTATTCTCTCCTCTGATATTATTTAATTTGCTAGATTGCTTCTCTACAGTCCTACAGCATACTCAGCAATGGACTGGTCTTCCTCAGAACTTCCTCCGCTGACGCCGATACCGCCAATCATCTCTGACTGGCAATAAACAGGAATGCCACCAGCTAAACTAACAACCTTATTGTCAGTCATCGTTTCCAGCTGATAGAGCCACTGGCCAGGCTGAGTTAAAAGTGCTAAATCCTTGGACTGCATCCTCATGCCAACAGCTGTGTAAGCTTTCTTATAAGCCATATCGTTACTCACTAACAAGGCATTTTCCATACGATAGGTCATCACGACTTGTGCTGCTGGATCAACCACCGTTATCACGACGGCTAGTCCCAGCTCTTCAGCCTTGTGTCTGGCCCTTGTTACCAATTCCCAGGCATCCTGATAGATATTTGTGAAAAGAACAGGCTCTTTATCCAGTAAGGTTTGGCATCTGGCAAGGACTTTTTGGATGATGATGTCCTGAAATTCTGAGTTTCCTTCCCAGCTTGATAGTTCTGGACTGCTGAGCTCGTCTTTCTCTCTATCTCTAGCCATCCATTTCACCTCTTTTCAGTAGTTAGCTCGGCCATCTTTTTGAATCGATCGGAACAAGTCAAAAAGATGTTTCTAACAGGTCAGATTTTTTAAACGGGACTCCCTTGACCAAACGCGCTGCATTTGAGCCAAATAGGCGCAAGACATGGTCTGGTATAGCAGAATAATCTTTGATACGATAGATAAATTTTTCAAGCGGCAAGTTACGATAATGGAGGACTGCGTCTCGCCCGTCACAGGCAATCCCTACTAAAAGCTGGGATTGAGTTGCAGCCACATGCGCTAGTGATACAGGATCACTCAGTTCATCTGGGCTGACCAGACTAAAAGGGATACCTTCCTCTTCGATACCGTAGCCGATTTGTGCCACCTTATCCGCAGGAGCATTGTCCGTAGCTATCAGCCTAATGGTGGGCTTTCTAGTATAAGCTAATTCCATAGTCGGCCCCCCATTTCTCTCTGACATAGGTCAAAATCAGTCCGGTCGCTACTGCATTTCGAGGCCCTACCAAGCCACGCACATTACCTCGACCAGCTACAATGGCATGCTGAGAGAGGGCTTCGGTCACTAGCTGAGGTATTTCAAAGTCCAAAGCTGAGCCACCTACGATGACAACGAAAGGAATGTCTCGAATATTCTGAGTAGGACTGACACGCTTGAGAGCCCGAACTGCATTGGTAACAAAGACCCTTTCCTTGGCAGACTGCCGAACAAGTTTGATTTTCTCGATAGAGTAGTCTCCATCATCAATAGGAACAAATTCATCATTTTCCTTTACGATGACAACTCTGGCAAATAAATCTCCAGACAGCGGCTTGTCAAAAAATTGAACGGTCCCGTCTTCATGCCGAATATGGAAAAGACTTTCTACCTTGGCCAGAGGATATCGTTTGATGTCCTCTGCCAGATGATGATTTTCCAGTCCCAACTCCGAATTGATCAGCATGGTTACCATATCACCGGCACCGGCTAGATGGACAGCCAAGATTTGACCCCTGCTATCGATAATGGAAGCATCTGTCGAGCCTGCTCCTAAGTCCAAAATAGCCAAGGGACGATCCGTCCCTGGTGTAGTCAGAGCCCCGAGGATAGCTGATTCAGCTTCTGCTCCACCGATTTCTACGGTAATACCCAGCTCACGTTCGACTTCTTGGGCAATGATGGACATTTGCAGCTTGTCGGAATTTACCATAGAGGCAATGCCGACAGCCTGCTCCATAGAAAATTCTCCAGCTACACCACCGCGCACAGAAATGGGAGCAAATGTATTGACGGCCAGTAAGTCACGGATATAAATATCAGAAGGCTCTTTCTCGGTCAGGTTAGCCATAGTTTGGCGCACTTTCTCCAGCATGCCACCAACATTGGTCCCTGCTTCTCCGACAACATTGCTAATCTCGCCGGCGTAGACGATTTTTTCCATAATCTCATCGGCGCCCTTGGAAATATCCACCTTTAAGGTATGCTCCTTGCCGATAATTTGGATACTGCCTGCTGGAATCGTCCGAGCCTGAACGTCACCTGCCGGTGTCTTAATCACGACAGCCGAGCGGTTGCCAATGAGGGCACGGGCAATGGGAACGATGCTTTTCGTCTCTTCTGCGCTCAAGCCGAAGACCGTCGCAATGCCATAGGGATTGGATAATTGGGAAATTACCCTCCCCTGCTCTACCACTTCAACAGCAGCTTGCATTCCCAAAGGAACCTTGTCAATAAAGAGAATCTCATCCACGATTGGAATCTTCTGGCTAATGCGGTTGTTGACCAGGACCCCATCATCCGCCTGCAGAATGGCAGCAGTAATCTGATAGCCCTTGGCTAGATAGGCATTGATCAGCTGGGCAACCAAGTCAAAATCAATGACCTTCGGCACTACCACGATGTATTTCCCATCAATCGGATGATGAACCAAGTCGAGAATATCCACTGTCAGTCCAATCCCCAATCCCAGACCGCCAGGAGTACGGGGATTATGACCTATCATGGTAGACTCAGTAATGACCGTCTCTGTGATGGTTTCCATGGCAACATCGCCGATAACAGGCGTCGCTTCATTGATCCGAATCAAATCAACTTGTCCCAACTCAAGCGATGTTTGCTCCATCAATTTTCTCAGAGATTGATAAATCCCGTGGACATTTTCCTTGGTCCCCTTGATGCCTGTTGTATCCGCAATGGCTGAGGCAAGAAAGTGAATGCTTCCATCATCTTGCACTTCAGCTAAGGCAGACTCGGTCGAAGAATTTCCTATGTCTACTCCAATGATTCGTTTCACATTTTCACCTCCACCAAGATTAGGCTATTTTGAGTAATCTTTTACAACAATAGTGGCAATAATTTTTTCAACCCCAAAATAGCCTTGGTAAAACCGGATTAGTTGTCGCCTTTCAACTTCTTGCGGCGCTCATAATTTTCAGCAGCTTCTATGACAAAGCCCGCACAGATAACAGCTCCATATTGGTTTTCCAATTCATTGGCAATGTCCAATAATTCCTGTTTGGAAGACCGGTAAGGGCGCAGGGCATTGTAGATTTCCAGCACACGCGCATCCGGAACCTTGGTCAGTTCCGCAGCCCGAGAAAAGTTATACTGGATTGCTTCGCGGCCGGCATTCTTAGCAATTTCACCTTGCTTGATCAAAATCTCTGGCTTAATCCGCAAATCCTCTGCTTTTACATAGCCAGACAAGATATTTTCCAGAGTAATATCTTCGAATTTCTTATCCTGACCAACCTTTATCCAGTCAGGATGTTTTTTAGAAATAGGATAATCAGCCGCTGTCGCTTCATCAGAACTGACCGGACGATTGGCTGCTCCTTGACTAGCTGAGCCGCTGTCGCTTAGCTCGGCTAATATTTGTTTTACTAATGTTTCTACTGATTCACTCATTCTGATTTCTCCTTGTAGACATCATATGCATCAAATCACCTGACATTCATCAGCTGGTTTTCCTCTTTTAACCAGTTTCGTTTCCTTGATATGCAGCAAAGCTGAGTAGGCCTGATACTTAGGACGAGCCATTTGGTCGTTAAGGGTTGGTACCGGATTTGGTGTTTCACCCTTGGCATACTTAGCAGCATTTTTACCAATCAAACGATAGGTTTCAGGAGTTAACAAAGGTGCCTGCGGGAAAAGTTCCAGATTACTGAGCGGTGGCAAATCACGTTGGTGAATAACCGTTGTTCCCTTAGACTGAACACCGATAGAAATGCCAGAACCAGACAAGTGGTCTCCTTCTACCGCTACAAAGGCAACATCAGAAGAACGATAGACCTTGACAATGCGAGCCTTGAGCCCTTCTTCTTCGATACCAGCCACCAGCTGACGCAGCACTTCCGTATGAGGAATGTCCACCATCGTCTTCACCTGCTGTTCTCCAAAGGCAGGTCCAACTGCAATAACGACTTCATCCGTTGACTGGCTAGGCTTAGCCACACCAACTGTACGGATGACAGCTTTTTCATTGGACACAGGCTTTGTGACAGGCTTTTCGCTTGTTTCAGCAGCTGTTTCGTTGGTATTGGCGCTCATCTCTTTCATCACTTCTGCAATAATGGAGCGCAGTAAAGTTTCATTTATCTCTGTCATCTTAGCTCCTCCTATACATCACGCGGGTCAATCGCTTTAGGAATGTCTTTGACTTTTTCCCATTCTTCGCCGACCAGACGATGGCCTGTACCGACACCAACATAGTCATTCGGTGAATTCACCGCTGAAATAACATTCCAATCTCGATCAAAGATAGCAGATGTTTGCAGGAAATCCCCTGCTACACGTTGCTTGAACAAATTGAGCAGCTCATTGGCAACTTCAGGGAAGCCATTATTAGCCAAGGCTTTGATCAAATCAGCCCCTTGAACGCCGCGTTCCAGAATACCTTGAGCAGCCTTGATATCTTCAACCTTATCCCGCTCTGGCATATCTTTAGAACCATGAGCATAGGTCGCTGCTTCGACTTCTTCGTCGGTAATCGGCGGCAGGCCCAAGCCTTTGAAAAGAGCTTGCATAACGCGTGCTGCCTTGTTCCGAACCTTCACAACTTCCTCTTCACGAACAGGACGAAGACCGCCGTCTACCCGCAGGTCACGTTGCAGGACATTGTAGTCGTCAAAGTCTTCCGCATCCCAGTTAGATCCGGCAAACATATTGTCATAGTTTGGCGTAGCAGAGTAGCCAGAGTTGATAAAGTCTGTACCTGGCGCAAACTGCATCAAAGTCCGAACAGAGCGACGTAAGTCTGAGTGAGTAAAAGTTTGGTCATTTGATGAAGCACATTCCAAGTCCAGCATGCTGGCAATCAAGTTTTCAGCAACGACTGCCCGAATACCACTCGGAACAGCTGCTGGAATACCGATACAGCTAACTGATCCATTCTGAGTTCCTTGAACTCCAGCCGCTTTCGTGACATAGAGACAGCGAGCTTCCAGATAGAGCATGGACTTGCCTTCGGCTTGTCCCATCTGCACTTCAGACCCTGTACCGGAAGTAAAGCGCATCTTGAGTCCACGAGAGGCATAGGCGGAAGCCAGAAAGGCCTTGGACCAAGGTGTATCATCTCCATCAGTGAAGACATCTTCTGTACCATAAACAGAGATGGTCTCAGCATAGGCTGTAAAGCCACGCATCCCAAATTCTAGTTCTGTCGCTTCTTCCAAGGAGCACTGAGTCAGTACCCCAGGACGGCCCACTTGGGAGCCAATCATCAGAGACAGGGCATTGAAAGGAGCATAACGCACTACGGCAACCGTTGTTTCCTGCTCTGCAAAACCACGCAGAGCTCCTTCAGCCGCATCTGCTGCAATCTGCACTGGATTATCATTAACATTAGTGACGTGGGCTTGAGTAGCTGTTTGCTTACGGGTCCGCATCTTTTGCAGACACATCATGATTTCCACGACATTCATCTGATTGACCACTTCAATGATTTTAGCCGGAGTCATGGCCTTGGTCAGCTTGATGATTTCTGTCCGAGGCACATTTGGTGTCAATATTTTATTGGCAATCTCTCGTGAGTCCATCTGAATAACTTCTTCAGCTCGGCTCAGGTCAATCCCGTAGTTAGCAATGAACTGGTCAATCAGGTCAAATTCTTCTTTTGGTTTGCCGTCTAACTCAACCACTTTTCCATTTTGAATTTTGATACTGGGTTTAGGATCATTGGGGCTTTCCATAGCTACCAAACCTTCTTCAACCCATTCTTTTACAAATCCATCTTGGTTGATAGGGCGTTTGCTTAATACTTCAAAACGTTTGGATCTCATACCGTTTCCTCCCTCTCACTCTTAAATGTAAGATGGCTGTGAGTTGGTTGGCTCGTCACCCATACTGCCTAAAAGTGCCAGTCCAACTTCACGCGCTGAGATAACTGATTGTCTAACTGCTCCAGAATCCCCACTGATAAAGAGGATGGCTTCGTTTGAGTGGCTGGTGCCACCATTTCCTGGAGAAGCATAGCCGACAACAGTAACGTTGGCAGCCTTGACAGCTGTATCTGCCATGACAACACCAATGGCTGCAGGTGCTCCGACAATCAAGCCAAAAGCACGGCCGTATTCAGCACCAAAGGCAGTCTGGCAAGCATAGCTAGCACGCGCAGTATATTGGAGTTCAATATGCCCTGCATCATTAGCATAAACATCGCCGAAGGTTCGATCCACTTCCTCCAAGGTTACTTCCACAGCTCGTCTGACATCTGATACATCTTCACCACCGAAGATAATCAAACTTCCGTGTCCAGCACCTCCCTTGGTATCACGAGGCAGTTCGATTTTAACAATTTCTGTATTGGTTGCTTTGACCGCTTCATCTGCAGCCATGATATGAGGACCTGCACCGGTACGAGCACCAACTACACCAATTGAGCGATAGCTCTTTTCTAGCTTCATAGCATCCAGCACCTGCTGGTCCACATTGGCAATGACAAGTCCAATTGTATCGCCTATCGGATTAACACCGACAAATTCTGTAATATTGCATTTGTTTTCCATAAGACAGCTCCTTTCGCTGACATATTTTGAAGCGCTTACATTTTCAAGGAATAAGGAAATCAGATAAGGGGAGAACCATAACTATACGCCTCTTTCTGATTCCATTTTTTTTTTACTTTTTTCGGATCAAAAGAATAGATTATTCTAAGGTTTTCTGTTAGAATGAATATGGTTGTTTTTTAAAAAGGAAAAATTCTGCATTCTCAAAAAGAGCCTAACCAACTTTTTTAGGAATGCCAAGCTAAGCCTACAAGAAATATACTTGACAGGCCTTTCCCTTCAAAAATAACAATCGCAGAGACAGATAACAGATGATAAACTTTTCGCAGGGTTGCTCATCTTCTATCTGTTTTTTTATTTTCCATCATTACAGAATGGCAGGACAGCAGGCCGCTGTCCTGCCATTCTAGTAAATCTGATAGTTCAATCCTCCAACAAACTAGCCTTGCCAGTCAGCCGGATAAGTCACATAGATAAAGCGGGCCTTATCTCTGACAGAGAACTGAATGTCGCTGCCTTTAGGGATAAAGAGTACTTCGCCAGGGCCAGCTGTCATGACTTCGTCACCAACGATAATATCAAGACGCCCTTCAATAACATAGTCCACTTCATCATAGTCCAGATGCCAAGGGAAAGTTGTCTTTTCCATGGTCATCAGACCTAAGCCCAATCTTGGGCTTTCGTCTAAGGTCAGCAAGTCTCGTGTATAAACTTGATGGCTCACATCACCTGTATCCAAGCGATCTTCTGGACGAACATCTAGACCTGGCAGGGCGATAGAAGCTACGCCTGCCTTGCTGACTTTCTTCCCACCATCTTTAGTGGCTAATTCTTCCAATAAAATCTTACGAACCAATGTTTCTAGGTCAGAACGATTAATATCTGCCATACTTCATACCTCCAAGTCTAAGCTTCCTTCTTCGTTAGGAAGAAAGCCAGTAATACCGCTGTGATACCTCCGACAAATTTACCAATCATCATCGGCACAATCATTTCCGGTTTTTGACCGGCTGTGAAGCCTAGGTGATCTCCGATAACAAAGGAAGCAGATACAGCAAAGGCTACGTTGATAATCTTACCGCGTTTGTCCATATCCTTCATCATCTGGAACATGGCAATGTTATTAGCCAGAGAAGCTACCAAACCAGCTGCACCAACTTCGTTCATTCCTAGGGATTTTCCGATAGCAGAAAGTGGTTTGTTGGCTACCTTGGTAAAGACAGCTACCAGACCAAAGGCTCCAGCCAAGGTTACGGCAATCGTTCCGACAACTTCAAAAGCTTCCTTCAATGTTTCAGCACCTTTTGGATAGATGCTGATGAGCCATTCATTGCCAGTCAGAAGCTGAGCTGCACCAAAGGCCAAACCAAGCGTTGCCAAGATAACAATAATCTGACCAAACACTTCAAAACCTTTAATCATGGCATTAGGTGCCAAAAGCAATCCTATGAAAATCAGAGCAGATACAATGATAATCGGGATAAGATTGACAACCAAGGTTCCAAAAGGCAGACCTGGCACGAAAATTCCTCCGAGAAGACAGCCAATCGGAACAGTTACCAAACCGTATAGGATTCCGCGAGCCAAAAGCGGACGGTCATCTTTTTCGATAATACCCAAGGCAACTGGAATCGTAAAGACGATGGTTGGCCCCATCATAGAGCCCAGTACAAAGGCAGCGAAATTTCCTACTGCTGGATCCTGAGCCAGACTGAGAGCCAGAGGAGCTCCTCCCATATCATTGGCAATGAAGGTTGTCGCAAAGATAGACGGGTCAGCGCCCACCAAGCCATACAAAGGCACGACAATTGGTTTCAAGACATCCGCCAAGAGGGGAGCGATTACCATAATCCCAGCCATAGAAAGAGCCAAAGCTCCCATAGCCATGATACCTTCTTCAAATTTTTCACTTAGTCCTAGTTTGCCACCGATACATTTATCCACTGCACCGATCAGCATGAATAGAACCATGATATAAATGATAATTTCATTGATACTCATAACATTACCTTAGTTTCTAATATTCTTCATCACTGTGATAGTCAACCTTGTCAATGATAGCCACAACGACCATATCCACAGGGATATTCGTCTTATTTAGGCTCATCCGGGCAGAACTGCCAGTGGTTACCATTACTTGGTCTCCTTCGCCTGCACCGATGCAGTCGGCCACAATAAGCAGAGCTGGGTCACTTTGATGTTCATTTAGCTGCCGTTCGACCACCAAAAATTTCAAACCATTTAAATTTTCGTCTTTTCTAGTCGCCCAAAGGCTTCCTTTTACTTTACCAACAAACATCTCTACCCACTCCTTTATTCTATGATTTCTATTTTTTGACGTTTTAGATAATCTCTCGCCAAGGCTGTCACAATCATTCCTTTTTCTATTTTAAAGCTTCCGCTTTCAGGTAAGCCCATCTCTCTCAGCCTCTTCTCTGTCAGCAAAACTGGCTTGCCTGGCGCCTTAGTCTTCTGGCTGACTTCTTCTGCCACCGCCCGTTTCACTTCCGGGCGAGGCTCTTCAGCCTGATCGCTTTCTAGGAGTGCTAAGAGTTGGCCTTCTTTATAAAATTGCAGACCGTAGCGAATAAGCTTTTCTCGCTGTCCCTGCAGTTCCTGATACAAGTACACTTTAGAAGATTGCTTGTACTGTTGAATAGCAAAGGCGTTGTCTGATACGAGGACTTTTTTGCCTTTCAAAAGACTCTTTAAAATGACTGCTTCCTCCACCGCTAAAGGGCAAAGGGATGAGAGTCTTAGAAAAGCATCAAAACCAAGTGACTCAACAACAACAATCTCTGCTGTGCAAGAATCTTTTACAACTTGAAAGCCTTCCCCTTCTAATAAGTCAGGAATCTTATCGCCTCCAATGACGTATACTGAAGGTTTCTGAGGCTTTTTCTTCAACTTTTCCATCAGGCGGTCTGTAATCAAATCTACTAAATGATCTAGATTTTCCATTCTTTACCTACCTTTTATTTGCTCATACGACTTATTTTTTAATAATCCGTCCGCGTGTTCCTTTTTTGAAACCACAGGCATTAGCTTCATCGTAGTCAATATGCATATAAGTCGCAAATTTAGGACTAACACGGATGACTACATCATCAAATATCAGCGGACGAGCACCTTCTACTCTGACTTGTACAATCTCATGATTTTTTACATTCAGACGTTCAGCATCTTCCGGTGTCATATGAACATGACGCTTAGCTACAATCAGGCCCTTATCCAGACAAACTGCCTTGTCTCCATGAGCCAAAATGACGCCCGGTGTTCCTTCGATATCGCCGCTTTCGCGAATGGGAGCCTTGGTGCCCAGCTGCAAACAGTCGGTCAGAGAAACTTCTACCTGAGAATGTTTGCGAACAGGTCCCAGAATAACCACATTGTGAAAAGCGCCTTTTGGACCGACAACTGTCAGCCTTTCTTGACTAGCGAACTGGCCTGGCTGTGATAGGTCTTTTGCTTTTGTTAATTGATAGTTGGGACCAAACAAGGCTTCCAAATCTTCCTGACTCAAATGGACATGACGTCCGCTCGCTTCTACCTCAAATGACCCCTGCAATTCTTCCTGAACTTTATCAATTACTTTATTTACCAAATTTTCTAAAGTCATTGCTGTTCTTCTTTCTCTTGTTATTAGCTTGCTATCAACCAGAGCAAGACTTCAATTGATTTTAATAATTGAGAAACCTTACAAGCAAATTGATCTCTGTCACCATCAGCAGCCTGCTCCAATTCTTTGCGCAGGAGGGTCGTTTCGATATATGTTTCATAGCAATTCAGCTGCCAAGTCGGTTCTTGGTAACTCATCATAACCGTCTCTTGATCGAGCTGTCGACTGACCCGAATGGCCTGCAATTCTGCATTGCTAGGCAGGTCTGTCTGGTAATCAGAAATATCATCCAGAATATGATGGCCGACGATTTGTTCTACTATGTTCAATAGTTGGCCAACTTGCTCACACTTTTCATCCTGAAAAGCCTGATGCAACTCTCTCTGGTTCTTCAAAAAGCAAGTATAAAGTTTAGTCAGTCTAAATAGTCGTGGATACACAGCAGAGTCCTCAAGGTTTGTAATCGGTACCCTGATAGCATCAACAGCTGAGGCTGGTTTCCCTTTGGTCTGACCTGAAGAAATAATTCGAATATGGTGATCATTGAGAAAACCTCTGGCTGCTGGCGTCAGTTTTTCATCTTTGTTTAATTCAAAGACACCGTTATCAGCGAGAACGGATTCTCTATAAAGCTTTCTAATCTTAGCTTCTGTAAAAACTGACATGTATTCACATCCTTCTACTCCGTTGATACTCTGTGAAAATCAATCTGATACTCTCCGAAAATCAACATTTCTGTCTAGTATCGAGCTGCTGCCCATAAGCTTCATTTTCACTGAGTATTCTATTTGCATCAGAGGCCTGTATCAAGCCTGAACACTACAATACAGGCCCTTTCAGCAAATATTTATCTGTCCCATATTATTTGGGCAGAATAACTTCCACTTCAGCATGTGGACGTGGAATTACGTGAACTGAAATCAATTCACCAACGTTTTCAGCTGCAGCTGCTCCAGCATCTGTTGCAGCTTTGACTGCGCCGACATCTCCACGAACCATTACAGTTACCAAACCAGCACCGACTTGTTCTTTACCAATCAAAGTTACGTTAGCGGCTTTGACCATTGCATCAGCTGCTTCGATTGCGCCGACGAGTCCTTTTGTTTCTACCATTCCTAATGCATTTGCGTTTGCCATGTTTATTTCCTCCAATTATTTTCTTGTTTTTAATTTTATCCGAAAGTCTGTAATCTTATTCTTGATGAGGCAAGATTACTTCCACTTCAGCATGTGGACGTGGGATTACGTGAACTGAAATCAATTCACCAACGTTTTCAGCTGCAGCTGCTCCAGCATCTGTCGCTGCTTTGACTGCACCGACATCACCACGAACCAAGACTGTTACCAATCCAGCGCCGACTTGTTCTTTACCAACTAAAGTTACGTTAGCGGCTTTGACCATTGCATCAGCTGCTTCGATTGCGCCGACAAGTCCTTTTGTTTCTACCATTCCTAATGCATTTGCGTTTGCCATGATTGTATCCTCCAATTATAATGTTTAATATTGACTATTTTAGTTTTTCCAATACACGTTGAACCAACAAGGTTACCAGTTCTTCTTCGTTTGATCCGTCAACTGCTACTGCTTTTGGTTCTTCCACTGCCATATTTTCTGCTTGTCGCAGGTCTGACAGTTCTGATGTACCGTAAGCTACACGACGGATATTAAAGAGATTGAGCGGGCTGACATTATCAGATGTTGCGCTGCCACCCACAGCTCCACAACCCAAAGTAAAGGCTGGGAAGAGACCAGTCGTTGCACCGACACCACCTAGGGCTGCTGGCGTATTGATCAGCAGACGAGATACTGGTTTTTTCAGTGCAAATTCACGAATAATTTCTTCATTTTGACTGTGGATAGCAAGAGTGTGGCCTGCACCTTCATGATGCAAGATCTTAATACTCAGCTCACAAGCTTCCAACCAGTCCTTGACAGTGTAGAAACCTAAGACTGGAGCCAGTTTTTCCATAGAATATGGATACTGCTTACCGACGCCAGTTTCTTCTGCAATCAAGACCCGAGCATCAGCTGGAACTGAAATACCAGCTAACTCAGCAATCACTTGCGGTGTTTTACCAACCATCTTCGGATTCATCGCACCACTCGGCTGGATAATGAAGGAGCCTAGTTTCTTAGCATCTTCAGCTGGAACAAAGTAAGCACCTTGTTTCTTGAATTCTGCTACAACCTTTTCCTTCATATCTTCTTCAACGATGATAGACTGCTCAGATGCACAAATCACACCATTGTCAAAGGTTTTAGAATCCAAAATCTGACGAACTGCTTTTGGCACATCTGCTGTTCTTTCGATGAAGGCTGGACCATTACCAGGACCTACACCGATTGCTGGTGTACCAGATGAGTAAGCTGCTTTGACCATGGCATTCCCACCAGTCGCCAAAATCAGATTTGTATCCTTGTGCCGCATCAACTCATTTGTAGCTGCGATGGATACCCGATGAATCGCACTGATGGCTCCATCCGGACAGCCAGCTGACTTAGCAGCTTTCTTGATGATTTCTACCGTTTCCTCAATACACTTAAGAGCATTTGGGTGAGGAGAGAAGACGATACTGTTTCCTGCCTTCAAAGCAATCAAAGCCTTATACATAACCGTTGAGGTCGGGTTGGTTGATGGAATCAAGCCAGCAATGACACCTACTGGAACCCCAACTTCCAAGACTTTCTTTTCCTTGTCTTCGCTGAGAACCCCAACCGTTTTCATATCCTTGATTTCTTCAAGAATACCTTTGGAAGCAAGAGCATTTTTCAATACCTTGTCTTCCCAGCGGCCAAAGCCTGTTTCCTGAGCCGCCATTTTAGCTAGGCGTTCACGCTCATCATAACAAGCTTTCGCTACTACTTTTACAATGGTATCAATTTGCTCTTGGCTCATTTTAGCAAGTTCTGCTTGGGCTTTCTTTGCATCCCGAATCAAATTCCTTACTTCCTGAATCGATACCAAATCTTTATCTTCTAAAAACATCCGCAATTACTCCTCTCCTATTGTTTCCATCAAAGTCTCAACGAGAAGTTTCTTGTTGGCAAATTTGATTTCTTTCTTGCTGAGACGGATACCTTCTTGATGATAGGCAAGGCTGCGTAGTTCGACGACTTTTAGTTTTTCCAGTTCTTCTCTGGTGTAGGTCCTTGTCTCTCCTTCAAGCTTCTCTGCTGGTTCAGCCTTAGTTTCCTTTACAGGCTGAGGCTTTTCTTCGATTTTTTCTGAAGGGATTGTTTCCGCCGTAGAAGCAATCTCTTTTTTAGCTGTTTTACTGTTTCTCTTTGGTACAAAGAGAAGGTCTGTCTGGTTATCCAACCTAGAAATTACATGGCTGGCCAGATAGTAAGGTTTATCCTGTACCAACTCAACTGCTGCATCAACCGCTGAGCGGACTGCACTGACATCGCCTATTAATTGAACCGTATTCAAACCAGCTTTGACCGTTTCAATATTAAGCAATGATACATTGGCAGCCTTCAAAGCCGCATCTGCCGCAACTACAGCACCTAGATAACCTTTTACTTCAATTAAACCTAGTGCTCTATCTGCCATTTAATCAACTCCTAATCAATAACTTTTAGGATCATTTGCTACTGCGATAACTGCATTCGCAAATGCGTCGCAGGCAGCTCGGCATGCTGACTGTGATCCGACCAGAAGTCCGCCGGCAAAGTTGGTTTCACTTGGTGGTCCGTAGAAGGCTCCAACCTGCACATCAGCCGCTTTCAAAGCCGCATCCAGTGCCACCATAGCTTCACCCGGTGGAGCAATCAAGTAAGCAATCGCTGTTCCTTCTTCTGCATTAGCCCCCTCTGACAGGTAAGAACCTGCACGAGAGATACAATGAGCAAAATAAGGAATACTGTCATCATCATTGGCACTGTAGAAGCTAGCCCCATTTTCGATTTCATAGACTGCTACATCCAGACCGCTGCGAACTTCTTCTGGGTTTGGACCAGCCAAGATACCGATGACTTCACCAGCCAGCTTAGTTGAAGCGTTGCCTGCACCAGCATACATACTGCGAGCATAGACCACTTCTACATCTGCTGCCTTGGTTGCTTCATCCAAGGCTACATAAGTGACATCATCACAGTCAGAAGTGATAATTCCCAGGCTTCTGTGATGTGGTTTAAGCTCCAAAGAAGCTGCCAAACCTGCATCCACGTTTGAAATCAGAAGGGCACTTAATACATTTGCACCTAATCGATCATTTTTCAAAGCCACTACCTCCTATTATTTCAAATCAATTCCTGATTTCTTATTATCAAGAATCTTCTTAATGATTTCTGCTACATAGGCTCCAGCTTCAACGGCTGGTGTTCCGCCTTTATGAATATTGGAAACAACGGTCCGTTTCGCTTCTGGCATACCAACTGTTGGCTTGTAAGCCAGATAAGCACTCATAGACTCAGCTGTTACCAGACCTGGACGCTCACCAACCAGCATACAGATAACTTCTGCACCAGTCAGCTCTGCGATTTGGTCCATAGCTGCAACCCGAGCATGCTTGATAAAGAGTACTTCACCAAAGTCCAGTCCGAACATTTTCAGACCTTGCTTCAGAGCTGGCAGGAAGTCTTTGACGTTAGCCTCGATAGCTGATGAGCTAAGACCATCACCAACGACAATCTGAACTTTGGCATTAGGTTTGCATTTTTCCTTGATAATCGCCTGCTGATCTTCAGGGAAGACCCGGCCAAAATCTGGACGTGTCAAGTACTCATCCTTAGTTGCTGCCTTGGTCTGTACAGGAATGAAGCCCATTTCCTTGACAAAGTCATCTGATACATAGGAGAAGACCGCATCCTGAGCTGCCGCATGGTCTGCACGGAAACGCAAAACACTTTGTGTCTTGTAGCGATCGCCTGCCCGCCATAAGCCCAGACGTGCCGGAGTAAATTTCTTAATCTTTCGGTAGGCTTCTTCATTGATGGCATTCGGAACCAAGAACTGTTCCTGAATATCTACTTCTGTTATGTCCGGAATGATGCCATCTTCAATCACTGAAGTATCTTGTTTGACTTCTTCCTGCAGAGAAACCACAGGTTTTTCTGCTTTGTTCTGGTCAGTCGCTGCTGTTTCTTTAACAGCTGAGTCGCCGCCCATCTCATTTAACAATGAGCGAATCATTTCTTTTAATTGCAATTCATCCACAATGATTTCCTCCTTGCTAATTTGATTTCATAAAGATGGAGCCGTCTCCGCCGATTTCTGTCAGGTGACCATCTTCCATCAAGCCCATTTTTTCCATCCACTCTTCAAATTCCTTGATCGGACGTTTATTGAGAAGTGAACGCATGGTTGCTGTTTCATGGTAACCAGTTGTTTGATAGTTAAGCATGATATCGTCACCATGAGGAATCGCCATGATGTAGTTAACATTAGCTGCTCCGAGAAGAACCAAGAGATTTTCAGCGTCGTTTTGGTCAGCCTTCATGTGGTTAGTGTAGCAGATATCACAACCCATTGAGATACCAGTCAGTTTGCCCATGAAGTGGTCTTCCAAACCAGCACGGATAACCTGCTTAGAATCATAGAGATACTCAGGTCCGATGAATCCAACAACGGTATTTACCAAGAATGGATCGAAGCGTTTAGCGAAACCATAACAACGAGCTTCCATAGTCACTTGGTCTGCTCCATGGTGAGCATCAGATGAAAGTTCAGAACCTTGACCTGTTTCAAAGTACATGACATTCGGTCCAGCAGCTGTTCCCACTTTCAGAGCTGTATCCCAAGCTTCTTGAATGATTTTAGCATCAAAACCAAAGGCTTCATTTCCTTTTTCAGATCCAGCGATAGATTGGAAGACCAATCCTGTCGGAGCACCTTGATTCATGGCTTCAATCTGAGTAGTAACGTGAGCTAGCACACAGTGCTGAGTTGGAATCTTGTACTCTTCGATGAAGTCGTTAAACTTATGCAAGACCCGTTTGGTACTTTCTACTGAGTCATCTACTGGGTTCAATCCTAAGAGAGCATCCCCACATCCATAAGCAAAACCTTCCATAGTAGAAGCCATGATACCATCTGGATCATCTGTGGTATGGTTTGGTTGAAGACGAGAAGAGAATGTTCCCGGCATACCAATCGTTGTATTGGCATGTTTGGTAATGACAATCTTATTGGCAGCTACAATCAAGTCCAAGTTGGTCATCAACTTAGCCACCGCTGCTACCATTTCAGAAGTCAACCCACGAGACAGCCACTGAATATCTACGTTCTTAGTCTTGTTATCCAAGATCCATTCACGCAGCTCTTCTACTGTCCAATTCTTGATCTTTTCGTAAGTACGAAGATTGACGTCGTCAATGATAATCCGTGTTACCTCATCTTCTTCATAAGGCACTACCGGATTATTGAACAAATCAGACAGTTTTAGCTGAGCTAGTACAACCTTAGCAGCGACACGCTCTTCAGCAGATTCTGCTGCTACTCCGGCTAGCTGATCCCCGGATTTGTACTCATTGGCTTTGGCCAGCACTTCTTTTACGGATTTAAATTCGTAAAGCCGACCAAACAATTTTGTTTTCAAAATCATGGATTACTTCCTCCTTTGTGTAAATAAAAGTTTAATTAAACACCAATGTTTTCACGACAATCGGTAAGACCGAGCCCTCAATGACTGGATTACCAATATCGATATAGTCGCCATTTTGAACATCCACTGAGTCAATGCAGACAAATGGATAATCCTTAGGTAGCTGAGCAAAGAGACACTGACCTAGAACCTTGGCCATATCTTCTCTGACCACCACTAGCAACGGAATTTTCTTTTCAATGCTTTCTCTCATTCCCTTGACAATAGCCTCTGCGTATTCCAAAACCCGGGCGAAGCTTGGGCTTTTTTCTCCATTGATTGCCAAAGCCACCTGCTGGACTTCATTTTCCAGTGTGAACCAGGCCACCTTGTCCCTGATAATCTGCTGCAGCCCCTCCTTGTCCTCATGCTCATCAGAAGCTGCCAGCTTGAGAACTGGAATGTTCTTAATAGGAAGGATATCAGAGATGTAGGTAATGGTGCTGCCGCTGACATCGGTCGTATGGCTGCCCGCTCCAACAACGGTTGCCCGGATGGTCTCAGCTGACTGGATGACTTTCTTTTGATCAAAAATCTTGGATTTTCTCAGCGCCCTGCCAAGCAGGATACCGATATCCCCATAGCGGAAATCATCCGCCGAGGTCGTTTCCAAGTATATTCCATCAGCTACACCACCAGAGAAAGATACGCAGTGGAGATCATAGTTCAACTTGAGACCGTGGTTGGTCTGTAGAAGCTCATAGTAAGGACTGTGATTGTCAATTCCTACAGACTGTTCTAATACGGAGACCATTTCTTGAATCAGCCGATCCAAATCAGCCCGATGGACCGTTTCACCAACTGCCAGCTGAAGTCCCTGCTCTGCAATGATAGTCTGCAGTTTTGGAGCAATATAGCTAATCCGCTGGGTCTGCGGATCCATCTTTATCAGCCGACCTCCGATATCAAAACACCCTGTATCAATCACATCTCCTTCTCGGAAAACTGCCAGATTGGAAGTCCCCCCACCAATATCAATATTGACGACTGATGTATGATGCTCTTGAGAATACTGATGGCTGCAGGCCCCTTTACCAGCGATGATACTCTCAAGGTCTGGACCAGCCGTCGCAACGACAAAGTCACCAGCATAGCCACTCAGTGCTTGAAGCACCTGACTGGCATTTTCCTTGCGAGCCGTCTCACCGGTAATGATGACTGCCCCCATCTGAATATCTTTTTTCTGAATGCCTGCTTTCGCATACTCATTCAGGACAAAGTTTTTGATCTTATCCACCTCGATCAAAAGTTGATCCGAAATTGGTGTGAAGATAATTTCACTTTTATAAAGAACTTTTTTATCTGTAATATAGACACGAGGAATAGTAAACACAGAAGCAATATTCTCGATGGTAAGCTCTGACAAGATCAGCTGTGTAGTGGCTGTCCCGATATCGAGCCCCACACTCAAAATTTTATCTGACATACTAAAAACCTCCAAAAAAAGACGCTCAAAGCAATGCAAACAAACGGAGTTCATTTACATTCTTCAAGCGTCATTGCTTTTTTCGACTGACATCATTGTTAGTCTGGTAGTATTTATTTTTTAAAACGAATGGTCGTTGCCGTTCCCTCATGGTCTGAGTGGATAGACAAGGTTCCAAACAATTTTCCTTGGACAAAGCGTTCCACCAAGAGCAGGCCTAGATGATTTTCAAAGGTGTGCTCTTGATTGTAACCGCTACCATTATCCAGTACTTTTAAAGTTATTATATCATTTTTAAGTCCAACCTGCAAACGGATTTGCGGTTTTTCTTGATTTTTTTTGTCCTTAAAAGCATGTTCATAGCTGTTCTGCAGTAATTCATTGACGATTAGCGCCAGTGAAGTGGCCCGGCTGCTATCAAGACAGAGTTCCGGTTCCAGACTATAGGTAAGGGTTATTTCCCTATGCCCGGAAAAACAACGCTGAACATTTTCGATAACTCTCTTCAGCAGATGCTCAATCTGAATGCTGTCATCCTGCTGAGAAGACAGGAGCTCGTGAGTCGCCGCTATGGAGAGCACACGATTCATACTGTCATTAAGAGCTTTTTTGGTGTCTGCTCCTGGACTTTGCTGAGCCTGTAGTCGCAGCAAGGAAACAACGGTTTGCAAGTTATTCTTTACCCGATGGTTCATTTCACGAATGGTAGTTGTATGGGTTAAGAGCTGCGCTTCCTTTTCCTTGATATCTGTAATATCCTTACAAATCATGACCACATTTTCACTCTCAGCCAGCAGATAGCGTTTGACCAAAAAGCAATAAGTGCCATAATGTACCTCAACTTGGTGAGGTTTTTCTTGAGGGGCTTGCGGTACCAGTTGCTGGATTTCTTCAAAAGTCAGACTGTCTAAGACCAGATTGCTGTAGTGCATTCCCTCAATCGAGTCCATATAGCCCAGCTTATGGCGATAAGAGTCGGCAGCTGCTTGATTGAAATACTTGAGATAGCCCTGCCGGTCAAAGACCAGACAAGCTTCGTCTATATGATCAAATAAAACAAACTGCTCTTGAGCTGAAATCTCAGGAGTGCTCCGCAACCCAAAACCGCCGTCCTCTTTATCTAAAGAAAAGTGGTCCGGTAAAGTCTGAGGAGCATTTTTTTCGATAATCAGCGTTCCGATGACGCGCTCTTCTCTCACTATCGGAAAGACCGTCTGGTGGATGGCTAAGCCCTCCTGCGATCTGGCCGAAAGCCCAATCGAGGGAGCGCCCGTCTCCAAGGTCCGGATAACACCTGGCTCATTTTCCAGGTAAGCCATAGCACCTACGACCGAGTTTTCGTACAAGCTGAGCTTGCTTTCCGGTTTTTTGTGAAAGATGACAATGGCATGTTCCGAAAAGATATTCTTTACGTCAATGAAGACATCTTCATTAGCATAAGCTGAGTTTTTCAATAATTCGTCAGCCTGTTGGACAAGATGCTCGATATCAGCCTCATCCAAATTTGTCTGTTCCTGACAAAGCTGCTTTATCTTATCTTTATACATCATTACACATCATCTTGGAGCACCAGCAATTTGGCAATCTCAATCATCGGCACTCTCTTTTGCATACTAATTGTCCGAATGCGCTTGAAAGCTTCTGGCTCTGACAAATGATCACGAGCCATCAGCAAGCCTTTAGCCTTTTCAATCACAATCCGATCGTCTATTTTTTTAGACAGCTTGACCATTTCATTGGACATCTGCTGAAGCTGGCGGCCCTTCTCAATGCAGATCTCTACCATTGGAATCAAGGACTTGGCATCCAAAGGTTTAACCAAGTAAGCACTAATCCCATTGGTTTTAGCTTTTTGAACATAGTGTTCATCGCTGTAGGCTGACAGTAGAATCACACTGTAAGCTAAAGCGTCTTCGAGTATCTTCTTACCCGCTGTCAGGCCATCCAGAAGCGGAAGCTTGATGTCCATCATGACCAAGTCACAACGATATTTCTGACACAAATCAATAGCCTCAAAGCCATCGGATGCCTCAGCCACCACTTCATAATCAGCTGCCTCTAATATATTTCGGATATCTAATCTTACAATTGGATCATCATCAACAATTAGTATTCTGCCTTTCATACTTCCCCTCGACAGTTTGATTTTTTATGTCCGCGTTACGACAGTGCTGGAGAAGCCTAAAATCTCTTCCAGACCTTGTAAAACGGCAATGAGAGCTGCCTCAACAGAAGAAACGTCACCTGTCATCACGACAGAGCCGCTGAAACGATCCACAAAACCAACTTGAACATCCGCAGCCTTGGTCGCAATATCAACCGCAATGATAGCCGCTTCACTCGGAGTGATCGTCAAGATTCCAATCGCATCCTTGATTTCTGCCTGCAATCCCAATTTTTCAAAAATGACTTCATCAGGATTTGCGATAAGGTGCGCCAAGGTCACTTGTTTCCCAGGAACGTATTCCTGTATCATTCTTTGTTTTTCTTCCAATTTAGTAAACCTTCTTCATGATTTTAAACGTTCAGAAGTGTACTGCATGCTCTTAATCATTATACAATAATTTTGGCATAACAGCAATTCAGAGGATTAAAACGCTTTCTCTAATACTTTAAGCAGCTCTTCTGCCGTAGGGACGCGAGGGTTAGTCGGAGTACAACCATCATGCAGAGCAGCTTCTGAAATTTCTACCTTGTACTGAGCAAAAGCATCTGCTTTCACACCATATTCTCTTAGAGAAGTTGGCATCTCCAGCTTTCTTTGCAGTTTCTTGATAGCTTCAACCAGCTGTCTCACTCCTGACACAGGGCTTGAAGCACTGCATCCCAGTAGTTTGGCAATATCCTGATAGCGGCTTGCTACAGTCTTGTCTGTCGCCTGCCGGTTCCGATTGTTGAATTCGATACCAGCATTATATTGAATGACATGGGGCATTAAAATACTGTTTAAACGACCATGAGGCACATGGAACTTAGCGCCTGCCGCATGTGCCAGACTGTGATTGATACCCAAAGAAGCTGTATTAAAGGCCATACCTGCCAGAGTGGATGCTGCATGCATCTTTTCACGCGCTTCTACATCCTGACCATTTTTGTAGGCTTTAGGCAGGTATTCAAAGACCAGCTTAATTGCCTTTTCAGCCAAGGCATCAGAGAAGTCCGTAGCCTTGGTCGATACATAAGCTTCAATGGCATGGGTCAGTACATCCATTCCAGTGTCAGCCGTGATGTTACCAGGAAGTGACAGAACCAAATCCGCATCTAAGATCGCAACATCCGGAAGGATTTCTTTGGTCACTAAAGGATATTTGGTACCTCTCTCTGCATCCGTGATGACAGAAAAGGACGTTACTTCAGATCCAGTTCCGCTTGTTGTAGGAATGGCGATGAGAATAGCCTCTGAGAAGGCACCCTGCTTCTTGGCAAAATAATACATAGCCTTGGAAGCATCAATGGCAGAGCCGCCACCAATAGAAAGCACAATGCTGATTGGTTTGTCTCCTGCACTCTTGATACCAGCCACAACTGTTTCGATTGGCGGATCAGGCACAATATCTGTGAAAACAACAATATCATTGCTGTCATCAAAGTTGGCTAAAATAGCATCCAGCGTGCCAGATGTCTTCAAAAAAGGATCGGCAACGACTAAAATATGCTCGTTTTTATAATGGCTTAATTGCTGCAGAGCGCCCTTGCCCACATGCAATTCAGTCTTATAGGAAATCTTATACATCTTTTCTCCTTTCTGTTGTATCTATTTTTAAACAAAAAGAAACTATATGAAAATAAGACTGCTCCCCTACACACGTCACAGCATTTTCATATAGCTTCATTGCTTATTTATCTTCAGTACCCCTTTGTACTATATTGAATTATAACACAAAAGCGCTTTCAAGGCAATGAAAAAGTCATTAATATAAGAAATTTTTACTGCCGAATCTCACAGCAAAGGCAAGCTTATTTAAAGGATTAAATTTTTATTAAAATTTAGTTCATTTTCCTTGTAATTACCTGTGAAAGGTGTTACAATCTAGTTACTAGGAAATTGATTTTAGTACTTTTAAGGATATGGAAGTCTGGTGCAAATCCAGCGCGGTCCCGCCACTGTGATAAGCTTTTCAGCTTTAAGTCAGGTCTTTATTCTTAAATTTTAGTAGATTTCATGCCTCGATGTAAGGTAGTGATGTCAGTTTGGAACAAACATTTTAGCTTAGTTTCCATTATTGACTCTACGTTTAAGTACGTTAATTTTCTAAAGATGAGGTTTCACTTGTCTTTCTGCAAAGGAGCAGAGTCAATAATTGGAAAGCTAGTGCTAATCAACGAAGCTTAGCATGAAGATACAACGATGTATAGGCGGCTTTCTTTTTTAGAAGATCAAAATAAGTTCTGTCTTTCCAAGACTCAGTAAGAGTCAATTTGGAAAGACAGAACTTTTTCTGTTTCTTTTTGTCACTGGCGCTTGCTTGCCCAACGCTCAACATCCGCCTTGGTGATATTGTGGAAGACCTTGGCACCTCTTTCATAGGCGATGTCTTCTTGGTTTTTAGTAAAGTTGATTACTCGAGCCAAGGCAAAGAAATAATCTGATAGACGATTGACAAAAATCAGGACATTATTGTTAATTTCCGTAGTCCACATAGCCCCTACGATATGACGCTCTGCCCGTCTTGCAATGGTCCGAGCCACATGAATCATGGAAGCAATCTCGTCACCGCCTGGTAGGATAAACCTTTCCAGAGCCGGTGGAATTTCTGCGTAGGTATCAATCCTCTCCTCAATCCAGTCAATTAGCTGCTGATCAACTTTATAGGGATAAACTCCCTTTGGTGTAGAGAGGTCTGAACCACAGTCAAAGAGATAATGCTGCAGCTGGAGCAGCTCATCTCTCAGCTTATCATCCTTGTCTAGCTTGGTAATGGTATAACCAATCCAAGAGTTAAGCTCATCAATGGTTCCGTAAGCATTAACTCGTTCTGCATCCTTGGCGACACTTTGGCCGCCAACTAGCTTGGTCAAGCCCTTGTCACCTGTTTTTGTATAGAGTTGCATATTTTTCCTCCTTTAAGTCACATTTTTGCGAATATCAACATAATCTTCTTCTTTCAAACTGCCTTCTGCAAAGGTTGGCATGTGCTCCATGGTATAAACAGCATTTTCCAGCAGAAAGAAAGCCAAAGGACAGCCCGAGCCTTCACCCAGTCGCATGTCCAGCAAAAGCATGGGCTCAAGTCCTAGAAAGTCACTGACCAGTCTGTAAGCAGGCTCCGTCGAAGCATGGGAAGCAAAGCTATAGTCCAAGACATGAGGGGTCAGCTGATGGGCAATCAGAAGCCCCGTTAGAGAGATAAGACCGTCCACTACACATGGCAGCTGATAGTGGGCACAGGCGAGATGAGTGCCTGCCATCGCCAGCATATCTAGCCCACCAAGCTTAGCGGTCAGATCCAGAATATCTCCATAAGGAGCGTGGCAATCCAAACACTGCTGGATAACGACAGTTTTATGAGCCTTCATATCCTGAGTCAGACCAGCTCCATAGCCTGTGACGTCTTCTGCTTTGAGACCGAGAACTGCAGCAATGACAGCAGCTGAAGTGGTGGTGTTGCCAATCCCCATTTCTCCAGTTCCAAAGAGACGATAGCCGTCTTTGATCAAGGCCTCTGTCTTCTTGTAGCCGACTAGAATTGCCGCTATGGCCTGCTCACGGGTCATGGCCGGCTCCTGGAGCATATTACGCGTCCCATGACAAACCTTGTCCTTATTTTCCTCAAAGATATCCTTCTTGCAGCCAATGTCTACCAGGCAGATGTCTGAACCTGCATGTTTGGAAATAGCGCACAGGCCTGACTTCCCTGCTAGAATATTACGAGCAACAGTATAGGTCGTTTCCTGAGGATTGGCTGAAACGCCTTCAGCCACGATGCCATTATCCGCTACGTAGACAAGGACAATCTTCTTCTCCAAATCAATGGGACCAGGAAACATGGCATGCAAGCGAGCATAGATGGTCTCTAGCTTTCCTAAGGAGCCTGGCGGCTTTCCTAGCCGATCACAGTAGCTCTGCCCTTCTTGAAGCTTGTCTTTATCTATCGGAAGAATCTGTTCAATAATTTTTTCTAAGTCTTTCAAACTAGTCTATCTCCTCCCTGACCGGCTGCACCCCTTCAAAAATAATCCTGCTCAAGGTCCGATTCTGATAATAAGCCCCACTGGCTGAGCGAGCTAGTTCAGCTTCTAGCTTAGGCAAGACTTCTAGCTGTTCCCTGCTCAGCAGCAGACCAACCAATGTACCACTATGGGCAACATTGAGGCCTAAACACTGGTATTTTTTTACCAAAGCCAGTAATTCTTTCAGATAGGGTTTGGGCAGCCGTTGGTTGTTCAACAAAGCACTATAGCTCGCTAAATGGCCAAGTTTTTCCAAACACTTCTCCTGACAAGCCTCCTGAAAGAGAGGAAGCAAACACTTAGACTCCTCAGCCGGATAGCTAGGACTGTCCTTCATCCGAACCAAGTCAAGAGTTGTCACCATCTCCACAGGCTCCAAGATATAGACATAGAGCTCCGGTCGCCAGTCTGTCTGCCAGACCACTTGACCAGTCAGGGGATTAATGACTGTCCAGTCCGCAAAAGCCACCGAGTCAGTAGGCTCAATCTTGGCACAGAGACGAGTCAAATCTGCGGCTCTTAGAGGCTGCTTTTGTCCCAGAGCAGCTGCTTGCAGGCAGCTAATCATATCAGCTGTGCTGCTAGAATAGCCCTTGCTGATAGGCAGGTCTGACTCCTGAACAAAAGAGAAAACATTGGACTCAGGCAGGAGCTCCAAAGCTCGCCTTACCTTTTCACCTTGGGCTCGCCTTGCGAGAGACGAAGCTCCATCCAATCTAACTCGACTGCGCTTCTCAATCCCATAGGAGAGCAGGACCTCCTGCTCTCCTACTAAACCTTGAAATAATTCACCGCAAGAACCTGGACAGGAAACCATTACCTTAGTCATAAGGAACCTCTTTCGCCAAGACCTCTGTTAGACAAGCCAGAAGTTGTTCATTCTCCTGATGGCTGCGGATGGCTATGCGGTAATGCCGTTCTGTCAGATCATGATAATTTTGACAGGAACGGATAAAAATCTTTCTCTGCCGAAGCTCCTGACGCAGGGCCTGCCGACCTAAATATTCAAAGAAGATATAGTTGACACTAGGCTTGACCGGTCGAAGCTGTGAAAAAGAAGTCAGCCCTTGGAAAAGGAAATCCCTTTCTACTCGAAGCCACTGCTTGGTAGCTTGATGATAGGCCAGATCTTCCAAAAGGACAGGCAGGGCCTGATCAGCCATAGCATTGACCGACCAAGGAGCGCGGCTCCCCTCTATCTCTTCAAAGCAAGTCGGATGACAGCTAAGAGCATAGCCCAATCTCAGACCAGGAATAGCATAAAACTTGGTCAGAGACCGCACCACTACTGCATTTGGATAGGTGGCCAGACGTGAGACGAAGCTATAGTCCTCCTCATCGTCCAGAAAGTCCATAAAAGCCTCATCCAGTATCAAAAAGATTTGCCGCTCCTGCAGGTCCTCAGCCAGCTTTTCTAGCTCAATACGCCGAATCAAGGTACCCGTCGGATTATTAGGATTGCATATGAGTACAGCGTCTCCTGCAGTCAGTGAATCCAAGGCTGGCAACATGTCAGCTAGATTCCACTCATAGGATGGGGAAGGGAGGCTAAAGCGCTCCACCTTGGCCTGCACTTGCAAGAAGGCTTTTTCATATTCCATGAAAGTAGGGCTCAGAGTCAGGACTGTTTTTGGACGCAGGAAGCGGGCCAGCTCATAAAAGACTTCTACCGCACCATTTGCCAGCAGGACATTGTCCTTTTCTAGGCCATGATGATGTGCCAAAAGCTCTCTGGAGTGGCTATAGCTGATGTCTGGATAATGAATCAGCCAATCAATGGACTCGGTCAGACAAGCCCTCAGCTTTTGAGAAATCCCCAAAGGATTGATATTGGCACTGAAATCCAGACAGTCTTCTAGAGAAAAACCAAATTCCTCAGCCAAAGCTGCCGCATTTCCTCCGTGCTCTACTTTCATAAATAGATATCCCTTCCTCGTTTCCTTGTTAGAATCTAGTATACCATATTCGGCTTCTCGTCCCTAGTCTGCCTCCAAATAGGCCTGGAGACGGTCAATTCCTTCATTTTCCGTCGCTGATATTTCAAAGATTTCCTTGGCTCCAGCCGCTTTCAGCTGCCGCCGTGCTTTTTCAATCTGCTCTTCCTTATCAGCCATATCGATCTTGGTGACAATACCAATCACTTCTTGATTGAAGAGGGAGGAAAAGCCCTGAGGAAAGGTCTGCATCTGATTGGAAGCTGCGACCAAGAGACCAATCACATCGGCATCTGCACCCGTCACGTTCAAGGCATTATAATACCTACGATGCTGGAGAAATTCTCCAGGAGTATCAATGATGGTATCATGAAACTCAACCGCCTGAGTCTTATAGTAGGTCAGCTCCAAACCCTTTAGTCGCTGAGTCAGAGTGGTCTTACCCACTCCGACCGGACCGACAAACATGATTTTTTTCATATCTTGCATCCATTCCTCTCTATGACAGGGGACTGCCCGCTATTTGCTGAGCTGGGCTTCCTTACTATCTAGTTTGATAGTTTCCCTGCCATTGAGCAGTACACCTTTATTTTCATCGCGGCCTTGCAGATAGTAAAGGGCATCTTCCTGACCGTAAGTTTCAATTGCCTTAGTTTGCAAAAGACCGATTCCCTTGCTAGGATCTCTCAGAAGATTGAAGATGATACCCATTTGCAGTTTAGGGAAGTCCTTGAGCATAGCATAGTCGCCATTACTATCGCCGGCAATCAGGATTGGTTCTTGATTGTCATGATTGACTGCAATCAGCTTCTTGATGGTTTCTGTCTTGCCCTCACCTTGAGTCTGAGCATAGTTGGTATCGTATTCCGGCTGAATCACACCCTTATCATCCTTTTTCAGGCGCATAGCAGTGACATTTTCTTTAGGAATATTGTAGCCATACTTAGAATTGCTAGCATAAGGGATAATCACATCAATATAAGACGCTGAGCAGATATAGACATCAATGCCGTTAGCCATCAGAGTCTTGTAGAGATTTTGCATTTCCTTGACTGAGCGAACACCGCGCTTGAAGGTCACAGTGATTTGGCCTGACTCACCTTTCAAGCCTTCAGGACTTTCCCAAGTTTCAGAAGTCAGCTTGTCCTCAAGAGCCTGGTCAATAGACTTTTCAGATAGGGCTTGAACTTCTTCAGAAGTCATACCTGCATAGAGGTAGGTCACCCATGGATAGCTAATATCCGAACTGAAGGTGTCACCAATCGCTTCGTAAAGATAGCGGAGTTTAGAAGCAAAGTCTTGGTATTCGTCAGTCTTTTTGACTTCTTCCAGAGACTTGTCTCCTTGCATTCCCTTATAGCTATTGTAAATAACCGTGTAGTCAGAAAGCAAGTCAGCTGCAATCTTGTCAATGTTTACTGGCTCACCATCTTTGTTATGGTAATCCTCAACGAAATCGTCGCTCGGTATATTGGTCCGCACTGCTTGGTCAAATTCTTCTGGCGTCATCTTGAAGGCCAGATTTTCAATTTGATAGGTAAAGGTTGCTTCACCGATGTCATTAATGACTGTCGTATTGTCCCAGTCAAAGACGGCATAAGGCTTTTTATTTTTATCATAGCTAGAGCTGGTGTTCCCATTCTCCTTGATGAGCTTAGTCAGGCGGGCATAAAGCTTGTCTTCCCAAACGCCCTTATCCAAAGTCTTAGCCTTGTCCTTATCCGTTGTCTCTGTCTTAGCCGAGGATGACTCCGTCGTCGTCTTATTATTCCCCGCTTGACAAGCTCCCAGAAGCAAAGCCAAACTACAAAGCAGCACAATTCCTTTTGTCCGCATAGAAACAATCCTCCATAAAAAATAATAGTGCGCAAAAAAATGGCATAGAAAACCCCTTTGATTCTGAAACACTCGCTTCATTGCGATCAAATCAGGCTTCCTTGCCATTTTCTATACTGTTATTATATTATAAACTATCTGATTGACTTTGTCAATAAAGCGCTTTCAAATTTGTAAAAAAATAAAGGCAGAGAAAATTATTTCTCTACCTTACTGATTAAAATGCATTTACTCTAATCTTCTCAATCAACGTGTTAGAGGAAACCAAACGTATTCAAGACTAGACAGATAATCCCCCTTCAATTCTACCATTTTTCAGGCACTTGATTTCTCCAGCCTGTGAAAACTTGTGCATAGCCCAATAGATACAAGGGCGTCAATGCGATGCTCAAGCCTACCAAGGCAATAATCATATAGATTCCTGACAGCATAAACAAGCGAGTGATGACTGCTACTGCTGCTGACAGGCAGCACAGGACGATGGCATGAATCTGCAAAATATTGATCTTTTGTTTCTGTTCAAAATATCTCAATTTTGAAACGATTACCATCTGATAGAGCAAATTGATCAGCTGATAAGACAAGCTGAGTATGATAAAAATCATAAAAAATGCTAAGTAGTTCTCACCAAAAAAGATGGAACCCCAAAAGAGCAATTCAAAATGAAGAAATAGGTAAGAGCTGGTCGGAACGACCTGCAGCACCTTGGTATCAAAAAACTTTTGGAACAATAAGAAGGCTAGCAACAAGATAGCGATGTGCCCAATAGTAAACTGCATGACCATCATGCTCCGCTCATGCATCTCACCACGCAAGAAAATCGAAACGATAGATACCAGCGAGATAAAAAATAACTCAATTAGACCAGCCTTATAAAAATCTAAGTTTCTGATTGGATTACAATCCGTAACAAGAACATTCAAAAATTCATAATATCTCTTTTTCATATTATAACTCCCATTTATTTAAAAAAATCCCTAAACTTTGCGGAACTTTCTATAAAAAAATTCCACATTTCATTATATCATACAGGCTATAGAATTAGGAAGTCGTATAAAATATTGGTATATCTATAAAGTATAGATGTCTTTCTCAATCATTCGCCAAGTTGGCATTTTTCCGTTATAATAGTAAGGATGAACATCAAAGAAGAAATTATTAACTTAGCAAAAGAAATTGGGATTTCTAAGATTGGCTTTACGACAGCAGATGATTTTGACTATCTGGAGAAGTCGCTGCGTTTGGCTGTAGAAGAAGGGCGAAATTCAGGATTTGAGCATAAAAACATCGAGGAGCGAATCAAGCCCAAGCTGAGTCTGGACTCAGCCAAGACCATCATCTCTATCGCCGTCGCCTACCCCCACAAGCTCAAGCAGCAGCCTCAGAAGACCTCCTACAAGCGAGGGAAATTCACCCCTAACAGCTGGGGGCTAGACTACCACTATGTCCTGCAGGACAAGCTGGACAGACTGGCCCGAGGAATTGAAGCACTGACTGCCGACTTTGAGTACAAGGGCATGGTGGACACGGGCGCCTTGGTCGATACCGCTGTAGCCCAAAGAGCAGGAATCGGCTTTATCGGCAAGAACGGCTTGGTCATCTCCAAGGAATTTGGCTCCTATATGTTTTTGGGAGAGCTCATTACCAATCTGGACATCGAGCCTGATCAGCCTGTCGACTACGGCTGCGGAGACTGCAACCGCTGTGTGACAGCCTGTCCCACTTCCTGCTTAATTGGTGACGGCAGCATGAATGCCAAGCGCTGTCTGTCCTTTCAGACTCAGGACAAGGGCGTCATGGATCTGGAATTTCGCAAGAAGATTAAGACGGTCATCTATGGCTGTGATATCTGCCAAATCTGCTGCCCTTACAATAAAGGATTGGATAATCCTCTGGCAACAGAAATTGACCCCGACCTTTCTCATCCCGAGCTCCTGCCTTTCTTGGAGCTTTCCAACGGTCAGTTTAAGGAGAAATTCGGTCATGTGGCCGGCAGCTGGCGGGGGAAAAACATCCTGCAGCGCAATGCCATTATAGCTCTGGCAAATGCCAATGATCGCTCTGCCATTCCCAAAATGCTGGAAATTATCGACAAGGGGCAAAATCCGATTCATGTCGCTACAGCTATCTGGGCTCTGGGTCAGCTGGCGCGTGAGGTACATCCAGAAATGATAGAACTGGTCATGGGCATCAAAAATCCAACACCGCAAATCCAAGAAGAGCAAGACCGTTTTCTAGAGAAATTTGGCCTAAAAGAAAAACTAGTGATAGAAAACTAAACCGCTGAGACGTAAATATCTCAGCGGTTTCTTTATTTTTCTTCTTGTTTGCGGATTTCTTTGATAATGGATCCCATCTTGACTGACTCGTCGCTGAAATAGCGGTAAAGCCGTCCATCGCCATCTCCCATGTAGCTGATAGGAGAAAAGCGGTCACTGCGGAAAGCGTCATTCTCATCAATCAAGTCCTCATCTACCACACGCCGAGTGACACGGGCGATGACATTGGTCAAGGCACCGCATTCGACCATATCCAGCACCTGACACTCAATGGATACAGGGCATTGGTCTACCAGCGGAGCATCCACCGTCTCGCCAATTGTATAGCTAAGACCGGTCAGGGCAAACTTGTCCTTGCGGCTGTTGAAGCCAGCAATTTCAGACTCTTTGGTCAAATCCTTCTCTGGGACATTGACTGTGAATTGCTGGTGCTTGGTAATCTCTGTAATGGCATTTCCCTTGGTACGCATGGCAATAACCATCATACTGCCCAAGGAATAAACCGAGCTTGAAGTCGAAATATTATAACCGTGCACATCGTCCTTATAGCCTAAAAAGAAGACCGGAAAGCCGAAGTAAAGTTTTCTCGTTTCAAAAGTACGTTTCATATATGTTCCTTTATTTTTAATTTTAAAATAGATCAGCTGGCTGGGGTATGCATCAGCTAAAATATCCCTTGTCGCCTATCAACTTTTTTGTCACGGGGTGATGAGCTTGAATAGGAAGCTCAAAGTCCTTTATCTCATCAACGATTTCCCCGTCTGCCATGACCAAAATCCGATGGCAGAGAGCGTAGCTCAGCTTGAAATCATGCGAGATGAAAAGATAGGTCAGCTGATATTTCTCCCACAAATCATATAAGAGGCGTAACAACCTTCCCTGAACAATGGGATCCAGACCGCTCAGAGCCTCATCAAAGATGAGAACATCTGGCTTTAAGAGCAGGCCACGGGCGATGCAAATCCGTTGGAGCTGGCCGCCACTGAGCTGGCGCGCTGGCTGAGTCAGATAGCTTTTATCCAGACCGACGTCTTCTAGAATGGCTTCTATCTCTTCTCTAGCCACATCTTTTGGCAGAGCCTCTGTCAAGACCTGCTCGACTGTAAAGTGTGGATTGACTGAATGGAGCGAGTCCTGAAAGACCAGCAGAATTCTCACCCCAGACTTTTTGACTGAGTAGGGCTGGCCATCCAGTAAGACCTGTCCTTGACTGGGCTTTTCTAGACCAATCAGCAATTTAGCCAGCGTGCTCTTGCCGCTACCACTCTCGCCCATCAGGCCGATAATTTCACCTTTCTTGACAGTGAAATCGCAGTCTTTGACTACCATTTTTCCATCGAATTTTTTAAATACATGTCTACATTCCAGCATCTTGTCTCACCAACCGTTCGTATGGATTTCCTAAGATAAGGTCTTGGCTATAGGGTTGCGAAGGATTATCAAGGAGCTTGGATACCGGCCCTTCCTCCATGATAGTCCCCTGATACATGACAAGCATCTTGCCTCCCAGCTCCTGCGCCAAATGATAATCATGGGTCACTGTGATGAGGGTCTTTCCCTTAGCTAGCTGCTCTTTTAAGATGAGGATAATCTGCTCGCGATTGTGGATATCCAGCGCCGAAGTAGGCTCATCCAAAATGATGGTCTCTGGCTCTAGGCAAAGCAAGATAGCCAGCATGACCCGCTGCAGCATACCGCCGCTGAGCTCAAAAGGATATTTTTTCAACAGTTCTTCCGGCTCAGCCAGCCGCACCTCTTTCATGGAGGCCACGGACTTAGCTAGACAAGCGCTTTTTGAAATCTTACTATGGCTGCGCAGGGTCTCCCAAAAATGACTTTGAATGGTCTGAAAGGGATTGAACATAGCCATCGGATTTTGAGACATATAGGCTACTTGACTGCCTCGTAGATGCTGCCAAGCTTTGAGAGAATTTCGCTCCAAAGTCATGGTGCCGTAGTGAACTTCTCCTTGCATGCTCAAGGATGAAGGTAGCTGCCCAATCAATATCTTGGTTAAGAGGGTTTTACCAGAACCACTCTCCCCGATAATGAGCAGAGACTGCCCTGCCTCCACTTCAAAGCTGATGTCCTGCAGTAGGGTCTTTCCCTCAATCTGGGCTGTCAGTTTCTTTACTGCTATTTTTTCCATATCTGTTTCCAGCCTTTCTCTTCAAAGCATTCGGCAAATAGATTAAAGGCGACCACAGTCAGAAAGATAGCCAATCCGGGCGCCAGCATCATCCAAGTTGCCGTTTGAAAATGGCTTCTAGCATCATGCAGCATCATGCCCCACTCGGTAATGTTGGGCTGGACACCGATTCCCAAGAAAGAAAAGCCAGAAATCATAAGAATGATATTCCCGATATTCATCAGCACAATAATCAAAATAGGCTTGTAGATAAAGGGGAGGATATGGGTTTTGAGGATATGGAACTGGGAGAGTCCCATGGTCTGGGCAGAAATGACATAGGCTTCCTCCTTGGCACTCTTGACCAGATTGGCCGTCACCCTTGCATAGTAGACCCACTCTATGATAACAATGGCTAGAATCATATTGGTCATGCCCTGTCCCAATATCCCAACGGTAGCTAAAGAGAGCAGGAAGCTAGGAAAGGCGGAAATAACATTTGCAAACCATAAGAAGGTCGCTTCAGCCTTGCCTTGGTACCATCCAATCAGCAAACCGACTGTCACACCGATAACCACTTCCAGCAGACTGATGGTCAGGGATAAGAAAAGGGAGTAGCGGGCTCCGTGAAGCAGACGAGACAAGACGTCTCTGCCTAGCTGATCGGTTCCCAGCAGGTGAACAGTATCAGGCGGCATCAGTTTATTTGAAATCTCTACGTGCTGGGGATCAAAAGAAGATAGATAGGGTGCAAAGAGAGCGCAGATGAGCAGAGCCAGCAAAATGACACTTGAAAAAATAAATCGCTTAGACATTGCTCCTCCTTTTTCTGACTCTAGGGTCGATCCAAACTGGCAGCTGCTGGGTTAGAACGTTATTTCCCAAGAATAATAGGCCAAATAAAAGCATACAGCACTGAATAATCGGCAGATCCACAGCCTGCAGAGCATCTACAAAGAGGGAGCCGACACCATTCCAAGAGAAGACTTCCTCAACAATCAAGGAGCCTGTCAGGAGATAGACCAAGGTCAGGCTCAGGCCTGTCGCAATGGCTGGCAGGGAATTTCTCAAGAGATGATTTTTGACCAGGAAGAACTTGCTGACTCCGCGCAGGAGGGCATTTTCAACATGGACACTTTTCATCTGCTCTATCACGGCCTTACGAATCAAAGCGATATATTGGCCAATCAATGACATACTAAGGGTCAGACTGGGAAGAATCAAGCTGCTAAAATCCTGCTTGCCCGAAACTGGCAGCCATCTGAGCTGAACAGCAAAAACTACAATCAGCATATAACCTAGCCAAAAGCTGGGCATAGAAACGCTGGAAAAGGATAGAAAGCGAGTGACCTTATCAAAGATAGAACCCTTGTAGACTGCACTAAAAATTCCCAAAGGAATGGACGTAAGCAAAATGAGGGCAAAGGAAGTCAATCCCAGAGAAAGAGTTGACTGGAAACGCTCCAGCACCAAGGGCAGGACAGGAACCTTTAATAGATAAGACGTCCCAAAATCTCCACGAAGGGCCTTAGTCAGCCAGCTTAGATACTGCTGAGGCCAGGGTTGATTGAGTCCCAGATATTCTCTGGCTTTTTCCAAGGATTGAGGAGTCACTTGAATCTTAGATACCCTTAAATAGTTTTCTGCTTGATCCGCCGAGGATAGCTTGGCCAAGAGAAAGGTCAATACTGATATCATCAAGAGGGCAGCAAAGAGAGAAACTATTGTTTTAAATAAATCTTTTTTCATAGTCCTTAAAAGAAAAGGGGCGGCTGCTAAGTTTTTAACCTTGGCAGCACTACTCCCTTTATATGCAAATTTGTATGTATGAAGTTAGTTTTTATTTTTTCTCAATATAGCGCAGTGGGAATGCATTTTCTTCTGGGGCAAAGCGCATGCCCTCGAGTTCTCCCTTGCGATAGACGGAAACAACAGATTGGTAAGTGATTGGAATATAGATAGCTTCATCATGGAGCATGGTGAGGACTTTCTTATAGCCTTCATCGACTTTTGCCTCGTCTGGTTCGACCAGAGTCGCCTTGATAATTTTATCAATTTCTGGCTTAGATGGCAGAGCTTCTAGGGAAACATTTTCTGGGTGGCCATGGTCTGCTGGTGAAGTCAGGGCAGTCATCCAAGCATGCGGATCCCAAGGTGCTCCCCAAGAGAAAGTCAGCATCAAATCAAAGTCGCCCGTCTTGATATTTTCCCAATAGTCATCTTCTTCCATAGCTTTGAGCTGAACGTCAATACCGATTTTCTTCCATTCGCCTTGGAAGTACTCAACCAAGTCCTTGTCTGTCGCCTTAGACGAGATATAAGGAACATTCAGGCTCAATTTCTTACCATCTTTTTCACGGATACCATCAGAGCCTTTCTTCCAGCCTGCTTGGTCCAGCATCTTTTCAGCCAGCTCGATATCATATTCATAGGGAGTCAGATTGGCGTCAGAGTGCGGAGTAGACTTGGAGAAGATGGTATCAGCCGGTGTTTCTGTTCCGCGGAAAATGTCTTTCGCGATAGACTTCTTATCAACCGCATGGTTCATCGCCTGACGAACAGTCTTGTCTTTGAAGATTTCCTGCTTTGCATTCAAGAGCATGAGGCGACTGGACATTGGCTGAGATACGTCTGTCGTGTACTTGTCATCCTTGGCATACTTGGCAAAGTTATCCAAACCGATAACGCCATTTCCATAGAGCAAGTCTACATTTCCAGACTCAAACTCCAAAGCACGGGTTTGTGGGTCTGGGATAATCTTGACTGTTACTTCTTTCAATTTAGGCTTTTCACCCCAGTAATTTTCATTACGGGCAAAGGTGATGTACTCATTTGCCTTCTTGTCTTTGACAACCCATTGACCAGTTCCGATTGGCTTTTTGAGGTTGTCCTTAGTTGTGTCATCTCCGTCAGGGAAGGCCGCATCAGCTACGAAGCGGATCGGACGAATCATTGATAAATCATAGAGAGTCGCACTGTAGGCTTGCTTGAGCTTGATTTCAAAGGTATGCTCATCGACAACTCGGTAGCTTTCCAGCTGGTTGGTAAAGTCAAACCAAGTGTGGTTTTTCTTGTTTTCCTCTGAAAAGACAGTATCGAAATTCCGTTTAACATTCTCCGCGTTAAAGTCAGAGTCGTCTGAGAATTTTGCCTTTCTCAGCTTGAAGGTATAGGTTTTACCATCTTCGCTGATATCCCAGCTTTCAGCCAAGGCTGGCTCGATTTTCCCATTGTCACCGTAGCGGACTAGGCCTTCATAGACCATATCCTGAATGACAAATTGGTCTGGATTGTAGCGGTGAGGATTGACATCCCCAAAGTCCTCGCCCCAGACCATGGTGAGTTTGTCTTTCTCACCGATCTGCTTGGAAGAGTTTGAGTTTTGCTGGCAGGCTACCAAGAATAAAGGCAGCAAGAGGACAACTAATAAAAATAGTTTTTTTCTCATTTTTATTGAATCACTTTCTTGTATTCATATTTTTATGATCGCAGTCCCAAGAGATAGGGGCTATAGTTTATGTTTTTTTGACGATCAATTCATGCGGTTGTACTTGCTGTTGAGAGCATCTCCGAACTTGGTAAAGAGGAGAATGGTCAAAATTAGCAAGATACAAGGGAAGACCACAATCCAGGGGGCTTCCTGGATGTAAATCCGGCCGTCATTAATCATGGCTCCCCACTCAGGCGATGGTGCCTGAGCTCCCAGACCGACAAAGCTAAGACCAGCAATTTCCATGATAATGGTACTGATGTCAAAGCTCATAGTCGTCAGAATCTGAGGAAAAAGACTGGGGAAATAATAGTTTTTCAGAGTCGTCCAAAAACTATTGCCATACATTTTCGAGGACTGGATATAGGGTTCATTTTTCAGCTGCAGGGTCATGGAGCGCATCAGGTAGGCATACTTGGTCCAGGCCGTCAAGCAGATAGCGATGAGGGTTTGCTGGAGACCGATGCCCAAGATACTGACGATCGCAATGACCAGAATGATAGATGGGAAAGACTGAAAAGCCGTGATTACCAGCAAGATGAACTGGTCGAATTTCCCGCCGATAAAAGCGCTAGTCACCCCGATAAAGGAGCCCACCGCTGCAATCAGCATCAGAATCAGAAGGGCTGGCAGGACTGTTTCCGCACCCCCGCTTACTGCACGCGCAAAGACAGACCGTCCCAGGGCGTCTGTTCCGAACCACTCACTACTGCTCGGTCCTTGCAAGGCTTGTCCCAGATTGACCTTGGTCAAACTGTCACCCAAGAGACGAGGAGCCAAGGAGGAGAGGATCAAGGCCAGGACGATGAGACCGCCCAAGACCAGAAGTTTTCGATTGATTTTCTTATCCATACGAACCCTCCTTGCTTGCTTTTAATTTCTTCGTGCGTGGCAGCAGTTTGGGATTTTCCTGAGCCAGTCGGACGCGAGGATTGAGCCAAACCGTAAGCAGTTGAAAGACTAGATTTACAGTCAAGACCCCAGCTGTGATAAAGAGGACCGCACCCTGAATGAGGGGATAATCCCGCTTGGCAACTACGCCAATCAGCATCTTACCGATGCCCGGCCAGGAAAAGAGATGCTCAATAATAGCTACACCACCCAAGAGCGAGCCAAGAGAAAGGCTGACTAAGGTGAGAAGAAAGGGCAGGACATTGTAAATCACGTCATGCAGCAGAATATGCCCCTCTCGAATCCCCCGACCACGCGCACCTTCAACTTCTGGCGAATGCAACACTTCTATCAAAGCGGTCCGCAGCTGCGGAATATAGCGAGTGGACATGATCATGGCCAGTGTTATGACTGGCAAGACTAAGCCCAGCTCATTGGCCGTTGCCTGAATGGGAAGCCAGTGCAGCTGAACAGAAAAGATCAGAATCAGGATAATCCCCATAACAAAGCTAGGAATGGCATTCAGAAAAGCCAGACCTGCCATCAAGAAGCGGTCAACCGGCTTTCCAGCATGGTAGGATGTGTAGAGAGCTGTCGGCAGGGAAATTCCCAGAGTTGCTAGCAGGGTATAAAAAGCTAGGTAGACTGTATTGGGAAAATAGAAAACCAGCTGCTCCCAGACCGAAGCTCCGGAATTATAGGTCACACCAAAGTCGCCATGGACAATCCTGACCAGCCAGGCCAGATATTGCTCCATAAAGCTGCCATTCAGGCCCATCTCAGCCCGCTTGATTTCCAGCAATTCCTTGGTAAAAGGAATACCCTGAGCATTGAGGATACTCTCAGCCGGATCTCCCGGTGCTAGATAAACCAGCAAAAAGGAGATAAAGCTGACGCAGAGCAGGATGAGGACGAATTGCAGAATCGTTTTGATAATAAATTTAATCATGCGCCTCCCTTTCAGATGTCTGGTAGCTTTCAGGCTTCTTGCTGGCAACGGCCAGCAGCACTTCGCCTTGGTGGACGACCAGGGTCGCTTTCTGGTAGAGGACCAGACCGTCTTCCTTGGCAGTCACCTTTTCTAAAATATTGCCATAAATATCACAGATTTCGCCAATGACCTGACCAGCCTGTACTGTTTGATTGGGCCGGACAAAGCACATCCAGCACCCCGACCTCTGACAGGTCAGATAGTAACTGTCGTCAAAGATCAGCGGCGCCTGCTTATAATAAGGCATGGTCCCTTCAAAAAGATAGCGGGCGACTTGTTTGACTGACTCCTTCATAGCCAGAACATCCTCTGGCAGACAGGTGCCATTTTCCCCCTGCTCCAGCAGGATGCTAGGCAGTCCATAGTCTACTGAGGCAGCGTGGTAGAGATTGCCGCGGTCCTGAGATTGGTAGATTATCGGTGTCCCAGAAGCCTGCAGCATCTGATAGGACTTTTCCATCACCTCTGGATTTGCCCGCAGAGAGTAGTAACCATGCGGTGTCAGCAGTTCTTCCCGATTGCCACTGTGCAGGTCAATGAGGAAATCACTGACACTAAAGACCTGACTCTCAATCACAGACCGAATCTGATAGCTGAGGCTGGAAACTGGCTCTTGATCCTGAAAAATCCTGTTCAGATTGAGGCCGTCCTCAGGTACAAGTGTCGTCTCCCGAGCCCAGAAGCCGCTGACATTGACTGCATGCAGGAGGAGGACAGAGCCCTGAAAGTTAAAGTCCCATTCATGCGCCAAGTCCATCAGCGCCTTAACCCCGACATACTCACAGCCATGGACTGCAGCACTGATGGTCAGCAAGGGCTGGGAGGCCTGTCCTTTGAGCAGAGTGTACTGGATAGCCAGCTCATCCGTGATAGGCAGACTTCCCTGATAGCTACTGCATGGAGCCATAGAGTCTAGTTGTTGCTTAATCCTCATCTTTATCCTCCCTGTACTGACTGAGTAGGAGCTTGGTATAGTCACTCTTGGGAGCAGAGACGACCTCTCGCATGCTGCCCTTCTCCTGCACGATTCCGTCCTTGAGGACGACCAAATCTTCCGCAAAATTGCTGACCAGTGCGATGTCATGAGAGATGAAGAGAAAGGAGGTCTGCGAACGCTTCTTGATATCTGCCAGCAGCTGCATGACTTCATACTGAACAGTCACATCCAGAGCACTGGTGATTTCATCGCAGATGAGCACATCGGGATTAATCAGCAAGGCACGGGCAATAGCTGCCCGCTGACATTCTCCTCCGCTCAGCTGGTGTGGCAGCCTCTGAGCAAGCTCAGGTGTCAGACCAACCGATCTCAGCAAGTCATGGATGACTTGCTTCCTATCAGACGGCTGCTGATAGAAAGAAAAGTTTCGACAGACCTCTTCTAGGCTCTGCTGAATGCTGCGCTTGGGATGAAAGGTCGACTGGGGCTGCTGGGCAATGTACTGGACCCGAGCATAGTATTCCCTATCCTTGTAGGCAGAGACTGGCTTGCCTAGTAGAGTCAGCTCCCCTTGATCTGGCTTTAAAAAGCGACAGATAAGATTGGCAATGGTACTCTTGCCAGATCCTGACTCTCCGACCAGCCCCATAGCTCGTCCCTTTTCCAAGCTAATATCAATATCAAAGACACCAATTCTCCGATTACCAATCTGACCATACTCGTAGGTCAGCTGGCGACCGACCAATACTTGACTCATAGCTGCTCCCCTTCTCTAAACTCTGCCAGCTTGGGCACAGCCTTCAGCAATTTCTGGGTGTAGGCCTGCTCAGGATGGCGGAGAACTTGATGGGCTGGACCGCTTTCGACAATCTGTCCTTCCTTCATGACCACTACCTTTTGCGCCAGATGCTCAGCTACGCTGATATCATGTGTGACAAAGAGAATGGCCATGTTTTCCTCTTGATGAAGCTGGCTCAAGAGATTAAGCAGCTTCATTTTCGACAGGACATCCAGAGCGCTAGTCGGCTCATCAGCCAGCAATAGTTTGGGCCTGCTGGCTAGAGCTAGCGCTACACCGACCAGCTGCATCATACCGCCACTGAGCTCGAAAGGATACTTATTGACGACTTTTTCAGGCAGCAGCCCCACCATCTCTAGACATTCTTCCAAGGGACGGAGATTTGCTGCTTTCTGGCCCTGATTTTTCACCAAGTCCTGATAATGCTTTTTGATCTTACGGCGGTTATTGAAGCTGAGACTGGCATGCTGACTAATCCAGGCCACTTCTCGGCCCACAAAAGGCAGATAAATGCGGTGGTCCTGGGGCTGAATTTCCTGCCCCTCAAAGGTAATACTGCCCTCTGTCACTGTCAGCCCCCTAAGAGGGAGGCCCAGCAGCATCTTGAGCAGGGTAGACTTGCCACTGCCACTCTCGCCCACAATCGAAAGGGACTCCCCCTCTGCAAGAGAGAGGGAGACCCGATCGAGAATGACTTTATCTGCTGACTGCACCAGCAGATCTTTCATTTCCAGCATGCTTTATTCCTTTGATAGTTTGTTGCTGACGTGATAGTAGTCTGTTGGATGGGATTCCAAACCAGAGACGGACTTGTCCATTACCAGAGCGACCTTGAAGAAGCCGATAATGGTAAAGCCGTAGTCCTTATCCATGATTTCTTGGATTTCCTTGCTGAGCTGATTGCGCTTAGCTGGATCCGTTTCAGTCGCCAGCTCTTCGATTTTCTTGTCTGCTTCTGGGTTGCTGTAGTGACCGATATTAGCTGCTCCGTTTGTCTTAACAGCGCTGTTGAAGAAGGCATACGGATCACCAATAGGAGCTGCTACTACTGCGTAAGGCGTGAAGGCATAGTCCTTTTCACTGGCAACGGCACTGACTTCAACTTTCTTAATAGTCGCTTCAATTCCGACTTCCTTAAGCTGTTGTTGGCTTGCTTCTACAGCCAGCGGCATTTCAGGCAGACGAGTGAAGGACAGCAGCTCAATGCTGACTTTTTGACCGTCTTTTTCACGGTAGCCATCGCCGTCAGTATCCTTGTAGCCAGCTTCATCCAAGAGTTTCTTAGCCTTGTCTACGTTAAATTCATGGACGCTCTTTTGCAGGGCAAAGGCAAAGCCTGTAGGGAAAGGTCCAACAGCTGGCACAGCTGAGCCTTTAAAGAGGGATTCAGAGTAGGTCTTCTTGTCTACCAAGGTATCTAAAGCCTGACGGAACTTGTCATCTGCTACGTAAGGATTTTCGAAGTTATAATAGTAAGCTAGGTAGCGGGAACCTTCTACTTCAGAAATTTTGTAGTTCTTATCGGAAGCATAAGTACTTAGATTTGCATAAGGCAGACCATAGACGGCATCGACTTCCTTAGACTTGAGGGCTGCAGAAATAGCTGTCGGATCAGAGAAGTATTTAATCTTCAGATTAGCAACTTTGGGCTTGCCATCCCAGTAGTCGTCATAAGCCTTGAGCTCTGCTCCGCTCTCAGGAGTGTACTTGGTCACCATGTAAGGTCCAGTTCCGACAGGAGCCTTATCAGATGCGCTCTTGCCAGTCGTATCCACAATAGCGGAGTAGGGCTCTGCCAAGAGATTAGCCATGATCGGCTGCACAGCCTTTGTCTTGATGGTCACAGTTTGACCCTCTGCAGATATGCTGTCAATGCTCAGATCGGCAGCTGCCCGCTCACTCTTCTCAACCAGGCGTTCTAGAGAAGCTTTGACCTTTTCACCGGTCATTTTTTCACCATTTTGGAAGACAACCTTATCCTTGAGGGTAATTTTCCACTCTAGGTCTGATACTGCTTCGATTTTCTCAGCCAACCAAGGTTTCACCTCAAGTTTGTCGTCCATCTTAAAGAGGGTTTCTCCCACTCCGTAACGGACCGTGAACCAGCCATTGTATTCCGCTGCTGGGTCAATATTTTCTGGAAATTGAGTATAGCCGATAGTTACAGTCTTGCTGTCACCATCGCTAGCAGACTCGCTGGTTTTGCTAGGGTTTACACAGGAAGCTAGGGCTAGGCCTGCCAAGGCTAGAGCCATAATTTTTTTAAAATGTTTCATAAAATATTCAAATTCCTTTTCTATTTTGTAAACTACTTTAAGACGGTCTGTCCTAGTCAAATCTAAATACGCTTCGCTCTCTGTCTAAGGTGGTTCTATGTCCTGAAGATGAGAGAGCAGACGAGTGAAAAACAAATGATTGCTCATTCTCTTTCCTCCTTAGGGATGTGCTTGTCTTAATCTTTTCCTTCCAGATAGCTTCTAGCATCTTCGACAAAGGCAGTTGGCAGAGCCAGGTCAGCCTGCAGCTCATCGCGATAAGCTCTGATGACTTCTGCCTCTCGGCCGGAGACAACCTTTTCTGTCCAATCTGGGTCTAGGAGCAGGGCCTTGCCGAGGGCAAAGAGCGGAATCCCCGCATCCAATACTCGCTGGGCATCCTGCTTGGTCTCTATCTGACCGACACCAATCAGGGGCACTCTACCATTAATTTTTCTGATAATTTTCTGAATTACTGGCTCCGAGTCCTGAGAATCTCTGATAGACGAGCGCCAGACATCAGAGGTCGAAATATGCAGATAGTCCACCTGATGATAGATGAGCTGCTCCAGCAACTGCAGGGTATCATAAAGCTGGATACCTGGCTCTTCAATCTCTTCCGGAGAAAAGCGGTAGCCAATCAGGAAGGGGCTGTCAGCCTCTTCTTTGACTAGTTGCTTGGCTCTTTTCAGCAAGGTCTTTGGAAAGCGCAGGCGGTTGTTAAGACTGCCGCCCCACTTGTCCTGACGGACATTGGAATGGGGAGAGACAAACTGCTGGATCAGATAGGTATTGGCGCCATGAAGCTCAACTCCGTCAAAGCCAGCCTGAATGGCCCGTCTGATGGCTGACAGAAAATCCTCTATCACCTGCTCCACTTCAGCGTTCTTGAGCGCCCTCGGCTCTGCCAAATAATCGCGCGGAGCCTTGACAGCGCTGGGTGCTACTGGCTGACCGTCAATCAAATCAGGCAGAACCATACGACCACCGTGATAGAGCTGGACAATAGCCAGAGCCCCTTGGTCCTTGATGGCCTTGGCCAGACGGCTAAGCCCCTCAATCTTATCGTCCTCGGCGCCGCTGAAGCTCTCCGCAAAGGACTTTCCCAGAGGATGGACATAGGTACTGCCAGTAATGACCATACCAACCGACCTAGACCGGCGGGCAAAAAAATCAATATCTGCCTGAGATACATAGCCACCCGGCTCACTAGCGCAGATAGTCATAGGAGCCAATACAACGCGATTGCGCATGGTCTGACCATTTTTAAAAGTAAATTTATCCTGAATCTGTGTATTCATCTAGTCACCTCTTTCCCAAGATAAATCATGTTGTTTTTTAATAATAAAGCCTTAGAGTAAGGTCGCCTGCCAAGTCTGGTCCCGCTCTTCCAAGAGCAGCACTCGTCCTTGGGGGACATCAATGTTCCAAAAAACAGCCTCTCCATCAACCAAATGCTGGTAAATCAAGCGAAGGACTCCCAAATGAGCCACTAGAGCGATTGATTCCTCAGTAGTATCTAGCAGGCGGTCTGTCGCTGCCCAGACTCTGGTCTGAAAGTCTGAAAAAACTTCTGCTTCAGGAGGCGTGACCTCAAAGGGGGCTTCCAGCCAAGCCTGCCAGACTTCTGGAAAAGCCGCTTCAATCTCATCAGCTGTCAATCCTTCCCATTGTCCAAAGCCCCGCTCATCAAAGTCAGCTATGGGCTGGACTTGCCTGTCTGGAAAAGCCAGCTGGGCTGTTTCCTGCGTCCGCTTGAGACAACTGGTGTAAATCACATCAACTGAGTGCTCCTGCATCAGTAGCGCCAGCTGCTTGGCATCTTTTTGACCTTGCCCGTTGACAGAGACATCATGGCTGCCATAGAAACAGCGCCTGCGGTTGTAGTCTGTCTGACCGTGCCGCATCAGATACCATCTTTTCATCCTAGCACCACCAATCCTAAGAGATAGAGGAGCTGGGCAATTTCAACATAGGCTCCTAGCGTATCGCCTGTGTGGCCGTCAATTTTATTATAAACGAACCGGCGATAGCCGATTGCTCCCAAGAATACTAAACTATAAGCCAAGAGGCCTCTCCAGCTGAAAACCAGCAGAGACAGGAGCAAAGGCAAAAGCTGGGCAAGCAGGATATGACTAGTCTTGCTGCCACTGAAGAAATTTCCCGAGCCGCCGCCTTCTCTAGCATAGGTCATCCGGTAAAGCTGTAGGCTCAGACCGGCCTTGCCAATCATGGACAGACTAGCTACGATAAACCAGCGAGGCTCTGGCAAATAAGGGTATAGAACCAGCATCAGAGCATAGTAGAGAATAAGCGCCAGAACGCCATTGCTGCCAATCCGGCTGTCCTTCATAATCTCCAGCATCCGCTCCTTTTTACGAGAGGAGAAGAGACCATCCGCCGTATCCGCTAAGGCATCTAAGTGAAAACCACCTGTCAGCAGAACATCGAAAGCAAGGGTCAGAACCCAAGCGACCATTCCAGGCAGAACTAGACTCATCAGGAAATAAAATCCACCTGAAATCAAACCCAGCAAGAGACCAAAGAGAGTCAGAAAAGGGAGTCCCCGTCGCAGATAGGAAATATCCACTGCCATTGGAATCACAATCCGGCTAAAAAATTGAGTATAGATAATCAATGCCTTTATCATTTCAACTGCTGAGCGAGGCCGCAGATAACCAGATAAGCCTCACTCGCCTCCTTTGCAATCAGTTGGTTGACTTTGCCCTGCACATCACGGAAGAAGCGCCCTAGTCTGGTCTCTGGGACAATGCCCAGCCCAACCTCGTCCGTTACAATCCAGCACTCAGCATCTGTCTGACGGATTGTAGATAGGAGCTCTTGCCATTCTTCTTCCAAGAGCTGCAGCAGGAAAGACTGCTCCTGTCGACTGAGAAAGTGTTCCTCGGTCAGCTCCAGCTTGTCTGGAAAATGCTGGGCAATCAAATCAAAGAGGCGATTGCTGGTCAAAAGGGTGGCACAGTCCAGCAGGTAAACTGGATGCGACTGCTCTCGCAGCCAGTCCGCCAGCCCTGCATACTGCTCCTGAGTTGTCCATGAAGCCGGTCGGCGTTCTTGGTGCAGTCGAATCCGCTCCTGCCATTCTGGATCTTCTCCTCGGGGCAGGCCAGTCGCAATATAGCAAACTCGCTCTCGGTCCGCTAGTCGCTCCTCCGCAAATGCTGACTTACCACTTCTGGCACCGCCTGTCACTAACACAATCTTAGTCATTTGCTTCTTCTTTCATTGCTTGAAATGCCCGCTCAAAGGCTGCCAAGGTCTGGTCTAGGTCCGCTCTAGTATGGGCACTGGACATAAAGTTGGTTTCATACTGAGATGGCGCCAGATAAATGCCTTGCTCCAGCAAGAGACCGTGCAATCGTGCAAACTGAGCATGGTCAGCCGCCTTAGAATCCTCAAAGTTACGGACTGGCTTCTGACTGAAGAAGAAACCAAACATGGTACCTTTTGATACGACTTGCAGATTAATGCTGTACTTATCGGCTAGACTTCGTAAGCCATCACAGAGGTAGCTTGTTTTCTCTTCAATCTCAGCAAAGAGTTCAGGTGTTAGCTGTTTCAGAGTTTCATAACCGGCCGTCATAGCGACTGGATTGCCTGATAGGGTACCAGCCTGATAGATGCTGCCTAGAGGCGCTACCTGATCCATATAGACGGCCTTGCCGCCAAAGGCTGCGACTGGGAAGCCGCCACCGATAACCTTGCCCAAGCAGACCAGATCCGGCTCTGTCTGATAGAGGCCAACTGCCCCCTGATAATGAGCTCGAAAACCACTCATGACCTCATCCACTATGAAAAGAGAGCCGTATTCCTGAGTGAGGGAGCGAATAGTACTGATAAAGTCCGCATCCGCTGGAATCAAGCCCATATTGCCAGCAACTGCTTCTAAAATGACACAGGCGATGTTATCTCCATGCTTTTCAAAGCAAGCCTTGAGATCAGCTATGTTATTATAAGGCAAGGCCAGAGTTTCCCCAGCTACCTGAGCAATGACTCCGGCAGAATCAGCAATCCCAAAGCTGGCCAAGCCTGAACCAGCCTGAACCAAAAAGGAATCGCTGTGGCCGTGATAGCAGCCGATAAATTTGACAATTTTAGAGCGCTTGGTCACTCCACGCGCTACTCGAATGGCGCTCATGGTCGCTTCCGTTCCCGAATTGACCATCCGCATTCTTTCCATGAAAGGCAGGCGCTCCTGCACCAGCTGGCCGAGAGCAATCTCTCTGGGGCTCGGAGCACCAAAACTGGTCCCCTCCCAAATAGCTTCCTCAACTGCTGGTAACACATCCTTAGGAGCATGCCCCAAAATCATAGGCCCCCAAGACAGGACGTAGTCAATATAGCGGTTGCCATCGACATCATGCAGATAGGCTCCGCTGGCTTTTTCGATAAAAAGCGGATGGCCGCCCACAGCCTTAAAAGCCCTAACAGGACTATTGACTCCGCCTGGAAAGAGCTTTTGAGCCTCTGCGAAATATTGGTTGGAATGTTCTCTCTTCAAGTTCGTCCTCCTTATCTAGAAAACTGCTGATTTTCCGCAGTCTCTATCCTTCTTTCAGATAGCCGGCCGCATCCTTGGCAAAATAAGTGATAATCAAGTCTGCCCCAGCCCGCTTCATACTGGTCAAAGTTTCCATGACTATAGCTTTTTCATTGATCCAGCCCTGCTGGGCTGCTGCCTTGACCATGGCGTATTCTCCACTGACATTATAGGTCACCAGAGGCAACCGAGTTTCCTGACGCAGCTCTCTGAGGATATCCAGAAAGGCCAGAGCCGGCTTAACCATGAGAAAGTCTGCTCCCTGCTCCTCATCGCTCTTGGCTTCTCTCAAAGCCTCCAATCGATTGGCCGGATCCATCTGATAGGTCTTGCGGTCACCAAAGGCCGGAGCACTCTCACCAGCATCTCGGAAAGGTCCATAAAAGCTAGAGGCAAACTTAATGGCATAGGACATGATCGGAATGTCTTCAAAGCCCGCTGCATCAAGTCCCTGACGAATAGCCGCCACAAAACCGTCCATGGCATTGGAAGGCGCAATGACATCTGCTCCAGCCCTGGCTTGGCTGACAGCGACTTCTGTCAGTCTAGTCAGAGACAGATCATTATCCACTTCTTCCCCTCGCAAAATACCGCAATGGCCGTGACTGGTAAACTCACAGAGACAGGTGTCTGCAATGACGACCGTCTCAGGAAAATGCTTCTTGATCAGACGGATAGCTTCTTGGACAATGCCATTTTCAGCTGAAGCCTGACTGCCTATTTCGTCCTTTTCTGACGGAATGCCAAAGACGATAAAAGCTCGAATACCTAAGTCCACACATTCCTGAACTTCTGGCAGCAAATCCTCGAGGGAGAACTGATAAACTCCCGGCATAGAAGCTACCTCTTGCTTTTCAGTCAACCCTTCCTTGACAAACAAGGGTTGGATAAAATCATCCACAGACAGCTTGGTTTCTCGAACCAGCTGCCGCAGACTGCTGCTTCTCCTCAGTCTGCGATGTCTATAAAATTCCATGCTTCTTCTCTTCTTTCTTGATTATTTCCTTGACCATTTCCTCAACAGAAGGACTCTGGGGCTGGTAATCTACCCCATAGCCAGACTCCTTAACCGCCTGAGCCGTTGTCTGACCAATCACTGCAATCTGATGGCTAGATGCTAGATGGGGCTTAATAGCACAAAAACTCTGCCAAGCCGACGGACTGGCAAAGGTCCAAATCACTTCCTCTTGAGACAGATAGGTCTCGAGCTGGTCCTGACCAGCAGGATTTGAGGTCGTTTCGTACATAGGCCAAGCCCAGACATCATGACCTGCTTCTTTTAACTTCTCAGCCAGACTGGGATTGGACAAGCTGCTCTGGGGCAGCAAAATCTTCTGCGTTGGCAGAGCCAAATCCAACCACTCCTGAATAAAGTCAAGACCATAGTGGCTGCTGGCCTGAAAATCACAGGCTCGGCCTAGCTTGTCCAGCGCCTGACTGGTCTGCGGCCCGATGGTCGCAATCTGGTAGTCAGCTTTCAGATAGGGACTGAAAGCCTCTACTGCGACAGCACTGGTAAAAAAGGCCCAGTCAGCTTCTGGCAGTGCTGCTTGGACATCTTCTGGCAAGGGCAGAGTCTGACAGCGAATGAGAGGAACATGATGCGTCTCAAATCCAGCCTGTCTGATCTTTTCTAGCCAGGCAGAGTCTGGCGCCTGCTCTCTGGTAAAGATTATTTTTTTAACCATGGCATTCCTACTGCTCCCTTATCGGCTAACTGGCGCACAGCCTGCTCTGCCAATTCTTGGCCATCCTGCCCCTGAAAGCTGACAAAGACACATTGGCCGTCCTCCTTGGCCAGCATGGCCTCTAGTTGGTAGTCCTGACCGTTTTTCTGGGCAAAAGCAGCGATAGGGAAGGTACAGTCTGCATTCATCTGAGCCAAAACTGCCCGTTCAACTGCCACTTCAGCAGCTGTCTTCTCATCCTGAACAGTTGCCAACAGTTGCCGCAGTTCCTCATCCTCTTCCCGGCATTCCACTGCCAAAGCGCCCTGAGAAATAGCCGGCAGACAAAGACTGGTCTCTAAAGGCTGAATGTGAAGACGACTTTGGTCCAGCCAGCCCAAACGTTTAAGTCCAGCCATAGCCAAGACAATCGCGTCGTACTCGCCTTCTTCCAGCTTCTTGATACGGGTATCAATGTTGCCCCGAAGTGGCTTGAAAGTCAAATCCGGCCTTTGAGCCTGCAGCTGAACCTGTCGGCGAATACTGCTGGTTCCTATAAGAGCGCCCTCAGGCAGGTCAGCCAGCGTCTGGCCAGCTTGACGGAAAATCAAGCAATCCCGGACATCTTCTCGCTGACTAATCGCACCGAGTGCACAGCCCTCAGCTAGTTTAGCCGGCATGTCCTTGAGACTATGGACTGCCATATCAATCTCACCAGCCAAGAGAGCCCGCTCAATTTCCTTGACAAAGACTCCCTTGCCGCCAATTTCCTGTAGACTGACATGGGTCAGGCGATCTCCTTTTGTGGTATAGGGAACGAGGACAAAATCCCGCTCTGGATGGAGCGCCTTGAGCTGGTCCACTAACTGTTGGGTCTGGGTCATGGCCAGCTTACTCTTGCGGGTTCCTACCTTAATGACCTTCATCTTTTCCCCTTTCTCTGTGCAAGCCAAATATCTTGGCAATCAAGGCAATGTCATAGTCTGAATGCTCTCCGACTGACAGCTCTTTGAGCTGCAAGATTGGTTCCTTCAAGACTTGGTTGATAATACTCTTCATGTGCTTGGAAATCTGCTTCTGCTCCCGCTCGGTCAAATCCGGAATCTTTCGATTAAGACTTTCCATGGCTGAAGCTTGAGCTTCCAAAGCCTTATCCCTGATTTCCTGAATCAGAGGAATAATGCCTAACTGCTGACGCCAGTCAGCAAACTTGACCAGCTCCTCATCAATCTCCAAAGCAATCCGACCGGCAATCTCCTGCCGCTCTGCCTTATATTGCTCCAGTTGATTGGTTAGATTTTCGATATTATAGAGCTTCAGAGACGAGCTCTGATGGCAGGAACGAGGCAGACAGAGGTCAAACACGACTGCATCCGCCTTAAGCATGGAGGGAAAGATAATGTATTCGTCCGTTTTAACTGCTGAAAAGACCACATCCGCATCCGCCAGTACTGCTTCCAATTCATCCCAGCCATGGGCAGACACCCTGTCCTCTGTTAGAAATGCTTGGGCCTTGCTGACCGTCCGATTGAGCAGCATGACGGATTCGAATGGACGCTGCAAGGCATACTTAGTCACCAACTGACCAATCTCTCCCAGACCGATCACAGCTACCTTTTTAGTGCTGTAATCCAGCCCCAGTCGATCCAATTCTTGGATAGCAGTTAGGCCGATAGAAATAGGCCGGTCATTGATCCGATAAGTATCATGCATGCGCTTAGCAAAGGTCAGCGCCTGCTTGAAAGCCTGATTGAGGACAATGCCAGTTGTACCAGCATCTTGCGCTGTCAAGAAAGCATGCTTGAGCTGGCCCAAGACCTGACTTTCACCAACAATCTTGGATTCCAATCCGATAGAGACCCGCAGCAGATGCCGCAAGGCCTCATCCCCCTCACGAAAGACTAAATATTCTTCTAGCTCCTTGACAGGGATCTGAAACCAGTCCGCCAAAAAATGCTTGGAATAGTAGCGGCCAGTGTGCAGCTGGTCCACCACCAGATAGAGCTCGGTCCGATTGCAGGTGGACAGGATGATATTTTCCAAGATACTTTTTTCTCTTTTCAGGAGCTTCAGAGCTTTCAGCCCCTCCTGATCTGAAAAATGCGCTTTTTCCAAAATTGTCAGCGGCGTTTCCCGATGGGTCAAACCCACATATAATAGGTGCATGCTTCTTTCCTTCTTTTAAAGTTGGTCTAAAATTGCTTCTATCTTCTTGCGAATCTCCTTGGAACGGCTGGGCGAGAAGCCGTTGGTCGAGATCATGACAGATACGTCCTTCTTTCGCGCAATGGCTACATTGTAGAAGTCAGAAAAGGTCTTGTCGCCCGTATTGTTTACCAGCTGACTAGGTGCCGCATCCTCCATAATCTGACGATTGACTTCCGCCTGATCTGTACAGGCAAAGACTAGCTTTGCGCCTTCCAAATCGCCTGTCTGGTAGGGTCTAGCTAGCCATTGGATCTCCGCCTGCGGAATGTCAGCATGCAGAGTCGGACTGACCACTGTCACAGCAGCCTGCTCAGCCAGCAGGGTCTTAATCTTCCGCGCTGCGACCTTGCCGCCTCCCACTACCACGACTTTCTTCTCTCTGATATTAATCATGACTGGATACATGCTAGCTTCTCCTATTTCTTTTCCCGAAAGATTTTTGCGCTGCGTTTGTAGACTGTATCTGGCTCCTCTAGACGATCATTAACCAAGCGAGCCAGCACAAAAAAGTAATCCGATAGGCGGTTGATATAGATCAAGCCTACCTCATTGACCGCTTCTTCTGCCTCTATAACAGATACCATACGGCGCTCCAGGCGTCTGGTCATGGTTCGGGCCACATGTAGAAGACTCGCAATCCGATGGCCGCCCGGAATGATAAAGCGGTCGATTTTCGGAGGAATATGCATATATTCATCCATCCGCTCCTCCAGCCAGCTGACATTAGCTGGCTCTTGCTTGTAGGGACGCAATTCCCTCGGTGTCGCCAAGTCGCTGCCACAGTCAAATAGATGCTGCTGGATTTCCTCACATTCCAAACGCAGGTCTTCCAAGATAGGATAGTCGCGCATCTCAGATACGACATAGCCTAGATGAGAGCATAGCTCATCCATCGTTCCATAAGCTTCGACCCGAATATGGGTCTTGGATACTCGATCCCCACCGTAGAGCCGTGTAAAGCCCTTGTCACCGTATTTCGTATAAATTCTCATTTTTCTTCTCTGTTGATGATTTGATAAATCTGATCCATATCCAAAGACTGGCGCAGGACGTCTGCCAACTTATCATACTCTCTGTCTTTAAAATCTTTGATACTGATAAGCTGGTCCTCGAGCGGTTCTAAGCCCTTAGCCAGACGAAGTTCATTCAGGTACTGCCGAGTCCATTCTAGATTGTCAAAGACCCCATGCAGATAGGTTCCTTGGACCTGGCCATCATAAGCCACTGCTCCATCTAGACGCTCGGTTACTTCACCATTTTGCTCCTTGATGATGGAAAATGGCTCCAGACTATCCGCCAGCTGGGTTTCCCCCATGTGAATCTCGTAGCCCTCTAGCTCTTGGCCCTCATGCAGGGCTCTGACCTGAGTCGTCCTCTTGACCGGCTGCAGCACCGTCTCTGTCTCTAAAATTCCCAGACCGCTAATCTCCTCTAAGTCAGACTCTAGGTGCAGCGGGTCGCTAATCTTCTGCCCCAGCAGTTGATAGCCGCCGCAAATACCAAAGATTCGCACGCCTTGCTCCAGACACTCGAGAATCTCGGCTTCAAGACCAGACTCTCGCAGATAGTTCATGTCTTCAATAGTATTTTTGCTGCCCGGCAGAATCAAGAGATCCGGCCGACCAATCGCATCACCAGGCTGGACATAGCGGACCGAAACATCCGGCTGGATTTCTAGACTATGAAAATCCGTAAAGTTAGACAGGCGCTTGAGGCTGACAACTGCGATATCCAGACTCTTTCTGCTATCAAAGCGCCGGCTCTTCTGCACCAGTGCGACACTGTCTTCGCTGTCAATATCCAGCTGGGCATAAGGCACGACTCCGATAACTGGCACCTGAGTCAGCTCTTCAATCATGTCAATACCGGACTGCAGCAGAGCTACATCGCCGCGGAATTTATTGATAATAACACCCTTGATTCGCTTGCGATCCTCAGGCGGCATGAGCTCAATCGTTCCGTAGATAGAGGCAAAGACGCCTCCCTTATCAATATCCGCCACTAAAATCACTGGCGCATCGACCAGCTTGGCCATGCCCATATTGACAATGTCTCGGTCATTGAGATTGATTTCAGCTGGACTGCCAGCGCCCTCAATGACGATGATATCATTCTCAGCGCCCAACTCCTCATAGACTTCCTTAATCTTAGGCAGGAGCTGCTGCTTGTATTCATGGTATTCGACGGCATCCATATCCCGCAGTACACGGCCTAAAAAGACGACCTGGGACTTGCGGTCAGAGGTGGGTTTGAGCAGGACTGGATTCATGCGGACATCCGGCTCTTTACCAGCTGCCTCAGCCTGAACAACCTGAGCCCGGCCCATTTCATCTCCTTTTTTAGTAATAAAGGAATTAAGCGCCATATTCTGCGACTTAAAAGGCGCCACTTCTAGGCCATCCTGCTTAAAAATCCGACAGAGGCCCGCCGCAATAATGCTTTTTCCAGCATCTGAGGCAGTCCCCTGTACCATCAATGATTTGACCATGTTCCATTTCCTCCTAGCTGCTCAAAGAAAGCAGCTTCATTTTCTGCCAGTGGCGTCTGGATAGTCTGATGAAGCTTGACAATCCAAGGTACAGCCAAGCCTGCCTCTACTAGCAGATCTCCCTGCTGGAAGAAATCAAACTTGCTGCCCTGTGCGATCAAATGCCCCTTCTCCAGTAGGTAGGCATAGTCACAGCAGTCATACATCAGGTCCATATCATGGCTGGATACGATGATATTGGTTCCAGCTTGGACTAGCTTTTTCATGGTCGCGGCCATCTGGTCCCGCCCTTTTGGATCCAGTCCAGCTGTCGGCTCATCGAGCAGCAGATACTTGGGCTGCAGAGCCAGCATACCTGCAATAGCCACCCGCTTTTTCTGGCCGTAGCTCAGATACTGCAAGGGTCTGTCCTGCAGATGAGAAATGTCCATCATCTCTAAAGCCGTTGCGACTCTGCTTGCTATCTCGTCTTCTTCATAGCCTAAGTTTTCCAAGGCCATACCAATATCGTCCTTCACAATGGTATAAAAGAGCTGCTGCTCTGGATTCTGAAAGACCATATTGACATGCTGCCGATACTGAAACAAGGCCTTCTTAGAGTCGCCCACAGGCTGACCATCATATAAAATGCTGCCCTTCTGCGGTTTGAGCAGGCGGGTGATAATTTTCATGATGGTAGACTTACCTGAGCCGTTAACTCCTAGAATGCCGGTAATCCGGCCTTCTTCGAAGTCCATAGAAATATCGTGCAGCGTTGGATTTTCGTCATACGCAAAAGAAATATTCTTTACTTGTAACATCTGAGTTTCCTATCTACTTTCCATTATAGTATAAAAGCTGTCTTCTTGTAAATGCGCTTTCATTATTCACTGTGCTCTGCATCAAATCTTAGCGTCAGCACCTCATTTAAATGCTGATTATCATCCAGCAGTTTGACAAAGAGAGTATTGGCTAATCTGCCCCAAGCCTGGTGTTGCTTCCTTTTATTGTAAAAGGAGAATTTCAAGTCCAAGGTATCTCGAATGGTCACAAACTCATAGAAGACCAGGAAAATGAAGCGATACATGAGGACAATCAAGTCTAGCAGTACCCGCGGAACGTGCATGGCTTTAAAAAGCCGCAGCATCTGAGCAAAAGGCACCGTCAGGACAAAGAAATAAGTCGAAACCAAGGATGAATAGATGCGCAAGAGGATAAAAATGGTCTGCTGGACAGAGGATTGGCTGATGCCCAGATAGCCCTGACCTAAAGACAAGGCCAGCAAGAGCTGCTCCTGACTATTCTGATAGGTCAAGACAAAGGTCAAGAGACTGATCAGGATAAAGATACTGGCATGCAGATACCACTTCAGATAGCGCAGCCACGGAAGCCGAGCCACATAGCAAGTCAGAGGCGCCATCAAGACGATAAGTCCTAGCTGCAGACTCCTGACACCAGAAAAGCTGACAGCTAACAAGAGCACATAGATGACAAATTTATAAGCAACCGGCAGATTTTTCAGCCGATTTTGATAGGCATATTTATCAATCGCAAACAAGTGGAGGTACTCCTTTCTAGCTTTGTTTTTACCACGCCCCCAGTACAGAGCAGCTCCGGTCCCAAACAAGCTGAATCGCTATCAAGAACCAGAGCTCGCTCATACTGTTGAAGGCTTTTATTTATGTTCAGAAACTTCCTTTTGTTGGCCCTGTTTTTTCCCTTTATGGTAGCCAATGACATAGAAGATGATACCCGCTCCGATACTGCCTTGCAGGGTGAAGAGCAGACTTTCTACTTCTGGACCTGCTGGCTCAAAAATCGGTGAAAACCAAGGCTCATAGTCCTTTTGGATAGAGCTAATGGTTTTTTCAGCAGCGTCATCTGTTCCACTGTATTCCACACCCTTAGGGGCAAAGATAAAGGCAGCTAGAGTGACTGCTACTGCAGCCAAGATTAAGATGATATTCTTATATTTTTTCATTTGAACAGACCTGCTCTTTCTTTGACATTTTCTGAGATCAAGTTATAGAGGACAACTGTCAGCAATCCTTCTACGATAGCGATTGGGATTTGAGTAGTCAAGAAGACACCCATGAACTTCAGTGCAGAACCAACAAAACCGCTGTTAGCATCTGGGAAGACCAAACCGAGCTGGATAGAAGTTGTCGCATAAGTCGCCAAGTCCGCAATCACAGCGCAGATAAAGATTGAAACCGGTGTAGAAAGCTTGATGGATTTAGCAAACTTGTAAACGAAATAACCAACAAATGGACCAACCACTGCCATTGAGAATGCATTGGCACCCAGAGTTGTCAAGCCGCCGTGAGCCAAGAGAAGGGCTTGGAAGAGCAAGCAAATGGTTCCCAAAACGCTGATAACGGATGGGCCAAACATAGCTGTCCCCAGACCAACCCCGGTCGGATGCGAACTAGATCCTGTAACAGACGGAATCTTCAAAGAAGACAGGATAAAGATAAAGGCACCGGACAAGGCCAGCATAGTCTTGGAATTTGGATCCTCTGCAACAATTTTCTTGATGCGCATCAAGCCTACTACAAAGAAAGGCAGGAATACGGCGAACCAGAAGATACACCAAAAGAGCGGAAGATAGCCTTCCATGATATGCATAGCTGACACAGACTGGGTACTCAGTACCGCCAAAATAGCCAGCAAGGCAACAAAAGTTACTTTTTTATTTTTCAATAGTTTCATGTTTTTTTCCTTTACTAAGAACCTAAGCTCAAAAGGATAAATGTTTATCCATGAACATGGGCTCTGATATTAAAAAATCTTCTTTTTCACGAGGAAGGTAGTAAAATAAGGCAGCTTGGTTTCAGGTGTGATTCCTTCTAGGCCCAGCAGAGTCTGCTGCTTGTCCGTCGAAGAATTGCTAACCATGAACGTCTGCTGCAAGAGACCGAGCTTTTCGAGCAGGGGCAGGACCGTATCCAGATGATTGGCCACCTTCATGATCACAATCGAGTCATGCAGCTCAAGCGCCGCCTCAATCTTCTCAGCAGAAGCCGTAGCTGGCATGACCGCCAGAGACTCCTCATCCATAGTCAGGGGCTGACCTAGCTCAGAAGCCATGCTGCAGAAAGAGGTGATACCAGGGATGGTCTGACAGTCGATTTCCTTCTCCAACAGGGCCAGCAGATAGCTGTATGTACTGTAGACCATGGGGTCACCCAGTGTGATAAAGCCAACATTCTTGCCAGACCTCACATCCTCTGCGATTTCAGCAGAGATAGCCTGCCACTGGACTTCCTTGGTCGAATTGGAACGGACCATAGGGAAATGCCGCTGCTTGATTTCCAGATGCTCTTTCAGATAGGGCTCCGCAATACCTAATGCAAAGCTCTTGCTCCCCTTCTTAGCCTCTGGTGTATAGAGAATATCTAAGTCTTCCAAAAGCCGACTAGCCTTGATAGTGACTAGCTCGCTATCACCCGGCCCCACACCAATTCCGTAAAATTTTGCCATTCCTTCCTCCTATTCGATGATTTCTTCTAAATGCTGGATGTAGAGCTGCTGAACTTCAGGGTATTCGCCCAGACCGACCAGATGGGCCTTGACCTCATATCCCTGCTCCTTGAAGAAGTGATACCAAGAACCTTCCTCATCCGAGCTCATATCATTGGTCGCATGGTCGCCTGCTACCAGCATGAAAGGTGCCAGATGCACTTCTCGGACACCCTCTTGCTTCAGTTCCTGCTCAATCAGCTCAACTGGAGGATAACTCTCTACACAGCCGACATAGACTGAGCTTCCCTTCAGCATATGATCCAAGGCCGCATAAGCTGTAAAAGCATAATGCTGGCTGCCATGGCCCATCAGAACTGTCGCTGCATCCTGACCCTCATGGCCATACCGTTCCAGCAGAATATCCTTGACAGCCTCATAGTCTTCCTGACTATTGAGCAGAGGCTTGGCAACGACTAGCTTTTTAAAAGCTGATTCAAACTCTTGGGCTTGGGCGAGAATCTTTTCGTACTCGCTGCCCAAAATGACATGGAGAGGCTGGATATAGACCTCTTCAGTCCCCGCTTCCAAGAGCTGCTCCAAAACCTCTTTGACCGTAGGGATATCTAGCCCTTCTTGCTTCTTAATCCGCCGTCTAACGACATTTGAGGTAAAAGCTCGGTGGACCGGATAGGCTGGAAAATGTTCCTGAATAGCCTGCTCACAAGCCTCGATTGTTTTACGTCTGGTCTCGGGATAGGTCGTTCCGAAACTGACTACTACTATAGCTTTACTCATGACCTGTATCCTTTCAGAGAATTTCCCGACATTTGTCAATGATGGAAGCAATAGTTGCTTCATCTGTCTCAACAATCTTGCTAAAGCCTGCTTCTTCTAAAACAGCCCGCGTGCTGGCACCCATGACAACGATAGGGACATCCTTCCATTCAAACCCAGCTTCCTGACTGGCTGCTACAAAGTTCATGGCCGCAGCAGAGTTCGGAAGACAGACCACTTCAATCTCTGACCAATTGTCACTGCTAATCTGACTGTCAAAGGCCAGCCTGTGACTAGCAATAATCGGCAGCGAATAGAGTTCTGCCAGACTGGCTTTCTTATGCTCAGCTGTCAGAATATACCAGTTGCCGCCTTCTTTTTCAAGGGCAGCTGCAAAATCCGCATCCGACTGCTGAGGCGTCATCCGATCCAGTACAATACCGCTCGCTTCAATAGACTTAGCCGTATGATGACCAATAGCCGCAAAGCGGATGTGCGGCAGACTGCGCAAGTCTTTGCCTGCCTTGCGGAGGGATTTCAAGAAGAGAGGCCAGCTCTGCATATCTGCAAAGAGGAGGCCGTCTACCTGCTCCAAGTCCGGCAGCTGCAATTCTAACTCTTCAACCAAATCTCGAGCAGGGAAAGTGGTCAGCGCAGCCCCAGCATCCTTGAGCAAGCGAGGAAGTCTGCCAGTCTCTGATTGCTGGATGAGGATTTTTCGGCCGAAAAGCGGCAGATTCTCATGGAAATTCAGCTGCTGTCTATAAGCCACGACATCACCTACCACGATGACACTCGGTGCCTTAAAGTCCTCAGCTTCCGCTAGTTCTACTATGTTACCCAAGGTTCCGTCCACTGAGCGCTGCTGAGGATGAGTTCCCCATTCAACAATGGCGGCTGGCTTGTCCTTGCCATAGCCTCTAGCCATCAGCTCTTGGACGATGGAAGGCAGATTTTTCATACCCATGAGGAAGACCAAGGTTCCTTTGAGCTCAGAAATTGCTTCCCAATTGAGCATCTCTGTCTCATCCTTAAGATGGGCTGTAAAAACATGAAAGCTAGTTGCTACATCCCGATAAGTCATAGGAATCCCTGCATAGGTCAGACCAGCCACAGCAGAGGTGATACCTGGCACCACTTCAAAGTCCACGCCAGCTTCCACCAGCTTGACTCCTTCTTCTCCGCCTCGGCCAAAGATATAGGGATCACCGCTCTTGAGGCGGACTACCCGCTTACCCTGACGGGCTTTTTCGATGAGAATTTTTTCAATTTCTTCCTGTCGGATGCAGGGCTGGCCTGGCTTTTTACCGACATCTATCTTTTCGCAGTCAGACTTTAGATGCTGAAAGAGCTCTTGATTGACCAAGCGGTCAAAGACCAAGACATCTGCTTCTTGAAGACGTCTCTTTCCTTTGAGGGTCAACAACTCCGCATCGCCTGGACCTGCTCCCAGTAATGTTACTAAACCGGACATTTTTTCTCCTTTTATTAGCTATTTTGTCAGATAAGCCTCTAGCTCTTCTAAGCTAGAAACCATCTGCGGATAGGCTACAATTGGCCGAGAGATGATAATGCAGTCCATCCCCAGCTCTTGACAGCCATCAATCTTTTCACGAATACCACCGACCGTACCGCTCTCCTTGGAAACAAAGACATCTGCTCCGGAACGCAGTAAGAGCTCTTTATTACACTCTTTGGAAAATGGAGCCTTAATCGCATCAATCTGATCCGCTACCAGTCCCAGCTGCTCACAAGCCAGAAGCACTTCTGAAGTCGGCAGAACGCGAACAACAATCCGCTGCTCTGGCAGACCCTTGACAAAGAGTGGCAGGGTCTTGCTGCCTGTTCCCAGATAGACTGTCTTGTAGCCGCGCTTGGCAATCTCATCAATCGCTTCTTGGGTCGAGTGGACCACGATAGCCCCGTTCAAGTCCAAGGTCGCCTGACGCTCAAAGCGCAGGTAAGATACCCCAGCCATCTCCGCTGCCCGAATGGCTTCCTTAGAGACAATATCCGCAAAAGGATGGGTCGCATCAATGATTTCATCCACATCATTCTCTTTGATGAAGGCAACCATGTCCTCGGCTGTCAGCCGGCCCTGAATGACCGGCTGGCCGTATTTGGAAGCCAAGTGCCGGCCGTAGTCTGTGACAACAGAGCTGGTCACATTGATTTTCAAGCGGTCAAGCACTTCTAAAATAGCGGTGCTGTCGGATGTCCCTCCCAGCAGTAATTTCATCATAAAGTATATCCTCGAGGTGTAATCATGCGTCCGTTTTTAACATAAGTTTCTTTGTTACCAACGATAACGATTGTCGTCATATCTACCAAAGTCTCATCTAGGTCTTTGATGGTCGTCAAGATTATTTCCTCATCCTTACGGCCAATGTCCTTACCGATACCGACAATAGTATCCTCTGACTTATACTCAGACATGATAGAAAGTGCTTTTGCTAGATGGTCTGGACGTCCCTTACTCCGAGGATTGTAAAGGCAGACTACAAAGTCACCTTGAGCTGCGGCATGCAGACGCTTCTCAATCATTTCCCAAGGCGTCATCAAGTCACTCAGACTGATATGACAGAAGTCGTTCATGAGGGGAGCTCCCATAACTGCAGCAGCACCCAGACTAGCTGTGATACCTGGAACCACTTTAACTTCTACATCACTGGCATCTCCCAGCAATTCTAAAATCAAGCCAGCCATTCCATAGACTCCGGCATCTCCACTGGAAACAACTCCGACATTTTTGCCAGTCTCTCTAGCCAAATCAATAGCCTTTTGACAACGGTCGATTTCCTGACGCATTCCATTCGCTACGAGCTCCTTGTCCTTGACCAAATCAAGAATCAACCGCATATAAGTCGAGTAGCCGACGATAATTTCACAATCGGCTATAGCAGCCAATGCTTCTTGTGACATCAATTCTTCTTTACCTGGGCCTAATCCGATAACGTATAACATATATTTTTTCTCCTTTATGGGTATGATAAAATTATATAATGGCAGTTGGTTCATAAAACCGTCTGCTCTTTTTTGATTTACTTTTTGGTTATTGCTTTTGCAAGCGCATAGGTACAGCCGTTCTTGGCAAAGCGCTCTGTCAGGACTTGACCCTGACTGGCCAGATCTGCGCTGGCCAAGGCGACACTGCCGACTCCGACTGTCTTTTTGACAAATTCTGACTGAGGATAGCGGTCTGCTACGACAGACAGCTCCTCCTTGCTAAAGGTCTCAAAGGGACAGCCCAATTCCTCAGCTAAGGCTAGAATAGCTGCTTCATCCTTCTTGACATCAATGCTGACGATTTTGGAAATCTCACTGGCAGAAATCCCCTGCTGCTGACAGAATTCCTCAAAGCCTTCTCGGAAGACAGCAGGAGCCACATCCTTTCTAGCACCAACTCCTAAGATATAAGGTTGAGGATAGATGAGAGCCAGATTTTCTCTTTGAATGTCCTTTTTTTCTGCAGTCAGCAGAATCAACGGTTCCGTTCCCTTGAGAACAGCTGCAAGTCCTTCCTCATGCACCAGAGTCAGACCGCGAAGGTCGGTAACCCAGTCCTTTTCCTGATAGAAATAGACGGTTCGGCCGCTGCCTAGATAGCTGTTGAAAGGTTTGATAAATTCTCTCAATTCCGGTCGCCAGCCATTGACTGATTGAGCCAGATTGTCCAGAGCTGTTACATTCTGCACATCTGTCGCTGTCGTGATAACAGGATTGGAACCGAGCAATTCTGCGATGTCTCGCGTCACTTGATTGGCTCCGCCTAGATGCCCGCTCAGCAGGCTGATGACATTCATCGCTTTCTCATCCATGACCACTACTGCTGGATCGCTCGCCTTATCTTTCAAGACTGGTGCAATAGCTCGCACAACTGCCCCAATAGCCATGATACAAATGAGAACATCTACTTCCTGAAAGAGCTGACCAAGCGCCTCAATCACTCGTCCTTCAATGGCAATGACCCTGTCATCTGCCAATCGAGGTGTCGTATAGATAGGAATTTCCTTGCCCAGCTTCTCCCGCAGAGTCAGAGCCAAGTCCTTGCCGACCGCTGTCACTGTTGCGATTGCGTAACGGGCTTGAGAATCACTTGGCATGGCTGCTCTTCCCCCGTCTGAACTCATGCTGAAAATCTGCATGGTAGAGCTTGGAATAGTAGAATTCCTGACCTAAAAAGTCACCGACCAAAATCAAAGCTGTCTTTCTAATCTTAGCTTCCTTGACTTTCTCAGCAATGTTAGTCAAATCGCCAAAGACCTTCTTTTCATCCGGCCAAGTAGCCTTGTAAATAACAGCCACAGGCGTTTCTGGAGGATAGCCACCCTCGATCAGCTCACTGACAACCTTTTCGATGCCTTGAACCGACAAGAAGATAGCCATAGATGTCCGGTGCTGTGCGTAGCTTTTCAGGGATTCCCGATCTGGCACAGGCGTCCGACCAGCCATCCGAGTGATGATGAGGCTTTGAGAAACCTCTGGCACGGTATACTCCGCCCCGATACTGGAAGCAGCCCCCAGAAAAGAACTGACGCCCGGCGTACAGTCAAACTCTATGTCGCGCTTCTTCATCTCTTCGATCTGCTCTCGAATGGAGCCGTAGATGGAGAAATCTCCCGTCTGCAGGCGAACCACATCTTTACCAGCCTTGACTCCAGCCTCCATGACATCGATGATTTCCATCAAGTGCATGCTGGCGCTATCATGAATCTCAGCTCCTTCTTTACAGTAGTTCAGCAGATCTGGATTGACCAAGGAACCTGCGTAAATGACCACATCAGCCTCAGACAGCTGCTTGTAACCTTTGAGCGTAATCAGCTCGACATCACCTGGGCCCGCTCCAACAAAATGTACTTTGAACATCAATTAGCCTCTCTTTCTTTTTTCTTACAGGAAACGATAATGGTCGGATTCTGAGGCTTGAAGTAGTGCCCCTTACCTATAGCTGTCCAGCGGCTAGCCTGAACTGAGACAATCTCTAGATCCTCCCAGTCCATCTGCTCCGCTATTTGAGCTGCTTCCAGAGCATTTTCCAGCAGGATAAAGTTCAAGACCAGCCGACCGCCCGGCTCCATGAGCTGGGCACACCAGTCGAAAATCTCCTGCATATTGCCCCCGGTTCCTCCGACAAAAATGGCATCAAAGCTGCCTTCCAGCTCAATCGGAGCCAGTCCTTGATGGAGACGGACATTGTGGCAGCCAAAGTGCTGGATATTCTCCTGCGTCAAGGCCACCGCATCTTCATTGCGCTCCACCGCCACCACTTCCAGTTCTGGATAGGTTCGGGCTGCCTGAATCGTGACACTGCCAGTTCCAGAGCCGACATCCAGCATGCGCTTGGCTCGATGCAGCTCCAACTTATCCAAACTGATGGCTCTGACTTCTTCCTTAGTCATAGGGACTTTAGCCCTGATAAATTCCGAATCCCTCATCTAACACCACCACCACATTCATTTCATATTCTCTATCTTCTACCTCACTCGCAGGCAGAATGGTAATACGCTCGTCTTCATAACTCAGCTGCTCACCGATGACCAGCACCTTATCTAAGCCTCTTTTAACAGCCTCTTGAGCAATCTCGTAGGGGCCAACTTTCTGATCGGTCACCATAAAGACTTTTGACAAACTCATAATCAAGTCAAAGTTAGGCACCTTAGCATGACTGCTCGTCAGATAAGCGTCGTTCATAGGCAGGGCAATTCTGCTGGCCAGATACTGCATGGCGCTGATACCAGGCGAGATAACCACACGCCCCTTGAACTTCTCTGACAGCCATTTGCCCAAGCCGTAAATCAGCGGGTCACCTGAGGCCAGATATAAAATTTCTTCATCCTCACCAAAGCTTTCCAGCAATTCTGCTAACGCAGCCAATTTTTTAGGAGGGACCAGGCCCTTGTCCCGATAAGCCGGCGGTAAAATTTCCAGATGGCGTTCACTGCCCAAAATGCGGTCAGCCTTTTCAAAATAGGCTTCCTGCCCCAGAAGACCATAGCTCGGATCTCCCGGACCAATTCCGATAACATAAATCATGTCCATTCCTCCTTTATCTGCTCTAAAGGCTGAGTTGATGCCAGGTAGCCTTCCTCAGTCCCAAAGACGACCACTTCAATATTGACTTCTGGCTTACGATAGCGAAGCAGACGTTCACTTCTAGCCTTAATCTTATCCGCCAATACCTGATAGACACCCTCATAAGAAAATTCTTTAATGGCTGTCCCAGCTGCCTCGGTCGTCAAGCATTTATCAACCTTTTCCAACAGCTCCATAGGCGCCCCCATCAGAGCTAGATTAGCCACCAGCGTTTCCATACGAGCATCCGAGTCCTTGCTGTGGGTAGAGAAAATCCCAGCCGCCACTTTGACAAACTTGCCCATGTGACCGATCATCAAAACCTTGGTAAAGCCGATGCGCTGCACTTCTTTGAGGACATGGCCGACAAAGTTACTCATATTGACGATGCGCCCAGCTGGAATCCCCACAGTATTAGTCGCAAAGTCTTCACCGTAATTCCCCGGTACCAAGACGACTGAGCGATGCCCTTGATTGTAGAGCATGGTTAACTCGATCGTGATGGATGCCTTCCAGCTATCCTCGGACATAGGATTGACAATCCCTGTCGTTCCTAAAATTGAAATGCCACCGACAATACCTAGTCTGGAATTATAGGTCAGCTTGGCCGTTTCTTCCCCACCAGGAACAGAAATGATGACCCTCGCCCCACAGTTGGGACCGATAATCTCACGGACATGCTGCTCAATCATCCGTCTAGGAGTCGGATTGATGGCTGCCATGCCGACATCACAGGCCAGCCCCTTCTCGGTCACGCGCCCAACGCCCTGACCACCGTCAATCTCGATTTCCGTCTGATCTGGCAGAAGAGTCACGGTCGAATAAATCAAGAGGCCATGCGTCGCATCCGCATCATCGCCGCCATCTTTTTCAATGGCCGCGGTCGCTTCTTCTGGTCCGAAGGAAGGATTGTGAACATCCATGGTCACTTCCACGCCTGAAGCCGTATGCACAGTGACCTTTTCTTCCCTTTCCTGATTTAAAATCATGCTCAAGGCTGCAACAGTCGCTGCCGTTGCACAAGTACCAGTCGTAAAACCTTTTCTTAATTTCTTTCCATTGACATAAGCGTATTCATCCATCATTAGCCCTCTCCTTTCTCCGGAGCCTGCTTTTTATCTGAAACACTGTAACGCTCATAGTCTGTAGTGTCGAGCTTGAGCTGGTAGAGGATAGCATTGATGACCGCTGCTGCGATGGTACTGCCGCCCTTTTGACCCAGTGCCGCAATAGAAGGCACAGAACTTTCATGCAGTTTAAGCTTGGATTCTGCCGCTCCGACAAAGCCGACTGGAACCCCGACAACTGCATCCGGCTTCAAGCTTCCCTCTTCGACCATATCCAAAACCTTAAAGATGGACGTTGGAGCATTCCCGAAGACAAAAAGTTTTGGACCATCCACTTTAGCTGCATATTCTACAGCGGCCATGGAGCGAGTAATTCCCTTTTCCTTAGCTTCCTGAAAGACTGCTGGCTCATTGACCAGACAGCGATAAGAAACACCTAGATCATCCAGCAATTTCTTATTAAAACCGCCCAAGACCATGGTTGTATCTGTAAAAATGGTGCCCTTGTTTCGGAGGACGTAGAGAATCTTCTCAATAACCTGATTGGAAAACTTGATATTGTAGAGGTAGTCAAAGTCTGCACTGGTAAAGACAACCCGCTTGAGCACTGCCTCTTCAAAAGGATCCGAAAAATGAATATCTGGATGCTCTTGGTCAATAATTTCCTGAATCTTGCTGAAACTAGCTTCTTCAATCTTATGCGCTGCTTTTAGATAGGACATCTAGTTCTTTCCTCCTTCTTTACTGGATGGTGTAGAGTAGCGGACATAGTCGTCCGTCACCACTTCTCTCAGCTGATAGATAATGGCATTGATAATGGCTACTACAATCGTGCTGCCACCTTTTCTGCCGAGATTGACAAGGGCAGGAAGACCTGACTGAAGCAGTTCTTCTTTGGATTCTTCAACATTGATAAAGCCGACTGGAACCCCAATCACTGCATCCGCTTCTACCAGTCCCTGCTCGGCCAGCTCAATCAGATAAGACAGAGCCGTAGGAGCACCACCGAAGGCAAACACTTTAGGTCCTTCAATCTTGGCTGCTATCTCAACAGCCGCCATAGCTCTGGTAATCCGCTTTTCCTTGGCAAGCGCAACCACTTCTTCATCGCTAATCAAACAGCGATAGCTCACACCCAGCTGGTCCAGCACCCGCTTGTTAATCCCATTGAGAGAGATATTGGAGTCCAGCAGGATAGTACCCTTAGCTCTGATTACCTCTTCAATTTTTTTAAGGACATCGTGCTCAAAGCGCATGGTATAGAGATAATCAAAATCTCCCGTCGTATGGATTGCCCTCTTGATGATAGATTCTTCCATTTCCGAATGGAAGACATAATCAGGATCTTTTTCAGTAATCATAGACTGAATAATTTGAAAGCTCTTTTCCTCAATAGAGGAAGGATTTTGGATATATGTCATAGTATACTCCTAGAAATATGCTTGCATTACTAAATAAAAAAGAGTGAACAAAATTAAACCTGTCATTGTGCTTGTATAAAGCAGAGAGATGGCTGTCTGAATATCATCCGCCTCAACCGGTCTGGAATCCTCTCCAATGGTCGGCTTCTCAATCAGCTCTCCGTGATAGACGTGCGGTCCGCCCAGCTGAATCCCCAGAGCTCCAGCCACAACTGCCTCCGAAAAAGCACTGTTGGGACTGGCATGCTGGTAGCGATCCCGCCAGCCAATTCGCAACGCCCCCTTGAAATCTAGCAGTAAAATCTGACTGCTGAGAATCAAGAAAAACCAAGTCAAACGCGCAGGAATCAGATTGGCCAGATCATCCATCTTAGCGGATATCAAGCCGATTTTGCGGTATTTCTCTGTCTTATAGCCTACCATAGAGTCTAAGGTATTGATGGCCTTATAGGTCATAGCTAGAATGGGGCCGCCCAGAAAGAGGCAGAGCAGTGGTCCGATAACCCCGTCACTGGTATTTTCGGCCACCGTCTCAATCGTCGCCTTGCTGATTTCCTCTGGTGTCAGCTGGGAAGTTTCACGGCCGACAATCATACCAACTTGCTTTCTAGCTTCTTCCAAAGTGCCAAACTTGAGCGTATGGTAAACTTTTTGGGACTCAAAAGCCAGACTTTTAGCAGCCAGACTGGCATAGGCCAGATAGATCCAGACGATCCAGTAGAGGACGGGATGGACCAGACCAGCCAGCCAGAGCAACCCGTAGCTCACTCCCAGTGCCAGTCCTACTGTTGTCACCCAGAGGAAGAAGCCAAATAGATAGGGCGAAAACTGCCTTTTCTCCTGCAAACGCATACATAAATAAATATAGGAACCCATCCACTTGACTGGATGAGGCCAGCTATAGGGGTCGCCAATGAGCCAGTCCAGTAAGACGGCCAAAAAAATTGCAATGAGTGTCATATCAGTTCGCCTCTTTGATATAGTCCAGCCAGTTGGCTAGCAGCTGCTCATCCTGATAAAAATGAACATGCAGGTAGCTAGCAAAGGTCCGGCCCTTTTGATAACCGCCTGTCCAGGCAGCTACGACCTGACCGTCTCTGACCTTCTCTAGCTTGAGGACCGTATCTTCCTCCGTCTCAAAGACTGAATGGTGAAACTCATGTCCTCTGACCGCCGTACCTTTAGGACCAAAAAGACTGTCTACCTGCGTTTCTGCTTGGCAATAACCAAAGCTTTTCAGGCCGGGAGTCATCAGGCTCTTGCCCTTGAAAATACCGACCATTTCATAGACCTGACCCTCTACTTCCAGCAGCTCTCCCAGATACATGAGGCCGCCGCATTCTGCGTAGATTGGCCGGCCCTGCTCGTGAGCTTTCTTAACCGAAGCCCGAAAGTCAGCATTTGCCATCAGTTCCTGAGCGTAGACTTCTGGAAAACCGCCGCCAAAATAATAAGCATCTGCAGCTGGCAGTTCCTTATCTTTCAGAGGGCTGAAAGGTACCAGCTGGACATTGAGCTCTCTTAGAAAGTCTAGATTATCTTCGTAGTAAAAGTGGAAAGCATCATCCAAAGCATAAGCCAAAGTTAAGGGCTGGTCATTGCGGATACGAAAAGGATTTGTCATCCGCTTATCGGGAAGTTCTGCCTTTTCCAGCAGCCTGTCTAGATTTATATGTTTGGCTGCTGCCGCTCCCAATTCCTCAAATCGACGGTCCAAATCATCCATTTCTACGTCTGGGATTAGACCCAGGTGACGCGATGGCAGCTCTGCTGTTGTATTTTTAGGCAGATAGCCCAGCACTTCGACATCCGTGTAACGCTCAATGGCGCCCTTGATAAGTTCAAAGTGAGTCTGCGAAGCCACCCGATTGATAATGACCCCAGCAATATCCAAGTCCGGATCAAAAGTCGCAAATCCATGGACCATAGCTGCCGCCGAGGTTGATGTCGCCTTTCCATCGATAATCAAGACAACCGGAATTCCCAACTTCTTAGCAACAGAAGCAGAGGACGCACAGTCCTTGTCTGTTCCCAGACCATCAAAGAGCCCCATGACTCCTTCGACCACTGCCACATCCGCATCTCCATGCCATTTATAGTAGGACCAAGCCAGACTCTGATCGTCCGGTATCATAAAGCTGTCCACATTCCGCGACGGTCGCTTGGTAATCCGACTATGATAAGCTGTATCAATATAATCAGGTCCTACCTTATAAGGCTGGACCTGATAACCTCTGTCTGCCAGAGCTTTCAAAATCCCTAGGGTAACTGTAGTCTTTCCAACACCGCTGGAAACACCAGCTAGCATAAATTGCTTCATCGCTTTACTCCAGATTCGCTGATAAAAAAAGTACTACAAAAAAATAAGGAATTTTTATTTTTTTGTAGCACCGTTGCTCACTTATATGTAGAACAAACACCCCGTTGTGTTCGCTTTCAGTTCTTATATTAAATTTATTTTAATATAAACGACAAAAGCTGTCAAGTTTTTCCTAGAGCATCTGCGAAAAAAGTCAGAATTTTAGAGCGTCTTCACTGAAAACTGAGCATTTTTTACAATTCTGTTAAATTTTAAAAAACATCAGGAAAACGAACATTCCTGATGTTTTATTTAAGCATCAACTTGCATCTTCCTCTACAAACTGACTATTATAGAGATCCGCATAGAAGCCATTCTGCTCCATGAGTTCATCATGGTTGCCCTGCTCGATGATATTTCCATCGCGCATGACCAAGATAAGATCTGCATTACGGATAGTGGACAGGCGGTGGGCAATGACAAAGGAAGTCCGGCCTTCCATGAGTTTGTCCATAGCCTTTTGAATGAGCTCCTCCGTCCGCGTATCGACTGACGAAGTTGCCTCATCCAAGATCAAGAGCGGTGCATCTTTGAGCAGAGCACGAGCGATGGTCAGCAGCTGCTTCTGACCGACCGATAAGTTGACCGTGTCATCCAACACTGTATCATAGCCCTGCGGCAGAGTCATGATAAAGTGATGAACACCGACCGCCTTCGCTGCAGCGATAACTGCTTCATCTGCCACATGCTCCTGATTGTAAATCAAGTTCTCCCGAATCGTCCCCTCAAAGAGCCAGGTATCCTGCAAGACCATTGAAAAGGCATCGTGAACCTCAGAGCGTTTCATATCCTTAATATCTATACCATCAATGCTGATACGCCCTTTATTAATTTCATAGAACTTCATGAGCAGATTCACGATGGTCGTCTTACCAGCACCCGTCGGGCCGACAATGGCAATCTTCTGTCCGGCTTTGGCCTGGGCTGAGAAATCATGAATAATCGTCTGGTCTGGCTTGTAACCGAAGAAGACATCTTCAAAGGCAACATCTCCCTTGACAGCAGCAAGCTGCCGCTCTTTATGCTGGTCGTCTTCCATCTCAGGCTCAGCCAGAAATTCAAGGACACGAACCAGTGCTGCACCAGCCTGCTGCAAGACAGTGATACCTTGGGCAATCTGTGACAAAGGCTGAGAGAAGGTCCGCACATAAACCATAAAGGCGACGATAATTCCGATGCTAATAGAGCCGTTAATCGCCAGAGCAGCACCGACCAAAATAACCAGCACATAAGCAAAATTCCCCGTAAAGAACATGAGCGGCATCATCATGCCAGAGATAAATTGAGACTTCCAAATACTGTTATAGAGATTATGATTGAGAACCGCAAAGCGCTCCTTAGACTGCTCAATGGCATTATAGCTGGTAACAACATTATGACCGGAGTACATCTCCTCTACATAGCCGTTGACAGCCGCCAGATTGTTTTGCTGGGCAGTGAAATAGCCCTGAGACTTACCCATGATGAGACCGACAAAGACAAAGCCTAATACAGTAGCTAAGATGGTTACCAAGGCCAAGATCCAGTTCATGAAGAACATGGTCAAGACCACAGCCACCAAGAGCAGGCTGGCAGAGATAACGTTACCCAGACTCTGGTTGAGGGATTGGCCGACCGTATCAACGTCATTGGTCACGCGCGACAGAGTATCTCCCTGAGAATGACCATCGAAATAGCCTAACGGCAGCTTATTTATCTTCTCTGCAATAGCCGTCCGCAGCCGCTTAGAGAAATACTGGATAACCGTACTGATGATAAAGGACTGGCCGTAGTTGAGCAGGGCTCCGACTGCATAGAGCACGGTCAGCAGAAGAGCAATCTGAGACACAGCTTTTAAATCAATGCTGGTAGCCAGACCATCAGAAATGAGATTGGTAATTTCTTTTAATTTATTTGGCCCATAGACCGTAATAATGTTTGACAAGACAGCTCCCACAAATGCCAAAGCAAGAGGAAGCTGGAAGCCTTTGAGATAAGGCCGTATCTGGCTAAATAATGAAGGCTTCTTATTTTCCATTTTCTAATTCCTCCTTGGATAGTTGTGAGTAAGCAATTTCTTGATAGACTTCGTTGCTGGCCAAAAGTTCTCGGTGAGTACCTTGACCGACTACCTTACCAGCATCCAAGACCAAGATTTGATCCGCATCCATGATAGTAGAAATCCGCTGCGCCACGATCAGTTTGGTCATATCCTGCGTCCGCTCAGCCAGTTCCTTGCGCAAAATGCGGTCTGTCTTATAGTCTAGCGCTGAGAAGGAGTCGTCAAAGATGAGGATTTCTGGCTTACGAGCCAAGGCTCTGGCAATGGCCAAGCGCTGACGCTGACCACCAGAGAAGTTGGTCCCGCTTTGAGCCACTTCTGACTTGAGCCCTTTTTCCTTCTCTTGGACAAAGGGCTTAGCTTGTGCTAGATCAAGAGCATCCCACATTTTCTGCTCATCCAGCGGACTTTCTTTGCTTTGGCCGAAGTCCAGATTGCTCTCAATATCGCCAGAGAAAAGCACAGCCTTTTGCGGGATGTAGCCGACCTTATTATGCAAGTCTTCCAACTGGTAATCTTGAACATTGACACCATCTACCAGAATCTCTCCTTCAGTCACATCATAGAAACGAGGAATGAGATTGACCAGCGTGGATTTCCCTGAACCGGTTGAACCGATAAAGGCCACGGTATCACCAGCCTGCGCTGTAAAGCTAACATGCTCAATGACTGCTTCTGAATTCTTGGAATAGCGGAAGGACACATCGCGAAAGACCACCTCTCCCTTGCTATCCGCTGCTGCCTTTGGATGTTCGGGACTGGTGATAGAAGAATGCAGGTCCAGTACTTCATTAATCCGGCCAGCCGATACAATGGTCCGAGGCAGGACGATGAAGAGGGCACCCATGAGCAAGAACCCAATCACAATCTGCATAGCATAGGACATAAAGACGACCATATCACTGAAGAGTGGGAGACGCTCCTGCAGTCCAGCCTCCTGGATCAAATAAGCACCAATCCAGTAAATCGCCAGTGTCAAGCCGCTGGAAATCCCCATCATAACTGGATTCATCATGGCCATCAGACGACCGATGAAAAGATTGAGTCGGGTTACTTCATCATTGGCCGCCGCAAACTTCTCATCCTGATAATCCTCAGCATTGTAAGCCCGGACCACGCGAATCCCAGTCAGACTCTCTCTAGTGACGCTATTTAGCTTATCGACCAAACGCTGCGCCACTGATTGCTTAGGAAAGGCCAATGTAACCAAAACTACTGTCAGCAGGATATTCACTATAACAGCAATAAGCACTGCTGTCAGCCAGTTCTCGGACTTACCGATAATCTTGGTCATAGCCCAAATCGCCATAATCGGTCCCCTGGTCACCACCTGCAGTCCCATGGTAATTAAAGTTTGCACCTGAGTAATGTCATTCGTTGTCCGAGTTAGCAAACTAGGAATCGAAAATTTCTTAATCTCCGTCTGCGAATAGTCTAGCACACGGTTGAAAATATCGCTCCGCAAACTCTGGGTAAAGCTAGCTGCTATACGAGCGGCAAAAAAGCCAACCACAATAGCTGACAACAAGCTAGCAAAAGACAGGCCGATCATTTTCAGGCCTGGCTCCCACAAATCTGCTAAACCAGTCCCTGGCGTTTGCAATAGCTCTGTAATTGTTGAAATATAAGTCGGAACTTCTAATTCCAAATATACCGTTAGGAAGGTGAAGAGCACACTGAGAACAATCATGCTCACTTCCCTTGCCGTCAGCCGTTTAAATAACTTAAACATCTTTCCCTCCATTTTCTAAACTTTCGATATTCTGATAAAACTTGGCCATGACTTGAGAAAAAATCAGCAGTTCCTGCTCAGAAACACCATTCAAAATAGAAAGGTTCATTTCATCAAAAAAGTCACGGATTTTTTTCATTCTTTCCTGCGACTGCAGAGTGAGACGGATATATTTAGCCCGCTTGTCTGTCTTGCCCATTTCCAGCTTGATAAAGCCATTCTTCTCCATCCTTTTCATTAAGTTAGAGGCCACCGATTTGGAAATATCCAACTCCTGCTCAATATCCTTGATAAGGGTATCCTTCCCCTCTTCCATACGACAGGCGACAATATGCAAGACCTGCCCCTGAGGCCCAGCCATGGACTCAATCCCTTGCTCCTTGGCAAGCTTTTCCGCTATGAGATGAATCTTTCGTCCAAAACGCTTCAATTCCAGTAAAGGCTTATCCATACCTGTATCCTTTGTAAAAATAGTTTTCGTGAGAACTATTTTAACACAAGAAAAAAGAAAGTCAAGAAAAAAGTTTCCATGAGAACTATTTTTTCAACAAGAAAAAAAGCGAAGAAAATTTCTTCACCCTTCCTTTCAAACTGACAAACAGCCTAAAAATTGATTGGTCCCGCATTAAAATTTTGAAGAAGAAGCGAGGAATAGAGACCCTCCAATGATAAGGAGAATGCCTGCAATCCAGCCTATAAATGGAATGGGCGCGATGTTGCTGCTTCCGACGATAAGGAGGACGCCCGCTGCGACACTGAAACGCATTTGACCTTTGTAATAAGCCAAGGAAGTAATTCCCAAGCCCAGAGCTGCCAATTTAATCACCGCTCCCAGTAAATTCAGGCCAGAATCACCTAGTAGGGCTGAAAAAGGAACAAAAAAGATATTCGAGAGCAGCAAAATAGTCCCTCCAATCAAACCAACCAGACCGCTTATCAGTGCTAAAGTTTTTGTTTTCATTTACATCTTGCCTCCTTCAATATTATTCTGCTAATTATCTCTAATTTTAGACATTTTTTGCAATTTTGTCAAATTTTTCTAAATGATAACCCCTTCCAAATGATCCAATTCATGCTGGCAGATTTGGGCAGGCAGGCCTTTCAAGGTCATGGTCTGCTGCTGCCAATGTTTATCCAGATAATCGACTGTGATTTCCTGATAACGTTGAGTGGGACGGCTTCCAACCAAGGACAGGCAGCCCTCTTCTGCCTGATAAGGCTCTGATTTAGAGCGCAGCACCGGATTAAACATGACTACTGGCACCAAGCCATATAGAAAGATAACGACTCGCTTACGCACGCCAATCATATTGGCTGCGAGCCCTATACAGTTTTCTCGATTGGCCTGCAGAGTATCCTGCAAGTCTTGAGCTAGATAAAGGTCTTTTCTGCTTGCTTGCTCTGATGGTTGCTGCAGGAAGAAAATATCTTTGACAATTGCTTTTTCCATTGTTTTTCCTCATAGAGAAGGGTCTGATAAATCAGACCCTATAGGCTTATTTTGCGTGGCGCTCACTAACTTCTTTAGCCAGTACAAAGTTGCCCAGCGTTGCGGAGCCATTTCCAGCCACAGCCGGTGTCACGATATAGTCACGAACATCAGGAACTGGCAAATAGCCATTCAGAAGAACTGTGAATTTCTCACGAACTCGATCCAGCATGTGCTGCTGAGCCATAACTCCGCCACCAAAGACGATGACATCTGGACGGAAAGTCACTGTCGCCTGAATAGCCGCCTGAGCGATATAGTAAGCTTGAATATCCCAGACAGAACTATTGAGTTTAATGTTTTCCCCACGAACTCCGGTCCGTGCCTCTAAGCTTGGCCCAGCCGCCAATCCTTCCAAACAGCCATTGTGGAAAGGACAAACGCCATTGAACTCTTTTTCCACATCCATAGGGTGCTTCGCTACATAATAATGTCCCATCTCTGGGTGGCCTGTCCCCCCTACAAATTCGCCTCGCTGGATAGCGCCAGCACCGATTCCTGTCCCAATCGTATAATAGACCAGATTTTCAATACGGCCACCAGCATTGTTGCGGGCTACTACTTCACCATAAGCTGAACTATTGACATCCGTCGTGAAGTAAATGGGCACATTGAGAGCACGGCGCAGAGCGCCGACAATATCCACATTAGCCCAGTGCGGCTTAGGTGTAGTCGTGATAAAGCCGTAAGTCTTTGAGTTAGGGTCAATATCAATCGGACCGAAAGATCCAACAGCCAAACCAGCTAGATTGTCAAAACGAGAAAAAAACTCAATCGTCTTGTCTAGGGTTTCAATAGGTGTGGTCGTTGGAAACTGTGTCTTTTCAACAACTTCAAACCGTTCATCACCTACAGCACAGACAAACTTAGTGCCGCCCGCTTCCAAACTTCCATACAATTTTGTCATTATAAATCCTCTTTTAATATTTGATTTCTACTCTATTCATTATAGCATATCTCTTGCAGACTTCTTGCCAAAAATAGTTTTTTTAAAGCTTTTTCAACAAGACTGTACTTATGACATAAAAAACGAACAAAAGCTGATTTGTTCGTTTTCTAAATTCCATTAGGCTTTCACTTCGATAATTGCGTCGCCTTTAGCAAGAGCTCCTTCTGCTACTGGAGTCACAGAAGTGTAGTCAGCTGTGTTGGTAACGATGACCATAGTCGTATCATCCAGACCAGCGGCTGTAATTTTCTCAGCTTCAAATGTTCCCAGAACGTCACCAGCTTTGACCTTGTCGCCTTGAGCAACCTTTTGGTCAAAACCTTCGCCGCCCATAGACACTGTGTCGATTCCGACATGAATCAGAATTTCAGCACCATTAGCTGTCTTCAAACCATAAGCATGGCCAGTCGCGAATGCAATTGTCACTTCAGCATCAGCCGGTGCATAAACCACACCCTCACTAGGCTTGATGGCAATTCCTCGCCCCATCGCTCCGCTAGAGAAAACAGGATCATCAACATCGCTCAAAGCAACTGCCTGACCAACAATTGGAGAAATAATCGTTTCATCTTGGAGAGCAGCTGGCACATTACCAGTTATTTCTTCTTCGACCAGTTTTTCAGTTTCAGCTTTTTCTTCGTCTTTGTAACCAAACATATAAGTCAGAACAAAACTCAAACCAGTTGTCAAAACAACCATAAAGATATATTGCAACAATTGACCATTCAGGTAAAGGAGAGTACCTGGAATAATTGTGATACCGAAACTTGTACCTGCAAGCCCCATAATAGAAGCTAACCAACCACCAACGGCACCAGCACCCAGTCCAATTACAAAAGGTTTAACAAAGCGCAAGTTAACCCCGAAGATAGCTGGCTCAGTAATACCCAATCCTGCAGAAAGTGCTGCTGGGAAAGCAAGAGCCTTGAGTTTTTTAGATTTTGTCTTCACAGCTACAGCCAAAGTCGCACCAGCTTGAGCTGTCATAGCAGCAGTGATAATCGCATTAAATGGATCTTTCCCAGTTTGAGATACCAACTGAGATTCTAGTAAGTTGAAGATGTGATGAACACCAGTTACGACAATCAGCTGATGCACAGCACCGATAATCAATCCAGCAAGACCAAACGGAAGGCTAAGAAGGAACTCTGTTCCATTTAAAACATATGACTCTACAATGTGGAAGACTGGACCAATCACAAAGAGTCCCAGAATAGACATGACAAGGAAAGTAAGGAATGGAACAAGAAGAAGATCCAAAACATCTGGAATTTTCTTGTGCAGCCATTTTTCAAATTTTGCACCAAACAAACCTACAAAGAAGGCTGGAAGCACAGAGTTTTGGTAGCCAACTACTGGAATAAAACCAAAGAAGTAAATTGGGTGAACTTTTGTTGCTGTAACTTCGCTGGTAAATTTCAAACTTCCTAGAACATCCATATTAGCAATTTTGTCTAAAATGTCCTTAGAAGGATCAACAGCAAATTTAGTAGCCTGACCAGCTACCTCCCAAGCATTTGGAAGTGCTGAGTTAACCATCATTAGACCAAGAACCAAACCAATGATTGGGTTTCCGCCAAAAACTCTAAAAGCCGACCAGCAAATCAAAGCAGGGAAAAAAGCGAAGGCAGTATCAGTTAAGACTACTGTATAAGTATAGAAGTCAGTTGCTTTGAAAGCATCCGCAGTAGTACCAAACAAAGCTAAAACTTGATCCTGAGCAATTGCTCCACGAACTCCCATGAAAAGTCCTGTCGCAACAATAGCTGGAAGAATTGGTACAAATACATCACCAAATGTACGGATGGCACGTTGGAACCAGTTTCCTTGCTTAGCAGCTTCTGCTTTCATGTCATCTTTTGATGAAGTTGGCAATCCTAAGGCTACAACTTCGTCATAGATTTTATTAACCGTACCGGTACCAAAGATAATCTGGTACTGACCTGAGTTAAAGAAGGCACCCTGAACTTTTTCCAGATTTTCGACAGTATTTTTGTCGATTTTACCTTCATCTTTAACCATCACGCGCAAGCGAGTCGCACAGTGAGCCACACTGTTTACATTCTCACGTCCGCCAAGGGCTTCGATGACTTTTTTTGCAATGTCAGTATTATTCATTTGCAAAAATCTCCTTATAAATATTTTTAACTTTTTTGAAAGCGATTTTATCACCTTTACGAATATTATTTTACCATGATTCAAAAATATGTCAAGCGTTTTGCAGAAAAAATATTTTTTCACTGTTAAATGTTGATTTTTCATCGGAAAACGTTTACTATAGTAATAAGAAATAATATGATTCGGAGGACAAAAGATTGGCTTGGACGACTGAAAAACGCTACAAACGCTATGAAGACTGGACTCAGGAAGAGCTACAGCGCATCAAAGAAAACATCGCTAAATCTCCTTGGCGGGCTAACTACCATGTGGAGCCTCAGACTGGTCTGCTCAATGACCCCAATGGCTTTTCTTATTTTGACGGCAAGTGGGTAGTTTTCTACCAAAACTTTCCTTTCGGAGCAGCTCACGGCCTCAAGTGCTGGGTCCAGATGGAAAGCGATGACCTAGTCCACTTCAAGGAAACTGGCCTTCGGGTGTTGCCAGATACTCCTCTGGACAGCCACGGTGCCTACTCTGGCTCTGCCATGCAGTTTGACGACAAGCTCTTTCTCTTCTACACTGGCAATGTTCGTGATGAGAATTGGGTGCGTCATCCTTATCAAATCGGTGCCTTGTTAGACAAATCAGGCAATCTCGAAAAAATTGACAAGGTTTTGATTGAGCAGCCTGCTGAAGCAACCGACCACTTCCGCGATCCACAGATTTTCAATTACAAAGGGCAATTCTATGCCATTGTCGGTGGGCAAAATCTAAACAAACAAGGCTATGTCAAGCTTTACAAGGCTGTTGATAACGACTATACCAACTGGGAAGTCGTCAGCAATTTGGACTTCGCCAATGACAAGACAGCCTATATGATGGAGTGTCCTAATCTAGTCTTTATCAACGACCAGCCAATCCTGCTCTATTGCCCTCAAGGCTTGTCTAAGGATGTACTAGATTATGGCAACATTTATCCAAACATGTATAAAATAGGTCAATCGTTTGACACAAGTAACGCTACTTTGATTAATCCTAGTCCTATCCAAAATCTGGACTATGGCTTCGACTGCTACGCGACCCAAGCCTTTAACGCGCCTGACGGTCGTGCACTCGCTGTCAGCTGGCTGGGCTTGCCTGATGTGGAATACCCATCTGACCGCTTCGACCATCAAGGTGCCTTCTCCCTCGTCAAGGAATTAAGTCTGAAAGACGGAAAACTCTATCAATACCCAGTGCCTGCTATCAAGAACTTGCGAACAGATGAACAGCCTTTCACTGCTTTGGCAGAAAGCAAGAACAGCTACGAACTAGAACTGAAGCTTGCTGCGGACACCAAGCATGAAATCGTCCTCTTTGCGGACAAGGATGGCAAGGGCCTACGCATCAATTTTGACCTCAAGGCAGGTCAAGTGACCGTTAACCGCAGTCAAGCGGGTGAGCCATTCGCTCTGGACTTTGGAACCAGCCGAAGCTGTGATATTGACAAAGAAGCAACGAGCGCTACTATCTTCATCGATAAATCGATTTTTGAAATTTTCATCAATAAAGGAGAGAAAGTATTTTCCGGCCGTGTCTTCCCGAGAGAAGACCAAACAGGTATTGCTATTACTACGGGCAATCCAACCGGTACTTACTATGAATTAGATTATGGTCGCAAAGCTAACTGATGTAGCAAAACTAGCAGGAGTCAGCCCCACAACTGTTTCCCGCGTCATCAACAGAAAAGGCTACTTATCCGACAAAACGATCTCTAAGGTTGAGGCAGCCATGCGAGAATTGGCCTACAAGCCCAACAATCTGGCGCGCAGCCTCCAAGGAAAATCAGCCAAGCTAATTGGCCTCATTTTCCCTAATATCAGCAATGTCTTTTACGCAGAATTAATTGACAAGCTGGAGCATGAGCTCTTTAAACAAGGCTATAAAGCTATCATCTGCAATAGTGAGCATGACTCAGACAAGGAGCGTGAATACCTTGAGATGCTGGAAGCCAATCAGGTGGACGGCATCATTTCTGGCAGCCACAATCTAGGCATCGAGGACTACAATCGCGTGACAGCTCCAATCATTGCCTTTGACCGCAATCTCTCGCCGGATATTCCAGTTGTCTCCTCAGACAACTACGGAGGCGGAGTGCTGGCAGCTCAGACCTTGATCAAGGCCGGAGCGCAAAACATCATCATGATTACTGGCAATGACAATTCCAACTCACCAACCGGCCTGCGACATGCTGGCTTTGCTTCCGTCCTGCCGGACGCACCTATTATCAATGTTTCCAGTGATTTTTCTCCCGTCCGAAAGGAAATGGAAATCAAGCAAATCCTGAGTCAAACTAAACCCGATGCTATTTTTACTTCAGATGATTTGACAGCCATCTTAATTATGAAAGTCGCTCAGGAGCTGGACATCCAGATTCCTGAAGATTTGAAAATTATTGGCTACGATGGCACCTACTTTGTGGAGAACTACTACCCACAGCTGGCAACGATCAAGCAGCCACTGAAAGATATCGCCCGTCTCTCTGTAGACCTACTCCTCAAAAAAATTGCCGGTCAAGAAGTCCAAACGACTGGCTATTTCCTGCCAGTCAGTCTCTTACCTGGTAAGAGTGTTTAACACAGATATAAGCAAGCAAAGACGACCTCCATTATTGGAAGTCGTCTTTATTAGCCATAGTCTAAAAATTTCTCACAGGGCATTAATCAAATTACTACTCTTTCTTTCTAAAGGTTAAGAGACCGGCTAGAAAAGCAAGGAAGCCACCTAAAAGTGCCAGTAGGGAAGTGCTTGTTCCCGTTTTTGGCAAGGTTTTTTCTGTTTGGCTAGCCGCTTCTTTTACTTCTGAAGCCTGAGGTTTTTGCCCATCCAAGGATATAGCCTGAAGCTGAGCATTGGCTACAGAAGGGGTAGACAGCTGCTCTTTTTGAGCTGCTGGAGCTTGGGATTTTTCTTCCTGAGCTGGGTTCACTTTTCGAAGTCGCAAAATAGTCGCTGTGAGCGGAGCTAGGGCTAAACCATTGCTGTTTCTGGTGACACCTGCTGGATCAGCAATGGCAGTCAATCCTGCGGTATTGCCGTCTGCTACAACCTCTGCACCTACTAGATGCTTGTAGGCTTCACCAAAGTTGAATTGTCGTTCCTTGGTGTCCGCATTGACAAAGACAGCATAAATATCGCCATTTGACGCAACCACTTGGTAGCCGAGCACAAGGTCTTCTTTCTCAACTCCATCCTTGCCAGGCTGGGTGATGAGGGTCACATTTTGCTCCACTTCATCTTTGGAACTGCGGGTAAAAGCATCCGTTGATTTCCGCAAGGCAATCAAGCCTTTCATATAGGCACGACTCTTGGCATTTTCAGGGAACTTCTCCGAATCAGTCGCCTTGGTCCAGTCAAAATGGTTGACCGCGTCGCTCGAATCATAAGAATCATGAATGAAATACGGATAGTCAAACGGTGTCCCGTCCTCATTGGTCAACAAATGCGCTTTGTTTGGAACCTTGTCTTCTGAGACAGGATATTTATAGGCAGGATCACGGAATTGCTTGGTCCGGCCGTACTCTTGACCAGAGTGGATAAATGGTGTCCCTTGCGAAGTCAGAATCATCAGATTTCCCAGACGTAGGCGACGATGAATCTCTTGATAATTGGCAGCCACTGCCGGATCTTTCTTGATCGACTGGGCAATGATATCAAAGAGCGTCAGATTATCATGGGCTGCGATGTATTGGATCACATCCCCTGGGCTATCCGCCTCAAAATTGGTTGGTTGCGCCTTGATGTTTTTGAAGACATTATCCACACTGCGTTTGCCACCGGTGATAAAGGCTGGTGTTCCTTCATTTGGATAACCTGATTTCAAGGTATTGCGAATATCATCTGAGAAGACCGCTACCGTGTCTGTTGACTTCATCCAAGATTGGTCAGCAGGCTGGACAGCTTTATTTTCATCACCTGCATAAGTCTTCCAGCCCTCACCCAGCATAATGAGATTTGGATTGAGCTTTTTAGCTTCTTCAAAGGCTTTTTGAATGGACTCAGCATCGTGGTCTCCCATCATATCAAAGCGGAAGCCATCTACCTTGTACTGCTCTGTCAGGTACTTGATTGAATCCACCAAGACCCGTCTGCTCATATAGTGAGTAGTACCCAAGCGGCCGCCACCAAAGCTTGATCTCGGTGTACCATCCGCATCCATAAAGTGGTAGTAATTGGGCTCCAAATCTTCAAAGATTGAGGTCTTGGCCGTATGATTATAGACCACATCCAGGATAACGCCCATGCCACGCTTGTGAATTTCATTGACAAGGTTTTTAAATTCCTCAATGCGCTTGGCTGGATCTGTCGGTGCACTGGAGTACATACCTGTCAGCGAGAAGTAGTTTTGCGGGTCATAGCCCCAGTTATAGTTGCTGTTGCTAGAAGCGTACTTGTCCATGCGCTCAGCATTTTTCAGCTCATTTACAAAATAATAACTCAAAACGGGCAAGAGCTGAACGTGGGTCACTCCTAAGTCTTTCAAATAATCTAATTTCTCAATGAAAGCTGAGAAGGTTCCAAATTGAGATTTCAAATCCTTTGAGATAGCTGGATCAGAGGTGAAATCACGAACGTGCGCCTCATAAATCAAGGCATCTTCTCGCTTCTTAAAGTTCGGAATAGTAGCATAGGTCAGGTCTTTCGGTCCATATTCACTTGGATCTACAAAGGCTGCCTTGGCAATCTTGTAGGCATCCCCCTTGTCCGCATCGTCACTGTTCCAAGCAGCTAAAGACTTGGCATAAGGATCCAGCACAAGAACCTTTTTGCCACCGCGAGTAATTTCATAATGATAGAAATACCCTCGATAGTCAGAAATCCCCAGACCGCTCTCAGGGGTCAAGCTGCCAGTCCATGTGCCAGATTCACCTTTTTCCATAGCCAGGCGACCAATGACCTTGTTCTGATCCTCTTTGTCATAGACTACCAATTCAACTTGGTCGGCACTTGGAGACCAGAAGGTTACATCCACTTGTTTGCCCGCTTGAGAAACACGCGCTCCCAAATCACCATCATACTTATAGATACTATCCTTCAGCTGCCAGTTCATGCTGGTTTTGAATTGATCATTGCCATATTTGATAAGGTAAGGTGACTGGGCTTGGTTAAAATCACCGATGAATTTGGCACTTTTGGTCTTAGGATCCAGAACCACATCTTTAACAACGACTTCATGGCCATCTTTGTCTGTAATCTTTAAGTTCTTTAAAATGTCTTCTTTTTTAGCACTTTCTAAGGTAGAAAAGCTGGCTTCAATCTCGGTCAAGCCTATATGCTGGGCTCCCGTCATGCGAATATCGTTGACGAAGTAAGGGTTAGTATAAACTGTCGGATCCGCATCACGCAAGAAAATTTGGCTGTTTTTCTCCAAATTCGCGAAATTATAATCCTGATTTTGAATCTTCACATCATCTCCTGATTTGCTTTCGTCTAAAAGCAAAAAGCCAATCGTCTTTGCAGCTTCTTTCAAAGGAACATCTACATAGCGGCCATATTTCCCGGTATTTTCAAAATCCACTCCGTCAGGCCAATTCTTGCTCGGGTTTTGGACATCTCCCCAGAGCCAGAGTGACTTCTTATCATACTGGCCGTCTGTACGATAGTAGTTGATTCGTACCATCCCTTTTTTCAAAGGCTCATAAGTATGAGGTTGATAGTCTGTGTCAAACCAAATCTCATTCATCTGAGGACTGAGTAGTTCAACTGTCTTATCACCGGTGATATTTTGCCCTGCTGTATTATTGATGAGAAGGCTGATTTTGCTTCTTTTCTCAGCCATTTTAACATCAAGATAATAGCCGTAGTCATCTTCTTTAGCAGTCGCAAAGCTAGTTGCTCCGGTTGGCCAAGCTCCCTTTTGACTAGAAGGCGTCTCAACATCGTCCCAAGTCCACAAGCCCAAGCTGTCTAGATTTTGTGACGGCAAGGTTTTGAAATGAAAGCGGATATTGCCTTCTTCGATAGCGTCTTTCGCCGAAGCTTGCGGCTGACTAACTGGTTCTTGCTTGTCTTTTTCACTTGGATTCCCAGCTTCTTGACCAACTGCTTCTGAACCTGCACTAGCTGGAGCTTGATCTGCCACTACACCAGTTGGAGCTGCCTGCTCTGAAGCCCCCGCTCCTGAACTATCTGCCTCTCCAGTTTTTCCCTCATCTGCTGACTTAGGTTGGGCTGCCGCATTTGTATCAGAGACTGCTTCTGTTGCTGGGCTGGTAGCTGTGCTCGCCTCATCCGCTCGGACTAATTGGGCATTCCCCAGTAGGAAACCTGAGGCAATGACAACAGAGGCTACTCCTACTTTTAAGCGACGGATGCCGAAATAATGACGCTTTTCGCCCATCCGAGACTGTAGATGATCGTTATTTTTCATAAACAGAAAACTCCTTTATTTTTTCTTATAGAGAACATCTATGCAAACGTTTTCTGTATTTATTATACCGATTCTTTTTAAACTTGTAAAGGCTTTCAAGAAGAGTTTTTCTCACTCAGATACTTCATGCTCTCTGAGCGGATTTTGATGATTTGATAAGGATAAGCTATTTGCGATTAAAACAACAATTAATAAGCAAAAAGGCCAAGACACTTGTCTCGACCTTCATTATTATTCAACGATAAATTGACTCAAAATCCCATTAATGAACTTACTGGACTTTTCGTCAGAGAATTGCTTGGAAAGCTCAATGGCTTCGTTGACTGCTACCAGCTGTGGAGTGTCAAACTCTGTAATCTCAAAAATCCCCAGACGCAGGATATTTTTCTCTACCAGCGTCAGACGATCCACTGTCCAGCCCTTTTTGAGGTGCTGGGCAATTTTCTTGTCTAAGTCGTCCTTGGACTGGACCACACCAGAGACCAGATTGAGCAAGAAGGCTGGAATATCAGCTTCCGCCGCTTTATCTGTCTCTTCGTCCTTATCATAAGAATAGGCAAAGCGGCAAGCTTCTACAAGATCCCCTTCATACTCTAGGCTCATCAGGGCCTGAAAAGCCCGCTGGCGCAGACCTCTTCTGGATTCCAACAGTATATCAGTCATTGAGGAAATCCTCATCAAATAGATCTTTCAAATCTGGCTTCGGTGCCTTTTCTGGAACAATGCCTGCTACATGGATATTGACCGCAGACAGCTCTACCTCAGCCATATCAAAAACAGCGCTTTTTACAGCTTTCTGGATCGCTACTGCAACAGTCGGAACGCTGACACCGTATTCCAAATACAGGTAGATGTCTACAGTCACATCACCTGTCTCATCGGTATGAAGCGATACTCCGCGACCGAGTGAGCGCATGGAAAGACTGTCTGACATACTCTTATTTGCGAAGGAATAAACACCTTCTACCTTTGCCGTTGCAATGGCAATAATTTTTTCCAAAACACGTGGCGCAATGACGATTTCACCTAATTGTTCAGCTGCCATAGTTATTACCTCTTCTATATTATGCGCGAGAAACGTAAGTTCCTTCTGCAGTGTTGATGATTAATTTTTGTCCAACTTCAATGAAGTCTGGTACGTTGACAACAAGACCTGTCTCAAGTGTCGCTGGCTTACCAGATCCGGTAACAGTAGCACCCTTGATAGACGGCTGAGTATCTGTCACGACCAATTCAACTGTTGTCGGTACTGTCACACCAATCACTTCTGTTCCATAGAACTGGATTTTCACATCAGAGTTTTCAAGGATGAATTTCAATTCTTCTTCTACATTGACTACTGGAATTTCATATTGATCATAAGTCTCAGTATTCATGAAATAAGCAGTGTCATCCATTTGGTACAAGTATTGAGCTGGAACAGTTTCAATAATGGCTTGTTCAAATTTTTCTTCTGGGCGGTAGCTTGTGTCAAATGTAGAACCAGTACGAACGTCACGCAATTTCATACGCATAATCGTATTTCCCTTACCTGGTTTGTGGTGGCTCGCTTCCAAAACGCGGATGAGTTTTCCATCAGCTGTTTCGAAGGTCATTCCAGCTTTCAGCTTACTTGCTTCAATCATTCTATATTACCTCTTTTTAAAATTATATTTCTACTTATTCTATCATAAAGCCTGATAATTCTCAAATAACAATCAACTCTTTCGGCGCAAGAGTTAGGACTTCGCAGCCTGTTTCTGTGATGAGGAGATCGTCTTCGATGCGGACGCCGTATTTGCCATCCAGATAGATACCTGGCTCATCAGTCAGGACCATGCCCGCCTCAATCGGCTCTTCTGACTTGCCGAAGTAAGGTATCTCATGGATGTCCAGGCCGATACCGTGACCAATCCCATGGCTAAAGTAAGGACCGTAGCCAGCATCGTTAATAATATGGCGCGGAATCCGGTCAAAATCAATTCGGCTAAGACCAGCCTTGGCTGCTTCTATCAGGGCTTGATTGCTGCGCAGGACGATATCATAAATCTCCCGTTCCTCATCCGTCACCTGCCCTACATGAACAGTCCGCGTCATATCGCTGACATAGTGATTGTAGTAGCAGCCAAAGTCCATGGTCAGGGTTTCACCCTTTTGAATAACCTTGTCACTAGCCACACCATGCGGCATAGCAGAGCGGTAGCCCGAAGCGATGATGAAGTCAAAAGAGGCACCTGAAGCACCTAGCTGGCGCATACGGGCATCTAAAAAGTTCATGACAGCCAGCTCTGTCGTCTCACCAGGCTTGATAAAGTCCAGTACATCTAGGAAGGCTTGATCAGAAATCTGACAGGCCTTGCGAGTGGTCGCGATTTCCTGAGCATCCTTAATCATGCGCAGATTTTCAATAAAGCCCGTCATGGGAACTAGTTCGTAGGCCGAGAAGACACTTTCCAGCATCTTGAAGTAGGCATAGGAAATCTCGTCATCAAAACCGATTTTTTGCAGCTTGTCATCCGCAATAATCTTGACAATCTCACCAATCGCGTCGCGTGTTTCGACAATATCAAAACCTTGGACTACTCCCTTGGCAATCAGCGTATAGCGCGCATCCGTTAGGAAAATCCGACGTGTTTTGCTGATGAAAACTGTCGCTTCTGTCCCGCTGAAACCAGTCAGGTAGTAAATATTTTTCAGATTGGTTACTAAAACAGCATCGCAGTCTGTCTGAGCCAATGCTGCTTCAAACTTTTCAACTCTTGATAACATGAGGCACCTCCGTGAAATAACTAAGCTTATTATATCAAAAAACCAGTCAAATAGGACATTTTTTGACAAACCTTATCCAGGAATTAGAATCCAACGAGCATTCTCTGACATGAAAAATCCCTGTTTTTAATATCAAACAGGGATTTGATGAATTATTTTACGTGCAGCTTGCCTTTCAAATATTGACCGGTATAGCTGGCTGGATTAGCTGCGACTTCTTCCGGTGTCCCCGTCGCAATAATCGTACCGCCACCGACACCGCCTTCCGGTCCCAAATCAATGATATGGTCAGCTGTCTTGATAACATCCAAATTGTGCTCGATAACGAGGACTGTATTGCCATCGTCCACAAAGCGTGATAGCACTTGAAGGAGCTTGGCAATATCTTCAGAATGCAGACCCGTGGTCGGCTCATCCAAGATATAGAAGGACTTACCAGTCGAGCGCTTGTGAAGTTCGCTGGCCAGTTTCATCCGCTGAGCTTCACCACCTGACAAGGTTGTGGCTGGCTGCCCTAGAGTCACATAGCCTAGTCCCACATCCTTGATAGTCTGGAGTTTGCGGGCAATCTTGGGAATGTGCTGGAAGAACTCTACCGCATCATTGACCGTCATGTCCAGAACCTGAGCGATATTCTTCTCCTTGTAGTGGACTTCCAGAGTTTCGCTATTATAGCGAGTGCCGTGACAGACCTCGCAGGCCACATAGACGTCAGGCAGGAAGTGCATCTCAATCTTGATAATCCCATCACCCGAGCAGGCCTCACAGCGACCGCCCTTGACGTTAAAGCTGAAACGGCCCTTCTTGTAGCCGCGAATCTTGGCTTCATTGGTCTTGGCAAACAGATCGCGAATATCGTCAAAGACTCCAGTATAAGTGGCCGGATTAGAGCGCGGTGTCCGACCAATCGGACTTTGGTCAATATCAATCAGTCTGTCCACATGCTCAATGCCGCTGATTTTCTTGAACTTACCTGGCTTAGCAGAGTTGCGGTTGAGTTTTTGGGCGATGGCTTTTTTAAGAATAGAGTTGACCAGTGTTGACTTGCCAGACCCAGAAACTCCTGTCACAGCGATGAATTTGCCCAAGGGGAATCTGGCCGTGATATTCTGCAGGTTATTTTCCTGAGCACCTGTCACTTCGATAAAGCGGCCATTGCCTACACGGCGTTCCAATGGTACTGGGATCTCGCGCTTACCTGACAGGTATTGGCCTGTGATGGATTTCTTGCTCTTAGCCACTTGTGCAGGAGTGCCGGCTGCGACGATTTCACCGCCGAAAACACCAGCTCCTGGTCCCACATCAATCAGCCAGTCAGCCTCTCGCATGGTATCCTCATCATGCTCAACCACGATGAGAGTATTGCCCAGGTCACGCATCTTCTTGAGGCTGGCAATTAGGCGGTCATTGTCACGCTGGTGCAAGCCAATAGAGGGCTCGTCCAGGATATAGAGGACCCCACTCAAGTTAGAACCAATCTGAGTCGCCAAGCGAATCCGCTGGCTCTCGCCTCCTGATAGAGTTCCTGCCGAGCGAGACAAAGTCAGGTAATTGAGGCCAACGTTATTGAGGAAGGTCAGGCGGTCGTGAATTTCTTTGAGAATAGGGCGCGCAATCGTAGCTTCATTTTCAGTCAAGCTAAGCTTGTCCAACTGGACCAAATGATCTGCGATGGACAAGTCTGAAATCTCACCGATATGCAAGCCATCTTCGCCACCAACCTTGACAGACAAGGCCTGAGGGCTGAGTCGATAACCATGGCAAGCCGCACAAGTCAGCTCATTCATATAAGCCCGCATCTGCGTCCGAGTAAAATCACTATTGGTCTCATGGTAGCGACGGTTGATATTGGTGACAACCCCCTCAAAAGGAATATCAATATCGCGCACACCGCCAAATTCATTTTCATAGTGGAAATGGAACTCTCGCCCATCTGAGCCGAAGAAAATCAGCTGCTTTTCTTCCTCCGTCAGCTCCTCAAATGGCTTGTCCATATCAATACCAAAGGCTGCCATGGCCTGCTCCAGCATCTGTGGATAGTAGTTGGAGGAGATGGGATTCCAAGGCGCTAGTGCTCCTTCGCGCAAGGTCTTGCCAGCTTCTGGCACAACCACATCTAGATCCACCTCCAGCTTAACTCCCAGACCATCACAGTCCGGGCAGGAGCCAAAGGGCGCATTGAAAGAGAAGAGTCGTGGCTCTAGTTCTGGGACTGTAAAGCCACAGACTGGACAGGCATAATGCTCAGAAAAGAGAAGCTCTTGGCCGTCCATAGTATCAATCACCACATAGCCCTCAGCAATCCGCAGAGCAGCTTCGACCGAGTCAAAGAGGCGGCTGCGCACCCCTTCCTTGATAACAATTCTGTCTACTACGACCTCAATATCATGCTGCTTGCTCTTAGAAAGCTCTGGCACTTCCGTCACATCGTAAATATCGCCATCCACGCGCACACGGACATAACCGTCCTTCTGAATCTTATCAAAAACGGTCTTATGCTGGCCCTTTTTCTTGCGGATGACCGGGGCTAATATCTGCAGCCGCTGACGCTCTGGCAATTCCAAGACCTTGTCAACAATCTGCTCAACAGACGAAGCCTTAATAGCTCCATGACCGTTGATACAGTATGGCGTTCCAACACGAGCATAGAGCAGGCGCAAGTAGTCATTGATTTCGGTTGCAGTTCCCACCGTTGAGCGGGGATTTTTACTGGTCGTCTTCTGGTCGATGGAAATAGCCGGGCTGAGACCATCAATCGAGTCCACATCCGGCTTTTCCATATTGCCCAAAAACTGCCGAGCATAGGCCGACAGGCTCTCCACATAGCGGCGCTGCCCCTCGGCATAGAGGGTGTCAAAAGCCAGACTGGACTTGCCTGAACCAGACAACCCCGTCACCACGACTAGCTTGTCCCGCGGAATTTCTACATCAATATTTTTTAAATTATGAGCTCGCGCTCCATGAATCACAATTTTATCTTGCATCTTGACCTCGTTTCACTTATAAACCTTCTCCATTATAACAAATTTTTCTGCAAACTTTTGCCCCAAAAGCCCGAATTTGTAGTATAATAGTACGGTATGCAAAAAACACTCTGGAAAGGAAAAAGATCATGAAGCAAGTCTTTTTATCTACTACGACAGAATTCAAAGAGATTGATGCGCTCGAATCGGGCACTTGGATCAATCTTGTCAATCCTTCCCAGAGCGAATCAATCGAAATCGCCAACGCCTTTGGCATTGACATCACTGACCTGCGAGCGCCGCTCGATGCAGAAGAGATGTCCCGACTTACGATCGAGGATGAGTATACACTGATCATCGTTGACGTGCCCATCACTGAGGAGCGGAATAACCAGACTTACTATGTCACGATCCCCCTTGGTATTATCATCACGGAAGAGGCTATTATTACCACTTGTTTGGAAAAATTACCTCTGCTGGACATCTTCATTCATAGGCGCCTGCGCAACTTCTATACTTTTATGAAGTCACGTTTCATCTTTCAGATTCTCTACCACAATGCCGAGCTGTATCTGACAGCCCTGCGCTCCATTGACCGCAAGAGTGAGCAGATTGAAAGTCAACTGCACAAGTCCACGCGAAATGAAGAACTGATTGAGCTCATGGAGTTGGAAAAGACCATCGTCTATTTCAAGGCCTCCCTTAAGACAAATGAGCGCGTGATTAAGAAGCTGACCAGCTCTACTAGTAATATCAAGAAATATCTGGAAGACGAGGACTTGCTGGAAGATACCTTGATTGAGACCCAGCAGGCCATTGAGATGGCTGATATCTACGGCAACATCCTCCACAGTATGACTGAGACCTTTGCCTCTATCATTTCTAATAACCAGAACAATATCATGAAAGCCTTGGCTCTGGTGACCATTGTCATGTCGATTCCGACCATGATTTTCTCGGCCTATGGGATGAACTTCAAAAATAACGAACTGCCTCTCAACGGTGAACCACATGCCTTCTGGATTATCATGTTCATCGCCTTTGCCATGAGTGCTTCGGTCATGGCCTATCTCATGCACAAAAAACTATTTTAACCTTTAGAAAGAACGCCTATGTCACAAGTATCCCTCGACAAACTCAGCAAAAAAAACAAAGAATTTATCCATATCGCGACTAACCAGCTCTTACAAGACGGCAAATCTGATCAGGAAATCCAGACCATATTAGAAGGCATTCTGCCGGAAATCCTGGAAAATCAAACCAAGGGAATCACAGCTCGCGGCCTCTACGGAGCCCCAACCACTTGGGCAGCTTCTCTGACCGCAAAAGAGCGCTATGATGCCGATCATCCAAAGGAAAATGACGATCCTAAATGGATGATGCTGGACTCTGTCCTCTTTATCTTTGGTTTCTTTACCCTCCTTACCTCAATCGTCAATCTGGCTTCCTCTCAGCCATCTGTCTATGGACTGACGACTCTCGTTCTTGGAAGCATCGTCGGCGGCCTTTCTTTCTATGCCCTCTACCACTTTATCTACCGTTTCTACGGACCAGATAAGGACCGCAGTCAGCGCCCTAAGCTGCTCAAATCCATCCTTACCATGGCAGCGGCTATTCTCCTCTGGAGCATGTCCATCGTCCTGACCAGTCTCCTGCCTGAATTCCTCAACCCCCGCCTGTCCAATATCGTAGTTGCTATTGTCGGTGCTATTACCCTAGCCCTGCGCTTCTATCTCAAAAAACGCTTCAACATCAAGAGCGCGACTATGGGACCAACGAGATAAGAAATCTTTAAATACTTAAAAAGACAGTTCAAATCAAACTGTCTTTTTATTATACAATTCTTCTATTATCTAAAAAATCCCTGCCGAGGCAGGGAATCTAATTAGTCTTCATTTACGAAAGGCATCAAAGCCATTACGCGAGCGCGTTTGATAGCTGTTGTTACTTTACGTTGGTTTTTAGCTGAAGTTCCTGTTACACGACGAGGAAGGATTTTCCCACGTTCTGAAACGAAACGGCTAAGAAGCTCAGTATCTTTGTAATCAACATATTCAATTTTGTTCGCTGCGATGTAATCAACTTTTTTACGGCGTTTGAATCCGCCACGACGTTGTTGAGCCATGTGTTTTCTCCTTTATATTATAGTTAGATTCGGTCCTTAGAAAGGTAGATCGTCGTCTGAGATATCCATCGGGTTAGAATTGCCAAATGGGCTCTCATCACGAGAAAAGTTCGGTACTTGGTTAGACGAGTCTGCACTGCCATAACTTGGAGCAGAGCTGCCGCCGAAGCTGTTCCCACCGTAACCGCCAGATGACTGACCTTCACGATTAGAGCGACTTTCCAAGAGTTGGAAATTGTCCGCAACAACTTCTGTGACATAGACACGCTGGCCTTGCTGATTCTCGTAGTTACGCGTTTGAATACGACCTGTAATTCCGATCAGGGCTCCTTTTTTAGCCCAGTTTGCAAGATTTTCTGCCTGCTGGCGCCAGATGACAACATTAATAAAGTCCGCTTCTCGCTCGCCACTTTGATTTTTAAAGTTGCGATTGACAGCCAGAGTAAATGTTGCGACCGCTTGGTTCTGCGGAGTATAGCGAAGCTCGGCATCACGGGTCATGCGACCCACCAGTACAACGTTATTAATCATAGTCTACCTTCTTAAGCGTCAAGTTTGACGATCATGTGACGAAGAATGTCAGCGTTGATTTTTGAAAGACGGTCAAACTCTTTAAGAGCTGCATCGTCGTTTGCTTCAATGTTAACGATGTGGTAAAGTCCTTCACGGAAATCTTGGATTTCGTATGCAAGACGACGTTTTTCCCAGTCTTTTGATTCAACAACAGTTGCACCATTGTCAGTCAAGATAGAGTCAAAGCGTGCTACCAAAGCGTTTTTAGCTTCTTCTTCAATGTTTGGACGAATAATATAAAGAATTTCGTATTTAGCCATTGATTTTTCCTCCTTTTGGTCTAATGACCCCAAGACTTTGCAAGGGGTAAGTGAGGTTTGCTCACAAATAACTATTATAGCAGACTTCCAGCAGAATGGCAAGGGAAAGTTTTGATATAAAGAAAACTCTCCCTGTCACCAGAGAGAGTCCGAAAAATACGATTCGTTTTTAGAGAGGCTAGACAATTCTTCCTTGATCGACGACCAGTTTTCCAGCCTTGTAGACCTGATGGGTCAGGTTAGTCGCAAAGAAATAGAGTGGATAGTCAATATTCTTAGCGTCTAGGATAGTAATGTCCGCCTGCTTGCCAGTATCAAAGCTGCCAATCTTATCTTGACGGTTAACTGAATAGGCCGCATTGATGGTTACAGCGTTGAGAACTTCTACTGGCGTCAGACGCATCATAAAGCAGCCCAGCTGCATGACGAACTGCAGATTAGCTGTCGGACAAGAGCCTGGATTGCTGTCTGTGGTCAGAGTGATGGCCATACCAGCTTCCAGCATCTTGCGGGCTGGTGCATAGGTATCTTCCATCAGACTGAAAGTAGTTGCCGGCAGGAGATTGCCGATAACCTTGGCTTCTGCCATCTTGCGAATGCCCTCATCGGTCGCTACCATCAAGTGCTCTGCACTAGTTGCTCCTAGTTCAGCTGCTACATCTACTCCACCGATAGATTCGATTTCATCAGCATGGATACGAAGCTTGAAGCCCATTTCCTTAGCTTTAGAAAGCAGGTAGCGTGACTCGTCAGCTGTAAAGACACCTTTTTCACAGAAAATATCACAGAATTCAGCTAGATTTTCTGCCTTTACCCGAGGAAGCATTTCCTCGACGATGAGCTCCAGATATTCCTGGGAATGTCCCTTGTATTCTGGTGGAACGGCGTGGGCAGCCATAAAGGTAGAAACGAGGTCAATCTCGTGGTCACGGTCCAGAGCCCCAACGACATCCAGCTGGCGCTTCTCTGTTTCCCAGTCCAAACCATAGCCACTCTTGGCCTCAACAGTCGTTACCCCATGCAGTAGCATATAGTCCAGCAGTCTCTTAGACTTATCGTAGAGAGTGTCAAAAGAAGCTTCTCGCGTTGCCCGGACTGTACTGAGAATACCGCCGCCTTGGGCAAGAATTTCCAGATAAGGGACTCCGGCTAATTTCTTAGCAAATTCATGCTCCCGGCTGCCGCCATAGACCAAGTGAGTGTGACAGTCGATCAAGCCAGGTGTAGCAATCTTGCCCTCATAAGACTGGATCTTAGTATCTGGTCCAACCAGACTGGCATCCGGCTCTCCGCTGCCAACTGCTAGGATTTTGCCGTCTTTGACTGCAATGTAGCCGTCCTCCAAGACCTGAGCTTCCTTCATCTCCTCGCCAAAAAGGGGATGGCCAAGATCCTTGGGACAGAAGACTTGATTAAAGTGAGTTAATAGTAAATCAGCAGTCATGCTTGTTCCTCCATTTCATTTTCCGACATATTTGCTTTTCATCATAATACACTATCGTCAAATTATAGTCAAAAGCTTGCAAAAGATAGGAGCCTCTCTTTTTTTACTGCTTTTGTCATTTTCTTGACTCTTTATGGACGGGAGTCTTATAGAATGTAGGAGAAAGATATTTTACACTTGACTAAAAGGAGGATTTTTCATGTCATACTTTAGCGAAAATGAAATTGCAGCAGCAATGACCGTCAAATTAGACGATGTACTGCCTGAAAAAACAGTTTTCCAAGAAGGCATCCGTCGAGCACCTGACCGGGGCTTTCGTTTGACTCAAGCTCAAACCGAAATTGCTCTTAAAAATGCCCTTCGCTATATTCCAAAGAGATTCCATGAGGAAGTGATTCCAGAATTCTTAGAAGAACTGAAGACTCGCGGACGGATTTATGGCTACCGCTGGCGTCCAAAAGAACGCATCTATGGCAAACCAATTGATGAGTACAAAGGGAACTGTACCGCAGCCAAAGCTATGCAGGTCATGATTGACAACAACCTGAGCTTTGAAATCGCCCTTTATCCTTATGAATTGGTTACTTATGGGGAAACTGGATCTGTCTGCGCTAACTGGATGCAGTACAACCTGATCAAGAAATACTTGGAAATCATGACCGACCATCAAACCTTGGTCGTGGAATCTGGCCATCCACTTGGACTTTTCAAATCTAAACCAGAAGCACCTCGTGTTATCATCACCAACGGCCTCTTGGTCGGTGAATATGACAATATGAAGGACTGGGAAATTGCGGAAGAAATGGGTGTGACCAACTATGGTCAAATGACAGCCGGCGGCTGGATGTACATCGGCCCTCAAGGTATCGTCCATGGTACTTTCAACACCCTCCTCAATGCTGGACGCTTGAAACTGGGCGTAGCTGACGACGGCGATCTGACTGGCAAACTCTTCATCTCTTCTGGTCTGGGTGGCATGAGTGGAGCTCAAGGGAAAGCGGCCGAAATTGCTAAAGCTGTGGCAATCGTAGCTGAAGTAGACCAATCTCGGATTGAAACTCGCCACTCCCAAGGCTGGATTAGCCAATTGGCTGAAAGTCCAAAAGAAGCAATCGAGCTAGCTCAGAAAGCCCTGGAAGCTGGTGAATCAACTTCCATTGCCTATCATGGTAACATCGTAGACCTATTGGAATATGTCAACGAAAACAATATCCATGTAGACCTACTGTCTGACCAAACTTCTTGCCACAATGTCTATGACGGCGGCTACTGTCCGGCTGGTATCAGCTTTGAAGAACGGACTCGCCTCCTAGCTGAAGACAAGGAAACCTTTGTTAAGTTGGTTGACCAAACCTTGGAACGTCACTTCAAGGCGATCAAGACCTTGACTAGCAACGGCACCTACTTCTTTGATTACGGTAATGCCTTTATGAAGGCAGTCTATGACTCTGGCATCAAGGAAATTTCTAAGAATGGCTTTGACGACAAAGACGGCTTCATCTGGCCATCTTATGTAGAAGATATTATGGGTCCAATGCTCTTTGACTATGGTTATGGTCCTTTCCGTTGGGTATGTCTGAGCGGTAAACACGAAGACCTGGTCGCTACTGACCACGCAGCTATGGAAGTGATTGACCCTAACCGGCGCTACCAAGACCGCGATAACTACAACTGGATCCGCGATGCAGAAAAGAACCAGTTGGTTGTTGGAACTCAGGCTCGGATTCTCTACCAAGACTGTATGGGTCGCGTCAATATCGCCCTCAAGTTCAATGAATTAGTACGCGAAGGCAAGATTGGTCCTGTCATGATCGGCCGTGACCACCACGACGTATCTGGTACCGACTCACCATTCCGTGAAACTTCCAATATCAAGGACGGTTCTAATGTTACTTGCGACATGGCCGTGCAATGTTACGCTGGTAACGCAGCTCGTGGTATGAGTCTGGTAGCTCTCCACAACGGTGGCGGAACTGGTATCGGTAAAGCAATCAACGGTGGCTTTGGCTTAGTATTAGACGGTAGTAAACGTATTGATGAAATCATCAAATCTGCTATCGCTTGGGATACAATCGGCGGAGTTGCACGTCGTAACTGGGCTCGCAATGAGCATGCTATTGAGACAGCTATCGAGTACAACCGCCTCCACCAAGGCACAGACCACATTACCATTCCATACTTAACTGACGAAGATTTGGTCAAAGAATCTGTTAAAAAGTTGTTCGAATAGGAAAAACTTGTCCCCCAACTTCTGAACTGAGCTAGGCCTCACACCTAGCTCAGCTGGAAGTTCCACTTTATTCACTTTGTAATTTTTAATAATATATATCACGAGGTAATATCTTATGGCAAAAATTGTTGAATGTATTCCTAACTTTTCTGAAGGCCGCAATCAAGCGGTTATTGACGGTCTAGTTGAAGTAGCTAAGAGCGTGCCAGGCGTAACACTTTTGGACCACTCTTCTGATGCCAGCCACAACCGCAGCGTCTTTACCTTGGTCGGTGATGACCAAAACATTCAGGAAGTTGCTTTCCGTTTGGTTAAATACGCTTCTGAAAATATTGACTTGACCAAGCACCAGGGTGAACACCCTCGTATGGGCGCAACTGATGTCCTGCCTTTTGTACCTATCAAGGACATCACAAGTGAGGAATGCGTAGAAATTGCGAAGACAGTATCTGAGCGAATCAACCGTGAGCTCGGTATCCCTATCTTCCTCTATGAAGATGCAGCGACTCGTCCTGAGCGTAAGAACTTGGCTAAGGTTCGTAAAGGACAATTTGAAGGCATGCCTGAAAAACTCTTGGAACCTGACTGGGCGCCTGACTACGGTGAAAGAAAGATTCACCCAACTGCAGGTGTTACTGCTGTCGGTGCTAGAATGCCGCTCATCGCCTACAACATCAACTTGGATACAGACAATCTGGAAATTGCCAACAATATTGCCAAAATCATCCGTGGATCAAGCGGTGGTTACAAGTACTGTAAAGCGATCGGCGTTATGCTGGAAGACCGCAACATTGCTCAGGTTTCTATCAACATGGTCAATCTGGAAAAATTCCCACTCTATCGTGTCTTTGAAACTGTTCGCTTTGAAGCCAAACGTTACGGAGTTGGAATCCTCGGCTCAGAAGTCATTGGCTTGGCACCAGCTAAGGCTTTGATTGACGCAGCAGAATACTATCTGCAAATCGAAGACTTTGACTACGGCAAGCAAGTTCTGGAAAACCATTTGCTGGGCTAGGAGGACAGAAAACTATGAAATTAGTAGATTTAAGTTTGACAGACTTTGCCCAAGTCCTAGGCTCAGATGCTCCTGCACCGGGAGGCGGCTCTGCCGCTGCTCTTTCAGCAGCGAACGGTATTTCCCTGACTAAGATGGTCTGTGAATTGACCCTTGGTAAGAAAAAATACGCAGAATTTGAAGCAGAAATTGCTCAAGTGCACGCAGAAAGTGCTCGACTCCAAGAAAGCCTGCTCGCAGCTATTGACAAGGACACTGAAGCCTTCAATCTAGTCTCCGCCGTCTTTGATATGCCTAAGGAAACAGAGGAAGACAAGGCTGCCCGACGGGAAGCGATGCAGCAAGCCCTCAAGGAAGCGACCAAGTCACCTTATGGCATGATGGAAGACATCTTGGTTGCCCTGCAAACAACTCAAAAGGCTGTTGGCAAGTCCAATACCAATGCTGCCAGCGACCTGGGAGTAGCAGCCCTCAACCTTAAGGCTGGCCTGCAAGGGGCTTGGCTCAATGTCCTCATCAACCTGTCAGGTGTCAAGGATGAAGCATTCGTCGCAGACTACCGCAGCAAGGGTGAAGATCTCCTGCAAAAAGGCTGCGTCCTAGCCGATGAAATTTATCAAGAGATTTTGAAAGTTGTCTAATAGATAAACGGAAGAGAAGTCCACTCTTTCCCATGAATGGACTTCCTCTTCTCAAGAGGTAACAATATGGTTTTATCAGATATTGAAATTGCGAATTCGGTTCAAATGAAGCCCATCAAAGAGGTGGCAGAAAAGCTAGGAATTGCTGAAGATGCCTTGTCTCTTTATGGAAATTACAAGGCAAAAATCAGTGCCGGCCAACTGGAAGCCTTAAAAGACAAGCCAGACGGCAAACTGATTCTCGTGACAGCTATTTCTCCGACACCAGCCGGAGAAGGCAAGACCACTACCTCTGTCGGATTGGTCGATGCTTTGGCTGCTATCGGTAAAAAAGCCGTTATCGCTCTGCGGGAGCCTTCTCTCGGACCTGTCTTTGGTATCAAGGGCGGAGCTGCTGGCGGTGGACACGCTCAGGTGGTACCCATGGAGGACATCAACCTCCACTTCACTGGTGACTTTCATGCCATCGGTGTTGCCAACAACCTGCTGGCGGCCCTCATTGACAATCACATCCATCATGGCAATGCCTTAGGCATCGACTCTCGCCGCATCACTTGGAAGCGGGCAGTGGATATGAATGACCGGCAACTGCGCCACATCGTAGACGGCTTGCAAGGTAAAGTCAACGGTGTTCCACGTGAAGATGGTTTTGACATTACAGTTGCTTCTGAGGTTATGGCTATTCTCTGTCTGTCAGAAAATATCACTGACCTCAAGAACCGTTTGGAAAAAATCATCATTGGCTACAGCTTTGAAGGTAAGCCAGTAACTGCCAAGGACTTGAAAGCTGGTGGCGCTATGGCTGCTGTGCTCAAAGACGCCATCCATCCAAACTTGGTTCAAACACTGGAACACACACCAGCCTTGATTCACGGTGGACCTTTTGCCAACATTGCTCATGGCTGTAACAGTGTCCTAGCTACCAAGCTAGCTCTCAAATATGCCGACTATGCAGTCACAGAAGCTGGTTTTGGTGCTGACCTCGGTGCTGAAAAATTCATTGATATCAAGTGTCGTACATCTGGTCTTCGTCCAGCGGCTGTAGTTCTGGTTGCTACCATCCGTGCTCTCAAGATGCACGGCGGTGTGGCTAAGAGTGATCTGGCTGAAGAAAATGTCCAAGCCGTTGTAGATGGTCTGCCAAACTTGGAAAAACATCTGGAAAACATTCAAGATGTTTATGGATTGCCAGCAGTCGTTGCCATCAATAAGTTCCCGCTGGATACCGAAGCAGAATTGCAAGCAGTTTATGAGGCCTGCCAAAAGCGCGGCGTTGACATCGTGATTTCTGATGTCTGGGCAAATGGCGGAGCCGGCGGTAAAGAATTGGCTGAAAAAGTCGTGGAACTGGCCGAAGGAGACAATCACTTCCAATTTGTATATAATGAAGAGGACTCTATTGAAACCAAGCTGAACAAAATTGTTACTAAGGTTTATGGAGGCAAGGGTGTTCGCCTGACTCCTGCTGCTAAACGCGAGCTCAAACAACTGGAAGAGCTGGGCTTCTCCAACTATCCTATCTGTATGGCCAAGACTCAGTACTCTTTCTCAGACGATGCTAAAAAGTTAGGCGCACCTAAAGACTTTGTTGTGACAATCAGCCAGCTCAAAGTTTCTGCTGGTGCAGGCTTTATTGTTGCTTTGACTGGTGCGATTATGACCATGCCAGGATTGCCTAAGGTACCAGCCAGCGAAAAGATTGATGTTGACAAAGACGGCAATATCAGCGGTTTGTTCTAATAAATATTAAAAATGACACATATAACCCTTTTAAGAGCAAACGATTTTCAAGTTTCCGATTGGTCGGGGGGAAAGACAAAACAGCTTTATCTTTCCCCGCCAACTGGCCACTATGGCAAGCGGAACTTTGACTATCGACTCTCGACAGCAACTGTGGAGTTGGCTGAAAGTCAGTTTTCTGACCTCAGTGGCTTTCACCGCATTCTCGTGAGCCTGGACCACACACTCCATCTCCACAATGCCAGCCGGCAAGAGGAAACGGTTCTAGCTCCCTTTACTCCCTACGCCTTTGAAGGGAGTGATTCTATCACAAGTCGGGGGACTTGTACCGACTTTAACTTAATCTACAGCGACCATTATCAGGGACAGATGATTGCCATCTCAAATGGGCAAGAGCTTAGCCGAGATGACGAAATTCAATTTATCTATGCCTTAGAGGATCTGACGGTAACGGGAACAAACCTGCCAGCACTTAACCTAGAGGCAGAGCAGCTTCTGATAGTGGAAAAAGAGACTCAGGAAACTGAGCTGCATATAATGTTTTCGAGTAACCAGCCAAAGGGTGCTCCCCTTGCTATATGGGCTGGTTTGACCCACATCCCTACTAAGTAAAGATACCATGATGTCTTGTTACCATTCTATCTTTACTTGGAAAGGATCCCATATCTCTAAAGGAGAAACATTATTATGGATGCAACTAAACTCACTGCACAAGAACAAGAACAGGAAAAAGCGAAATTCAGCTTTTCCGGTGCAACCCTCTACGGTATCAATGCCGTTATCGGATCAGGGATTTTCCTCCTACCGCAAAAGATTTATAAAGGACTTGGTCCTGCCTCTCTAGCTGTCATGCTTGGAACTGCCCTCCTCGTTATTCTCTTAGCCGTCTGCTTGGCAGAAACTGCAGGTTATTTTAATAAAAACGGCGGAGCTTTCCAATATTCCAAAGCAGCCTTTGGAAACTTTGTAGGCTTTAATGTCGGTTTTCTGGGATGGGTCGTAACCATTATCGCTTGGGCCGCTATGGCAGCAGCATTTGCAAGACTTTTTGTCATCACTTTTAAAGCCTTTGAACCTTATGAACTTTTGCTCAGTGTGAGCCTAATTATTTTGCTTAGCTTGATGAATATATCTGGTCTTAAGACTTCAAAAATATTTACCTTGACTGCTACTGTAGCTAAACTCATTCCAATCGTTGCCTTTAGTTTATGCGCAATTTTCTTTATTAAATCGGGAATTGATAAAGGTAACTTCACTCCGTTTCTACAACTAGATCCTAAAGTAGATATCATGAAGGCTATCTCAAGTACAGCCATTTATATCTTCTACGGATTTATCGGATTTGAAACCATGTCTATCGTTGCCGGTGAAATGCGCAACCCAGAAAAGAATGTACCTCGGGCTATCTTGGGCTCTATCAGTATTGTATCAGTTCTCTATATGTTGATTATCGCTGGAACCATCGCCATGCTGGGCAGCCGTATCTTGCAAACAGATGCTTCTGTACAAGACGCCTTTGTTGAGATGATTGGCCCTGCTGGTGCTTGGATTATTTCCATTGGAGCACTCATCTCTATCACTGGTCTTAATATCGGGGAGTCCGTCATGGTTCCGCGTTATGGTGCAGCTATCGCAAATGAAGGCCTGCTTCCTAAGAAAATTGCAGAAACCAATTCTAAAAATGCCCCTATAGTTGCCATTATTATTTCAGGAATCCTGGCCATCGCCCTGCTCTTCTCTGGTAAATTTGAAGAATTAGCAGCTCTCAGCGTGGTCTTCCGCTTCTTCCAATACATTCCAACTGCTCTAGCTGTACTAGTATTAAGAAAGAAATATCCAGATAAGAAAGTGGTCTTCCGAGTTCCATTTGGTCCTGTAATTCCAATTTTGGCGGTTCTAGTCAGCCTCGTCATGATTTGGGGTGAAAACCCAATGAACTATGTTTACGGCCTCATCGGTGTCCTTATCGCCAGTGCAGTATACTTTATCTATATAGTACTGATTTGTAAAAATAAAGTTCTTGAACAAGAAGGAGAATGAATCTTATGACACATGTAATCAATTTGGATGGCGAACACCTTACTTTAGAAGACGTCATCGCAGTAGCTCGTCATGGAGCCATTTGCGAAATCGACCAAGAAGCTAAGAAAGCTGTAGAAGCTTCCCGCAAAATCGTGGATGACATCGTCCGCGAAAAGCGGGTCGTATACGGTGTTACAACCGGATTCGGCTCTCTCTGCAATGTCAGCATCTCACCAGAAGATACGACTCAACTGCAAGAAAACCTAATTCGTACGCACTCCTCAGGCTACGGCGATCCTCTACCTGAAGATGCCGTCCGCGCTATCATGCTAATCCGGATTAATTCCTTGGTCAAGGGCTATTCTGGTATCCGTCTCTCTACTGTCGAAAAGCTCCTGGAATTGCTCAATAAAGGCGTCGTGCCTTACATTCCGGAAAAAGGCTCTTTAGGAGCTTCTGGTGACTTGGCACCACTGGCTCACATGGTTCTGCCTATGCTAGGACTGGGCCGTGCTTACTATCAGGGTGAATTACTCTCTGGACAAGAAGCTTTGGACAAGGCTGGTATCGAGAAAATTGCTCTAGCAGCTAAGGAAGGGCTGGCGCTGATTAACGGAACGACTGTCCTGACAGGTATCGGAGCTCTGGCTACCTACGATGCCATCCAGCTACTTAAACTGTCAGATGTCGCTGGTGCTCTTTCCATGGAGGTCCACAATGGTATTACCAGTCCATTTGAAGAAGACTTACATACCATCCGTCCTCAAAGCGGACAGCTGGCTACAGCCCGCAATATCCGCAACCTTCTAGAAGGCAGTGGCAACACAACCGTAGCCACTCAACAGCGGGTGCAAGACCCATATACCCTGCGTTGTATTCCGCAGATTCATGGTGCCAGCAAAGACTCTATCGCTTATGTCAAGACCAAGGTTGAGATTGAAATCAACTCTGTTACAGACAACCCTATCATCACCAAGGAAGGCCATGTTATCTCAGGCGGTAACTTCCACGGTGAACCAATGGCTCAGCCATTCGATTTTCTCGGCATCGCTATTTCTGAAATCGGTAATGTATCCGAGCGTCGTGTAGAACGTCTGGTCAACAGCCAACTGAGCAAGCTCCCATCCTTCTTGGTCAAACACCCTGGCCTCAACTCTGGCTTTATGATTACCCAGTATGCTTGTGCTTCGCTCGCTTCTGAAAACAAGGTTCTATCTCATCCAGCCAGCGTAGACTCTATCCCATCTTGCGAGAACCAAGAAGACTTTGTCAGCATGGGAACAACCGCAGCACGCAAGGCAGCTGAAATTCTCAAGAATTCTCGCCGCATCGTGGCAACAGAAATCATGGCAGCCTGCCAAGCTCTGGATCTGAAACCAGAAAACCATGAACTTGGTAAAGGAACCAAGTCAGCCTACGACCTCTTCCGTCAGCATGTCCGATTTATCGAGTTTGACAAGGACATCGAAATCTACGAAGAGCTCAACAAGGCTTCTGAGCTGATTGAAAACGAAGAATTCCTAGCAGCCGTTGAAAAGTCTGTGGACTTGAGCATTCAGTTCTAAAGCTGATGACTCTGTAAAAAAGCTAACCTAAGAAGCCCGCTCTCGTTTAGCTGGGCTTCTTTTCCCGCCAAAAGTCATTGACAGGCTTGGTGGAAACTCTTATAATAAAGTCGCAAGTATCGTTATGGAAAAGGACAAAATCATGTTAGAAGATTACTATCAGCTAGATAACAGCTACTATCATAAGAGACTAGACGATGATTTATATGCTGCCAAATGGGGGATGGTTATTGAGTTTTTGGACTTAAATGACCCTAACTTAAGGCCCTTTGATGGCGTCAACTTTGCCTTGATTGGCTTCAAGAGTGACAAAGGGGTTTATATCAACCACGGCCGAGTGGGCGCTGTCGAAGGCCCACAAGCTATCCGAACCCAGCTGGCCAAGCTTCCTTGGCATCTAGGCAGAAACGTCCGCGTCTTTGATGTTGGCGATATTGACGGGCCTAACCGCTCTCTGGAGCAGCTGCAGCAAAGCTTGGCTCGAGCAGTCAAACGTCTGCGAGAGCTCAATCTCCGGCCTATTGTCCTAGGAGGCGGCCACGAAACAGCCTACGGTCACTATCTGGGCCTCAAGTCGTCACTAGCACCTGACCAAGACTTGGCCGTTATCAATATGGATGCCCACTTTGATTTGCGGCCCTATGATCAGACTGGTCCCAACTCTGGTACCGGCTTTCGCCAGATGTTCGATGACACTCTGGCTCAGAAGCAGGCCTTTAACTACCTCATCCTGGGGATTCAGGAGCATAGTAACAATCTCTTTCTCTTTGACTTTGTGGCAAAATCCAAGGCCATCCAGTTTCTGACTGGAATAGATATGTACCAAATGGGCTACAAGGAAGTCTGCAAGGTGGTTGATGGCTTTCTGGCCGACAAGGAGCAGGTCTATTTGACCATTGACATTGACTGCTTTGCAGCTGGTGCAGCGCCTGGTGTCAGTGCCATTCAGTCGCTCGGTGTGGATCCCAATCTAGCTGTTTTGGTCTTCCAGCATATCGCAGCATCAGGCAAACTGATAGGCTTTGACATCGTCGAAGTCTCACCACCTCACGATATAGACAACCATACAGCTAATCTGGCTGCCAGCTTTGTCTTTTACCTGACCCAAGTCTGGGCACAAGCACACGATTGATGGGCATTTAAAAACTTCATTAGAAACATCAAAAGAGGATGAACATTGCTTTCATCCTCTTTTATCGTGCGTTTAATGCCTGAGACAAGTTCTGACGTAAGTTTTCTAATTCCTTTAGCTGGTGCCGGTCTCGGTAGGGATTGAGCTGGCTTTTAGCCGTTTCATAGTAGGTGTCAAAGTCCTGATCCAGCAAGACTTCAAAGCCTGCTCCCTGCAAGTTTCCGGTCAGCAGTCCATACTTAATCACAGCCATCAGATAGTAGATCAGCCCCTTGTCCCTCGGATTGCCATAGCGACTGATGAGACTATCCTTTTTCCGCAGCAGATCAAGCATCGGCTGGTAGTCTCTCTTCTCATAGCCAATCAAGGCCAAATAAACTTCCAACTGGGTCTCTTTCCAAGGGAAGCTAAGGGACTTCAGAGCTGTTTTCGCCTTGAGGAAAATTCGCTCTGCCTGCTCATAATCTTTCAGCTGATAATAGGTCATGCCCAAGCTGATGTAGAAAGCAAAAATCGAAGGCTCTGCTGTCTTATTTTCCGTCAGCTTAATGGCCTCTTTCTGATGAGCCAGAGATGCCGTGAAATTCCCGCGAATTTGCTCAATCTCCGCCAAATAGTCTAGAGCCGCCGCAATCTGAATCGAGTACTTGGAACGCAGCGAAGCCGTCAAGCTGAAACAGTCGATAGACTGGTAGAGGTGGTGGAGCGACTGCTCCTCATCCCCAATCATGAGATGATAGAGCCCCTTGAGCCGGAGATTGATGGCAATGGCTTCGTGATTGTTGGCCTGGACCGAAGCATCCAGAGCCAATTCCGTATAGTAGCGCATCTCAGGGATATTCTCTGTCTGGATGCAGTAATAAATCATCTGCCGATAGCCTTCTAAGAGAAAATCCATCTGCTGCAGCTCCTTGGCCGAAATAATCACCTGCTGGATATTGTCCATCCCCTGCTGGTAATCCCCTGTCCGGATAGCATAGCGCCCTTCTAGATAGAGAAAGCGGAGAACCAATAACTGAAAACCCTTGTGATTCTGGTGTTTTCTCTCTAAGCCCTCTATCTCCCGACGGATACGGTCAAATTGGTCTAAAACCGCTGATTGATTGCTATCATCCGACTTTTCGATAAAGCCAAACTCCCGTGAATAAATCGGAAAGAGCTCATGATGAAACTGCAAGGTAGCCTCAAGATAATGCAGCTCGTACTCCAGAGACTTAATCGGCTGCTTGGACAGCTTGTAGTGATAGGCGATTTCATTGAGCAGCTGGGCATGATAGAGAGAGTCTCCCAGCTGGTCTTCCATGCCTTGGGCAATCTGGTGATGCAGCATTCGCTTCTTAGCCAATGACAAACGCTCATAGGCATAGATTCTCAGAAGCTCCTGGCTGAACCGCACCACCAAGTCCTCGCCCAGCTCCTCTTCCATCAACAGCTGCTTCTGTCCAAACTCCTCAGTGATTTCGACCACTTCTTCCGTCGGAAGGCCTATTAGCCTAGCCAAAAGCGAAACCGACGCAGGAGCCCTAAAGCAGGCCAGATAGTCTACCAACTCCTCCTCTTGACTGCTCAAATAATCCAACTTCAGAGACAACTTAGCCTTAATAGCCGGAGTCAACGGATAAAACTTCTCTCCTCGCAGGAGCTGCTCAGCGTATTCCGACAGGAAGAAAGGGATGCCTTGACTGACCCGATAAATATCCTCAAGGCGTGCTTCAGACATGGCTAGCTGACCTGTCTGGGCTTGCAAGTAAGCCACACTATCCTTAAAATTCAGCGGCTGCAGCTCAATAAAGCCTAGCTTATGGCGTACCAGCAGATGATTGAAAAAATGTTCCAAATAAAAAGGGGTGCTCAGATGCTTGGTCAGCACAAAAGCCACAGGATAGCTAGTCAAATGATTCATAACCTGCTCCAAGACAGCAACACTGGCCTTATCCATCCAGTGACAGTCCTCAATCAAGACAATCAAAGCCTTTTTCTTAGAAATCTTCTGCAGAATATCCACCACAAACTGAGCCAGCTTGTCCGCATCCAACTGAAGACCAGAAGTGCCACCTGTCAAAATAGGAAAATAACTCTCCAAAATGACCTGCCACTGACTGATAGAGAGAATCTGGTGCTGAATAACCAAGTCCCCCAAGCCGTCCAGCAAACCACGCCAAGGCTGCAGCTCTGCCTTCATCTCTTCCTTAAAGCACTCAGCCATGACAATCTGGAAATACTTGGTCTGATTGGCCAAAACTTGACGAGTCACTGTCCGCTTTCCGATACCAGTACCACCGACTAGAACCAGAGCACGCGCCTCCTGAGTCTCTATCACTTTAGAGAAATAAGATTCCAAGCGCTTGATTTCATCGACCCGCCCGAAAAAGTGATCCGTATTGCGCAGAAACTGCTTGGTCTTGCGCTCGCTACGGTCCTTGGCAAGCACCTCATGATATAGTTGCTGGATAGGTTCCGTAGGACTAATGCCCAGTTCCTTATCTAAAATATTGACCAATTTGTAGTAGGTCTCTATCACCTTACCTGGCCGATCATTATCCTGATAGAGCTTCATGAGCAGATGGTAGTTCTTCTCATCAAACTCATCAATGCTGATCAAACGGCGCAAATTCCGCTCAGCCTCTTCCAAATCCAGATGATCTTTTTCTGTTTCCAGCTGTTGGTAGCAGGCTTGGATATAAATCTGCTCATATCGCGTCCGCATCTTAGACACCCAGTAATCAAAAGCCTCGCTGTCCTTGAGATAGAAGCCCTGCAGAAAATCCCCCTGATAGAGCGACAGATGCTCCGCAGGATGATCCGTAAAAAGTTCTACATCACTTTCAATCGCACACTCGGGATTAAGCGACAGCACAGTCCGGTTAGGAGCGACAATCCATTCCCCACCTAGTAGCTTGTTAGCCTGATAAATTGTATTGCGCAGATTCTTTTTGGCGGTCTGATTATCCTTATTTTCCCATAGGATTCCTGCAATCTCTTCTCTATTGACTGCACCATTGATATGAAGATAGTAAAGCAGAGCATTGATTTTGGCAAAAGGAAAAAAGACTTCCTCTTGATTGAGAAAGACACTCGGACTTCCCAGCAATTTCAACCTCAACAGATTTTCCGTCATGCAAACGCCTCCAAGAAACCTTATAGAACTAATATAAACAAAAAGAGACAGTTTGGCAAGTAAAGTATTATACTAGCCCTTAATTTCCAGTTTTTAAATTGGTTTTATTTAGGATTTTTTTGTTATACTAGGATGAAAATAAAATTTTAGAAAGTTACTTATGAAGAAAAATTTTGTTCTTTTCATTTTTCTCCTTCTGAGCGCGATTGGCTTAGAATACGAGACACAAGCCTATACTACTGGCAGTATGTCAGGTACTTCCTACGGGATTGTCGGACTGTCAGCCCTCTTGGCCCTGCTCTATATCGTCCCTGCCCTGCTCTTGATTCGCCAACTGGGCAAAAAATGGCAGACTCCTGCACTTAGCCTTGGGGTAGCTCTGCTAGGCGGCCTTTTCATTTCTGGCTGGACCTCTGGCTTGGCCAACACCTATATCCACGAGTGGGTCAGCACGAGCTTCCCAAACACTTTGCTCAGCGACCTAGAAAATGCCATCGCAGCTCCGCTGGTTGAAGAACCCCTCAAGCTGTTGGCAGTTGCCTTCGCTGTCTATCTAGTCCCAGTCAAAAAGCTCAAATCCTTCTTGATGCTGGGTATAACGGCCGGCATGGGCTTTCAGATTAGCGAGGACTTCTCTTATATCCTCTCTGACCTGCCCGAAGGCTTCTCTTTCACCATCTCTGGGATTCTAGGACGTATCACTGGCGGCATTGCCTCTCACTGGCTCTACACCGCCCTAACCACTCTCGGTCTGGCTCTCATGCTACGCTATGCCAAAACTCAGAAAAATTATTTCCGAGTGGGGCTCTTCTACTTCCTAGCAGCCTTCGTTCTCCACTTCTTCTGGAACTCACCGCTGACTGCTATCGAAACAGATATCCCAATCATCGTACCGGCTATGACCGCTGTGGCTGTCTTTATCTTTTACCAAGCCTACCGAACAGCCCATAAAATTGACCAAGAAGAATTGGAAGTGGAATAATACCAAAAAAACGACCGATAGGGTCGTTTTTTTGGGTATTCAGGAATATATTTTCTTAACATTCTACATTTAAGACATACCAAGCAATTGCGAAAATAGTTATGACCTATTTTTAGAGATATCTACATAACCACCTTGCTATACTCTATCATCCATTTCACAAAAAAACACCTCTAATCCTCTCCCCACCAACCTTCTCCATCCTCTTCTTTCCATGCTCTTTCCTTAAAGAAATGTTAATATTTTCTTAAAACTAACTTATATTAGGGATCTTTAAGCCGCAGTCTGTATACTTTCTACAAATCATCTAAGAAAGAGGTATGGATATGGATTATCTAGTGATTCCGGCCTATGAGCCTGATTATAATCTTATTAAGCTGATAAAAAAAATTCACCATAAAAGTGATTTTCATATCATTGTTATCGATGACGGCAGCTCTTCCAAATGCCAGATAGTCTTTGAGCAGGCAGAGCGGTACGCGACCGTGCTCCGTCATCAGGTCAATCAAGGCAAGGGACAAGCGCTAAAAACTGCTTTTACCTTTATCCAAGCACTGAAGATATACGGAACGGTGGTAACAGCCGACGCAGATGGCCAGCACAAGGTCTGGGATATTTTCCGCGTAGCGGCCAAAGCTTCTGAAAATCCCAATCAGCTGATTCTGGGAGCACGTGCCTTTACTGGCAAGGTGCCTCTGCGCAGCCGCTTCGGCAATAGTCTGACTCGAGCTCTCTTCAAAGCCCAGACTGGGGTGGATGTCTCCGATACCCAGACAGGCTTACGAGCCTTTACGACCAACATGATTCCCTTTATGTTAAAGGTAGAGGGCCAGCGCTATGAGTATGAAATGAACATGCTCTTAGAAGCTAGCAAGGAATATCCCATTTTGGAAGTGCCTATTGAGACGGTCTATATCAATGACAATCAAGGCTCGCACTTCCGGCCTATTCGGGATGGGCTCATGATTTATAAAAATATTTTCAAATTTGCCCTGACTTCTCTCAGCAGCTTCGTCGTGGACTACATCGTCTACGCAATGGCTCTCTTGTTTTTAACTGCTGTGCCGACCAGCCTGAGAATTCTTTTAGCTAACGGGATTGCCCGCGTGACCAGCTCAATCTTTAATTACTCGACCAATAAAAAGCTGGTCTTTAAGAACGACGACAGTATACTCAAGACAGGAACTGGCTATTTCAGCCTTGCTGTAGTGCTCTTTATCCTAGATACACTGCTGATTCGCCTCTTCTACGCTGTCTTTGGTATTAATCTTCTGATTGTCAAAATCATCGTCGGCACCTTGCTCTTCACCGTCTCCTGGATGGTCCAAAAAAGATTTATTTTTAAGGAAAGGACACACACCGCATCATGAAATTTTTAAAGAAACGCTATGTCTACGCCTCCATTTTCGGGCTGCTTCTGACAGCTTCTTTCAGCTACTCCATGCTGAAAACCTTTGTCATCGCAGAGACCATTTCTACGGTTTCAAGCGCAAGTTCATCGTCTAATGCCGAGGCTGCCAGCAAGGCTGCGGAAACAGCGACTGTGACGGATACCAGCTATTCAGACGACAACATCTCGGTCACGCTAACTGAAAAGACCGTCAGCAACACCCAAGTCTACATCGCTGATGTGACTGTCAGCTCATCGGAATACCTGAAAACAGCCTTTGCCCAAAACACTTACGGAAACAATGTCACCGCCAAGACCTCGGAAACGGCCGCCAACAACAATGCTATCCTAGCGGTTAACGGCGACTACTACGGGGCCAACACAACTGGCTATGTCATCCGCAATGGCGTCGTCTACCGCGATACCGTCCGAGAAGACTCCAGCAATGGTGATTTGGCTATTTACAAAGACGGCTCCTTCAAGATTATCTATGAAGACCAAGTCTCTGCTGATCAACTGGTCAAAGACGGCGTGGTCAATCTCTTGGCCTTCGGCCCATCTCTTGTAGAAAATGGTGAGATTGTCGTTGATACCAACTCCGAAGTCGGCCAGTCCATGTCTTCCAATCCTCGGACAGCTATCGGTATCATTGATGAAAACCACTACATCATCATCGTTTCAGACGGACGCACCTCAGAAAGCGAGGGGCTTTCCCTCTACCAGATGGCAGAAATCATGAAATCTTACGGTGTTAAGACCGCCTATAACCTTGATGGCGGCGGCTCCTCTACACTTTACTTTAACGGTCAGGTCATTAACAAACCTACAACCAACGGAAATACTATCTCAGAAAGGTCGGTGAGTGATATTGTCTACATCGGTTACTAATCCCAGCAAAAAACGTTTTAGAAAAACGGCCCTTATCTACGCACTATTAACTATTTTCTTCTTTGCTTTCAGCAGAATCTATGAATCTTTCAGTTTCGGCGAGACTTCTAGCCACATGCATTATCTCTTTGTCATTCCTCTAGCGGGCGGCATTTTCCTTCTACTCTTTATGAAGGTCATCCCTAACCTCTCTCGGCTCAGTCTCAACCTCTGGAACTCAGCTGTAGCCATTATGACAGCCGGCATGCTCTTCCGTGGCATCGTCAACCTATCTGGTCGCTCAACGACGCTGGATATGCCCTACTGGTACCTAGGAGCAGCCTTTGCGGCTCTGGCACTACTCTCCATGGTCTTTACTCGAAGTGAGTGGAATAAAGAAATCCAGGCACAGCCAATACCCAGCAAAAAAGAAGATACAAAACTAAGTCGTCGTGAAACCTACAGCCAAGTATAAACCAAAAAACCTCAGAAAAATCTGAGGTTTTTATTCTAGTGATAATCATTCTGAGTCTTCATTCACATTCATACACACTACCCGTTAGCGGATCAATGACTTCTGCCAGCTTAAAGTGTCCCTGCTCATAATGGTAATGACAGATGGCGCAGTTGCCAAAGCGCACCTTAGGATCCAAGGCTTGAGCTGCAATCTTGAGATAGAAGGCCCACATGGCACCGCCGTGGCTAACAGCTAAGACTGGCTCTGCTCCTGCCAGCTCCATAACCTCAGTCAGAGTGACTAGCACACGCTCACCGACTTGGTCCACTCCTTCTCCACCATAAGGGACAAAAAGGTCTTCAAAAGAAGTGGCTCCCGGCCGAAATTTCGGCTGTAGGCGTTCGGGCTGGGCTTCAAAAAGGCCAAAGTTCCATTCTTTAATGCCCTTAAGACGAGTATAGTCGGTCCGGCCAGAGACAAGTTCCAGAGTATCAGAAGCCCGCTCCTGGGTGGAGGAGTAGAGCTGACCAAAATGAATGCCCCGCCCTTGCAAATAAGCTCCTGCCTGCCGGGCTTGATCCTGCCCCAGTTCTGTCAAAGGAGAGTCGCAAGCTCCCTGTACCAAGGCCTCTTGATTGAAAAGAGTCTGACCGTGTCGCATCAAGTATAAATCTTTCATTTTCCCTCCCAATTGCTAAAATCATGACCGATGGCCTCTTCTAGATAGAATTGGTCATGTTCAAAAGTAAACTTCAAAATCCCGCAGTTGGTCATGTGACCTAAATCATCCAGACGCCAGTTTTTCCGCCAAGCTCTGGCAAAATTGGCCATAGCCCCGCCATGGGAGACCATGAGCACAGACTGACCATCCGTCTCTTGCATGAGCTGGAGAATGGTCGCTGCCATACGCTCCTGCACCTGATCTTGTGATTCACCGCCATAGGTCACAAAGAAATCTCCATAGGGCAGGGGCGGATTAAGATCCTCGCTTTCCCCTTCAAAGGTCCCGAAGTTCCACTCCTTGAGTCCCTTGACACGCTTATAGGGAAGCTTCCCGTCTGTTACCAATTCCAAGGTATCACAGGCCCGCTCTTGAGTAGAACTATAAGCATCATCAAATGTAATACCGGCATCCTTAAAATATTGCCCTGCCACCTTGGCCTGATAAATACCAAAATCGGTCAAAGGAGCATCACACCAACCCTGCACCTTGTGACGCAGATTGAAAAGCGTCTGGCCATGCCGCATCAGATAAAGAGTTTTTGCCATCATTCATATCTCCTTTAGATGAGTTCTAACTTTTCAAAGGCCTTGTAGAGACCATCTTGACTGACCGAATCTGTCACCAGATCGGCCATGGCCTTGATTTCCGCTCCGCCATTTCCCATAGCAACTCCGACCTGACAATAGTCCAGCATAGGAATATCAACCTTGGCATCCCCGAAAGCCAGAGTATCTGCCCTGTCAGCATGAAGATGCTTCAGCAGAACCTCAATGGCATGCGCCTTGGTAATATCTTTGACTCCTAAGTCACCAAAGAGAGCATGCTCGCCCTTGCCTCCCCAAGTACCCGCCTTGAGCTCAGGAAAAGCTGCCTTGGAATCCAGATGGTCTTGGTAACTCTTTAGGATAAAACTGACTTTGTTCAGATCGTCTCGGTAGAGCTCCCCACCATAAACCAGGCCATGAAGGGCTTCTTCTGCCTCCATATTTACGACTTCTTCTGGCTTAGCACCTTTTCCAAGGACGTAGGTCTGAAGCACTGGTCGTGCTGCTTCGCGGAAGCCTTTGCTGGCAAAGAGACCGTTATTACTCTCCAGGTAAAACTCTAGCCCCCGCTCCTGAAGCCAGTCGACTAGCCTCTTAGCAACCTCTCGCGGAATCAGCTGGTGCAGAATAACCTGCCCCTTATGCTCCACATAAGAACCGTTGCCACCAATCATGCCATCAAAGCCAATATCCCAAATTTCCGGCGGCATCTCAGCCTTGCTACGACCTGTGCAGACATAGACCAGATGTCCCTTTTCCCGCGCCCGTCGAATGGCAACCACAGCAGACTCCGGTATATGATTATCATAGTCGATGATGGTACCGTCCACATCCAGAAAGATGATTTTTCTTGTCATAAGGCTCTCTCTTTCTTGTTTTTGACGTAAAATCTGTATAGTTCTCACTCTAAATTAACTTGTTTTAGTGAAGTTATTTAGTTTTCTTTTATTATATACTTATTTAAAAGCCTTTTCCTATAGAATTATCAGAGATAATGGTACTATCCTTTTTTCTCAGAGAAAAAAAGCAAGAAGGACAGCTTTTAATCAGCTTGTTCCTTCTGCTCTTTTCGTTCCCCATCTTATCTACTCATCCTCTGCTTCAAACAGCCAGAGTTTAGAATCAAAGTCATAGCTTGGCTTTTGCTCAGAATCCTCCAGAAGCTGACCGCTGGAAGCGTCCGTGGTAACCAGCCCAACTCGCATAAGCTCAGCCCCAGTATAGACACGCCCCTCTAGCCGATAGACCTTATCCGCAGCCAGCCCTTTCAGTTGCAAACGCTGATGAGAGCGATTGACTTGGTTGAGGATCTTGAAAGTGCCTAAAAGTGCAGTGTTCTGATCCTGACTGACAAGCATCCAAGCTGTCTGCCCATCTTCCTTAAATGGCGACTGCAGTCGATAAAAAGTTCCATTATGAATTAGCTCTCGATGGCGCTTGTAAAAAGCTATCTGTTTCCTGACTTCAGCCAATTCTTCTGGGCTTAGCTGATTAAGATCCAGCTCATAGCCAAAGGAACCGAAAAAGGCGACATTACCCCGCGTCTTCAACGGAGTCAGACGATTGGTCTGGTGATTGGGCACGATGGAGACATGGGCTCCCATAGACGAAAGCGGATAGAGAAGGCTGGTCCCGTACTGGATTTTCAAGCGCTCAATCGCATCCGAATCATCGCTGGTCCAAGCTTGAGGAGCATAGTAGAGCATACCTGGATCAAAGCGGCCCCCACCTGAAGAGCAGGACTCAAATAACAGTCTCGGATAGCGACTGATTAAACGCTCATACAAGTCATAAACGCCCAAGACATAGCGGTGAAAAATCTCTCCTTGCTGATCGGCTGGCCAGGCAGCTGAGAAGACATCCGTCAGAGGGCGATTCATATCCCATTTGATATAATCAAGCTGCGCTTCCTCGATAACCGCTAATAGACGCTCAAAAATCTCATCCACTACTTCCGGCCGAGAATAGTCCAAAACAAACTGGTTCCGACCATGGTGGGGCTGTCTATCTGGCACTGCCAGCAGCCAGTCAGGATGAGTTCGGTAGAGTTGGCTGTCCTTATTGACCATTTCCGGCTCAAACCAAAGACCAAACTGCATGCCCAAACCGTGAATACGCTCTGCTAGCGAGCCCAGCCCCTTCGGCAGCCTTTCTGGATTGACAAACCAATCCCCCAGCCCAGCGCGATCGTTAGTCCGCTGGCCAAACCATCCGTCATCTAGCACAAAGAGCTCCACTCCTACATCTTGAGCCTTTTCAGCAAGCTCCAGCAGCTGATTCTCACTAAAGTCAAAATAGGTAGCTTCCCAGTTATTGATGAGAACAGGACGCGCTCGCTCGCGCCAGTAGCCCCTAGCTAGGCGTCGACGAAATAGCTGATGAAAGACTTGACTCATGCCGTTGAGGCCCCGCTCAGAATATACTAGCAGAGCTTCTGGACTGGTAAAGGACTGGCCTGCAGCCAGCTTCCACTCAAAACCAAAAGGATTGATAGCTAGCTGCAACCGGGTCACATCATAGGTATCCACCTCAGCCTGAATGAGAAAATTACCTGAATACACCAAGGCCGTTCCTAGTACTGGACCTGAAAATTCAGTCGTTTCCGGTCGCTTAAGAGCCACAAAAGGATTGTGGTGGGGACTGGAAATGCCGCGGGTTGACTCAATAGACTGAATCCCCTGCTGAAGCGGGCGCTCCTTGATATGGCGTTCCCGGGCCCATGCCCCTGATAACTGCAGCCAGTCATAATCAGCATCTGGCAGATCAAGCGACAGACTAGCTAGGGATTCCAAGTAGCAAGTTTCCCTGCCTTGATTAATCACTTTGCTGGAGCGAGTGATAACCGGCCAATCAGCAAAAATCGTATAAAACAGCTGAACTTCTACTTCTGTCACCTCATCTCGTAGGGTTAGAATAAGAGTCTTAGCCTCCGTTTGAGTCTCTGTATAAGTAGCGGGCAGCCCCTCTAAAGCAGGCTTACCATCTACTATCTGATGACTGACATAGACAAAATCAGTAATACGCGAGCCATTTTCCTGCCGCAGACAGATAGCGGGATGACGAAAATCTGTCGTGCCGTATTCTGGAAATTCCTGCCGCACATGCTCCAAAGAATAGCGTAAATCTCCTTCTTTCCGATAGGTCGTCATGGGCCGATGCTGCAGCTCCACCAAATAAGAATAATCCCGCTCTGGTACCACCGCTCCGTAGTAAAGCTGCAAGAGTTTACCATCCTCATAAACCCGAAAGATATAAGAAATCTCACCGTTAGTCAGATGAAATTGCCGGCATTCTTCCTTAAACAAAATATTCGCCTTATTCATGGTCTTCTCCTTTCACAGTCTGCAATCCTGTTTCTCCTTTCATTATAAAAAAGGCTCCCCCTTTTGGTAAGCCTTTCTTTCTAGTATTATTTATCTAAATGTGACTTTTTACAGCTCCTGCCCCAGATGAGAGCTGGCCTTGCGAAAGTTCAAGGGCGACTGGCCACGCGCCTTTTTGAAGGCTTTTGAAAAGCTCTGTGTTCCGGCAAAGCCTGTCTTACTGGCAATCTCTTCCACCGAAAGCTGGCTGCTCGTCAGCAGATCAGCTGCCATATTGAGCCGCAAATCATTGCTGTACTCCTTAATCCCCTTGCCTACTTCATCCTTGAAAAGCCGAGATAGGTAGGAAGGGTGCAGCGCCAATTTCTGCGCCAACGCCTGCACAGATAAATTTTCTGGCAGATGACTGCTCAGCAATTCCAAAACCTGCTGGACATAAGGATTGACTCGACGGCTTTCCGTGATTAAGGATGCCTGCTTGATACGCTGGGACAAGAGCTCTAAGAAGCGATAAACTTGCCTTTGCAGAGCCAGTTCAGCTGTTATTCCGCTGCCCTCATAGGCCATACTTTCAAAGACCAAGGCCTTAAATTCCTGCAAAGAAGTCAGCTCAAAAGACCATTGGCCAGACTGTAAGCCCAGATCCTGCAGATAGCGAGGCAAGAGACGCCCACCCAGTCCCATCCAGACATAAGACCAAGGCTCTTCCCTGTCAGCCTGATAAAAGACCGATTGACCTGGCGGCACCACAAAGCCCTGCCCTTCCTGCAAATCATAGCGCTGATTGCCCACGGAGTAAGTCCCCCGTCCCTTCAGTACGATGTGAATGACATAAACATCCCGAACAGCCGGCCCAAAGCTATGATGGGCTTCCGTTTTTGAATAACCGCAGAAGGCAAAAAAACAATCTTCTTGCCCAAACTGCATAGACTTAACCAAGGTCAGCGAATGCTCCATCAACTCCTCCTTAGATTTGGATAAGATTTTTATCCTTATTATAAAACAAAAACCACTAATCAGCAAATGAATCTGATTAGTGGTTTCTTCATTCATCTTAAAAAGATTGAACGGATGGGTTATGATTGAAGAGGGCATGGGTAGCCTTATAGATATGGTAGGCTGTTGCAGCGTTATTCATAGTGTAAAGGTGTATGCCCGCTACATCTTGGGTCACCAAGTCAACAATTTGGTCCACAGCATAAGCCAGACCAGCTGCTCTCAGAGACTCTGGGTCATGTTCGTACTTATCCAGAATAGCCCGGAATTTTCTTGGCAGCTTGATATTCTCACAGGTCTTGAGCAGGCGCAGAGCCTGATTGCGGTTGAGAATCGGCATAATCCCAGCATGGATTGGCACTTCAATACCAGCTAAAATGCACTTGTCCTGAAAATCATAAAAGCGCTCATTATCAAAGAAAAGCTGGGTCACCAGACTAGAACAGCCAGCATCGACCTTTTTCTTCAGATTTTGAATATCCGAAATCTGATTTGGCGAATCCGGATGGCCCTCTGGATAGCAGGCTCCGATGATGTCAAAATGCGGTGCTTCTGTCTTGATGTATTCGATCAAGTCAGTCGCATAGGTAAAATCATCCTTAGGTGCTACATCTGGAAAAATATCCCCTCGCAAAGCTAAAATCTGATGGACACCAACCCGATCTAAAGACTGTAAGATATTAGACACCATGTCCTTGGTCAGATAGACCGCAGGTAAGTGAGCAATCGTCGGAATCTGGAGATCATTGGCGATGAACTCGGTCAAACGAACCGTCGTCTCCTCAATGTCAAACTTATTATTGCTGGCAGTCACACTGATAAAGTGCGGAGCCAGATCTTGCATCTCTCTCAACGCCTGAAAAATCTTATCATTGCCTACTGCCGGATTGGGAGGAAATACTTCAAATGAGAGACTGGGTGTGTGACGACGAACCATATAACAAAAAGTTCCTTTCAATGATGGTAACGATAGCTGAGGGCAACCCTACAAAGACAGCTCCTGCAGGATTGTCAGCTCCGCTTCAATTTTGGTATGTTCCTCCATCAAGATCAACTTTTGAGGTTCGAGGAGGATTATTTCAAGTGTTGTCTAGCTGCTTTGGCTGCTTCTACTAAGCGCACCAAGCTAGCCTTGGTTTCTGGGATACCACGAGTTTTAAGACCACAGTCAGGGTTGATCCAGACCTTGCTGCTTGGCACCTTAGCCAAGATAGCTTCGATCGTGTGGTCGATTTCTCCTTCATTTGGCACGCGCGGTGAGTGGATATCGTAAACTCCAGGCCCCACTTCAGTCTGGAAGTTCTTAGCCTTGAGCTCATCCAGGATTTCCAAGTTAGAGCGACTAGCTTCAAAGGAAATCACGTCCGCATCCATATTGTCGATAGCAGGGATGATATCTGTAAATTCTGAGTAACACATGTGAGTGTGGATTTGTGTGTCTGGCGCTACTGTAGAGTGTACCAAGCGGAAGGCTGGAATTGCCCAGTCAAGGTAGTCTTCGTACCAGTCGCTGCGACGGAGTGGCAATTTCTCACGAAGAGCAGCCTCGTCAATTTGGATAATCTTCACTCCTGCAGCTTCGAGGTCAAGAACTTCATCCTTGATAGCAAGAGCGATTTGAAGAGTAGAATCCTTGATAGAGATGTCTTCACGTGGGAATGACCAGTTGAGGATGGTAACAGGTCCAGTCAACATACCTTTAACAGGTTTGTCAGTACGGCTTTGTGCGTAGCTAGACCATTTAACAGTGATTGGGTTGAGACGAGTAACATCACCCCAGATGATTGGTGGTTTCACCCCACGCATACCGTATGATTGTACCCAACCATTTTTAGAGAAGAGGTAGCCAGAAAGGTTTTGACCGAAGTACTCAACCATGTCATTACGCTCGAACTCACCGTGCACCAGCACGTCAAATCCGACTTCTTCTTGCCACTTGATCCATTCATCGATTTGCTCAGCCAAGAACTTGTCATAGTCTTCTGCCGACAATTCACCCTTGCGGAAGGCCAAGCGTTTGGCACGGACTTCCTTAGTTTGAGGGAAGGATCCAATCGTGGTAGTTGGCAACGGTGGCAGATTGAGCGTCTTGTGCTGGATTTCCTCACGCTCTGCAAAGGCTGGCAAACGAGTGTAATCTGCGTCAGTCAAACCAGCGATGCGCGCACGAAGTTCGGCATTTTCACCAACACGTTCAGTCGCAAAGAGTTCTTTGTTAGCAGCAAGTGCTTCTGCACCGCCACCATTGCGGATAGCATCCAAGTCACGGATTTCATCCAATTTTTCCACCGCAAAGGCAAAGTGGTTCAAGATTGTTGGTTCAAATTCTTCATTAGCCGTTGTAAATGGCACATGGAGCAGTGAACATGAGCTTGTCAAAACAAGATTTTCAGCTGGGATTTGCTCAAGCACCGCCAAGCTCTTTTCATAGTTGTTGCGCCAGATATTTTTACCATTGACAATCCCTGCATAAAGTGTCTTATCAGCTGGGAAGCCACCTTTTACAAGGTCAAGAGTTTTCTTGCCTTCGACAAAGTCCAAACCAATCGCATCTACCGGCAGCTCTACAAGATCCGCATAGATGTCACGAACATCACCAAAGTAGGTTTGAACCAAGACTTCCAAGCCTTTCTTGTCTGCCAAAAGCTTCTTATAAAGGTCCAAGAAGAGAGCTTTTTCTTCTGCTGACAGGTCTTTGACCAGACTTGGCTCATCCAGCTGGATACGCTCTGCGCCCAGCTCTGCTAATTTGGCAAAAACTTCTTGATAAGCTGCAGCCAGGGCATCGACAAAGTCAGCCGGCGCCACACCGTCTTCAAAGTCAGATACTTGCAGGAGAGTGAATGGACCGACCACAACTGGGCGGGTTACCAAGCCCAACTCTTTAGCTTCTGCAAATTCATCAAAAATCTTATGCCCAGCCAGCTTGATTTGGGTTTCTTTTTCAAATTTAGGAACGATATAGTGGTAGTTGGTGTTGAACCATTTCTTCATCGGAAGAGCGCGGACATCCCCTTTTTCGCCCTGATAACCACGAGCCAAGGCAAAATACTGCTCCAAGTCAGTCAACTCCAAGCCTTGCACAGATGACGGCACCACATTGAAGAGAAAAGCCGCATCTAGCACATTGTCATAATGAGAAAAATCATTTGACGGAATCTCTGAAATTCCTTTTTCCTTAACAATATTCCAGTGCTTAGCGCGCAGCTCCTTAGCTGCAGCCAGAAGCTCTTCTGCTGAGATTTCATGTCTAAAGTATTTTTCAGTTGTAAATTTCAATTCGCGGAATTCACCCAAACGTGGGAAACCAATGATAGTCGTTGACATAAACGTCCTCCAAAATTTTTCTTGATTTTATCTTATCAGAAAATCCCCCCTCTGTATAATTGGAATTTCCCAGAGTTTGATATAGCCTAAAACTATAACCAACCTCATCAACCAATCCAAAATCTCTATTTTAACAACACTATTGACTGAAATTATTGTTTGCTATAGGTAGAAATTATGACCTTGGAAAAAGAAAAACCAGCGAGAATAAACTCTCGTTGGTTTCTATAATATCTTGTCTTGTTTATTCTGTTTCGTGATAAACCTTCTTAGCCTTTTCAAGATCATAGTATCTGTCAAACTCTTCTTTGGAGTTGACGATGTGTTCTTGACTGTCGACAGACACCTCTGGAGGAATGGTCACAGCTTCATATACATTCACAGTATCCGGCATAAGTAGACTGTAGACAGCTGCCTCCTTACTAAAACCTTCTGCACTGTTCTGCGAGTGTAATAAATACACTGTTGTTCCTTTTTTTTCTAGAAGCTTGTAAGCCTTCGAACTACTATCAAATTGAGTCTGGCCTAAAACGGATTTATCTACCCAAACTTCTCCACCAGGAGTAGTGGTATAAATCCCACTTGATTTTTGGTCCCAATTAGTCGCTTTCTTTATAAAAGGTTTTCTCACGTAGTCTTGAGCTAAGATCTCATTTTCTTCCATTTTTCGATTCTTTAAATTGAGGAAAAGCGGCCTTGTTTCCTGAGGATTCTCTAAATCTCGTATTTCTATCCATAAATAGTCTTGACCTTGCCAAGTGTAAATTCCTCCTAGTTCTGCTGGTAAATAATTAGAATTGTAATTCTCTACAACTTTGTAGAGATCTATCTCCTTTTCTTCTTTAAGTTTTTTGTCATTGATATGATAGACACTAAGAGTCCAATAGGCACCGTCAGATGGTCTTTCCATCAAACGAAAGGGGAGCTCTTTCAGTTTAACATTCTGCCGCAGAATATAGCGAGAACTGCTTTGGTCAATTTTGTAAGAAGAATAACTACCGAACTCAGCCATCTTTTTGTCTTCTTCTGGGGTTGTTGAAACCCAATGGACAATGGCGCCTGCACCATCCGCAATAATTTCATAATCATCAATCTTTGCTTTACCCGTATACTTATGGAATTGTCCGTAATATTGTTTATTGCAGTAGAGGTATACAGTCCAAGTCAGTAAAGATAAGAGTAATACTACTCCCAATGTAATAACTGTTTTTGTTTTAGTCCATTTCATAATTAAGCTCCTATTTTTGCAAATTTATCGTCTAAGTAATTAGGCAACTTCTCCACTCTCATTCCTCTTCTCCTTCTCCACAACAAACTCTCTAACCAAGCGGTAGATAACTGCAAAGATAGGCGTGAAGAAAATCATGCCGACCAAGCCAAAGAGATTACCTCCAATCAGGGCCGCGGCTAGGGTAAAGAGAGTTGGGAGACCGACGGACTGACCGACCACGCGCGGATAGATGACATTGCCCTCAATCAGCTGCACTCCCTGAAAGACTGCGATTGAAAGAAGAGCTTTCCAAGGGCTGTCGGTGAAGATAAAGATAGCACCTAGAGCACAAGCTGAGAAAGGCCCAATGTAGGGAATGAAAGAGAGCACTCCGGCCAGAACTCCTGTCAAGGCCGCGTAAGGCAGGCCTGTCAGAGAGTAGGCGATAAAGACTAAAATCCCAACAATGACAGCCTCTATCATCTGACCCATCAGAAACTTATCATAGGTCTCAACAATGACAGAACCGACATAGGATAGGCGTTTCACAGCCTTCTCAGGAAGCAGAACCTGTAAGAGACGGCTAGTGATTGTCTGCAAATGCTCCTTGCTGCTCAAGAAGGCAAACATGAGAAAGATTGACATGATGACAGAGAAGAAATTGCCAAAGATGGCAGAGATATTGCCTGTCAGACTGCCCAGAAGAGAGATGGCTCGGTTGACAATGTCGCTATTTTGCAGTTGCTTGGTCAAATCTTTCAGCTGGCTAGAGGAAAGCAAGCCAGACTGCTGCAGCCACTTGGCTACCTGAGGTGCTACCTTGCCGATTGTCGCGCTTAGCTGATTGACCGCTGTGGTCAAAGTCGGCACGACGATGGAGACAATCCCCGTCATAATGAGAGCTAAAATCAGCACCTCCAAAACCAAGGCCAAACCGCGCTGCAACTTCTGCGGGACTCTGCATTTTTCTAGAAGGTCTTCCAGCTTTTTCATCGGGACATTAAAGATGAAGGCTAGGACTCCGCCCAGTATAATAGGTGAAAAAACCGAAGTCAGACTCTGCAGGCCAGACCAGATGTTCCCGATATAGAGAACCAGAGCCAGAGCAAGTGCCGCAAAGACGATCAGTTTATAAGATTCATTTATTTTTTTCATAAGGTGTCCTTTTAAGGTTTTGTCATTTCCTTATTTTATCATAATTTTCGAGGCCTTTCGAGCAGGAGGAAGCATGGGTTAGTCAGCTTTGTCTTCACTTTTAATTTTTTGAAAATCTTGAAGATAGAGAAATCCAGCCCCTATGGACAGAAGCCCTCCAAAGATAGCTAGAAAAGGAATAAATCCCATGATGGATGCAAAAAGCAACATCTGATGATTCATCTTATTGACCCTAGAGTCCCCACTATAATGAGACATACCAGCTAAGGAAAGTATCAACAAGAAAACATTAATTAGCAGAATCAGAAGTGCCCATATGTAATTTTCAATGAAGCTACCAATCAAATCAACAAACTCAAAACTCGATCTTTGTAAAGAAAAATACATGATAAGAATTCCCGCTATAATACTCGCAACCCCATTTACCAATAACAATTTATTTGACTTCATAGAAATCTCATTCTTTCTTTTTTAAACATAGTATACCTAGCTACTTTCTAATCTGTCAACCATTATAAAAGAATGATTGTCACATCCGATAAATCCGTTTTCATTCAAATTATCTTATGATAAAATAACTTTATGCACAAGAAAACGATTATTGATTTTAAGCAATTGGGCCAACGCCTGATTTTTACGAATCCCATCAAGGAGCTAAAGACTCGCCGTCTGGACCAAGTGGAGGAACTTTTGGCAGAGATTGAGGGCTGGCAGGAGAAAGGGTACTATGCTGTCGGCTATGTCAGCTATGAAGCAGCTCCAGCCTTCGAGGAAAAGTTCCAGGTTCATCAGGCCCCACTCCAGAAGGAATACCTCCTCTACTTTACTATCCACGATAAGGCTGAGGAGGCTTCCATTCCCTTGACCTATGAGGAAGTGGAAATGCCAGCAGTTTGGCAGGAGCTGACTTCTGAGCAAGAGTACCAGAAGGCTATCGAGACTATCCATAATCATATCCGCCAGGGTGATACCTATCAGGTCAACTACACGGTGCAGCTGTGCGCGGAGCTCAATCCTGAGGATAGCTTGGCTATTTACAACAGGCTAGTCGTTGAGCAAAATGCGGCCTACAATGCCTATGTAGAGCATGACGAGACTGCCATCTTGTCCATCAGCCCTGAGCTCTTTTTCGAGGAGCACCGAGGCCAACTGACCACTCGACCTATGAAAGGGACCACAAATCGGGGACTGACCTTAGGGCAGGATAGGGAGCAGGCTGCATGGCTGGCCCAGGATGCTAAAAACCGAGCAGAAAATATGATGATTGTCGATCTGCTGCGCAATGATATGAACCGTATTTCTCAAACAGGCAGCGAGCGGGTTGAGCATCTCTGCAGTGTCGAGCAATACTCTACAGTATGGCAGATGACCTCTACCATCAAAAGCCAGCTGCAGGAGAGAGTCGGGCTGGCAGAGATTTTCAAGGCGCTCTTTCCTTGCGGATCCATCACAGGCGCGCCTAAGATTTCGACTATGGCTATCATCAAGGCGACAGAAAAAGCGGCCCGCGGGGTCTACTGCGGTACAGTCGGCATCTGCCTGCCAGACCAGAGACGGATTTTTAACGTCGCCATCCGCACCATTCAGCTGGAGGGGAAAAAAGCTATCTACGGCGTTGGCGGAGGCATCACTTGGGACAGCACCTGGAAATCCGAATACATCGAAACCCAGCAAAAATCGGCCGTTCTCTATCGAAAGAATCCGCGATTTGACCTGATTTCTACAGGAAAAGTAACGGACGGAAAGCTGACCTTGCAAGACCAACACCTGCAAAGACTGACAGAAGCAGCTAGCTACTTCGCCTATCCTTTTGACCAAGACAAACTGAAGCAAGTGTTAGAAGAAACCTGCGCTCAGCTGGATAAAGGACAGGATTACAGGCTGCGTATAGCTCTTAAAAAAGACGGCAGTATTGAGCTAGAAACGACTCCTCTACTGCCACTGACGGATACTTTCAGAAAGGCAAAATTGGTCAAGCAAACAGCCAATCTAGCCCAGCCTTTTACCTATTTCAAAACCAGCCATCGGCCACATCTGACCTTGGAGCAGCAAGAACAGATTTACTACAATGCCCAAGGCCAGCTACTGGAAACTTCTATCGGCAATCTGCTACTGGAGCTAAACGGCAAACTCTACACGCCTCCAGCTGAACTAGGCCTGCTCAAGGGCATCTACCGTCAGCAGTTATTAGATAAGGGTCGAGCTACTGAGAAGATTCTGACTCTGGCTGATCTGGCTCAAGCGAAGAAAATCTACGCCTGCAATGCAGTCAGAGGGCTGTACGAGCTGGAGATTGATAAAGGAGTACTCTGACATGAAAGTTATCTTTCTGCACGGACTAGGGCAAGATGAGCATTCTTGGAAGGAAGTTCAAGAAGCTCTAGCTGATGTCCCGACGGAGTCGCTGGCTCTTTTTCCGAAGGGCAATGAAAGCTACCAAAAAATTAGACAAGAAACCCTCCAGAACCTTCAGGCCCAAAATCAGCCTTTTATCTTAGTCGGTTTGTCACTCGGTGGCCTGTTGGCACTGGACCTGGCTGACCAAGCCCTTCCTCATCTGAAGGGTTTGATTTTATCCGGAACTCAATACAATTTAGCAGATAATTTTCTCTACAGACTGCAGATTCTCGCCTTTAAACTGATGCCCAAAAGTGTCTTCAGCAAGCAAGGAGCCGATAAAAGCCAGATGATACGGATTTTGGCCGAGCTACGAAAGGTAAATCTCACTGATAAAATTAAGAAAATCAAGCTTCCCAGCCTGATTCTTTGCGGCAGCAAAGACAAACCCAATCTAAAGGCTGCCTATGAGCTTAACAAGCTGCTGAAAGGTTCTCAGCTTCGCATTATAGAAAAAGGTGGCCATACTTTGAATAGCCAAATGCCAGAAATATTTGCTCAAATAATAGAGAAATTCCTACACGAGTTCTGACTCTTTTATAAGAACCAATCAAAAACTTTAGAAATATTTGAGAAATTCTTTATAAATATTTGAAAGTTTGTTGCTATACTAATTAATAAGAAGAGGAGTTTTCTCTCCTAAGATCATGAAAAGGAGACTTGATCATGGAAAATGTTTTGGTTTTACAGCAAGTCAGCAAGAAATTCGGCCGACAGTACGCTCTGACCGATGTGAGTCTGACGATAAAAAAAGGAGATATTTACGGTTTAATTGGCAAGAACGGGGCCGGTAAGACCACTCTGATCAAGGTCATCACCCAGCTCTTGGAAGCAAGCAGTAGCAATGTCTCCCTCTTTGGCTCTCAGAACTATCAAGAATGGACGCAGAGCCTCAAACGGGTCGGATCGGTCATCGAAACTCCGGTTGCTCACAACCACCTGACAGCCTATGAAAATCTCAGCTACTACTGCAAGCTCCGCCATATTCCCCATGCGGATAAGGTCATCCGTGAAACCTTGGAATATGTGGATTTGACGGATACCGGCAAGAAGAAATTCCGCGACTTCTCACTCGGGATGAAACAGCGGCTGGGTCTGGCTATTGCGCTTCTTACCAGACCTGACCTGATGATACTGGACGAACCTATCAATGGCCTGGATCCGGTCGGAATCAAGGAATTCCGCCAGCTGGTGCAGCGGCTCAACGAGGAGTTGGGCATGACCTTTATCATCTCCAGCCATATCCTGTCTGAACTCTACTTGGTGGGGACCCGGTTCGGCATTATCGAGGAGGGACGGCTGATTCGCGAGATTTCCAAGGCGGAATTTGAAGAACAGAGTGAAGACTATATTGTGCTTAAAACGTCGCAGTTGGAAGAAGCCAGCCGGCTGATTCACGACCAGCTCATGCATCGTATCAAGGTGGTCAATGCTTCTGACGAGATTCATATCTTTACCCATTCGCATGAGATTAGCAAGATTGTCAAGGAACTTGCGGTCGCAGATATACCGGTGCAGGAGATTTACTATGCACGACAAAACCTAGAAAACTTCTTTACAGACTTGGTCAAATGACAAAGGGAGGCTTATCATGATGGATTTCATTAGAGCCGATTTATACCGGCTCATGCGCTCAAAAGGCTTTTGGATTACTGAGTTTTTATTATTCTGTGCGATTATCTCAACAACCTTCTTCCATGCAAATATTCATTTTGGAGCAAATATCTCAAGTAATGCGTCTGCTAGTCAATCTCTAGGAAAACTAACCGGCCTTCAAGCTCTGGACTATTTTGCAGGCAATACAGACAGTCTGCTCTTTTTCACCATCATTGGTATCAGTATGGTCCTTGGAGTGGACCTGTCTCGGAAACTTTATAAAAACTGTCTGAGCTACGGCATCTCTAAGCTCAGCTATTATTTTTCTAAATTCTTTGTCTGCGTTAGCATCGCAGCCTTTCACTTCCTGCTGATTTTATCAATCTCCTTTGTGACCGCTAGTCTGTCCAACGGAATTGGCAGCGCCCCCAGCTCTTTTTTGCCTCAGCTGGGAGCTGCTCTCTTCGTTCAATTTCTCAGCACGATTACATGGATTGCCATCATTTCTTTTGTACTCTATGCCAGCCACTCGATTGTATCTATCTTTCTGACCTATTTCCTTGGCGGTACCTTACTGACTATTCCCCTCATCTTTTACCCTGACAATGAATGGCTGCTCTATCTGACTCTGCGATTTAACACAGATATGGCAGCAGATAGCGGAGCTGTTATCAAGGCTATCCTGACAGTGGTAACGGTCACCCTGCTCTTTATGGGTGGCGGGCTGATGGTTTTCAAAAAGAAAAATTTATAAAAAGTAGGAACAATCTTAATCATTCAGAGGAGATTTCATGTTACATACCATTCAGGCGGAACTCTACCAGCTTGTCCGCTCCAAGCTTTTTTGGCTAATAGAAGGGCTGCTCTTTTTTCTCATTTTCATCAGCTCTCTTGGTGAAAGAAACTTTAATTTTTATATCTCTACATCTTCTGATCCAGAAGAAATAGTCATCCAAGGTTGGACAGGATTTGAAGCCCTCGGGCAGCTTGCTAAAGATTTCCTGCCCTTTGTCATGATTACTGTCCTTGTGCTCATCATCTTTCTGCTAGGTCGTGACCTGACTAGAAAACTATACAAGAATATATTGGCTAGCGGGGTTTCTCGGAAAGAATTTTACTTATCCAAAATAGCTGTTCTTGTCATAATTATCATCTTTCAACTAGTGGCAGCCTTTGCTATAGCCTTTATCTTTGGGAGCCTCTTCCACGGACTTGGGACTATGCCAAAGAACTTTTTCTGGAGCTTTTCCTTGTCTTTCTTTCGCTCCTTTCTCTTTATTATGACCTGCAGTTCCGTAGTTACCTGTCTTCTCTACCTGACCCGCTCCACCCTAGCCAGCTATCTCGTCTTTTTCGCCCTGATTATGCTTCAGTCTAGCCTCGTTATCGTTTTCCCCCAGATAAATTCTGAACTATTCTTATTCCTTATCCTAGCTGGTTCTCTCTTAGGTGGTTACCAAGCCTTTCAGCACAGAGACTTATAAATTTAAGCAGTCAGCCCTTTGGCTGCTTTTTTATTGCTTTTGGATTGGTTCTGCATTTCTTTAGAAATATTTTAGAATTTCTTGAGAAATATTTGAAGTCTAGCTTGTATACTAAAATCAAACCTAAGAAAGCGAGAATATACCATGCAAACTGTTTTAGAAGTAAAGCAAGTTACCAAACAATATGGCCAGCAATACGCCCTCGATCATGTGAGTCTTTCAATCCAGAAAGGCGATATTTATGGACTGATTGGCAAGAACGGGGCTGGCAAAACCACTCTTCTCAAGACCATTAGCCGGCTCATTCATGCCAACAGCGGAACCGTTTCTGTCTTTGGTTCGCAGAACTCTAAGGAATGGAATGAAGCCCTGCGCAAGATAGGTACTGTCATCGAAACACCAGTTGCTTACAATCAGATGACTGCTTATCAAAATCTCAACTACTACTGCAAGGTCCACCAGATTGCCCAGCCCGACCAGCTCATCAAGGAAACCCTGGCCTATGTCGGATTGAGCAATACTGGTAAAAAGAAATTCCGCAACTTTTCGCTAGGAATGAAGCAGCGTCTAGGAATCGCTATTGCACTTATCAGTAAGCCTGAACTCATGATTTTAGACGAGCCCATCAACGGCCTAGATCCTCTTGGCATCAAGGAATTTCGACTGATGATTCAGCGACTCAATCAAGAATTGGGAATCACTTTTATCATTTCCAGCCACATCTTGTCCGAGCTTTATCTGGTAGCCACCAAGTTTGGAGTGATTGACCAAGGACGGCTTGTCGCAGAATTCACCAAGGATGACTTTGACCGAGCCAGCGAAGATTATATCGTCCTCAAGACTAGCGATAAAGAACAGGCTGCCAATCTCATCCAAGGCAAGCTCCACTATCAGCTCAAGGACGCTGATAAATCTGACGAACTGCACATTGTCGCCCAAGAGCAGGAACTAAATGACATCAACAGGGAGTTGGTCCTATCCAACATTCATGTCAATGGTATCTATGCAGCTCACAAAGATTTAGAAAAATACTTTACAGATTTAGTCCAGTAAGGAGAAAAAACCATGTTACATACTTTTCAAGCAGATTTTTACCGCTTCTTTCGTTCCAAGGCTGTTTGGATTACCGAATTCATCTTTCTACTGACGACCTTGAGCGCAGTCTTTGGCAAATTAAATGCCGTCCAGCTTATACAAGCGGTGTCTAACGCTATCGGTAATAATACTTTTATCATCATTATCCTGTCTATGGTCGTCATCGGGACAGATCTGAACAAGCAGCTTTACAAGAATACATTAACCAGCGGTGTTTCCCGTACCAGTTTCTTCGTCTCTAAAGCCCTAATCATGGTCTGCGTAACGTTCCTGCAGTTGACTCTCTATTATAGCATCAACTTTATCCTAGCAGCCATTCTAAACGGTATCGGTGATTTATCCGCCACCTTCCTGCTTCAGTTTATTCTTCTATTCTTTGTGCAGTGCCTGACTGTCATTGCTTGGACAGCCATTATTTCCTTTATTCTTTATCTGAGTAAATCTATGATTGCTGCTCTGGGAGGTTACCTTTTCTGCGCATCCTTAACCGGAGCTCTTGCTCAATTTTATCCCAAATCTTTATGGCTGCAGCATTTAACCATGAGCTTTGATTTTGAGACACTTCAAAGCAACGGTGTAACCTTAAGAATTGTTCTAATCGCCTTGTTTTTGGGGACCGTCTTCACAGCAGCAAGCCTCTATACTTTCCATAAAAAGGATTTATAGTAGAAAATGAGCTAGTTCTTGACTGGCTCATTTTAATCTCTTCAATTACATATTTCTTTAGAAATATTTTAGAATTTCTTGAGAAATATTTGATAATTAGTTTGTATAATAAAAGTATAAACAAAGTAATTAAAGGAGAAACATCATGCAAAATGTTTTAGAAGTGAAAGGACTCACTAAAAAATACGGTGATCAATATGCTCTGAAAGACGTCAGTCTTTCCATCAAGAAAGGAGAGATCTACGGTCTCATCGGAAAAAACGGTGCTGGTAAGACCACACTGATCAAAATCATCACTCAAGTCATCTATCCTAGCGGAGGGTCCGTGTCTGTCCTGGGCTCTCAGAACCAACAAGAATGGACCAAGGCCCTCAGCCATACTGGATCTGTTATCGAGACCCCTGTAGCTCATGCCCACATGTCGGCCTATGAAAATCTGCGCTACTACTGTACCGACCGGGGCATTCCAAATGCTGACAAAGTCATCAAAGAAACCCTGCAATATGTCGGCCTGACCGATACTGGAAAGAAAAAATTCCGCAATTTCTCTCTAGGGATGAAACAGCGGTTGGGCATTGCCATTGCCATTTTGGGGCGTCCCGACTTGCTCATTCTGGACGAGCCCATCAATGGTTTAGATCCAGTTGGGATTCAGGAATTTAGAGAAATGGTCAAGCGCCTCAATCAAGAATTAGGCATCACCATCATCATTTCCAGCCATATCCTGTCCGAGCTTTATCTAGTAGCAACTCGCTTTGGCTTTATCAATCAAGGGCATTTCATCAAGGAGCTGTCTAAGGAAGAATTTAACCGAGAAAGCGGCGACTATATCATCCTCAAAACGGATAATCTCAAGCAAGCTGCTCATTTAGTGCAAGACAAGCTAGGCTACCAGCTCAGACCGACCAACAAGGAAGATGAGCTGCATATTTCCGGTAAGGTACAAGAAATTCGCAAGATTGCCAAGGAATTAGTCCTAGCCGACATCCCAATCGGGGAAATCTACTACGCCCACAAAGACTTAGAAAAATACTTTACAGACTTAATCAACCAACAAGGAGGAAACACTCATGTTTAATAGTATCAAGGCGGATTACTACCGTCTCTTCCGCTCCGTAGGATTCTGGGGAGTGCAGGCTTTCTGCATCTTTGGAATTCTCCTCGCCATTTTCACTTCCAAAGTTGTCAGTTCCGACAACGGTATCTTTTTTGCCATAGATGTCGTCTCCTACAACAGCGGCATGCTCTTTATTGCCTGCAATGTCATGACTAGCTTGCTTCTCGGTGTTGATCTCAATGACAAACTTTATCACAATAACCTGACTACAGGCAAGACTCGGACCCAGTATTACTTCTCTAAAGCACTGGTTATCGGTAGCTTACTGCCTATGCAGTTCATACTGCTCTACATTTTAGGTATTGTCATCGAATTTGTCCGAACCGGCGGTAATATGGGAACCCTGCCAGCTAATTTCTGGGGACAATTCGCAATACTCTTTGTCATGCAGGTCATCTGTACCTATGCTTGGTACTGCATTACCAGCTTTGTCCTCTACTTGACTCGAAACTATAGTGTCGTCTTTATCACCTATATCATGACCTACATCTTACTCGGCCTCCCTAGTCAAATGGTTGATGCCAATAATGAATGGTTCAAGGCTATCAAGATGGAGTTCGTCTACGGAGACGCTTCAATACCAGGTGTCATCACCAAAACAGCTATCTTTGCTCTCAGTCTGATCACAGTCTTTAGCTTAGCAGGACTGGCTACACTGAAAAAGAGAGATTTGTAAAATAAAAACTCAGCTAATTTAGTGATTAGCTGAGTTTTTATTTTTGAGCGGATTTTGATTGGATTATGAGCGGATTTCACTCCTTCTGGTCTAGCCCTCTTTATCGGCTTTCTTTCACTGCTTCCAATCTTGCTTTTTCAAGAACAAACTGATGCAGACTCCTAGGATAAGGTAGAAAGTGACAAAGGTAAGACTGGCTGCCAGACTGGTCGGATATGGAAAGATCTTGCCCAGAGGAAAAAGAATATTAGATAGAAATCCGAGGGGAACAAAGATCAAGAATAAAATCAAGGCTAGCTTAACCTGAAAAGAAGGTCTTACCTCGGATAGATTGCGGCCCGTTCCCCACACCAGCAGCCCTACTCCCTGAACGATCAGCACCGGCGTTAGCAAGATACTGATCTTGAGAAAATCAGCTAGGATAATGGAGAGGATGATGCCCAGACCGATAAAGCCAAGAGAGAGCTGATAGCAAATATTGCTGGCTATTCTCCTGTACTTGATTGACTGCTCTTCCTCTTTCTGTACTACAGGCTCAATTCCCTTGAGCAGATAGTCTGTGGTCACCTCAAAATAGTCACTCATGGAAATGATCTTATCCAAATCAGGCATACTCTGCTCGCTCTCCCACTTGGAAACGGCCTGTCTGGACACACCGAGTTGGTCGGCTAGCCCCTCCTGCGAAATACCCCGCGCTTTTCGCAGGTACTGGATTCTGTCTGATAGATTCATGGATTGTTTTACCTACTCTTTCTTATTTTTTATACTTTCTTTCATTGAAACTTATTATAGCACAAGGCGGAGAGACTGCAAAGTCTGATTGTCACCTCTTCATAAAATGCTAGACTTCTTCTTTAGATGGAAGTGCTTTTTCCTCCCTATCCGTCCGATACCAGAGATAGATACTATAAAGTGTCAGAAGAATCACACCGCCAAAGTAAAAGAAGGGATGGACTTGAGAGAAATCCAATTGATTGTTAGCTTGAGCTATGCCAACAAAAGTCGGGATGAGGGTGTTGGAGAGCGCATGAAAGATGTTACAAGCAAGGGCAGACTGGGTCTTCTTATAAAGTGCAGCAAGCCAAAAAGATAGAAGGATACAGAAAATGATATAAACTGAGAAAAGATCCTGGCTTCTATCATAAAAGCGATCGTAAAACCAAAGGGGAATATGCCAGATGGCCCAAATGATACCGGTCATCAAAGTAGAGACAAAGAAAGAAAACTTTTTCTCTAAGGCCGGCTGTAGGAAGCCGCGCCAGCCGAATTCTTCAATCCCGCCCGATAGGACAATACAATAGATAAAAAACCAAGGAAAGCTTACTAAAGCGCCGTCTACCAGCTTGCCGCCAGAAGCTAAGGCATAGAGGGCAGTCAGACCGCCACCATAGATTAGCAAGTAGAGCCAGGTCTCTTTCTTGCCTGAAAAGAGATAGGAGCAAATAGCCTTAAAACCTTTCTTTTTCAGTACAATCAGGCTGGCCAGCATAGGCCCAAACATAGCAATGCCATTTAGAATAGCTTCAAGAGCTAGATAGGCTGTAGGTGGACTGTCTGGCCAAAGGTTTTTGAGGATAATGTCCAATAGCCAGAATCCCCATGTCCATCCGAAGTTCCAGGCTAAGAAAGGCCAAATGAGCTTTGGTTCAGGTTTGATAGTTGTTTCTGTATTCATGAGAATACCTCCTTATAATATAATTAAACTCAAGTTTTTGATCCAAATCTTCAAAGACAGCGACTCGTTCATTCCGAAATCAAAAACTCGGCTTCTGCTTTCAGATTAACAAAAAAGCCAGTTGCCTTTCTAGCGACTGGACTTGGAATAAAGAAAAAATCTAGTTGCTTTTTGAGTGATTGAACTTGGAATCTTTGTCAACTGTCAGTTGCAAGTCAGTTATATCAAGGTTTTAGAACAGTTGGCTGATTTTCCCCTTTGACCGGAAAAATGACCTCGTTGATATGACTAGCTTTTCAAATTACAAAACAAAAAGGCATGTTTATCATACCTTTCTTCGATTTAATCTAAAAATAAACCTCCGCCAATTCGAAAATTAGCTGAGGTTTTTTGAGCGGATTTTGAGACTAGCTGATAGAGCTGAGCCTTCCTTATTTTGCTTTTTCAAGTCTTTTTTACAAAGTCACAACTAGTTCAAACCAGTCGGCCTCGGCTTTCATTGTCAAGTCCCCGCCTAGGATTTCGACTAACTGCTGGGTGATGTAGAGCCCCAACCCTGAAGACTCCTCGCTGCTGGATAGATTTTCTGAGTAAAAGCGATTAGTCAGCTTATCCAGATATTGGATAGGCTGTTGGACGATATTTTTGACGGTAAAGATACAATGCTCGCCCTCTTTTTTCAGAGAAATGCTGGCGGCCTTACGGCCGTGCTTGAGGACATTGCTTATCATATTTTGGACAATGCGCTCTAGAATTTCTGGGTCTGTCTCTAGCTCTAGACCTTCAGCCAGCTCTACCTGCAGGTCAATCTGGGCTTTCTGAAAGGCATCATAATAAGTAAAAAGCTGCTGGGTTACCAGCTGGGATATATCTGTCGGCTGGACATTGGCCCGAATGGCTCCCTCCATCAGCCGGCGGTACTCCATCAAGGCTTCCAGCCGTTTGGATACCATTCCCAGACTATCTGCAATTTTGACTAGCTGCTGACTTTCCTGACTATCATCCTTCAGCAGCTGCTGGGTGTAGCCACTGGCAATGGTCAGAGGGGTACGGATATCATGGGCGATATTACTGATAGCCATATCCAGTGTCTTCTTTTCCTGCTGGACGACAAAGGTCGTCTTATCTAGCTCCCGAAAGAGCAGCTCTGCTTCCTCTGTCAACTCCAAAATACTGGGGGCATGAGCAGCAGGAGCCAGACGATTCTGGCTCCCTGTCTGTCGCTTCCGACGAATCTGCTGTGCCACATCCTTGACCGCCAGATGATAGCGTACGAAACCAATGGCCAGAAACAGACTGATAAGGGCAAATAAAATGACTAACACCAACATATCAGTCCTCCTTGAGCCGGACACCTAGTCCCCAAACAGTCTCTATGTATTCCTCTGTTGGGTCCAACTGAGCCAGTTTCTTACGTAGGTTGCTGAGGTGGGTATTCAAGGTATTATCCCCAGGCAGATAGCTCTCTTCCCAGACCTGCTCAAAGAGCTCTTCCTTTGTGTAGATCTTCTTGGGATGACGGAGCAAGAGCTGGAGGATATGATATTCTTTCTTGCTCAAACGGACGCTTTTCTCTCCACAGACCGCCTCAAAGGTAGCCTTGAGCAGACGGATATTTTTAAAGGACTGGCCTTCTTCCTCGCCATTCAAAGCCTGCTGGCTGCGCAGCTGCACGGTAATACGGGCAAAAACCTCATCCAGATTGAAAGGTTTGACAATATAATCATTAGCACCATTCAGCAGGTACTGGCTAACCAGCGCTTTCTCCCCAAGAGCCGTCAGCATGACCACAGGCACCGTAGCATTGCTGCTGCGAATTTCCCTCAACACTTCATCGCCATTCTTTCCCGGCAGCATGATATCCAAAAGGACCAAATCAATCTCCTCCCGCTCAAACAGCGAGATGCCCTCCGTCCCCGAATAGGCGGAATAAACTGTGTGTTCCTTCTGAAAAAGATCTTTTAGAATTTCATGAATATCACTGTTGTCTTCGATGAGTAAAATATGAGCCATAAACACTCGCCTCCAGAAATTTCCTATCACTAGTGTAGCAAGGATAAGAGGCTAAGTCAATAAAAGATGGACTATTCGAAAAACTTTAGAAATATTTTAGAATTACTTGAAGGATATTTGAGAATCGAACTTTAAAATAGAAAGAAATAAGAAATGCATGTGCTATAAAAAGGAGGCTCAATATGTTTAAAATTTTTTGCAAAATCGTTTTTAAAAGTATTACTTTCGCCCTTGAGGGCTAAGGAAAAAAAGCTGAGACATTCATATCTCAGCCTTTTTTCTATTTCACAGATTCTCCGTTAGTCGCGATGACTTCCTTGTACCAGTCAAAGGATTTTTTCTTGGAACGTTTGAGTGTTCCCTTTCCTTCATTGTCCCGGTCCACGTAGATAAAGCCATAGCGCTTCTTCATCTCGCCAGTGCCGGCTGATACTAGGTCGATACAGCCCCAGGTCGTGTAGCCCCAAAGCACCACGCCGTCCTCATTGATGGCTTCACGCATGGCCTTGACATGGGCCGCCAAGTAGTCAATCCGGTAGTCATCAGCCACATAGCCATTTTCATCCGGAGTATCCACTGCACCCAGACCATTTTCCACAATAAACATGGGCTTTTGATAGCGATCCCAGATGGTATTTAGCGTAATGCGCAAGCCCAGCGGATCAATCTGCCAGCCCCACTCAGAAGCTTCCAAATAAGGGTTTTTGAGAGAAGCAAAGATATTGCCCTCGGTCAGCTCATTAACCTTAGGATCTCCCGAAGCTACCCGGCTAGAGTAGTATGAGAAGGAAATGAAGTCCACCGTATGTTCCTTGAGCAGCTGCAGGTCTTCTTCTGTCATTTCGACAGTGATGCCCTCGCGCTCCCAAGCTTTCTTAGCATAGTTAGGATATTCACCACGCGCCTGCACGTCAATGAAGAAATAGTTTTTCCTGTCTTCCTCCATACCAGCCCATATATCGCGTGGATGACAGGTATTAGGATAATTTTGACCCGCCGCTAACATACAGCCGACCTTATTTTCCGGATCAATCTCATGAGCCAGCTTGGTAGCAATAGCTGAGGCAACCAGCTCATGATGGGCCGCTTGGTACTTGACCTGCTCTTCATTTTCACCTTCTTCAAAGCAGAGCCCCGCCCCCATAAATGGTGCATGGAGGATCATGTTAATTTCATTGAAGGTCAGCCAGTACTTGACCAAGCCCTTGTAGCGGGTAAAGAGAGTACGGCAGAGACGCTCATAAAATTCCAGCATCTTACGGCTCCGCCAACCACCATACTCCTCAATCAAGTGCATGGGACAGTCAAAGTGAGTAATGGTCACCAAGGGCTCAATGCCGTACTTATGGCATTCCTTAAAGAGGTCTTCGTAAAATTTCAAGCCAGCTTCATTGGGCTCCATCTCATCCCCCTTAGGAAAAATCCGGCTCCAAGCAATGGACAGCCGATAGGTCTTAAAACCCATCTCACCAAAGAGGGCAATGTCCTCCTTGAAGCGATGGTACATATCAATGGCTTCCTTGGCTGGGTAGAAATAGCCATCCTCAAAGTCAAACATCTTTTTCTTACCTGTTATGATAGCCAGACGCTCCTCACCAATCGGCACCACATCTACATTGGCCAGCCCGCGACCATCCGCATCATAAGCACCCTCGCACTGGTTGGCAGCTGTCGCTCCGCCCCACAAGAAACCATCCGGAAAAGTCAGTTTTTCGGTCATCTTTTTGCCTCCTTATCAATTAAACGTTTTTCTTATATTATAATAAACAATCAGCAAATAAACTTCTAGCATCCTATGGAAAATTGATACTATTCCAAGTTCTATGGTGTCTGTGAGGTTCGGCATTTCCGATACTCTTCAGCTCATGTGGAGGCACCTCAAAGGAGGTCAAGACGGCAGGACGTCCAGTTGCTGGCCAATGAGGAGAGAGGTGGCATTAGGAGGGGGATCAACTAATCTGTATTTTATTTGTAATAGCATAGATATCATTGTCATCTATCAGGAACTGGCTATCATCATGAGGATCCACATAGACTGGGATAGGTCTAGGATTCTGGCTGTAAGAGATAAAATGATGTTCTCTTAAGGGAAGGCAAATGCTGGTTTGATAGGGCACTTGGTTAATATCAAATTCAAGCCAAATCTCATGCAACGGATTATACTCTCTAAACTGTTCAGTGGGGATAACATCGATAATATAGCCGTCATAGACAGGCCCTAGTCTTCTGGCTTGAGCGAGGCTAGCCTTCTTTATCCAATCAGCAATCATTAGAGAGAGAATCTTGCCGACTAGCAATAGACTAAAGCCAGGCAAGAAGACTATATAAAAGAAATGACGGTTTTCACTAGAAGCACTCTGATAGGGATACTCAGGATTATAGGCAATAGGGATTTGACTTTGAATTTTGGGTTTTGTAAATCTACCGAGAACAGAATAGCCTTCATAAGCCACGCCGTCTACTTGATATTGGTAGATGCTATTATAAAGACTTAGTCCTCTTCCTCCTCTACTTCCTCCGGTTTCATACACATCATAGTCAATGACTTGAGCGGATGTAGTTTTCCAACCATAAAATACGGCTTTGAATTGCCCTGATGCAGTGATACAGATATAAGTGAGGGCTATCATAATCAGGCTTAGGTAGACTAAAGATACAATGGGATTCTCTTTACGAACTGTTCCCTCAACAATACTGATCCTTTTTGCAGCCTTAGGTTGCGACTTTGGCTCCTGTAGAGGATTAAAGGCCTGATAGAGGGAGCCGGCAGCAAATGCCATAAATAATAAGAATCCCAGCAATGGCATGAGTACAAGGACAGGGATGGGGATGTCATTCTTATATTGGCTCTGCTCAGGCGACTTGGGATTATAGAGAATGCTAATGGTTTGCCCAGACTTAGGCACTTCATATTGATAGATGTCTGAAATCCCCTGGTAGGTTTGGCCATCAACAATGTAGTGATAAATAGGGTAGTAAGCGGGCGTAGAGCGATTTTCCGGACTGGTCGTAAAATCGCTCACCTCAGCCGTTATGGTCTTCCACCCCTGAAATCGACTCTTATACCAATTAGTGGACGAGACATCTTTCAGCATCATGAACAGAAACGACAGCCCCACGAAACAGCTGAATAAAGCAAAGAGTAGTTTGTATAATTTGTTTGAAATAGTATTGTCTTTTGTCATATTATCCTATTATACCATAGGTCAGGGATTTTTAGCCTTTTTATACTCATCCAAAATCAAAGCGCAATTTTTTATAACCACCTTGGTTTAATCGAGCTCACAACTGAAATAACAAATTCCCAATCTGGCATTTCTCTTCAGACCAGTGATAGATTTTCCTTATCAGTGCGATAAAAAATACATATTACTAAAGGTCTGTTATCTATGCTAAACTAGGAACATCAAGTGTTTAAGGAGTGAGAGCCGTGAACTGGGACGTCGTCAGTGATTACTATCCCCTCTATCAAGAGGCCTTTCTTTTAACCATGTTCATAGCCTTTTGGGGAATTTTGGGATCAATTGCTGTCGGATTCTTAGTCAGTCTGATTCGCTTTTACAAGATTCCAGTTTTGAAGCCGCTAGCAACCGCCTATATCGAGTTTTCCCGCAATACGCCACTGTTGCTGCAGCTTTTCTTTCTCTACTTTGGCTTGCCTCGTGTTGGACTCGTTCTATCCTCTGAGGCTTGTGCGACGATTGGGCTAATCTTTCTGGGTGGTTCCTATATGGCTGAGTCTTTCCGAAGCGGCCTAGAAGCAGTCAGCCAAACGCAGAGGGAAGTCGGACTCTCTATCGGCCTACGACCAGTACAAGTCTTCTACTATGTCATCCTGCCTCAGGCTGCAGCTATTGCCCTGCCTTCCTTTAGTGCCAATGTCATCTTTTTAATCAAGGAAACCTCAGTATTTTCAGCTGTTGCCTTGGCAGACCTAATGTTTGTAGCTAAGGACTTGATTGGCCTTTACTACGAGACAGATACAGCTCTGCTCATGTTGGTCATTGCTTATCTGATTATTTTGCTGCCAATTTCACTTGGCTTTAGCTGGATAGAAAGGAGGCTGCGGCGTGCAGGATTCGGGCATTCAAGTTCTCTTTCAGGGGAATAATTTCTTACGTATCTTACAGGGGCTGGGCGTTACCATTGGTATTTCTATCCTCTCGGTCATCATCTCCCTTATCTTGGGAACTATTTTTGGCATCATCATGACCTCACACTCAAAAGTCGTGCGCTTTCTGTCCAGAGCCTATCTAGAGTTTATCCGCGTCATGCCTCAACTGGTTCTGCTCTTGCTGGTTTACTTTGGCCTAGCCAGAAACTTCAACATCAATATCTCTGGTGAGCTTTCAGCCATCATCGTCTTCTCTCTTTGGGGAACAGCGGAAATGGGAGACTTGGTACGAGGTGCCATTACTTCCCTGCCCAAGCATCAGTTTGAGAGCGGTCAGGCATTGGGACTGTCGCAGCGCCAGCTATATGTCTATATTATCATCCCGCAGGTACTGCGACGGCTTTTGCCGCAGGCGATTAATCTAATCACGCGGATGATTAAGACAACCTCACTCATCGTCCTTATCGGAGTCATTGAGGTTGTCAAGGTCGGCCAGCAGATCATTGACAGCAATCGTCTGTCTATCCCTTCTGCTGCTTTTTGGATTTATGGCTGCATTCTGCTGCTTTACTTCGCAGTCTGCTTTCCTATTTCTAAGCTGTCCTCTTATTTGGAAACAATCTGGAAGGAGTAACGGACACCATGTCGGAAATCATTTTAGAATTACAGGACATTCGCAAGTCTTTCGGTAGCAATGCCATCCTTAAAGGCCTGTCCCTCTCTGTCCAAAAAGGAGAGGTCGTGGTCATCCTAGGATCATCTGGCTGCGGCAAGTCGACCCTGCTTCGCTGTATCAACGGCCTTGAAAGCATCCAGTCTGGCGATATTTTGCTAGACGGCCAATCCATCCTCAGTCAGAAAAAGGACTTCCATCTCGTTCGTCAGAAGATCGGCATGGTCTTTCAAAGCTATGAGCTCTTCCCCCATCTGGATGTCCTGCAAAATCTGATTCTTGGTCCCATAAAGGCTCAAGGGCGCAAGAAGGATGAGGTCATCAAGGAAGCTGAAAGCCTGCTGGAACGAGTCGGCCTGGCGGATAAAAAGCACAGTTTTGCTCGCCAACTGTCTGGCGGCCAAAAGCAGCGGGTGGCAATCGTCCGTTCGCTCCTCATGCACCCAGAAATCATCCTTTTTGATGAGGTGACTGCTTCGCTGGATCCCGAGATGGTCCGCGAAGTGCTAGAACTCATTAATGACCTGGCTGAGGAAGGCCGGACCATGCTGATTGTGACCCACGAAATGCAGTTCGCCCGCGCCATTGCCGATCGGATCATCTTCATGGACCAAGGTGGTATCCTCGAGGAAAATACCGCCCAGCAGTTCTTCAGCCAACCCAAAACCCAGCGAGCCCAGGAATTTCTCAATGTCTTTGACTTCAGCCATCTAGGCTGACAGTTATGCCTACCCCACCACTGATGTGGCTGCTCTTTGGTATCTCTGTGTTTTCTTCACATTCTCATATCTTATAAAGGAGTCTCTTATGAAATTATCTAAAACAATCTTTGCTTTAACAACCCTTACTCTGGCTTTCTTCCTTGTCGCTTGCGGCAGTTCCAGCAAGAAAGATGCTGGTAACAAAGACGCAGCTTCCAGCAAAACGGTCAAGGCCCGCAGCCTTGAGGAAATTAAAAAGAGCGGTAAGCTTCGTATCGCGGTTTTCAGTGACAAGAAACCGTTCGGCTATGTAGATAACAACGGCAAATATCAAGGCTATGACATTTATCTGGGCGACCAACTAGCCAAAGATTTAGGGGTTAAGCCAGAGTATGTGCCTGTAGATGCTGCCAATAGGGCTGAATACTTAATCTCCAACAAGGTCGATATTACCCTAGCCAACTTCACTGTCACAGACGAGCGGAAAAAACAAGTTGACTTCGCCCTGCCCTATATGAAAGTATCTCTCGGAGTCGTATCACCAAAAGGCTCAGTTATCACCAAGCCTGAGCAGTTGGAAGGTAAGACCCTAATCATCACCAAGGGAACCACGGCTGAAACCTACTTTGAAAAGAACTACCCGAATATCAAGCTGCAAAAGTATGATCAATACAGCGATGCTTACCAAGCCCTGCTGGACGGCCGCGGCGATGCCTTTTCTACAGACAATACTGAAGTCCTTGCCTGGGCGCTGGAAAACAAAGGCTTTGAAGTCGGCATCACTTCGCTAGGTGATCCAGACACCATTGCCCCAGCTGTGCAGAAAGGCAATACCGAGCTGCTCAACTACATCAACGACGAAATCAAGAAACTTGGCAAAGAAAACTTCTTCCACAAGGCCTATGAAGAAACTCTCCACCCAACATACGGCGAAGCTGCTAAGGCTGACGACCTAGTTGTTGAAGGCGGGGAAGTTAAATAAACCTGCTGATATAGAGCAAGAAGTTAGAAAAAACTCAATTTCTAGCCGAAATATAATAATAGTTCACATAAAAACGCATAAAATCAACACTTTTGTAATCAGTTGATTTTATGCGTTTTTTCTATGTTAAACAGACCTATTTCATTCGATAAAAATCAATCACTAGACCAGCAGGGCCTTTAACTAGCAGGGACTCCGTTCCCCAATCAGTTACAGCTGGGCCGTGTAAAATCTCGGCACCAAGCTCTTTCAATCGTTGGTAATTCTGGTCTACATCCTCAACCTCGATGTGAAGAATGATTCCTGACTGAAAATTTTCCAAAGGAATCAGATGATTTTGTGACAACATGAGGCAGTGACTGCCAATCGTGAACTGAGCAAAACTGTCGTCAACATAGTCTGCCTTTTTATCCAAAATACGCTCCAAGTCAGCACAGACTTGGGAAACATCTAAAACGATAATATCTAATTGATTTAAATTCATTGACTATTCTCCAGAAAAAGACCAGATTGCTCCGATCTTTTCAAGTTCGACTCTAAGAAAATCAAAGAATAAACAAGACATCGAACCGCAGCCAGTACTGGAGTACGGCAAGGTGAAGATGACACAGTTTACATTTGATTTTCGATGAGAGGATTATTTAATTGCGCGTGATTGCAACCCTTCTTCTTCCAAGAAGAAGCGGAATGGTACGAGTTCTTCTGCTTCGTATTTTTCCTTGAAGGCTTTGATTGCTTCTTCTGAGTGAAGTTTTGGATCGAGTTCAAGTACTTCTACTGGAAGCGGACGGTGTTGCGTGATGCGGGCATCGATGACAACTGTCTTGCCTTCTTTGTTCAATTTAACAGCTTCTGCAACGACTGCGTCGATGTCTTCGATACGGTCAACTGTAAATCCAACGGCACCTTGTGCTTCGGCAATTTTCGCGTAATCAGCGTTTGTGAAGTCTACACCAAACAAGTGTTTGTTGGTATCTTCGTATTTGTTCTTGATGAAGCCGTACTCAGCATTTGAGAAGACAAGGTTGATAACTGGAAGGTCGTATTGAACGTTTGTGATCACGTCTGGGTAGCACATGTTGAATGCACCGTCACCCATGATGTTCCATACTTGGCGATCTGGATTGTCTTTCTTAGCAGCGATACCACCAGGAAGGGCAATACCCATTGTCGCAAAGAGCGGAGATGTACGCCACATGTTCTTAGGTGTCATGTGAAGGTGACGAGTAGATGTTTGAGTAGTGTTACCTACGTCAATTGAGTAGATAGCGTCTTGATCAGCGTATTTGTTAACTGCGTTGTATACTTGGTACAATTGCAACTCACCCTCAGTTTTACCTTCGAGTTTGTTCATGTAATCGCGCCAGTTTTGGTTATTCTTAACGTTTGCACGCCACCATGGAGTAGACTCAACTGGGTTCACTTTGTCAAGGATTGCTTTCGCTGCTTGACCTGCATCACCAAGGATTGAAGCGTCAAGGGCATGACGTTTACCAAGTTTGTAAGGGTCGATATCAACTTGGATGAATTTTTCAGTGTTCTTGAATGCTTCGTAAACTTCAGCAAATGGGAAGTTTGAGCCAAGGAAAAGAACGGTGTCTGCTTCGAAGACCACTTCGTTGGCTGGTTTCCAACCAACACGGTAAGCAGAACCTGTCAAACCTTCATAGTTCCATTCAAATGCTTCAAAGTTTTTACCAGTTGTGATGATTGGTGCTTTGATTTTACGTGACAATTCAGTAATCACTTCACCAGCTTTGACACCACCGTAACCAGCATAGATAACTGGACGTTCAGCATTGTTCAAGATTTCAACTGCTTTGTCGATTTCAACTTCGTTCAAGGCAGGAGCGATGAATGAACGTTCGTATGAACCTGAACCGTAGTATGAGTTTTCGTCGATTTCTTGGAAACCGAAGTTTACAGGGATTTCAACAACAGCTGGCCCTTTTTTAGAAACAGCAGCACGGCAAGCTTCGTCGATTACTTTTGGCAATTGCTCAGCGTAAGCTACACGTTTGTTGTATACAGCGATACCGTTGTACATTGGGTTTTGGTTGAGCTCTTGGAAGGCATCCATGTTGAGTTCGTTGACTGGACGTGATCCAAGGATAGCAAGGAATGGAGTATTATCCATAGCTGCATCGTAAACACCGTTAATCAAGTGAGTCGCACCTGGACCACCTGAACCAACTGCAACCCCGATTGAGCCGCCGAATTTAGCTTGCATGACCGCTGCAAGAGCACCTGTTTCTTCGTGGCGAACTTGCAAGAAGCGGATATCTTTGTCTTCAGCCAAAGCATCCATCAATGAGCTGAGTGTTCCTGATGGGATACCGTAGATAGTGTCTACGCCCCATGTTTTCAATACGTTGAGCATTGCTGCAGATGCAGTAATTTTTCCTTGAGTCATAATAATAACTCCCCTTCAATAAAATAAATTTTCAGTTGTTGAAAACATTTCCATTTATGAATGAAAACGCTTCAAGAAACTTTACTCTACCAATTTATCATGTTTTTTCGCTCTTGTATAAGAATATGCTCAGAGATGCTCAATCCCTATTACATGACAGATGCTCTTTTTGAGAAAATTTCACAAACTATAGTAGAATAGGATATTTTATTATAATTTGCATGCACCTCTAAGACTTGTAGCTGTAGGAAATCGAACAAAAAGAGACTGGGACAAAAGTCCTAGCCTCTTAATTGTTTTTGGATTGTCGAGCAAGACGCAGTGGTTGAGTGGGCTCTACTACATTGATTTCATTAGCTTTTACAGCCCTACTCAACTGTGCGGAGGTGAGACGACGAAATCGAATTCTAACGAATTACCGATTTCTGCCCCACTCTCTTTTTATTTCATTTAATCAATTTTCGCAACATTGAGAAGCAGCGAGCTAGTCAAAACAGACACAGAACTTAAGGCCATGGCAAGACCTGCTAGTTCTGGATTGAGGGTCAATCCCAGTCCTGCAAAGACTCCAGCAGCAATTGGAATCCCAAGGATATTGTAGATAGAGGCCCAGAAGAGATTGAGTAAGATCCTGCGGAAGGTCTTTTGACTCATGTCAAAGGCGCGCACAACGCCAAGTAAATCATTTTGCGTGAGCACGATGCCACCGGACTCGATCGCAATATCCGTTCCAGATCCCATAGCGATCCCCACATCCGCGATCGAGAGAGCTGGAGCATCATTGATCCCATCTCCAACAAAGGCGACCTTGCTAGCTTCTTGCAGTTTTTGGATGGCGCTAGCTTTTTCTTGAGGAAGGACATCAGCAATGACGGTGTCAATTCCCACTTGCTTAGCAATAGCTTGTGCCACCCGTTCATTATCCCCCGTTAACATGACCGTTTTCAAGCCCCGTTCTTTGAGCTTTTTGATCGCTTCTTTTGAGCTGGCCTTCGGAGCATCTTGAATGGCAATCAAGCCAATCACTTGCCCATCCACAGACAAACTGATCACTGTTTTGGCCTGCTCTTGCAACTCTACCATCCGTTTTTCAAGCTCCGGATCCATCGCTGTCCCGTCATGAAGTTTGCCATTTCCCAAGGTCACCAACTGCTGGTCGATCTGACCTTGGACCCCTTTTCCTTCAATCGCTTGGAAGTTTTCCACAGGGGATAACACCAAACCTTTTTCTTCTGCTTGGGATAACACCGCTTGGGCTAGTGGATGTTCTGAAAAAGTTTCAAGACTAGCAGCCAGTGTCAAGACACGCGCTTCATCTCCTACAACATCGGTTACAAGTGGTTGGCCAATGGTAATAGTCCCTGTCTTATCAAACACAACGGTTTGAATCTTTTGCACTTCTTGAAGAACTGTTCCATTTTTAATCAGAACGCCCATCTTGGCACTACGGCCGGTTCCGACCATCAGGGCTGTTGGGGTTGCTAAACCAAGGGCACAAGGACAGGCAATAATGAGGACAGAGACTGCATAGAGCATGGCCTCTTGAAGCGACGCGCCCAAAAGCACGGACCAAACCCAGAAAGTCGCAATGGCCAAAATCGTCACCACTGGAACAAAGATACCTGAAATCTTATCCGTCAAATCTTGAATAGGAGCACGACTGGATTGGGCCATTTTGACAAAGTCCACAATTTGAGATAAGAGGGTCTCACTACCGACTTTTTCAGCCTTAAAGAGAATGGTCCCATTGCTGTTGATAGTGGAGCCGATAACTGCATCACCAACTGATTTTTCCACAGGCAAGCTTTCACCTGTCACCATCGACTCATCAATGGTCGTACTTCCTTCTACAATCGTCCCATCAACCGCGATCTTTTCCCCAGGACGGACCCGAATCAAGTCATCAATTTGGATATCTTCTGCCGCCACCTCGACATAGTTCCCATCACGGAGAACTTGAGCCGTTTTTGCCTGCAAATCCAACAACTTTTCCACAGCCTCGGAGGCATTGTTACGCATCCGTTCTTCAAAGATTTGCCCTAAGAGGACAAAGAAGATGATAAAACCCGCAGCCTCAAAGTATACTGGCTGACCAGTAAAAAGGGCAAATACACTATAGACATAGGCTACCAGGGTTCCAAGAGCTACCAAGGTATCCATATTGGAATGGTGCTTCTTAAATGAGGCCCAGGCACTCTTGATAAAAGGAACTCCTGCTACCAACATGATCGGCGTTGTCGCTAGAAAAGTCCCCCAGCGACTGACTGGATGGGATACAAATCCTGCCATCATCCCGATCATCAAGATCAATAAGGGAAGAGTAAAGATACTAGTAATCCAAAAGCGACCCCGTAAACTTAAGACACGACGGCGTTTTTCCACAACCGTGTAGGAACCCTTTTGCATCTTCATTCCACATGAAAACTCGAAGTCCCCTGTTTCTGTCGGAGTAAAGGATATCACCTTATCCACACCGACTTCCAAAGGCTCTAAAATCCCCTGATCTTCAAACAAAATTTCCTTGTAACAGCCGGAAGGATTGACCCGATGAAAGGTGATTTCAGCAGGGATCCCTTTTTGAAGTTGAAATTCCTTTGGACTATAGCCTTTTTCTGCTGTAATACGGATCTTTTGCACTCCGTTTTCCACAACTGCTTTTTGTTTTTCTACCATACCTACTCCTTTATTCCACAATCATGTGACCATGCATCATGTTCATTCCACATGAATACCCATATTCGCCCGCTTTTTCTGGCGTAATTTCAATGACATGTTTTTCACCTAAAGGCAAATCTTCATGAACGCCAAAATCTGGAAAGATCACTTGAGCCAGACATGAAGATGGATCCTTGCGATTAAAGATGATCCGGGCTGGAACATTCTTTTTCAGGACAATGGTTTCAGGCGAATAGCCCCCCATGACTTCGACTTCAATTTCTTGATAACCTGATTTCTGACGAGCGTGGCCGCTTACCTTTTCATGCTCTGTAAAGAACCACCAAGCAATAAAAGCAACCACAAGTAAACAAACAATACTAATCAACAATCCAAACATGGAATTTCCTTCTTTCTATTACATACAATTGCAAGGGACTGTTTCGACAGCCTCTGCTTTCTTTTCTTCCAGGACCTGCTGCAGCTGATTAAGATCTGCAAGCGTAAAGTCACTCTCCTGAATCAAGTTTTCAAGCACCTGGACAATCCTTTTGGAGCAAACCTTGTCTTTCACATCCTCAACGACCAAGTCTAAACTCTGGTCCTGCTTCAACAAAGCCGAGTAAACAAAGGCTTTGCCTGATTTTTCTCTAGTCAAACATCCTTTCTCCACCAAGCGGGTCAAGAGAGTCTTGACCGTCGACTTCGACCAGTCAAAGCGCTCGGACAAGACGGCGATCAAATCCGTGCTGGTCTGCTTGCCTTCCATCCAGATAATCTTCATGATGCGCCATTCCGCATTGGAAATTTGCATAGCTTCTCCTTTCAAAATCTACATTTGTAAATCTTATGATACTATTTTATCTCTAAGATTTACATTTGTCAACCAAAAGTTTTTAAAAAAAATCTTCCTTTGAAGATTTGTCTGGTTGGGCTTTTTTCGCTCCCTATTTTTATCTCTATAACGTCTCCTGCAAAGCCTTGGACAGGGCTGCATAGCCAGCAATGGTCAGATGGAGGCCGTCAGTTGTGTAGTCTGGGCGCAGCTGGCCTTCCTCGTCCAGAAAAGCATCGTAGAGATCGATAAACTGGACATTCATGTAGGCGCTGGCCAGCTGGCGATAGGCCTGATTAAGGGCCAGAATCTTTTCATTGCTGCGGACATAGACCGTGCTCTTGTAGGCTGGAGCTTCATTGACCGGCAGGACCGACAGTAATTGGATCTGAGCCAGAGGATAGTCACGAGAAATCTCCTGAATAACGGCTTCTAAATTAGCTAGCGTTTCTGTCTGAGGCATCTCCTTGCCAATGTCATTGGTACCTATCAAGATAAAGACCTTATCCAGAGCCTGCCCAAAAAGATGGGCATCTAGATTGTCTAAAAGCAAATCAGTCTTATAGCCCCGAATGCCACGGTTGACCAGTCTTTTATCCGTCTGCAGGAGCTCATAGAGAGGATAGTATTCCACAATGGAGTCTCCGATAAAGATGATGTCTGGCTCCTTGACGGAGAGTTGATTGAGTTCTCTGTAGTTTTGCTGCAATTTTGCCTGCTCCTTGAGAAGCCATTCTTCTAATAATTGTACTGCCATTATTCTTTTTCCTCTTCTAAGTATTGCTCAATCACCTGTAGAACACCGGCTTCTGTATTGGCCGGTGCTAGGTAATCTGCTACCTTTTTGACCCGCTCATCCCCATTCTCCATAGCGTAAGAAATACCAGCTAATTCAAGCATTTCTATATCATTTTCACTATCGCCAAAAGCCATGATTTCCGAGCTTTGAATCTGCCACTTAGCCATCAGTTGCTGCAAGCCCCATGCCTTGTGCATCCCATCTTGGAGGATGTCAATGGCTCCATAACCACTAGCAACCGCGCTCAATCGGCCTGCAAAATGCTGATTAATCAGACGAGCATGCTCTGCTGCTGCAGCCTCTTCTACCATCATACTCATTTTCAAGACCTTGTCAAAGGGATAATCCTGTAGGCTAGGCACAAAGTTCATCCGCTTGTGGAAAAACTGGGCCATTTCCTTGGTCATGACTTTTTCAATCAAGGGAAACTCTGTCCCCTCTTGGACAAAGCCACCTCTTTCAGAAGTCACAACCAGCTGAAGCTCCTTTTCACGCCCAGCAAAGTAAGCCAGCGCATCCCTAATCAATCCAGGTTCCCAGAAGCTACTCATGCTTAGCTGGTTCTTTTCAAAAATCCGAGCTCCGTTGGCGACTACCAAGGCCATTCGTTCTACCAAATCTCCCAATAGCAGACGCATTCGTGGAATTTCATTACCAGTAGCCACCACAAAGCGAATGTCTCTCTTCTCCAGCTCATCTAAAATAGTAGCCAGACGCGGCAAATCCAGCTGTCCCTGTCCGTCCAGTAAGGTTCCATCCATGTCTGTCGCTACCATCTTTACAGTCATCTTTTTATCCATTTCTATCTTTATCATCCAATTTTGATTATCCCTTTTCCAGAAAACCTCTGACTTTTAGACATATTATACTACTTAAAAAAGTAAAAAGAAAGGCAAGAAGAAGCGGATAATACGGTTGATTTTACGAAGTACACTTTTCAATCTTCCAGTTTTATATTATAATCATAGCTATATTTCTGTTGTAAATTGGAGGTCCTCATGAGCAAAAAAGAAGTCGCATTCCCACGCTACCAGCAGATTGCCGTCGCTATTGCCGAGCGAATTGTTGACGGCAAATATCCTATCGGCAGCAAAATCTATGCCCGCTCTACCCTAGCCAGCAACTTCAATGTCTCTCCTGAGACAGCCCGCAAGGCTATTAATGTGCTGGTAGATCTGGAAATCATGGAAGTCCGCCATGGCAGCGGGGCATTCATTTCCTCCAAGGAAAAAGCTCAGCAGTTTCTTGAGACCTATAAAGATGTCAACTCTCTGCAGGACCTCAAAGGCAAGCTCCACCAGAGCATCCAGCGCCAAGAGGAAGAATTTACCAACTTTTCCCAGCTGCTCAATCAGCTTCTCAGCCGAACTAAAGATGTCCAGCAGCGCTTCCCTTTCAATCCCTACGAGCTCCAGCTCTCAGCAGACGCTATCAACCTAGGAAAATCTATCAATGAGCTCAATATTTGGCACTCGACTGGCGCTACCATTGTTGCAGTCCAGCAGGGAGACCAACTCCTAATCTCGCCTGGTCCTTATACCAAGCTGGAAGCCGGCAATACCATCTACTTTGTTGGCAACGAATTATCGGTCGGTTTGATGCATAATTTATTTTTTAATGAAATTGAAACAAACAAGTGAAACAGCACTTGTTTTTTCTTTGTCAAAAAACAGAATAGACAGGCAAGTACGCTATTTGACAAGCTTTTTACGACTTTCAAAAATATTTCAAAAAATCACTCCCCTTTTTTATAATAGCCGAAAAAGACCGGTCTGACGGTCTTTTGGGTTTGACAAAGTGACCACACGATGTTATACTGTGATGGTCTTTTAAGTGACAACTTATAAAAATAAACATGTAGTCACTTGTACAAAAGGAGAAATACGTTGAATAAACTAGAAGTAAAACATTTGACTAAAATTTTCGGTAAAAGGCAAAAGCAGGCACTGGAAATGGTGCAGCAAGCCAAAAGCAAAACGGAAATTTTAGAAAAAACCGGTGCTACTGTCGGAGTTTACGATGTAAACTTTGAGGTTCAGACTGGAGAAATTTTTGTCATCATGGGACTGTCCGGTAGTGGGAAGTCTACCCTTATCCGCCTGCTCAACCGATTGATTGATCCAACATCAGGCGACATTTACATTGACGGCCAAGATGTGGCCAAGATGAACGAAGAGGAGCTGCGTGACGTTCGCCGCCACAAGCTCAATATGGTCTTCCAGAACTTCGGCCTCTTCCCACATCGGACCATTCTGGAAAATACTGAGTTCGGTCTGGAAGTCCGAGGTGTTGATAAGGAGGAGCGCACGCGCCTAGCTGAACAAGCTCTGGACAATGCCGGTCTCCTCTCTTTCAAGGACCAATACCCCGATCAGCTCTCCGGCGGGATGCAGCAGCGGGTTGGCTTAGCTCGAGCTTTGGCCAATAATCCTGATATTCTGCTCATGGACGAGGCCTTCTCAGCTCTAGATCCCCTTATCCGCCGCGAAATGCAGGATGAGCTGCTGGATCTGCAGGCAGAGCATGAGCGTACCATTATCTTTATCACGCACGATCTCAATGAGGCCCTGCGTATCGGTGACCGTATTGCCATTATGGCTGACGGTCAGATTATGCAGATTGGCACCGGTGAGGAAATCCTGACCAATCCAGCCAATGATTTCGTTCGAGAGTTCGTTGAGGATGTGGACCGCTCTAAGGTCCTGACTGCTCAGAATATTATGACAACGCCACTGACTACCAACATTGACATCGACGGACCAACCGTGGCCCTTAATCGGATGAAAAAAGAAGAGGTCAGTATGCTGCTGGCTGTGGATAGGAAGCGGCATCTTAAGGGTAGTCTAACTGCCGAAGCCGCCCGCGATGCCCGTAAACAGCATCAAGCACTGGCTGAAGTGATTGATAAGAACGTCCGCAAGGTCACTCAGGAAACCCTGATTACTGATATTTTCCCGCTGATTTACGATTCACCAGCGCCTCTGGCCGTTGTAGATGATAAGGACAAGTTAGTCGGCGTTATTATCAAAGGTCGAGTCATCGAAGCCTTGGCCAATACTACTGAATCTGAAGAATAAGGGAGGTTCGTATTTTGAATATTTTACAACAGCCAATCCCCGTTTCTCAATGGGTTGAGGCCTTTACTAACTGGGTAACTGATACCTTCTCCGGACTTTTCTCGGTCCTTCAAGCTATCGGAAATGCCATCATGAATGGAATGACAGACACCCTGCTCTTCATTCCGCCCCTGCTCTTTATCGCAGTCATCACTATTTTTACCTATTTGATTTCCAAGCGTAAGCTGGGACTGCCCCTGCTCACCTTCCTAGGCTTGCTCTTTGTTTACAACCAAGGACTCTGGGAAAATCTTATGAACACTGTGACCTTGGTTATCGTCTCCAGTGCCATTTCCATTATCATAGGTATTCCACTGGGGATTTGGATGGCTAAGAGCAATCGTGTCGAAGCAGTTATCAAGCCCTTGCTGGACTTTATGCAGACCATGCCGGCCTTTGTCTATCTGATACCGGCCGTGGCCTTCTTCGGTATTGGTATGGTGCCTGGGGTCTTTGCCTCTGTCATCTTTGCCCTGCCACCGACTGTCCGCTTTACCAATCTAGCCATTCGTCAGATTCCGACCGAGCTGATTGAAGCGTCAGACTCCTTCGGGGGCACTGGCAAGCAGAAGCTCTTCAAAGTTGAGCTGCCTCTGGCTAAAAATACTATCCTAGCTGGGGTCAATCAGACCATCATGTTAGCTCTATCTATGGTCGTTACTGCCTCTATGATTGGGGCGCCAGGACTGGGCCGCGGCGTTCTCTCTGCCTTGCAGCATGCCGACATCGGTTCCGGATTTGTCAATGGGGTATCTCTGGTTATCTTGGCCATTATCATTGACCGCCTGACCCAGAAGCTCAACCAACCTCTGGCTAAAAAATCACCGGTCACTGCCAAGGAAAAACGCAACAAGATTATGCTCTGGTCTGCTCTGGCTGCTGTCATCCTGACAGCCTTTGTCGGAAATCAAGTGACCAAGCTCCAGCAAAGCAAAAAAGAAAAAGTCAACCTTGCCTATGTTGAATGGGACTCCGAAGTTGCCTCAACCAATGTCGTAGCGGAAGCTCTCAAGGAAATGGGCTACGATGTCACCATCACACCGCTGGACAATGCCGTTATGTGGAAGTCCGTTGCCAATGGCGAAGCTGATGCCATGGTTTCTGCCTGGTTGCCGACCACCCACGCTGCTCTCTATGAGGAGTACAAGGATAAGCTAGTGGACTTGGGGCCAAACCTTGAGGGCGTTAAGACAGGGCTAGTCGTACCAAGTTATATGGATGCTGACTCCATCGAAGACCTGTCAGAACAAGCCAAGAAAACCATCACAGGTATTGAGCCCGGTGCTGGTATCATGACCGCGACTGAGAAGACTATGCAAGAATACAGCAATCTCAGTGGTTGGAATCTTTCTTCTTCCTCAACAGGAGCCATGACCACTGCTCTGGATCAGGCTATTAAGAATAAAGAAGATATCATCGTAACCGGCTGGTCACCTCACTGGATGTTCTCCAAATACGACCTCAAATACCTCAAGGATCCTAAGGGAACCATGGGCGGTAAGGAAGCTATCCACACTATGACTCGGAAAAATCTAGACAAGGACTTACCAGAAGTCAATAAGGTCCTAGACAACTTCAACTGGACTCAAAAGGACATGGAAGAAGTCATGCTTAAGATTAACGAAGGCAGCTCACCAGAAGCAGCAGCCAAAGAGTGGATCAAAAACCACCAGAAAGAAGTCGAAAGTTGGAAGAAATAAAAGCATAGAAAAACCCTGAGATACTGTTATCTCAGGGTTTTTGATTAGCTTCTTTCTTGTCTTACAAGACTTAGGCATCTTTTAAAGATTGCTTCTATTTGGAGCATCATTCTTTAATAGCATCTTCGTATCTGTCAAAGGCATAGTGGCTCTGTGCGTAGAGTGGATTATCCATGGCCAATAGCAAGTATTCATTTTCTGTTTTATTGCTGTCTCCATCAGAGTCATTCCAGGTAACATCTAAGGCCAGCCACTGACCATCTACTTTTGCGAAGTTCCAAGCATGCGGGTCAAAATCATCTGTATTTCCACTCACATACATGGTTTCGAGACCAGCTTCCTGAGCAAGAGCCTGGAAAGTTACAGCGTAAGCTTGACAGACTCCCTTACCCTCAAATAGCGGACCAGTAATATCAAAACTAGATTCATACTTGCGAATACCGTCTTGCATATCTTTAAACGCTTTTGAAATAGCTTCTTCTGATTCTTTATTCTCAATAGATGTTTTGTAATTCAAAAAGCCTTGGTAAGCAGCCTTATCATAGCTAATATGCTCAATCATATACTGATTAATCGCCTCAATCTTTTCTCGATCGCTCATCTGGTCTTTGATGATGTCTTTGACAATCTCTTTGACTTTTTTGCGGGCCTTCTTATATTTGGCTGTTTCATTAGCATCGTATTTAAAACTTACCACATGTTGCTTAGCATCAATGGTAGGAACCACTCCCTGCTGAATGACTGGATTTTGCTCTAAAACATCGTGAAGCAATTCACTGACATCTCCTTCACTCAGCTCTGGAAACTCACTGTAATCAACATATTCAGCATCTGACAGAAGGGCCTTAGCAAAATATTCCTGCGCTGCACTTCTGGCTGCCACCCTTTCCTCAATGTCACTAACATCATGAACGACTGTTTTACCCTTGAGATCCAAGTCAGCCTGCTCTACACTGATATATTTCTCTGAAACACCCGACTTGTTTTCCTCTTTATTGACCTTTTCATTATGCTTATCTACAACAGGCTGCACTTCTTCTACACTGGCCTGTTCAATGAAAAAGTCCGTTTTGACAGTAGGCATGCCCTTGATAGAGACCAGACATCTGACATCCCGGCCTTCTTTTTCAATTTTTTCATAGACGATTGGAAAGTTCTGAATCTGGCCATCCATCATCTGCAGCGGTGCTTCTTCAGGAATGTTTCCTTTCTGCCTCAGGGCGGAAACCTGGTCAGAAAAAGTCCGAAAATCGATTTGATTCGGCATCAGTTTCGCAAAGCTATCAGATGAGATAGGATTGCTGATAGTTCCTAAAGCTTCTTTGTCTTTAAGGGGAACAACAAGGAGTTCATAAGGCTTTTTCTCAACCGTTTTCTTACTGTAATCCTGGTCGTAAGCCTGCAGCAACCGTTGTCTGGCAAGAATTGGATCATCACCAGAACGGCCTCCGTTGCGGCTATCATAGTGGGTAGGCAAATCTGTCCGATACACTGTCGAAGTGACCCGATCGACCTCTTTATAGTTATAAAGGCCTGTCTTCGTATCACTGCCAGGCATGGTCACATACTCTCTTTTTATAATGGAATAAGAGTCCGCTCCCGGTACTTCCGTCCATTCCAGCTGCAAGCGTCCATCTCCGAGCAGACTGCTCTTGGTTTTCAGAGTTAGCTTGTCGCGCCCTTTCTTATCTATCTTAACGATCCAAAGTTTTGGCTTTTTAAGCTTTTTACCCGTTCGCTCATCATCCCGTTGCAGCAAATAGAGCGTATCAAAGACCCCCCAGCTCTCACCTTGCTTGGCTAGACCATATTCCGTATGCTCTCCATTTGCCTCCACTCTAGTCGCAGAGAAATGATAAGCTGGCTCAATCACTATCTGCCGCTTATCATTCATCTTAAAGTCACCCCCTAAAATAGCTCGTAAGTTGCTGTCCCCATAAATTTCAAAGGAAGAAATCAACTCGGTCTGTCCTTCATGTGGCAGTGTCTCAAAATCGTTAGGCTTTTGTACCTCTGTCGGAAATGTAATAGGCTCATTTTCCTTGATCTGAATGACCTTTTCTTGGACATCATAAGGAGTATTTTTGCTGTATTTTTCTCTCAGCTTACGAACACTTTCCGAAAATTGGCTACCTTGCTCTCCCGGACCTCCACCGTTCTTTTGAAAAAGACTGCAGCCCATCAGAAAACAAATCAACAGAGTAAGCAGAGAAATGAAACGGATTTTCCTACTCATGATTTCCCCTCCTGAAGTAAAAATTCTTAATATATTATACCATATTTTATTTGAGGTGTCTTTGTTTTTTTGTAAACGGATTCAAATATCTGCAATTTTGCGAATAAATTCTTATTTTTTATAGAGACAGATTCCCTCAAACTACTGCGTTTCCTCATCTTGCTTTTAAAATCAAGAGGCTTCAGCCAATTCCCATCTTAAAATATTAAAAAACCAAGCCAGATAGGACTTGGTTTATTTTATAAAGAGCCATTCTATTTTGTTTAAGTCATTCAATCCTGATAGAGACTATCTCCATTCGTCGCAATGACTTCTTTGTACCAATCAAAAGATTTTTTCTTGTAGCGGGCTAGAGTTCCGCTACCGTCATCGTTGCGGTCAACGTAGATAAAGCCGTAACGCTTGCTGAGTTCTGCAGTGCTGGCTGAGACCAGGTCAATACAGCCCCAAGTCGTGTAACCTAGCAGTTCTACGCCATCTTCCAGAGCTTCTCCTACCTGCTGCAAATGCTGTTTGAGATAATCAATGCGGTAGTCATCTTCAATCGTTGGGCCATCTGGGCCATCCACCAAGACATCCTTGGCCCCGAGACCATTTTCCACGATGAAGAGAGGCAGTTGATAGCGGTCATAAAAGCTATTTAGCACCAAGCGCAGGCCGACTGGGTCAATCTGCCAGCCCCATTCTGAGCTAGCCAGATGAGGATTCATAATACCACCTAAAAGATTGCCTCGGCCGGAAGAATAATTTTCCGGATCATGAGCCGCAACCACACTCATATAGTAAGAGAAGGAAATGAAGTCTACAGTATTTTCAGCCAAAAGCTCTTTGTCGCCCGGCGCAAACTGAATCTCAATCCCATTCTCCTTGAAGAAACGATTGATATAGGCTGGATATTTTCCACGCGCATGGATATCAGAGAAGAGATAGTTTTGATTTTCAAATTCCCGAGCTGCCAGCACATCTTCAGGCTTAGGTGTCATAGGATAGGCCGGCATAGCCAGAACCATACAGCCAATCTTAAAATCAGGATTGATCTCATGACCAATCTTCGTTGCCAAGGCAGATGCCACTAGCTCATGGTGGACCGCTTGATAGAGGTCCTGCTTGGATAGTTCTTCAGCCGGCGTGGCAATGCCACCGCTCATAAAAGGCGCATGGAGAACAGAGTTGATTTCATTAAAGGTCAGCCAATACTTGACCTTGTCCTTATAGCGGGTAAAAACCGTGCGGACATAACGCTCGTAGAAGCCAATCAAATCACGGTTTGCCCAGCCATTGTATTGACGCGCCAAATGCAGGGGCGTTTCATAGTGAGACAAGGTAATCAGAGGCTCAATGCCATATTTAGCCAGCTCGTCAAAAAGATTGTCATAAAATTGCAAACCAGCTTCATTGGGCTCCAGCTCGTCCCCATTTGGAAAAATCCGAGACCAGGCTATGGAAGTCCGGTAAACCTTGAAACCCATCTCCGCAAAGAGGGCGATGTCCTCCTTGTAACGATGATAGAAATCAATCCCTTCCAGCTTGAGATTATCTGCTGTCGGCTCCTCGGTAATCAAAGGATTGCGATCACCTGGCGTAGCTGGCACACCGCCTTTTGGAGTCACATCCTGAACAGACAGGCCTTTTCCATCTAGATTATAGGCGCCTTCATACTGGTTGGCTGCAGTTGCACCGCCCCAGAGGAAATTCTGCGGAAATTTACCCATTTGCATTTTCTCGCTTTCGTTTTTTTTATATTTATATTATAATAGTTGTCAAACATATTTTCTAACACAATTATCTTAATAAATTGTACTATTCTACGAAAGAGTGTCCCCATGATTGATTTAGGCCAACTACATAAAAATACCGTTTTTAAAAACCAAGGAACCCCTTATTCTCTGACCCGCACCATCACTGAAAATGGTCATCCAGATATTCTTTTCCACTGGCATACCGATGTTGAAATGATTTATGTCCACGAAGGAAAAGCACAATTTCATATTGACGACGATTACTTTAACAGCGAAAAAGGTGATATTATCCTGATTCGCCCCAATGCCCTGCACTCCATCCACCCCATCAACGACGAGCGCCATTATATGGACGCCATTAATTTCCATCTGGATCTGATGGGCTACTCTGCCATGGATCAGGCCAGCATCAACTATCTGCAACCCCTCTACAATGGCCAGTTGGACTTGACTCATGTTATCAAGCCTACGGATACAGCCTATGCCGAGATTCGCCAGTGCCTCTTAGCAGCTATGGAAACAGGCTATTTCCGCAAATCTCACTACGAATTTCAGCTCAAAGCCCAGCTTAACCAGCTCTTCTACCTGCTCTTTGAGAACGGCTATGTCATTTCCAAAGACCTGTCACCAGAAGGCTATCGCAAGGAAGAAAAGATTCGCTCCATCATTGACTACATCAATGCCCATTACCAAGAAGACCTGAATATTGACCAACTGGCTGGCATCTGCGGCTACAGTTCCACCCATTTCATGAACTTCTTCAAGAAGCATCTGGGCGTTTCCTGCATAGAGTACCTGATCCAATTCCGCCTGCGCAAGGCGGCCGAACTCCTGCAGCACTCCAACCTCTCTGTACTGGAAATCTCCAGCCAAGCAGGCTTTAATAACCTGTCCAACTTCAACCGCCAGTTCAAAAAATACTACCAAATGACACCAAGTCAGTATCGGAAGAAATGAAGCTCTAAAATAGAAAATAAAAACGAATACCTGCTGACAAAATATGCTGAGGGTATTCGTTTTTTGTAATGCTAATATTATAAGAAGGATAGAAACAGCAACATGTTTGTAAGATATTATTCTAGATCTCGGTCCCTGCCTTCTGAGCCATAGACTCTGTGATAGGCTTTGACATAAAAAGATATGGGTTTATCTGATTCGTTTTGGACAGTGATATCTTGATCACTGTCGCTTACACTAAAAACAAACGCTCTATTTTGGGTAAAGTTGACATCAATGCTATAGTTTTCGTTAAACTCAACACCTAAATCGGATAAAGCCTGTTCGTTTGGGATTGTTATCCCCCCTTCCTTTTCATTATAGTAGTGAACAGACTTTTTTTCTGCATCATAGATATACTCATTTTCATCTATCTGCTCTCTCAAATAAGAATCATATATTCTAATTTTCCCATCTGTTTTATCTTTAAATTTTAAAACACTGACTCCTGAACCCTTTATTAGGTCAAGATAAGGCTTTTTAATCCTTACATAAACAGCTTCGCCTGGCTTTAATTTTACTAATTGGTAAGAGCCACCATGATCTTCTCCGCCAAAATAAACCAGATTCCAAATCAAGGTTCCCAAAAAGAGTAGACTAATCAATTTCCCATAAATGCTTTTGTAGAAAGGTTTCTTTATACAGATATAAACTATCCATGAAACGATAAAAACAACAAAGATAAACAAGAGTGGTAAAAAGTGAATTAAAAAGTCTATTAAAAGAAAAAGTTGTTCAAAAAAATGCATATTTCGTCTTTCTTTAATTCTCAATCAATATTTAGTTTCAACAAACAAGGATAAAGCTAGTCCCTATCATTTCATTTGGACTGTTCTCCTTACGAACTCATCATTTCTATACTAGCAAGTTCAGCAGAAGATTGAAGAGCCCCAGCCAAAAGATAGCTAGCAGCAAATTGCGCCCCTGCTTTTCCTTGAAGAGATTTCTTCTCAGAAACAGGCAGAAAATCAACAAGACCAGGGAGCACACTAGCAACAAAAACAAGATAAACATAGGTATAAGATACAAAAGCAACCACAAACCAAAATACATTTCATTTTCTTTCCAATAACATAATAGACGAGCTCGAAAGCGGTCAGTTTCATTCATTAACAGTTCTATAATCCTTTTTAATTATAACAAAATCTTAAATTTCAAAACAGCAAAAACCAGATTGGTAAATCCAATCTGGCTAAAATCATATTCAGGCAATTTATTGCCCCGGCCAATTCAGTCCAACATGAGAATTCATTTCCTGATAGGCGGTATCAATCCGTGCTCTGGTTTCTTGATCCAGTTTGTCTCGATACTTGCCACCTTCGACAAAGTCGTCCAAAATCCAGGTCTGATAAGTGTATAAAGGTAGACCGTCTGCCGAAGTAGTGCCCTTTTCAACTCGGCTGACCCAGCTCGGATGAGCCTGGGCACTTTTTATCTGTGTGCCCTTTGGTGTCTTTTCAATGGTAACATCCATCAGCACTCCGCGCTCGGTCCAATGAGCATTTTCAATTCCCTCCATGGTTTCGATGCGCTGATTGGAAATAAAATTCCCCATAGAATACATAATCAGCTTCTTCTGGCCGTCTTTCTCTAAAATCTCCGCCGGCTGAACCACATGCGGATGCCCTCCAAAGACGATATCTGCTCCCCAGTCAACCATTTTATGGTAGAGGGTTGTCTGCTCCTCTGTCGGCTCCAGCTGGTACTCTATCCCCATCTGAGGCATGACGACTGTAATATCTGCTTCCTTTTCTGCCCGCTCAATCTCGGCTCGCATCTTTTCTTCATCCAGATCGGACAGGCGATTGTCATAGTCTTCCTGACTGAGAAGCCCCTCCATGCCATTGTAGCCATAAGAGTAGGCTAGCAGTGCAATCCTAATGCCTTTTACTTCCTTTATCAAGAGCGGTGCCTGACTGCGGCTTTCATGCGGATAAACACCGACGGGAGTGATTCCCTCTTTTTCAAAAGCCTGAGTTGTGGTGAAAACTCCCTCCAAGCCAGAGTCTAAAATATGGTTATGGGCCAGGTCCATCACCTGATAGCCAGCATCCTTGATTGCTGGAACTACAGCTTCCGGAGCATTAAAGAGCGGATAGCCATTCAAGGGATAGTCCGGCCGAATCGTGCCTTCAAAGTCTCCTAAGACCAAATCACCCTGCCGAAGCCACTCCTTGGCATAGTGGAAATTCTCAGAAAAATCATAAGTGCCGTCTTCTTTCTGAGCACTCAGATAAAGACCGTCATGATAAAGCAAATCCCCAGTCGCCATGATACGAACCGTCTGATTCTTAGAGGAATCTGACTGCTGCTCTTTCTTACTAGGAGACAGAAAGGTAAAATCCTGCACTTGCTCTGACAGGAGGATTAAGCCGGCTGACAACCCTACTACGGTCAAAAGCACACCGACAAACTGGCGATTGCTAAGCTGTTTTTGAAAGATTTTGGGACGAGGAGATGGAAGTTCCATAAACCAGTCCCGCCAAGCATGGTAAGCATCTGCCAGCAGATTATGTTCCGCAGTAAAATCCGATATCTTTTTCCAAAGTTCCCGAAAAAAAGTCCGAATCTTCTCCCAAAGAAATTTTTTACTCATCACATCTCTCCACTTTTTCTTACTTGATAATAGTGCATCAATATTTACTATATTGTACTATTTTTACCGTCAAAAGGAAAGAAAAGCAAAAAGCAGGAGAGGGAGAAGCATGCTACTCTCCAAATTGCGGCACTCTCTCCCATTCTCCTGCTTCATTTTCTATTTTTTCAATTCTAATAGCTGATTGCCGAGCTGAAACTCAGCTTTCATTCTTACACAAAATTTCCCACATCAACGGTCAGCACCTGGCCGTCTCGGACGACCTGCTGCCCAGCAATGTAGACATCCTGAACATCACTGCCTTTGACTGCGTACACTAGGTGCGACAGCATATTTCCCAAAGGATAGAGATGAAGTTGTCCCTTAGGCTGAATGACAATGAAATCGGCTTGCTTGCCAGTTTCCAGACTACCGATTTTGTCCTCCAAGCCCAGCGCCTTGGCTCCCTCAATAGTCAAAGCTTTCAAAGCCTGCTCGATCGTAAACTGGGTCGCATCGCCTGCCCGCATCTTCTGAAGGAGGGCAGCTGTCCGACCTTCTTCAAACATATCCAGATTATTATTGGAAGCAACAGAGTCTGTAGCTAGTCCAACGGTCACCCCAGCAGCTAATAAGTCTGTCACTGGAGCTACACCAGAAGCCAGCTTGAGGTTGCTGATAGGATTGTGGGCGATGCTGACTGGTGAAGCCACCAAATCCGCAATCTCTGACGGATTTAGCTCAACCCCGTGAGCAAAAATGGCTGGCTGCTCCAAGTAGCCCAGGCATTTTAAGAAAGCTAGAGGCCGTTTACCATAGCGCTCCAGAATGATTTTATTTTCTTCCTGGGTCTCTGCCACATGGATATGAAGCTTCAAATCCAGCTCACGCGCTAGCTCAAGACTGCCCTTGAGCAGATCTTCGTCACAGGCATAAGGCGAATGAGGCGCCACCATGACCTGAAAATCTTCATCATCATAAGAGCGAATTTTCTCAATAATGGCTCGAGTACGAGCCAGAGTCTCTTCTGCAGTTTCCGCCTCTGAGCTAAAGAGGGTTGGTGAGAAATAGCAGCGCATACCAGACTGACGCACAGTCTGGTAAATCCGGTCAATCTCTACTCCCTGAGGATTATACATGTCGTTAAAAGTTGTTGTTCCTGACAGCAGCATTTCAGCTAGAGCCAGCTGGACAGCATGGGTCGTTAGTTCCGCTGTAAACTGGCTCTCTGCTGGCCAGATATAGCCCTCCAGCCATTCATGCAGATTGCTGTCATCACGAATCCCGCGCAATAAGGTCATGGCCGAGTGAGTATGGCAGTTGACCAGCCCTGGCATGATCCAAGCCCCTTCATAATCCACTGTTTCACTGCATTTCCCTAGCCAGTTTTCATCATAGGGACCGCAGTAGGCAATGCGGTCATCTTCCACGACCAGCAGCCCTTCTCGGTAAACATGAAATACGCTGTCACAGGTCACCAGATTGACATTTATATAAGCTTTCATCCGCCATATCCTCACTTTCCCAATACTTGGCTTCAAGAGATTTTAGCTATTATAACAAGCCTAATCTAATTGCGCAAGTCTTTTAATACAATTATGGCATAAAAAAGAGCCCCATATGGAGCTCTCCAAAACCAACTTAACGTTTATCAACTTTCTTAGTAACGAAGTCACCAAGAATTTGAATAATAAATACCAATATCAAAATACAAACTGTTGATACAAAAATAACATCTTGCATATTCCGAGTAAAGCCAACTTGATAAGCAAGGTTACCAAGACCACCCGCACCAATTACCCCAGCAATAGCAGTTGACCCTACTAGAGCAATAGCAGTTACAGTAATACCAGAAACAAGTGCAGGTAAAGATTCTGGAATTAGCACTTTCCAAATGACCTGAAAAGTATTAGCTCCCATAGATTCTGCAGCCTCAATGACACCAGACGGTATTTCATTTAGAGCAATAGAAACTAATCGAGCATAAAATGGAGCCGCGCTGATAACCAGAGTTGGAATTGCGCCTTCCGGACCAATAATTGTTCCCATGATTGAACGAGTAAAAGGAATCAATAAGACCAAAAGGATGATAAAAGGAATGGAACGAAATACGTTAATGATCCCTGCCAGTAAAAAATTAACAAACCTGTTGGCTAGAACTTTGTTAGGACCTGTAAGATAGAGAAATAATCCCAAAATCAATCCTATAACAAAGACATAAAATGTTGATACCAGAGTCATATACAAGGTCTCTTGAATAGCAACAATTAAATTTTCCCAAACAACATTTTTAAAACTCAACATTTCGTTCAGGAGAGCCAAGAACCCTCTTTGTTCTACACTAGCGAACATTATCTAACACCTCCACACTGACACCAGCCTGACGGAAACGATCCAGAACTTCGTGTGTCTTTTCTTCATTTTCTTCGACCACAATAACCATGGAGCCCAACGGGCCTTTTTGGGTTACATTGACTTTGGCTTGCAGAATCGTAATCGTAGCATCCAAATCCCGAATAACGTTCGAAAGCATGCCTTCTGCTGTCTTATCTCCCAGATATTGGATGCGAACCAGAGTTCCAGATTTTAGCGATTTTTCTAGATGATGATAGACATGTGTCAGGTCATCTTCCGCAAATTCTTCTCCGACAAACTGTTTGGTGATTTCCTGCTGAGGATTCTTAAAGACATCAATGACTTGCCCTTCTTCGACTACACGCCCATTCTCCATAACGGCAACCTTATGGCAAATCTGACTGACCACATGCATCTCATGGGTAATCATAATAATAGTCAGTCCAAGTTTCTTATTGATATCCACTAGAAGTCTCAGTATATCATCGGTTGTTTTAGGATCTAATGCACTCGTTGCCTCATCACAAAGAAGAACTTCTGGGTTATTAGCTAGTGCACGAGCGATCCCTACACGCTGTTTCTGACCACCAGATAATTGAGCTGGATATGATTTTTCTCGCCCTTTTAAACCTACTAACTCGATCAACTCATTGACACGTTTAAGACGATCATCCTTAGGAACTCCCGCAACTTCCAGCGGAAAGGCAATGTTTTGCTCCACTGTTCGAGACCAGAGCAAATTGAAATGCTGGAAAATCATCGCAATCTTTTTACGTGCTTCTAACAAGTCTTTCCGTTTCAGGCTGCTAATATTTTTATCGTTAATGGTTACAGTACCTTTGCTAACCGTTTCAAGACCATTCAGCAAGCGAACTAAAGTGCTCTTTCCTGCGCCAGAAAAGCCTATAATCCCATAAATCTCACCTGTTTGGATATCTAGTGAAACATCATCAACAGCCTTTACCAAACCTTGCTTGGTTTGGTAATACTTAGATACATTCTCAATACGAATCATTATTAGTCCTTTCATTTTTTCATGATGCGCAATCATTCATTTTCTTACATAGAGTGGATAAAATAGCTTATTCTATGAAAAAAACGAACTTAGGAGGAAATCTGTGCTTGATGTAAGTCAGAGTCGCCTCCAAGCGTTCGTCTTTTATATCTCATTATTTTGCTGGAATAACTGATCCGTCCTTGTATTTATCCTTGATGAATTTTTGAATCTCATCACCTTGCAATACCTTAATCAACGCTTTGATTTTTTCGGAATCTTTGTCAGCTGGTCTAACAGCAATCAAATTTGCATATGGTGATTCACTATCCTCAAGAGCAATAGAGTCCTTGACTGGAGAAAGCTTCGCATCAATAGCAAAGTTTGAGTTGATAATAACTGCATCTCCTTCATCATTGTTATAGGTTTGTACCAACAATTCTGGAGCAATCTCTGTTTTGATCTGGATATTCTTTGGATTTTCAACAATATCTTTCAACTGAGCATCGACTGGATCTACCCCATCTTTAATCTTCATCAAACCATTTTTGACAAAAAGATCAATAAAGCGACCTACTTCAGCAGGATTGGTTGAAGCATATACTACAGCATCGTTTGGCAAATCTTTGATAGACTTGTATTTCTTAGAATATAACGCCATTGGCTCAATATGAACATTCCCCACACTTACCAAATTTTCATTATTCTCTTTGTTAAATTTATCCAAGTAGGGAGTATGCTGGAAGAAGTTTGCATCTGCGTCACCATCAAAGACTAGTTTATTAGGTGTCACATAATCATTGACAATTTTAACTTCTAAATCATAGCCCTCTTTTTTCAAAATCGGTTTAGCCGCTTCCAAAATCTCAGCATGAGGTGCTGGCGAAGCAACTACCAAGATTTTTTTATCATCACTAGCAGCATCTTTATTTTTTGCACCTCCGCCGCAAGCTGCCAAACCCAAGGCTGCAAGGCCTACTAAGCCGATTGAAAAGATTTTTTTCAAATTCATCATTTATTCTCCTTTAATGAATAAAATTCTAAATCTTCTATTTTATAAGATTACTTCTCATTTTACCATGTTCAAGGAGACTTGGCTTATATAAATAATTTATCGCCGTGATAAAAAAATTATATAACGATTTGAAGTATTTGAGTTGATTTTATGCCCTTTTACTGCATAAAGGTCAGCAGATAGCCATATCCTTCTGCTTCCATTTTCTCTTTTGGAATAAATCGCAGAGCTGCTGAGTTGATACAGTAGCGCAAGCCGCCTGCTGCTTCTGGACCGTCAGTAAAGACATGCCCCAGATGGGCATTGCCAGAACGGCTGCGCACTTCGATCCGCTCCATGCCATGACTCTTGTCTTCATAGTATTTTAGAACATCTCTGGCAATAGGTCGGCTGAAGCTAGGCCAGCCGCAACCAGACTCAAACTTGTCTCCAGCAAAAAAGAGGGGCTCACCAGTCGTCACATCAACATAAATCCCTTCTTCAAAAGTGGCATTGTAGGCATTATGGAAAGGACGCTCTGTCGCACTATGCTGGGTCACCTGATACTGCTCTTCCGTCAGCTGCTCTTTTAGTTCCACATCTGTAGGCTTCTCGTATTGGCCTGGATCGACCAAGGGCTGATAGGCATCATTGACATTGATATGGCAGTAGCCACCAGGATTTTTCTTGAGATAATCCTGATGATAGTCCTCAGCTAGAACATAATGGCGCAAAGGTTCTAGCTCAACAACAATCTTTTGTCCCAGTTGTTTTTCCTGTTCAGCAAAGACCTGCTCAATGACCGCCTTATCGGCTTGATTGGTATAGTAAACGCCCGTCCGATACTGACGTCCTACATCATTTCCCTGCTTATTGACTGACAGAGGATCAATGACTCGGAAATAATAGAGCAGGATTTCCCGCAGGCTGACCCGCTTTTCGTCATAGACTAGATGAACCGTCTCTGCATGATCCGTCTGGTGAATCAGCTGGTAGTTGGTTGATTCCACCTGTCCATTGGCATATCCCACTGTCGTTTCCTCCACACCCTCAATGCGAGAAAAGTACTCTTCCAATCCCCAGAAGCATCCACCTGCTAAATAAATTTCAGCCATAATAACACCTCATTTCTTTGCGACTATTTTCTCATAAAAGAAGTCGAAATTATAGTAATTTGATTAGAACTTTCTTCAAATTAATATGAAAAAGCTGGGTCTTAATGACCATCAACTCAGCGATGTTCTTCATTTCAAATCACAACAACTCCTACATTAAACCTTTTTATAGAAGATTACTCCTCAATATACTTCAATTTTCCTCGGAAATCTTCTAAGCTTTCATAGCCTTTTTCTTCCATAATAGCCTTGAGTTCTGAGGTGATGCGTTCGAAAGCTGCCACTCCTTCTTTATGAAGAGTTGTTCCTACCTGCACCATACTGGCACCACAGAGGATATGCTCAAAGGCATCGCGCCCCGTCAGGACACCACCAGTACCAATGATTTGGATTTCCGGTTTAAGGCGTTGGTAAAAGGCATGGACATTGGCCAGAGCAGTCGGCTTGATGTACTGACCTCCGATACCTCCAAAACCATTTTTCGGACGAATGACCACTGACTCATCTTCTATATAAAGGCCGTTTCCGATCGAGTTTACACAATTGACAAACTTAAGAGGATATTTGTTAAAAATCTCAGCGGCTTGGTCAAAATGCACGATGTCAAAATAAGGAGGCAGTTTGATACCCAGCGGTTTGGTAAAATAAGCAAAAACCTCTGACAAGATTTTTTCCGTCGTTTCAAAATCATAAGCAATCTGTGGCTTGCCAGGGACATTGGGGCAGGAGAGATTGAGCTCAGTAATGCCTTTAAAGTCACTTGCCTGCACTTTCTTAAGAATGGTGTGAGTTTCTTCTGGCGACATACCGACTAAAGAGAGGAAGAAGGTCCGGTTCGGTTCGCTTTCCTGGAGTTCCAGCAGGTAGTCAAGATAGTAGTCCAAACCATTGTTGGGCAGGCCCATGGAATTGATAGACCCCAGCGGAACATCCTGATAGCGCGGTTCTGGGTTCCCCTGACGAAATTCCAGCGTCGCCGTCTTAGTCACAAATGTTCCCGCAGCAGAATCTTTGACTTCTGCCAGTTCCTCTTTTGTCATGCAGGCAACCCCAGCTGCATTCATCAGGCAGTTGTCAAATGCAAAACCAGCAATCTGTGTAGATGTCGAAACCATAGTAAAACGCTCCTTTTTCTTCTGAAGGCGAGTGCCTTCAGCTCATTTCCTCTATTATATCACCAAACTCCGCTTTTTCGTTTTTTAAACCGGCAATTCCTGACTAACGTTCGGAAAACATCCCGTTCGATCAGCTATTTTCTGGAATATTTCAGAAAATAAATTGTGGAAATTTTTAGAAAATTCAACTTTTTTCTTTACAAGAGAAAAAAAGTCTGCTATAATGTTCCATGTAATAAAATATGACATCTAAAAGATGCCTGTTTTAAAAATTTAAACACATCCTCGTCACACAAGCTGCAAGCAGCTTCCGGCAGGATGGTTTACTATTTTATTTAAAGGAGAATGACAGATGACAACTGCTAAAGAATATATCCAAAGCACTTTCGAGACCGTAAAAGCCCGCAACGGACACGAGGCAGAATTCCTCCAAGCTGTTGAAGAGTTTCTCAATACTCTGGAGCCTGTTTTTGAAAAACACCCAGAATACATTGAAGAAAACATCCTAGCGCGTATTACTGAACCTGAGCGCGTTATCAGCTTCCGTGTTCCTTGGGTAGACCGCGAAGGTAACGTACAAGTCAACCGTGGTTACCGCGTGCAATTTAACTCAGCAGTTGGCCCTTATAAAGGCGGACTTCGTTTCCACCCAACTGTAAACCAAGGTATCTTGAAATTCCTTGGATTTGAGCAAATCTTTAAAAATGTCTTGACTGGCCTGCCAATCGGTGGTGGTAAAGGTGGATCTGACTTTGATCCTAAAGGTAAAACTGATGCTGAAGTGATGCGTTTCTGCCAAAGCTTTATGACAGAATTGCAAAAGCACATCGGCCCATCTCTTGACGTTCCAGCTGGTGATATTGGTGTCGGCGGACGTGAAATCGGCTACCTCTACGGTCAATACAAACGCCTTAACCAATTCGACGCTGGTGTCTTGACTGGTAAACCTCTTGGATTTGGCGGCAGCTTGATCCGTCCAGAAGCTACTGGTTATGGCTTGGTTTACTACACAGAGGAAATGCTCAAAGCTAATGGTCAAAGCTTTGCTGGCAAAAAGGTAGTTATTTCTGGTTCTGGTAACGTAGCCCAATACGCTCTTCAAAAAGCAACTGAGCTTGGTGCAACTGTTATCTCTGTATCTGACTCAAACGGTTATGTTATCGATGAAAACGGTATTGACTTTGATCTTTTGGTTGATGTTAAAGAAAAACGCCGCGCTCGCTTGACAGAATATGCTGCTGAAAAAGCAACTGCTACTTACCATGAAGGTTCTGTCTGGACTTACGCTGGGAACTATGACATCGCTCTGCCATGTGCGACACAAAATGAAATCAATGGTGACGCAGCTAAACGTTTGGTTGCTCAAGGAGTTATCTGTGTATCTGAAGGTGCCAACATGCCGAGCGACCTGGATGCTATCGCAGTTTACAAAGAAAATGGTATCTTCTACGGACCTGCCAAAGCTGCCAATGCTGGTGGTGTAGCTGTATCCGCTCTGGAAATGAGCCAAAATAGCCTTCGTCTGTCATGGACTCGCGAAGAAGTTGATGGCCGCCTCAAGGACATCATGACCAACATCTTCAACACAGCTAAGACTACCGCTGAAACTTACGGACTTGGCAAAGACTACCTGGCTGGTGCGAACATTGCTGCCTTCGAAAACGTAGCCAATGCTATGATTGCGCAAGGTATTGTTTAACTAATCGATACATCCTATCGGAGGACAAATGATGAACTTACGGCCAATGGAAGTGAGAGACAATCCAGCTGTAGCGCAGCTCATTCGAGCCAGCCTAGAAGAATTCGGGCTTGATAAACCAGGAACTGTCTACTTTGATTCTCATCTAGATCATTTGGCCGACTATTATCAACATCAAGAGAGGGCGGCTTACTTTATTCTGGAAGATGAAGGCCATCTCGTTGGCTGTGGTGGCTTTGCACCTGTGTCTGATAAGATTGCTGAATTACAAAAACTGTATGTCACTAAAAACTGTCGTGGCAAAGGTTATTCCAGTCGGCTGATAAAGCAGATTTTCCAAGAAGCCCGCCTAGCAGGTTATGAACAGCTTTATCTAGAAACCACTACTGAACTGGCTACAGCCGTGGCCATCTATCAGCACTATGGTTTTACATCACTGCAACAACCACTTTCTAACGCTGCCGGACACCCAGCTATGAATATCTGGATGATAAAATCTCTCTTATCAGATGAATAGATGTCAGTATACTCTGGCCGTCAAAAGTGTTATGTCAATTAAAAACATAACGACATGACACATTATAAAACAGTATATTTTTTATAACTGCTAAAACAACTGCAGAGCTGACTGACTTGGTACTGATTACTTTTCCTGAAATATCGCTACCTTCGAAAACGTGGCCAAGGCTATGATTGCCCAAGGTATTGTTTAAGATTCTTTGATCAATCCTCAATCACAACGATTGGGGATTTTTATGTTGGTCTCAAAAAAGCTTACTATATTAAATAGTAAGCTTAAAAATCAAGATTTATTTTACTTCTACTAAGGCAGAAGATAGGCAGTCAACAATTTCGTTTACTGCTTCATCTATGTTCACATCTTCCTTATCATTCAACATCATTGGAATAACATAAGAAAGACTCAAGGCTAGAATATAACGAACGATTCTTTCATTTGACCAATCTCGGATAATACCATTTTCTTTAAACTGATTCAGAACTGGACTAATTGGCTTAATGATAGAGTGAATAATAACATTCCCTAACTGGTCAGAAATATTTTTATCAATAAAAGAACGACTCAAGAGAATTTTAACTTGCATTTGATTCTCCTGAATGAAAACTAGTCTATCTCGAACAATACTTCTTAAAAATAGTGGAAAAGATTTTTGGTTTGCTGTAAATTTCTTCTCAGAAAAATCAGCAATCACATCTGGAATAACCTGTTCGAGAAAAGTTGACAGAATAGCTTCTAAGATGCCTTCCTTGGTCTTAAAGTAACTAAAAACTGTTCCTTCTGAAACTCCAGCCTCCTTAGCAATAAGGCTGGCTGTTGTATTTTCAAAGCCAATTTCTGAGAATAACTTTAGACTTGATAACAATACTTGACGTTGTTTTAAACTCAAGTTGCTATTTTCTAATGTCTGAGCATACTTTTGTTCTAAACTTTCCATTGTTGGCACCTCTCTGCTACTCTCTTACTTTTACAACTTTCTTACCTCGAGTGTGTCCCGACTTCAGACTACAATATGCCTCTCTAACAGACTTTAGAGAAAAATCATAAACCTGATCAATATTCAGCCGAACCTTCCCATCTGAGACCATTTCCGCTAGAGTGTTCAAATCATCATATGTGGAATGTCTTGGACCTGTGAACTGGGCACCTTTTATCATAACATATGGTGAAGGTACTAACGTTCCAATAGCCGTGCCCTTCAATCCCAAACTGAAAGCCAATTTAACATAATCACTTCCATAGCAATCCAAGAATTTTGTAATCGGCTTTGCACTTGCTGATAGAAGAGCATCCTGAATGTTCTCTTCGTAAGCTACTGGTATGGCACCTAAGGACTTCAGGTAATCCGAATTTTTCTTACTCGCAATTCCAATAACTGTCGCACCCTTAGCAACTGCATACTGTACTGCGATACTTCCAATACCTCCTGCTGCTGCTGAAATAACTACAACATCTTTAGAGTTTAGCTCAATCTTTCTAAAAGCACCTCCCACTGTTAGAGAGGCTACCCCCATAGTAGCAGCATGATTCATATCAATCATATCTGGTTTCAATACAATTTCCGATTCATTGACACAAACTTCTGTTGCCAAAGATCCCCTCTTGGTCCCCAATCCAGGGTCACTGATCATTGTTCCAAAAACCTTATCCCCTACTGCAAACCGACTCACTCCTTCACCAATTTCTGTGATAACTCCAGAAAAATCTCGCCCGACACCTCTTGGAAAAAGAGATGTCTTTGAGTCAAACCAACGACTTGGCTGCTTTAGTTTCGTCATAAAAGATAGAAATCGGAGTGGCTTTGCCCCCTCAAAAGTCTTATAATCAATAGGATTTAAACCAACTGCATAAACTTCTACCCTAACTTGATTCACTTCCAAAACATCAGATTTAATGTTCACCAAATCTAGCACTTCTTCATCACCGAAACGACTATACTGTATTGCTTGAACAACCATTTCATGAGCTCCTTTGTTTATTCACGAATTGAGTGAGCACTCAATCATTTTTCTTTGATTATACGCTCATTTTTCATAGATGTCAACATAGACGACGTGGCACAGTTATCTATATTTTTGTTTAATGACTATCTTTTGATGAAAGCTGTCCTGTTTTATCGACTTCAAAGAAACTTAAAAAAAGAGAAGATTCAATTACCGTTTAACACGAATCTAAAGAAATCCGACTGCTTATCAAAGCAGTCGGATTTTTATATATCTAATTTTTCAAAAAATTTGCCTGCAGACTGCTTTTCTTTTAGCTTCTCAAGCAGCTCATTCTCCAGAAAAGGGCTTAGTTCGTCAAAATCTTGGCAAACCTTAAAAACAGTCTCTCTGTCCAACTGGCCATAAGCTAGTTCATAATAATCCTTCTTATGATGCCAGTTCTGGTCATAGTTGACATCTGCCCGTTGATAGTAAACAATGTTTTGCTTCGGTGTCAGGTAAATCTTCTGCGTCAGAATGCTTTTCTGATCTTTGGACAGCTTGCTGCGGCTGAAAATCTTAACACCCTGAAAAATCTTGCGCTCATGGATACCTTGATTTGTGACTTTTAACTCAATTCTTTTATAATGCATACTGATACCTCCAGAAATCACCTACATTATATCAGGTTCTGGTAGATTTTCAAGCAAAAATGTGTCATTTCCAAAAGTCTTTAGTTGCTTCTAAAATCTCTTCTGTAGGCGTCACTGTCGCTTCAATAATATTCTTACCCGTCTTTTTTAGATAGGCTTGTATCAGATGATAGCCATAAGCATAGCCTGCAGCATAAGGCATACCGACTGGTATTTGACCTTGAATCTCGGCAATTTCATCACCGTAGAGATAAGGAGCCATTTCCGCCATCCCTGTTAGCTGAAGCTGACTTGAGATGATGGGCTTAATCTTCTCTAATTGCTCTGGACTGGTTGAAGTGACCCAAGGTCCGATGAGCTCCTTACCATAGAGTTCAGCTGCAAAAGACTCTGCCAATCCTTCACTAACTACCCAGTCTGCTAATGTCGTCTGCTGGTTCCATTTGATAAATTGGAAGCGGACATTATGATTGCACTCGTGAGCCAACGCAGCCTGAATACGTGGCAAAGTATAGTCATTTGGCAGCAGACTAAGCATGAGGTAGCCTGGAATTCCTCCATCTCCGCTGTAACCCTTATTGAGCTGTAGCATGGGCTTTTCTGGATTGCCTAACAAAATAGTAAAATAGTAATCCTCAACCTCTAAGTCATAGCCAGCTTGCTCAAAAAGACCGATACTCCTCTTGATGGTATCTTGACAATTTTGCCAGAGTTGATCAGAGCTCAGAGCATCAATAGCCGGCCTATCCTTTTCTGACAGAGTGCCGGGTAGCTGATTCATAAAGCCAAGTAGGAAAAGAGCATCAAATCCTCCGGGATACTTCGCTTTCAGAGGAATGTGTTGTGTTTGATATTTTGTTGCAAAAGGTGCTAAAATCTTAGCTCGAAAACAACCCTCTCTCTTTTCCAAGGGCAGTTCAAGCAACTCCTGATAAACCTTATCTGAACGAATGATATTGATTTTCATGGTAATCTCCTTTTCTAATTTCCACCAGTATACACCCTCCTCTAAGGTCAGAGTCAAGAAAAAGATTTGAAACTTTTGCCTCAAATCTTCTTTTATCTATTCAATTTGCTGCCTCCATTTTCAAATCTGGGTGCGGAAAATAGCAAAGACATTAGAGTAATAGGATAATTTTCCCTATTACTCCTTCTTTTTCTCTTGCTTTGTCTTGTTTTTCTCCTTTTGCCACTTAGCATTTTCGTAGGTCACGGTATAGGTATCCTCATCGCCGCCTTCCCCGTCAAATACCAAGTCAAAGCGGATGGACTTGCCTGGTGCCAGATTGGTGCCGATTTGTGTATTGTCAAAGGTTGAGCCGTCCAAAATATAGACATTTTCCTTCTTGTCATATAGTCCAAAATCATAAGGACTGACCAGAATGGGCTTTTTAGAAGTGTTTTCAACCGTGATTGTCGCAACGACAGCTACACCTGTCGACTCATCGCTCATGACTTTCTTGCTGTCTTCTACTGCCGAATGAACGGTCACCTTGAGTCCACTGGAAAATTCAACTGTTTTCTCAAAAGCATGGCTGGAATAGGTCTCTAAAGGCGAGTTATGGTAGCCTGTGAGAGACTTGAGATGGTCATTTTCCTCCATAAGGCCAATCGTAGTGATGACGAGGAGAATGCTGAGCAAGGCCAGAAGAAAGATGATAATACCAGACACCAGAGCTGCCCAAAAGAGCCCCTGCTTGTGGAGAGGACGTTTTAAACGGTAAACACGATTGTCCTCACTGACAATTTCCTGCTGAATTCGCTGATTCATATGGACCTTTCTAATCAATAATTACTTGCCTTTTGAAAGAGGTCCAAGCGTCGGAAGCTCAATCCCCTCTCGCAAAAGCGCCTCATGGTAAAGGCGGTAGAAGATATGGTAAATGGAAACCTGCATGCCACCTTTTACGATCATGCTGATGCGGAAGTTGAACTGGCCATTTGAAGCCATCTGAGGCCCCAAGACATCCGGTTCCTTGAGAATCTCTGGATGTTCTGGCACTGCTTCTTCATTAACCTTGGAAATGATGCGGTAAATCTCGTCCAAATCTGTCTGGGCATAAAGCGGAATGTCAATCAGAACCCGCATATCTCCGCGAGACAGATTGCTGACAACCATGATATTGCGGTTTGGAACAAAATGAAGCGTTCCGTCTGCGTCCCGCACTTGCGTCGTCCGAATCCCGACACTGATTACTGTTCCAGCGATGTTAATAGGACCGTTAGTAAGGCGAACATTATCACCAACATCTAACTGCCGCTCGAGAAGAATAAAGAAACCATTGACCAGATCCGACAGAAAGCCCTGAGCTCCCATCCCGATGGCCACCCCAGCAATCCCCGCACCAGCCAAAAGGCTGGAAACTGGCAGTCCCAAGATGGATAAAACCCAGTAAATCAAGAGGAAATACAAGACATAATTAAGCAGATTCTCAATCAGCCGAGTAATGGTTTTCTGTCTGGCTACATCCTGCTTGGATAGCTTAAGAGAGGGAGCAATGATCTTGGTCACTGACAAATGCAGGATTTTCTTAACGATGTAAAATAAGATAAAAAGCAGAAGTAAAGAGACCAGCTTGGAAAAAAGGTCATCTGCAATCTTGCTCCAGTCAAACTGCTGGATATAGCGGGAAAAGACATTTCCGGTCTTAGACATAGGCTACCTCCAAAAAGATTACTACCATTATACCACAAAGACCAATCGGCGCGGACATAGAATGGTTAACCCGACCTAGCATTGCTTTCGCCCTCTTTCTATCTTATAATAAAATAAGTATCTAAGACAAGAAAGGAACTTACATGGTCCATCGCTTCATCACTATTTGGAATAAAACCAATCTAATCAAGCGGATTTCCATTGGTATTGGCATTGGTGTCCTGCTGGCTATCATCTTCCCCCAAGCACAGGCCATCGGACTTCTGGGCCAAATCTTCGTTGGCGGCCTCAAGGCCATTGCTCCGCTCCTAGTCTTCGCTCTGGTGGCAAACGCCCTGTCGCAGCAGCAGAAAGGGCAAAAGAGCAATATGAAGACAGTCATCTTGCTCTATCTTCTGGGAACCTTTGCGGCGGCCTTGGTAGCGGTTCTGGTCAACTTTTTCTTTCCCATTAGTATAGAGTTGGCTTCGTCCTCCCAAAAGGTTTCCCCTCCAGATGGAATCGGACAAGTCCTCAGCAATCTTCTGCTTCAGCTGGTGGACAATCCCGTCAACGCCCTCATCACCGCTAACTATATTGGTATCCTGTCCTGGGCTGTCATCTTTGGAATTGCCATGCGAGAAGCTAGCCACCACAGCAAGGAACTGCTGCAGACCTTGGCAGATATCACTTCTAAGATTGTCGAGTGGATTATCAATCTAGCCCCTCTTGGCATTTTAGGCCTGGTCTACACGACCATTTCCGGCAAAGGCTTCCAGGCTCTAAAAAGCTATGGTATCCTGCTGCTGGTCTTGATAGCCAGCATGCTGATTGTCGCTCTGGTTATCAATCCTTTGATTAGCTTTATCATGCTGCAGAAAAATCCTTATCCCTTGGTTTGGCGCTGTTTACGAGTCAGTGGCGTAACTGCCTTTTTCACGCGCAGCTCAGCGGCTAACATCCCCGTCAATATGAAACTCTGTCGGGATCTGGGGCTCAATCCAGAGACCTACTCAGTCTCTATTCCTCTGGGGGCTACTATCAATATGGCAGGAGCTGCCATCACTATCAACACCCTGACCTTGGCTGCTGTCAATACGCTGGGTATCCGGGTTGACTTTGGCACAGCTCTCGTTCTCAGTGTCGTAGCGGCAATTTCTGCCTGCGGGTCTTCCGGCGTAGCTGGCGGTTCTCTTCTGCTCATTCCGGTCGCCTGCAGCCTCTTTGGGATTTCCAATGATTTGGCCATGCAGGTAGTCAGCGTCGGCTTCGTTATCGGTGTCATTCAGGACTCCTGCGAGACCGCCCTCAACTCTTCTACTGACGTTCTCTTTACAGCTGTGGCCGAGATGAGCAGCTGGCCAAAAGAAAAACGCTATTAATTTCGACAAAAAACCTCTAGACTTCCATCATTACAGAAAACTAGAGGCTTTTTTATGTGCGAAAATTAGTTCTTTCGATACTTGTCAAAGTATTTCTTTGTTTCACTGATGACAATAGGAGAGAGCGCTAGGAGAGCGATTAAATTTGGCAAGGCCATGAGGGCATTGACAATATCTGCAAGAATCCATACTGCCTCTAGACCCACAAAGCCACCGAGTACAATCATAAGGACAAATAGCAGGCGATAAACGCGGATATAGCGAACCCCAAAGAGAAATTCAAAACAGCGCTCGCCATAGTAGTTCCAACCTAAAATAGTCGTAAAGGCAAACAGAACTAGAAAGACTGAAAGCAGAACCGGACCAAAATTAGCAAAAACACTCGCAAAGGCTGCCTGAGTCAAGGACACACCGTTAAGATTGCCATCCCAGACCCCTGTGATTAAAATCGTCAATCCTGTCAGACTACAGATAATCAGGGTGTCAATAAAGGTTCCGGTCATGGAAATCAAGCCCTGTTCTACCGGTTCCTTTGTCCGAGCTGCCGCCGCTGCAATGGGTGCTGATCCCAAACCAGATTCATTGGAGAAAACTCCACGCGCGACCCCGTTTTGAATTGCCATCTGGATGGTCGCACCGGCAAAACCACCGACAGCAGCCGTCTGACTAAATGCTGAGCTAAAGACCAGTTGGAGAGTGGGCAGCAGACGATCTAGATTGACCGCTAAGACAGTCACAGTCCCCAAGATATAAATCGCTGCCATAAAGGGCACAACCTTGGTCGATACTCGAGCAATAGACTGGATGCCACTGAAAATAACCAGAGCCACCAAAATAGCCAAGATAGAAGCTGTCACAGCTGGAGGCAGCTGAATGGTATTCTGCATGGCCTCTGTGATGGAATTGACCTGTGTAAAGGTCCCAATCCCCAAGAGAGCCACCAAGATACCAGCTATCGCAAAAAAGATGGCCAGCGGGCGCCACTTATCGCCCATCCCTAGTAAGATATAGTGCATGGGGCCGCCCGCCATAGCACCATGAGCATCCTTGCGGCGGTACTTGATAGCCAAGAGGCCTTCGGCATACTTCGTCGCCATTCCAAAGAAAGCAGCCACCCACATCCAGAAGAGGGCGCCCGGCCCACCGGTTTTAATGGCAGTTGCCACTCCAATGATATTTCCCGTTCCCACAGTCGCGGCCAGAGCCGTACAGAGAGCCGCAAAGCTAGAGACATCGCCCTGATGCTCCTCGTCCGATACAAAGATTAGCCGAAAGGCACGCGGAAGTCGAAAAATCTGCAGCAAGCCCAGACGCAAACTAAGATAGATACCGGTACCAACCAGCAAAATGAGCAGGGGCGGCCCCCAAACAAAAGAATCTAGACGATTCAATATTTCCAACATGATATAAGCTCCTTTTCACACCGAGAAAAAGAAAGAGCACATGCAAAACATGTACTCTGGATGTGCTGGAGTAGGGAAATCCCTGCCTCTTCGCTCTGTCCTTTTACCTGAGAGTTTGAGCGGTTCTAAACCGCCTTGCCCCTTCGGTGCCATTCATGGTCTCTCCAGAGTTCCGTCCATTTCACAGTCAGAAGCGCTCGCCTCTTTCTGAAAAACTTCGTTCGGTGTTGATTATTAATTTTCTATTATTCTAAAAGAACATTCGCTTTTTGTCAATATTTTGTGAAAATTTTTGAGCATGAAAACGTTTTTTGATGCAAAAAAGAAGCCCAGAGGCTTCTTACTTAGCTTAATTCGGCGATAATAGCCTTGAGCTGGTCTTTGGTGTGAACACCTGCGACTTGCTTAACGACTTGACCGTCTTTCTTGAACAGAAGGGTCGGAATGGACATAATGCCAAATTCGCGGGCAGTATTTGGATTTTCATCCACATCCATTTTAAGGATTTTCAGTTCGTCCTCATGAACTTCTCCTGCCAACTGCTCCAAAATAGGCGCCTGCATGCGGCATGGACCACACCAAGTTGCCCAAAAGTCAATCAGAACCAATCCATCTTTTGTTTCTTCTGCGAATGTTGCATCTGTAACTGCTGCTACCATAAATCTTCTCCTTTGAATAGCTTACTTTTGATAACATTTTACACCAAAAGCAAGAGAAAGAAAAATATTTGCTACGGGTAGGTTCTTAGTCACTCAGTGAGAAATGGTTGGTCATGAGATTGCTGGCATCCAAGAGAACTTTCTCCAAGAGCTGGTCTGTCGCTTCTTGCACCTTATCGCTCATGGCTTGATTTTCAGCTTCAAAGTCCACATCCTCGCCCTTGGCCAGAGCTCGGTCTACCCGACCGATCATCTCATGACCCCAGGCCATGGTCTTTTCCTGATAATCATCCAAGTCTCCGACATGACTGCTAAAATGAGCGTCAGCCAACCCAGCAATCAGTCGATTGGCCCAGTAGAAGGAATCTGTCGAAACCTTGTCCGTAGTATTGGCAAAGTAGGCTGGCGTTGTTGAGACTTGAGTAAAGAAAGGAACGGCTGTATTGTAAGGCATGGAGCCATAGGACAGCCACTGGATCCCAGTCGTTTCTTGCGGTTGATTAGGGCGTAGCTGCAAGATGGCTGTCTGACTGGTCCGATTGATCCCAATAGTCCGGAATGTCCGTCTTCTGTGGCGGTCGCCCTCTACCCCGTAAGGATCATAAGGCGAATCCTGATAGTGACTGCTCAGGACATACTTGACATCTTCGATAGTAATCTTGCGATATGGCTTGCGGCACCATGGAATGAAGAAACTTCTTGGATCTTGCTCCACTTCTGGATTGAGAAAACGCTGGATATCCCAAGCTCGCGGCGTATTGTAATGGCGGTCCTTATCCTTCTGGCTGCCAAAAGCATAGCGTGGATTGAAACTCTCGTCCGAGTAATTCAGATTGAGATGATTTTCCTCGATAAAGTTTTTAAGATTTGGATGACAGAGGAAGTGCCCTGGATTGTCAAATTCAAAATAATCACTGCCCAGCTGATTGGGATTGGTCACATAGGCATCATCTGGCACACGCCGTGCCATCCAATGATGCCCGCCAATGGTTTCCAGCCACCAGATCTCATTGACATCCGAAATAGCAATCCCATTGGATTCATAAGTACCGTATTCTTCTAAGATTTTCCCTAGACGAAGAACCCCTTCGCGAGCTGTCTTGATATAGGGAAGAACCAGCGTAAGGATATCTTCCTCGCTGATACCTGACTCTACCAAAGGGTCAGCCCCCAGTACGCGGCTGTTGGTCGTAATCGTTTCCGTTGCGCTGACAGCAACATTGTAGCTGTTAATTCCAGCAGCTCCCCAAATACCATCTTTGGGAATTGCGTCAGGCACTGCCGTATAGCGGACTGGATTGTCCGGCAAATCCATCTCAAAAGACGTCAAAATAGACTGATAATGGCGTGGCTGGTCTTGCGGCTCCACTACGACAAATTTCTTGGGTGTAAAGACCCCATTTTGTGAATCCTCTGTACGAGCCACAATGGTTGAACCGTCGTAACTGGCCTTCTTGCCCACCAAAATAGTCGTGCAGGAATCTGATACGTGTTTTAATCTCATTATTTTCCCTCCGAAACACTTTATGCTGCTTACATTATAGCAAAAAGCAGGCCCTCATAAAAGGACCTGCTGTTATCTCTTCGCTGAAACTCCCAATACCCTATTCGATTTTCAAGACATAGGTATGCTCTTTGTAAAGCTCATCAATATCAAAATGCTCTAAATCTTCTTTCCTTGAGACAATATAATGTCCTTCTCTTTGATAATAGCCTAAAGAATTTCCTGACTTGTCTGTCAGACAGATTGTCTGCTGCTTAGTATCAACGCTGAAAGAAAACGGTATTTGACCTTTGGGTCGCCCGACAACTAAATAATCTTGACAAATCAGCTTGCCGCCCCACTTCTGATAGAGGTGATTTGCCTGCTCTCCGTCTCTGGTAAAGATGACCAAGGCCACAACTTTCTTTTCTTGCAACTTCTCCCAAGCACTTTGAAAGAGTTGGCTGGCTATGCCTTGATTTTGAAAATCAGGATGGACAGCCAGATTAGCAAAGTAAGCTATCTTTTCTCCAGGATAATATGGATAAGAATGACTTGCTTCTTCGGTGTATATCCCGATATCTAGAAGCCCCACAACCTGATCATCTTCCACTGCTATGAGCTCAACTGAATCTTGGTAAGGTTCTTCGGTAAACTCATCCTTGCGACGGCTCATATCATCAAAGAAAGGCGAAAAGAGATAACTCAAAGCCTTTGTATAAACCCAACTTTTCTCATAAGTCGAGTCATAGGTTTGTATTTTCATTTCTGGCCTCTTACTTAAAGAACACAATCGTCGCGCCACTGCCGCCGGCATTTTGAGGGGCATAGCCGAAGGATTTGATGTGCTTGTTGCGGCGAAGGTATTTTGTCACCCCTTCACGGATGACCCCGGTCCCGATACCGTGGATAATATCCACCTGAGCCATGTTATTGAGGAGGGCCTGATCGATAAAGGCATCGAGCTCTTCCATAGCCTCTTCATAGCGTTTGCCGCGCAGGTCCAGCCTGGCTTTGGGTCCAGAAGTATTGGCCCGCTTGACCACATTGACCTGCTTGCGCTTAGGTTGCTGCTCCTTTTCAGCCTTGAGAAGATTAAATTCCTGCTCCTCTAAAGTCATCTTGATGAGACCGACCTGAGCTTCCCAGCGTCCGTCCTTGAGCTGTTTGACCAAAGTTCCCCGCTGGCCATAGCTGGTGACTAAGATATCATCTCCCACCTTGGGCGCCCGATTTTTCTTGGCCTGCTTGAGCACCTTATTCTTTGATAAATCAACCGTTTCAGGAGCCAGCTTTTTGAGCTGAGCCTTGGCTTCAATAATCTCATGTGGTTTAAGACTGGACTTATCATGGAGATTTTTGAGAATGATCTCACTCTCTGACAAAGCCAAATCAATGATTTCCTGGGCTTCCAAGCGTGCCTTATTGAGCTCGCTTTCCTTTTCTCGGTTAAACTCATTGTAAAGTTTTTTGAGGGCTCGGTTAAATTTGAGATTTTCCTGCTCCACCTCGCGTATATTATCCAAGCGCTTGCGGCTTTCCAGTGTCTGCTCCTCTAGGCGCTCAATAATCCGATTGACATCGCTGTCTGTGTTTGTCTGCTCTTGGGCGTGGCCAACGACAAGTTCCGACAAGCCCAAACGCCGAGCGATTTCAAAGGCATTGGAGCGGCCAGGGACTCCCTGCATAAAGCGATAGGTCGGTCTTAAACTATCTGTATCAAACTCCATGCTGGCATTTTCCACCCAGTCCGTCTCAATCCCATAGGCTTTGAGCTCAGGATAGTGGGTCGTCGCCATGGTTTTAATCTGCCTTAGTCGCAAATCTTCCAAGATAGCAATGGCCAGAGCTGCTCCCTCCTGCGGGTCAGTTCCAGCTCCCAGCTCATCCAGCAGAACCAGACTCTCACTATCAACCTGCTCTAAAATAGAGACGATATTGGTCATATGACTTGAGAAAGTCGACAGGCTCTGCTCAATGGACTGCTCATCACCAATGTCTGCAAAAATCTGACTGAAAACCCCGACGCGACTGCCCTTGTCCGCCAGAATCGGCAGACCTGACTGAGCCATGTTCTGAGCCAGCCCCAAGGTCTTCAGCATGATGGTCTTACCACCCGTATTAGGCCCTGTAATGACAATCTCTGTCAAATCAGGCCCGAAATGCAAATCATTAGCCACCGCATTTTCAATCAGGGGATGGCGGACACTGAGCAGTTGGATATCCTGCTCCTCCGACAGGTCTGGCACCACCGCTCCCGTCTCCTGCATGAAGCGGACCTTGGCACGCACCAGGTCTAGATGTCCGATAATCCAAGCATTGTTAGCAATTTCAGCTGCATGGGGACGGAAGAGGTCCGATAATTCTTGCAAAATCCGCTGAATTTCATAACGCTCGTCCGCCCGACTGCTGGCAATTTCTTCGTTGAGATTGACAACTGCTCTAGGCTCGATATAGACGGTATTGCCGCTGGCTGAAATATCGTGAACCACACCAGAAATGCGGTTGCGGTAGGTATTTTTCACAGGCAGCACATTGCGACCATTCCGACTGGCCACTACCTGATCCGCCAGCATCTCTCCCTTGTTTTTGAGAATCTCCTGCAGAATTTCCCGCACCTGGTTTTCATTTTCTTGAATTTTTCGGCGGATCCGGCTCAAACTTTCGCTGGCAAAACTTTCGATAAAGCCGCCATCATTCACAGCCTGCAGACTTCCTTGCAGCTTAGGGAACACAGCTAGATTCTCAAACAGACGGTCCAGCTTTTCCAAGTTCACATTTTCCAAGTCATCATAAAAAGACTTGAGCTCCTGAGTCACAGCCAAAACGCGCTTGAGAGCCAAAAACTCCTCAATATTCAAGTCGCTCTCCAGCTCCAAGCGCTTGGTCAAGGCAGTGATATCCTGAGTCGCAGCCAGACTAAAGTGGGGATGCTGCACAAAAATCTGCAGCATATCCGTCATTTCCAGAAAAGCCGAGGCCACCGTCTCCTTCTTACTGGTCGGCAAAAGCAGACCCAGCTCCAGCTGCCCCTGCTCGGTCAACAGATAGGGAGCAAACAGTTCTTTTATCTTCTTAAATTCTAAGGTTTCTAAAATTTTTGTGTTCATAATTTTCTTTTCTAGTAAAAAAGAACCCAGCTAGCAGGCCAACTGAGTCGTCTTTTATCCGATAACTTGATTCACCCAGAGATCTTTGAGGATATTGGATGTGATAGGGGTATACTTGACAATAAAGCGAATCATGAAGCTGCTGTTGAGCCGCTCCTGAACCATCTCCATCGGGACTGTTGCTAAAATAGTCAGGCACATTCCCAAAACAAAAATAGAGATGCAAACAGCGATGGCTCCGCTGGTCACATTGTACCATTTGGTATCCAGCTTATTGGGGTAGGGAATCAGATTGGCAAAAATCCCAAAAAAGCGCCCGAGGATGTAGACAACCGTAAAGATAATGAGATAGGCCAAACCAGCATAAAAAACCTGATCCAATTGAAAGAGCTGGGAGCTAGGGAAAAAATAGGTCGAAGAGCCCTGAGTTGCGCTGGCATAAGGTACCCAAAGGCTGATAAACTTAGCCAAGCTCTTATAAAAAGCTCCAGCCACCAGCATAGAGACCATGGTTGCTGCAGCATAATAGCCCTGCAGAACAATGCCACGCGAGTAACCAATATAAAAGCTCCAGGCCAATATTAGTAAAATAACAATAGAAAACATTATTTCTCCTCTATTTACCCGACTTTTCTCTCAACTCACTGAGCATTTTGTGACGAAAATCTTCTAGTTCTTTTTCCTTGTCGTCAAACTCAATCTCGCGGCTCAGCTGAGTAGATAGGCTATTGACCGCCAGCAAAATCGCCAGGACTTCATCATCTGCCGCAGGCATCTGCTCTTTGATAGCCTTGTATTTTTCCTTTGCTACCCGCTCTACTTCTTCCATAAAGAGATTATCGTGTTCTGTTGTTAGAGTTAAGGTCTTGTTTCCAAATGTAAATTTATATCGATTCAAATTTGCCATAAAATCACCTCATTGTATTATATCAAAAAAGAAGCCCTTTGTCAGTTATAAAAACACTTGGAACTAGACAGGGACTTTCTTTTTCATCTTTTTTGACATAGCAAGCAGCCGTGCTCTCCTACAAAATTTTTGTATCATTTTCAATCTTATGGCTTTCGACTTTTCCTTTTTATGGTACAATAGGGGGTATGGAAAGTATCACCCTCAGTCCCAAACAGCAAGAAATTCAGGCTTTTGTTGAGAAATATCAGGACCAGCTGGCTCCCAGTAAGAACCCACATATTCAATATTTCTTCCGGCTGGATCAGGCGACGGTCAGTATCTTTAGCTCTGGAAAAGTTCTCTTTCAAGGGGCCAAAGCTGCTCACTACGCTGGCTTTTTTGGCCATCAAGTGACCAAGACCAGTTCTAGTCCTGCTTCTCAGAATTTTGCCCTCATTGGGACAGATGAGGTCGGAAACGGCTCCTACTTTGGAGGTCTAGCTGTTGTAGCTTCTTTCGTCACTCCAGACCAGCACGACTTTCTGAGAAAACTGGGCGTTGGTGATTCTAAAACCTTGAACGATAGTAAGATTCGCCAACTGGCACCTGTCTTAAAAGAAAAGATTGCCCACCAAGCTCTGCTCCTATCGCCAGAGAAGTATAATGAAGTCATCGCTTCAGGCTACAATGCCGTCTCTGTCAAGGTAGCCTTACATAATCAAGCGATTTACCTACTGCTGCAAAAAGGCATCAATCCTGAAAAAATCGTCATCGATGCCTTTACCAGCCAGCAAAACTACAATAAATACCTAAAGCAGGAAAAAAATCATTTTCCAAATCCAGTAAGTCTGATTGAAAAGGCTGAAGGAAAGTTCCTAGCTGTTGCGGTCAGCTCTATTATCGCTCGTGACCTCTTTCTGGAAAATCTAGAAAACCTCAGCCAAGAGTTAGGCTATACCCTGCCTAGCGGGGCCGGAAGCAAGAGCGATCATGTTGCCAGCCAGATTCTTCAAGCCTATGGAATGGCCGGTCTGCAGCATTCTGCTAAACTCCACTTTAAAAATACTGAAAAAGCACAAAAACTTCTAGAAAGGTAACCTATGAAAAAATCAAATACTGCCGTTGTCATTCTCAAAGAATGGGGGCTCTTTATCATCTTTATCTCTATCATTATCCTATCACGGCTCTATCTCTGGTCCCCTGTAAAGGTAGATGGCCACTCTATGGACCCTACGCTGGCCAATGGGGAATATCTACTTGTGCTTAAATATCAGTCTATTGACCGATTTGATATCGTTGTCGCCACTGAGACAGATAATGACGGAACGACCAAGGAGATTGTCAAGCGGGTTATCGGTATGCCGGGTGATACTATTCAGTATGAAAATGATACTCTTTACATCAACGGCAAAAAAACAGACGAGCCTTACCTGACGGACTACATCAAAAAATTCAAAGAAGACAAGCTCCAATCCACTTATACTGGGGATGATTATGATGACAATGGTGTGTTTTTCAGAAAACTCGCTGCTCAGGCTCAAGCCTTCACTGTTGATAGTGAAGGCAGCCCTGTCTTCACCATCAAGCTTCTGGATGATGAATATTTGCTTCTAGGTGACGATCGGATTGTTTCCAAGGATAGTCGCCAAGTCGGTACCTTCCAAAAAGAACAAATCCAGGGCGAAGCCAAGTTTCGCTTCTGGCCGCTGCTGCCTTTTAAGACCTATTAAGCATATCGAACTCAGTTGAACGTCAACTGGGTTCGTTTTAAAAGAAGAACCTATAAACTATGGAATTTTACTTTTCAGGAACGATTGAACGCATTATTTTTGAAAATCCCAGCAATTTTTTCCGTATCCTGCTCTTAGATATTGAGGATACAGATGCCGAAGATTTTGAAGATTTTGAAATCATTGTCACCGGCTCCATGGCAGATGTCATGGAAGGCGAAGACTACACCTTCTGGGGCAGTCTTGTCCAGCACCCAAAATATGGCCAGCAGCTGAAAATTTCCCGCTATGAGCGAGCAAAACCCAGCAGCAAAGGCCTAGTAAAATACTTCTCCAGTGACCATTTCAAGGGCATCGGGGCCAAGACTGCTCAAAAAATTGTCCAACTCTACGGAGAAGATACCGAGGACACCATTGACAAGATTTTAGCAGAGCCAGAAAAGCTAACCCAGATAAACGGCTTAGCAGCTAAGAACCGCGAGGCCTTTGTCGCTAAGCTCAGACTCAACTACGGAACTGAGATGGTACTAGCCAAGCTGGCAGCCTACGGCATTCCCAATAAGCTGGCTTTTCAAATCCAGGATACCTACAAGGAAGAAACGCTGGATATTGTCGAAAAATATCCCTATCAGCTGGTAGAGGATATTCAGGGGATCGGCTTTAAAATCGCTGACCATCTGGCAGAAGAGCTGGGTATCCAAAGTGATGCCCCCGAGCGTTTTCGGGCTGGCCTTGTCCACACCTTGCTGACCCAGTCCATGGAGCGGGGAGATACCTATGTCGAAGCTCGTGATTTACTAGAACATACCATCGAGCTTTTAGAAAGCTCACGCCAAGTGGAGCTGGACCCTAGTCTAGTCGCTGATGAGCTGGCTCATTTAATTGAGGAAGATAAGGTCCAGAATGTAGAGACCAAAATCTTTGAAAACAGTCTATTTTTTGCTGAAGAAGGGATTAAGAGCAATCTGGTCCGTCTGTTGGAAAAAGGAGAGCAAGACTGCTTTGACACAGATAACATTACTGCGGCTATCCAGCAAGTGGAAGAAAGCTCTGGTATCTTCTATGACAGTATCCAAAAAGAAGCCATCCGTCAGGCTATCAATCAGAAGGTCTTTATTCTAACCGGCGGACCGGGTACTGGAAAAACTACCGTTATCAACTGTATCATCGCAGTCTACGCCCAACTTCGTGGTTTGGATCTGCGAAAGGTCAATGATCTGCCTATTCTGCTAGCGGCTCCCACTGGACGTGCTGCTCGTCGCATGAACGAATTGACCGGTCTTCCTAGCGCCACTATCCACCGCCACTTGGGGATGACTGGAGATGATGACACCAGTCATTTGGATGATTATCTGGATGCTGATTTTATCATTGTGGATGAATTTTCCATGGTGGATACTTGGTTGGCTAATCAGCTCCTCAGCAATATCTCCTCTCAGACCAAACTCTTGATTGTCGGAGATGCCGACCAGCTGCCCTCTGTCAGTCCGGGTCAGGTTCTGGCAGATTTGCTGCAGATACCGACTATTCCACAGACCAAGCTGGAAACCATCTATCGGCAGAGCGAAGAGTCTACAATCGTCACACTGGCTAGCCAGATTCAGAAGGGCATTCTACCAGCAGACTTTACAGAGAAAAAAGCGGACCGCTCTTATTTTGAAGCTAGAAATGAGCATATCCCGCCTATGATTGAGAAAATCGCTAGCGCAGCCATTCGCAGCGGCATCCCAGCTCAAGATGTTCAGGTATTAGCACCTATGTATCGGGGGCCAGCCGGCATTGACCAGATTAATAATCTTATGCAAAATCTCATCAATCCTGTAAAGAAAGATGAATTGACCTTTGAAGCTCCCGACTGTCAGTATCGCCAAGGAGATAGGGTTATCCACTTGGTCAATGATGCCGAAAGCAATGTCTTCAACGGTGACTTAGGCTATATCAGCGACCTTCTGCCTGCTAAGTACACCGACTCCAAGCAGGATGAGCTGACCATCAACTTTGACGGCAATGAACTTGTTTATCAGCGCAGTGAATGGTACAAGATCCGCCTGGCCTACGCTATGAGCATCCACAAGTCTCAGGGCAGTGAATTTCCGGTGGTTATCTTGCCCATCACCCGCAGCAGCCACCGCATGCTCCAGCGCAATCTGGTCTACACTGCTATCACCCGCGCCAAGAGCAAGTTGATCTTACTTGGGGAAAAAGTAGCCTTTGACTATGCCGTCAAAAACACCGGTACCGCCCGCAAAACCTATCTGAGAGAGCGTTTTGAAGACCTTCAGTCCCCTCCAGAACTTGCCCACAGTCCTGTGGATAAAATGAAAGCGCCTGTGGAAAACTATGTCCTGACTGAGGAAAATTTCCAGAAAATTGACCCTATGATTGGGATAAGAGAAGAAGATATAAAGGGAATTTTTAAGTAAGCCTTGACTCCCTTCTTTGCTCTGTGTATAATGCTAAAATGTGGCTATACGACCAGACAAAACAACAATTAACTTTCTTCAAAGGAGATATTAATGAAATACAATAAATATGCCTCTCTAATAAAATGGGTGCTTGTAGGATGCTGTCTCATTTTATTGGGTACCCGTTCATCAACAAGAATTAAGGATATCAGTGTGGAAACCTTGCGAAAAGAAGGAAAAATTCTTTCTGCAAAAATCTCTGACACCTCTTACAGCCAAGCAATACAAATTACTCATATTGATGGACCGGTTGCTGAGTTAAAAGAAGAGCATGACTCAACCTATTTCTACAAAGTATCTTATATAGATAAAAATGGTAGGAAAAGCGATATTGGCCTGCGCAATGATTCTTCAACTAGCCGCTTCGTAGATGAACTAGAAAAAGCGAATACTTTAGGAGGAGAGCCAAAATGGTTGATTGCCTCAGTACACTCAGCTTCAGATATTCCTGATTACGCTAAAATCATGAAATCGTATCTATTTAATGATGAAAATAACCAACAACTGAAATACTACATCACTCTCTCTGATGACAAAGAATTCCAAAAAGGTGGAACAACTTCCTTCACTTTCTTCACCTATATTGCTATATTCTGCATTTTGATCGGGTTCATTCGTTATTACTTAAACCATAAAAGATTGAATGATTTTTTCAAACTCTATCCCGAGTTGAATGAAACGCTGGATCAGATTGAAAACAATGGTGGTTATGTTGACCCAGATATTCGTGTCTTCTTTTACAAGAATCATCTGGTCAGTTACAAATCTAGCTTTAAAACATGTGACATACATGATGCGCTAACAATTTATCATCATAGCTATTCATTCATGATTTCTATCTTTCCCATCATCAGAAAAAATGAGATTCGGATTGTTCTTTCAGATGGCAACGAAGAGAAACTGCCTCTAAGACATCAAAACGTTTCTAAAACAGATCTTGCTTTAACTCGTTTAAAAAATCAAATCCATGACAAATTTCCAAATATTGAATTATAAAGAGGACAGCAAGCTGTCCTCTTTATATTGACTTTCTACAATTGTACTTGGAAAATTCGGTGTACCAATCATCGCTTAGCTTCGTTTTAAGTATGTCAAAGTCTGCTCCATCAGCTCGTCACTAAGGATATCAATGCCAATGGATTCCAGCATAAAGTGGATAAAGCGGAGACGCTCAGCCTGCTTTTCAAAACTTTTCTCTGAAAATCGACCCCCTAATCGGACTGACCGAGGAGGATATCCACAGTATATTTAAAACATGAATAAAAAGGCCTAGACAGAGCCAATTTTTAAGTTCTGTTCCAGCGCCTTTTTTAATGCTTATTTTTCTGGCTAAAGAGCTGCAGGAGCTCGTCAGTAAAGATATCCAGACCGACCGAGGTCATCATAAACTGCAGAAAATGGAAACGTTCTGGCAGTTTTTCGGGCTCACTTTCAAAAGCGGTCCCATGCATCCAGAAGTTCACCAGCAGCAGAAAAACTTCTGCAGCCTCTTCCGGATACTGGGTCTGAAGGGAGCCATCTGCCATCCCTTTTTTGATAATGTCACTGACCACAGGGGCGCCTATCCGCAGATTGTCCCGCATCATGGTCAAAATAAAGCCCGCGTCCTTCTCATACTCACCCACAATGCCGTCCGTAGCCCGGGCTGTCTGACTTTCCAGATTAGACTTGAGGATGGTCTGCAGCTGCTCCCTGCCAGTCAGATTTTCCGTAGCCTTGAGCCACTGCTTCATCTCTTCTTCCATCAACTCCTGCCGGCTCCTCATCACCGCCACGACAATCTCATCTTTTGACTTGAAATGATGGTAGATAGCCCCCTTGGAAATGCCTGCCGTCTGGGCGATATCCTGCATACTGGTCTTTTCGGACCCCTTTTGGATAAAGAGCTGGGTTGCTGTATTTAAAATTTTTTCTCTCATGGCCTGGGATTTGTCTTTTCGTTGCGCCATTCTGTTCCCCTTTGTTTCTAATATAGCTTTATTCTACCAAAAAAGCCGGGGAAATACAAAATCATAAAAATATCTTTAAGCCTTGTCTTGCTGATCCCTTTGATACCAAAGATAGATACTGTAAGCCGCCATCAAGATATAGCCTAGGAAAAAGAGCGGATTTTCCGTCCCCTTCCCCAGGAAAATGCCTTCACCAATGGTATTGATGGCCCCGTGGAAAAGAACACAGTAAAGGATGGACTGACTGACCTTGTAAAGAGCCGCCAGCCAGAAACGGGCGAGCAGGCAACCGGCTGTAAAGAGCAGAAGAGAGGTCCCCGCCTGACTGCTGCCGGGGGTAAAGAAGAGGGGCAGATGCCAGACAACCCAGATTAACCCAGTTGTTACAGTTGCCAAAGGGAAGGGCAGGATCTTCTCCAGACTTGGCTGCAGGAAGCCCTGCCAGCCAATCTCTTCATTGCCGCCTGTCAGAAAAGTCGTCATGAGAAAAAGCAGAGCAATCCTGAGGGGGCTAAAACCAGGCAGGAGCGGGCTCCAAAAGACTATGGAAAGGGTATAAAGAATTGTCAAAATCAAGAGATGGACCCAAGTCCTTTTTCGGGCCAATCCGATAGAAGCCAAGAGCTCCTTGAACGATTTTCCTAAGACCAGTTTGGCTCCAATGGCCGGGCCAAAAACACCAGCGATGGTTAGGAGCTGGGAAATAATAGGAATCCTCAGGAAAGCCGAAGCCAGCCAGGCAGACCAGCTGATACCAAAGGTCCAGGCCAGAAAGGGCAGGATATGCCTTGTCTCTGGCTCTACATGTGTTTGTGTTTTCATATGATTACTCCTTTTTCTTTGGAAGAAGAGCGATTGCCAAGATTTTTAGCCTGCATCTTTCTGAACTCCTTTCCGGTTGCCCTTCCAATACCACCAGCCGACCAGCAGGGCGGTCATGACCAGATTAGCAGCCTGGAAGCTGAGATACCTTCCGCCATTTGTAGCACTGCCGACAATCGTCGCCTGAGCAAAGTTAATGCAGCCGTGAAAGACCATGCAGGCAAAGACAGAGGCCGTCTGCTTGTAGAGAACCGCCTGACAGAAACAGAGCAAGATACCAAAGGAGAGATAGAAGGGCAAAGAAATCTGACTTTGACTCGTTCCCGGAATCAGCCAGAGGGGCAGATGCCAGACCACCCAGACCAGAGCCGTGATGACAGTTGCCAGAGGGAAGGAGAATTTTTTCTCCAGAGCCGGCTGCAGGAGGCCCCACCAGCCCAGTTCTTCATTGCCGCCTCCAGCAAAGGTGACAAAGGTCCAGCCCAGAGGAAACATCAGAATGGCATTCAGAGGCGGCAGGGCTGGATTGGCGATAAAAAGGGTCAAAACCCGAACCAGACAGAAGGCCAGCATATAAATCCACCAGCCCTTAGCATGAGAAAAGATAAAGTCCAGCATCTTCTTGGGATGAGAAATTTTGAGGCTGATAAAAGTTCCCAAAGTCGGTCCGAAGCCCCCGATGAAATTGAGAGCAAAGCCCAAAGGCTCAGCCCCGCTGGTCAGCTTCAGGGCGGTTAAAATATACTGAAGTAGCCAGGCTCCCCAGGTAATACCAAAGGTCCAGGCCAGAAAGGGCAGGATATGCCTTGTGTCTGGCTCTACATGTGTTTGTTTGTTCATACGATAACTCCTTATCAAATGTAGAATAGTGAAAAGTCATCCGAAAACTGGACAAAAGCATCCTTTACTTTCAGTCTTTTAGATGATTGCCTGTTTTGAAACGCAGATTTTTAAAATCCGACCATTCGGTTTGTTTTATTATAAAAAATAAAGACCTGTGCCAAATAGAAAACATAGTCTTTTAGTCCTTGCTTAAAATAAAAAGCAAAGATAGACTAAATAATGCTAAAAGCTATGTCAGCACCGTTTAGCTACTGCCTGCTGCTTTTAGTTTCTAAGTTGTCCTGACTCTGATGCTTAAGACAGGCCATTTCTCTGCTACTTGCTCCTTTCCTGATTTTGCAATCGCCGGATATGCCAGAGATTGGAGGCAAGGCTCAGACCCCCTACTGCCATAATACCCAGTCCTCGCCATGGGCTAAAGACAGAAGTCAGCAAGCCACCAGCAAGGACAGCATATCCAGCTTTGACTCCCCACTTAGAATAGCGTATGCCATTCTCACCCTGTGTTATCTTTTCTAGCCACACCTTACGTTTTTCTGCCTGCTGCTGCAAAAACTCTTTCTGACCTTCCCGCTGCCGATCCAGTTCCTGATTCAACTTGAGAATGTGCTCGCTTGTTTTTTCTACTACGGATTTCTTCATTTCTGCTCCTTTCTTTTCAAAAACCGACCAGGCGGTTTTTATTTTATAAACTCAGTATAACAGACACAGAAAACTTTGTCCAGTATTTTTTCAAAAAAGATTATTTTTAGTTAATGAAAATCATCAGACAAATTAGAAACTCGTCACAAGCAACTCTCTCATACTAAAAACTATATCTAAAAAAGCTCGGTAACGAACCAAGCCTTTATCTTTATTCAAACCCCGTCACTGTCAGTCCTAGCAGTCGGATACCTCGTGGTTGCTCTTCCAAGCTATCGTATATCTCATGCGCAGTTCGCTCGATTTGCTCCTTGTCTCGAGTGGCTAGATTCAAACTTTTCCTTTTAGTCAAGGTGGAGAAATCGGCATAACGAATTTTCAGAACGATGGTTCGTCCTTTCTTGTCATGCTTAGTCAAGCTATTTTCTACCTTCTGAGCCAGCAAGGTCAGCTCCTTCTTGATGTCCTCCTCGCTATAAAGCAGTTTAGCATAGGTCCGCTCCTTCCCGATCGACTTACGAATACGATTGGATTTGACTGGACTATTGCTGATGCCACGCGCTTTACGGTAGAGATCAAAACCAAAGCGACCAAACTTATCAATCAGGGTCATTTCTGGTATCTTGAGCAGATCTGCACCAGTATAAACTCCCATTTCATGCAGTTTTTCAACGCTCTTCTTACCAACTCCATGAAACTTGGCAATATCCATAGGCGCCAGAAAGGCCTCTGCTTCCTCAGGTAGAATAACAGTCAGACCATGAGGCTTCTCATAGTCACTGGCAATCTTGGCTAGAAACTTATTATAAGAAACTCCCGCTGAAGCTGTAAGTTGTAGCTCATTCCAGATATCGTGCTGAATCAGCTTGGCTATTTTGACTGCAGATTTAATCCCAAGCTTGTTTTCCGTTACATCCAGATAAGCCTCGTCGATACTCATTGGCTCAATCAAGTCCGTATAGCGTTTGAAAATTTCTCGGATCTGCAAGCCGACTGCCTGATATTTTTCGTAATTCCCCGATATAAAAATCCCCTGAGGGCAACGCTCATAGGCTTCCTTGGAGCTCATAGCCGAATGAACTCCGAACTTTCTGGCCTCATAATTGCAGGTGGAGACGACACCACGACCACCAGTCAAACGGGGATCGCTGCCGATAATGACCGGATGCCCCTTTAACTTAGGATTATCCCGCTCTTCCACCGAAGCGAAAAAAGCATCCATATCAATGTGGATAATCTTCCGAGATGTATCGTTAATCAGTGGAAAAATCAGCATGCCCTCCTCCTTTCTCCTACAATCAATCTCAGCTTACAAGCTTTCACAAAGTCAGCCCATTTTGCTCAAATAAATCTGAAACAGTTTTTTGTTCTTGTAAAAAGTATTTTAAAAGTAAGATTCTTCGTCAGTAATTTTTATATGACATTTTAATTACTTTTATTATAACTTTTTTACCCATTTTTCCAAAATATTTGAAAAGAGTTATGTTTTTCAAATCTATAGTACACATCCGCGACTTTTTACTTTCTGTATTATAAAAGAAAGTCTTTCTTTCTGCCGAAAATGGTTTGTGAAACCGATTACCGTATGATATACTTTACTTATAAATGTAACAGTTTATTGTTGCTAGAATAAAGAGGAAAATCAAATGGTTGTAAAAACAGTTGTTGAAGCTCAAGATATTTTTGACAAAGCTTGGGAAGGCTTCAAAGGTGAAGACTGGAAAGAGAAAGCAAGTGTTTCTCGCTTCGTTCAAGCTAACTACACACCTTATGATGGAGATGAAAGCTTCTTGGCAGGTCCTACTGAGCGCTCACTCCACATCAAGAAAATCGTAGAAGAAACAAAAGCTCACTACGAAGAAACTCGTTTCCCAATGGACACTCGTCCAGCATCTATCGCTGATATCGACGCTGGTTACATTGACAAGGACAACGAACTGATTTACGGTATCCAAAACGACGAACTCTTCAAATTGAACTTCATGCCAAAAGGTGGTATCCGCATGGCTGAAACTACTTTGAAAGAAAATGGATACGAACCAGATCCTGCTGTTCATGAAATCTTTACTAAATATGTTACTACAGTAAATGACGGAATCTTCCGTGCTTACACTTCTAACATCCGCCGTGCTCGTCACGCCCACACTGTAACTGGTCTTCCAGATGCTTACTCACGCGGACGTATCATCGGGGTTTACGCACGTCTTGCTCTTTATGGAGCTGACTACCTCATGGCTGAAAAAGTTCGCGACTGGAATGGTTTGACTGATATTGACGAAGAAACAATCCGTCTGCGCGAAGAAATCAACCTGCAATACCAAGCACTTGGTGAAGTTGTAAAACTTGGTGACCTTTACGGAGTAGATGTTCGCCGTCCTGCTTTTGACGTTAAAGAAGCTATCCAATGGACTAACATCGCCTTCATGGCTGTCTGCCGTGTTATCAACGGTGCTGCTACTTCTCTTGGACGTGTGCCTATCGTTCTTGACATCTATGCTGAACGTGACTTGGCTCGCGGTACTTACACTGAATCAGAAATCCAAGAATTTGTTGATGACTTCGTTATGAAACTTCGTACAGTGAAGTTTGCTCGTACGAAAGCTTACGACCAACTTTACTCTGGTGACCCAACCTTCATCACTACTTCTATGGCAGGTATGGGTAACGACGGCCGTCACCGTGTTACAAAGATGGACTACCGTTTCCTTAACACACTTGACAACATTGGTAACTCTCCAGAGCCAAACTTGACCGTTCTCTGGACTGACAAACTTCCATACTCATTCCGTCGCTACTGTATGCACATGAGCCACAAGCACTCTTCTATCCAATACGAAGGTGTAACAACAATGGCTCGAGATGGTTACGGTGAAATGAGCTGTATCTCTTGCTGTGTGTCTCCACTTGACCCTGAAAATGAAGAACAACGCCACAACATCCAATACTTCGGTGCTCGTGTAAACGTTCTGAAAGCCCTTCTGACAGGTCTCAATGGCGGTTACGACGATGTTCATAAAGACTACAAAGTATTTGACATCGAGCCTATCCGTGACGAAGTTCTTGAATTCGAATCAGTTAAAGCGAACTTTGAAAAATCTCTGGACTGGTTGACTGACACTTACGTAGATGCCTTGAACATCATCCACTACATGACTGACAAGTACAACTACGAAGCTGTTCAAATGGCCTTCTTGCCAACTTACCAACGCGCTAACATGGGATTCGGTATCTGTGGATTTGCCAACACTGTTGATACCTTGTCTGCTATCAAGTATGCAACTGTTAAGCCAATCCGCGACGAAAATGGCTATATCTACGACTATGAAACAATCGGAGAATACCCACGTTGGGGTGAAGACGATCCTCGCTCAAACGAACTGGCTGAATGGTTGGTTGAAGCTTACACAACTCGTCTGCGCAGCCACAAACTGTATAAGAATGCAGAAGCTACTGTGTCTCTTCTGACTATCACATCTAACGTTGCTTACTCTAAACAAACTGGTAACTCACCAGTCCATAAAGGAGTGTACCTCAACGAAGATGGCAGCGTAAACTTGTCTAAATTGGAATTCTTCTCACCAGGTGCGAACCCATCTAACAAGGCAAAAGGTGGCTGGTTGCAAAACCTTAACTCTCTTGCTAGCTTGGACTTCAGTTACGCAGCTGACGGTATTTCACTGACAACTCAAGTATCACCTCGTGCGCTTGGTAAGACTCATGACGAACAAGTAGACAACTTGGTAACAATCCTTGATGGTTACTTTGAAAACGGTGGACAACACGTTAACTTGAACGTTATGGACTTGAAGGATGTTTACGAGAAGATTATGTCTGGCGAAGATGTTATCGTTCGTATCTCAGGTTACTGTGTAAATACTAAGTACTTGACTCCAGAGCAAAAGACTGAATTGACTCAACGTGTCTTCCACGAAGTGCTCTCTATGGACGATGCTTTGAGCTAATAAACAACTAAGGACTTACAAACCATTTGAAAGAAGATTGGAAATCCCCAATCTTCTTTTTTGTATTTAAGACTTCAAGTGACTGCCAACTTGATGATATTTTTAAGAGGCTTTATGGTATAATGGTTCTATTGCTATACTAGGAAAAGGACTGGGGAAATGACAGAGAAAGGTATCAGGGAAGAAGCCAAAGATTTCAATCTGGCGGTAGATGTCATCATGCTGGCTGGGACACTGCTGCTACAGAGCGGATCCGAGACTTATCGGGTGGAAGACACCATGATTCGTATCGCTCATTCACAAGGGATAATCGACTGCAATGCCTTAGCAATGCCAGTGGCTATTTTCTTTTCGATTGAAAATACAAATATCTCACGGATGAAGCGCAATCTCAAGACCAACTACAATATCGAAAAGGTCTGCGATGTCAATCAGGTCTCCCGTCAGTTGGTTACAGGAGAAATCAGCCTTCAAGAGGCTTTTGATGAGCTGAATCGCCTCAAAGTGAAGGAGCTGCCCTATAACAACAAGCAGCTGATTGCTGCCGCAACGCTCAGTGCTCCCTTCTTCTCCATCATGTTTGGCGGAAACTTCTACGATGCTTTAGGCGCGGCCATTGCCACCTTCTTTGGCTTTGCTTTCTCTTTGTATGTTGACAAATATATCCGTATCCCTTTTGTGACAGCTTTTGCCGGAGCCTTCGTCTTTGGACTGCTGGCTCATATCTGGACACGCTATTCTGGTTTTAACTCCACAGATGATTTGATTATTGCAGGTTCTGTCATGCCTTTTGTGCCCGGCATTGCTCTGACCAACTCTGTGCGTGACATCATGACCAACCATATCAACTCTGGGATGAGCAAGCTCTTTGAATCGCTCCTCATCACTCTTGCTCTCGGTGCAGGTACCTCTGTCGCCCTCCTTATTATGAAATAAGCCTATGACAATCTTGACTTTCTTACTGCAAGCAGTTGCCAGCCTACTGGCCATTATTACTTTTTTAATCGTTTTAAATGTTCAGCGCAGTATGCTGATTCCCGGCGGAGTGCTGGGCATGGCTATTTGGCTACTCTATCTCCTGCTCAAAGGACCGACCAACGTCATCATAGCAACCTTTGTGGCTGCTATCATTGGTTCCTGCGTCAGCCAAATCCTCAGCATCATCTATAAAACGCCCGCTGTTGTTTTTATTTTGGCTATTCTAGCGCCTCTGGTCCCAGGCTACATTTCCTATCGGACGACTGCCTTCTTTGTCACTGGTGACTACAGCCAGGCTATGATTCACGCCACTCTGGTGGTCATTCTGGCCTTGGTCATCTCGATTGGCATGGCCAGCGGCACCGTCGTACTCAAGCTCTACAACTACTTGAAAAAGCGCCAAACCAAACTCACAGCACATAAACAGTAGAATCATCTGCTGTTTTTCTTTTGGAAAATACATCTTAAGCCTGATTTAGCTGAGATTAGATGTTTTTGTAAGAGTTTTATTTCTAAGTATGGTAAAATAGTCTTCGGAATATACTAGAATAAAAGGATTTAAAGAGGTCTTATAATGACAATCGGAATCGACAAAATCGGTTTTGCGACCAGTAATTATGTCTTAAAATTAAATGATTTAGCGGCAGCCCGTGGGACTGACCCAGAAAAGCTTAGCAAGGGACTCTTGCTCAAGGAACTAAGCATTGCTCCTCTGACTGAGGATATTGTTACCTTGGGAGCGGCGGCAGCAGAACCCATCCTGACAGCAGAGGACAAAGAAAAGATTGATATGGTCATCGTGGCTACTGAGTCAGGGATTGACCAGAGCAAGGCGGCAGCAGTTTTTGTCCACGGCCTTTTGGGCATCCAGCCTTTTGCCCGCAGCTTTGAAATCAAGGAAGCCTGCTATGGAGCTACTGCTGCACTGGACTATGCCAAGCTCCATATCGAAAAACATCCAGACAGCAAAGTTTTGGTGTTAGCTAGCGACATTGCCAAGTATGGCATTCATACACCTGGCGAGCCAACTCAGGGAGCGGGAGCTATTTCTATGCTGATTAGCAGCAATCCTCGTATCCTCGCTTTCAATGATGATAATGTAGCTCAGACACGCGATGTCATGGATTTTTGGCGCCCAAATTACTCGACAACGCCTTATGTCAACGGGCTCTATTCAACCCAGCAGTATCTGGATAGCTTAAAGACAACTTGGACGGAGTACCAAAAACGCCACAAGCTGGCTCTCAAAGATTTTGCGGCCTACTGCTTCCACCTGCCTTATCCAAAATTGGCTCTCAAAGGCCTCAATAAAATCATGGATAAAAGCCTGCCTCAAGAGCAGCAAGACCAGCTCAGAGAGAACTTTGAAGCCTCCATTCTCTACAGTCAGAAGGTTGGAAATATCTATACCGGCTCTCTCTTCCTAGGACTCCTGTCTCTTTTAGAAAACTCTGACAACCTCAAGGCCGGCGATCGGATTGCTCTCTTTGGCTATGGCAGCGGAGCTGTCTCTGAGATTTTCAGTGCCAATTTGGTAGAGGGCTATGAAAAGCATCTATCTCAAACACGCCTAGAGGAATTAGACCAGCGTCAGGCTCTTTCCATCCCGGATTACGAGCGTATCTTTTTTGAAGAAGCTGAGCCGGATGAAAAGGGAAATGCCAGTTTCTCTGGCTATGAAAACCAAAGCTTTGCTCTGGCGGAAATTGCAGAGCACCAGCGTAAGTATATCAAAGTTGAGAAATCATCATGAAAGTAAACTGGACTGGATTTTCCAAAAAAACTCCTGCTCAACGGCTGCAGATGCTGAAAGAAAAGGGGCTTTTACAAGATGAACATTGGCAGCTGCTAGACAGTCAGCAGACTTTGCCTCTGGAAACAGCCAATCAGATGAGCGAAAATGTACTGGCCACTCTGGCCTTGCCCTACTCTCTGGTGCCAGACTTTCTGGTGGATGGCAAAAGCTATCAAGTTCCTTTTGTGACAGAAGAGCCATCTGTGGTAGCAGCGGCTAGCTTTGCAGCTAAGATTATCAAACGTTCAGGCGGATTTAAAACCGAAGTTCACAAGCGCCAGATGATTGGGCAAATTGCCCTTTATCAGCTTGATAAGGCAGAGCAAGCCATTAAAGATGTTCTCAGGAAAAAGAAAGAGTTGCTGGAACAGGCCAACCAAGCCTATCCATCAATTGTTGCCCGTGGCGGTGGAGCTAGAGATTTCTGGCTGGAGCAAAAGGATGACTTCCTCATTTTCTATCTATCTGTGGATACGCAGGAAGCTATGGGAGCCAATATGCTCAACACCATGCTGGAGGCCCTCACCCTTTCTCTGGAAGAGCTGACTGGCGGTAAGAGTCTGATGGCTATCCTGTCAAACTATGCAACTGATAGTCTCGTAACAGCTCGCTGTGTCATCGACTATCGCTTTCTCAGCCGGGATAAGGCTGAGGCGGAACTTCTTGCGGATAAGATTCATCTGGCTAGCAAATTAGCCCAGGTCGACCCTTACCGGGCAGCTACCCACAATAAAGGGATCTTTAATGGTATTGATGCTTTGGTGCTGGCTACTGGAAATGACTGGCGAGCTATAGAAGCCGGTGCTCATGCCTATGCCAGCCGAGAAGGAAGCTACCGCGGCCTCTCTACTTGGACGGCAGACCCAGACAAACGCCAGCTTCATGGTCAGATGACCCTGCCCATGCCCATTGCAACTAAAGGAGGTTCCATTGGCCTCAATCCCGCAGTGGCAGCCAGCTTTGACTTGCTGGGGCAGCCTCAGGCCAAGGAATTGGCTTCCCTCATCGTTTCAGTCGGATTGGCACAAAACTTCGCCGCCCTCAAAGCCCTAGTCAGCACTGGCATCCAAGCCGGTCATATGAAATTGCAAGCCAAATCTTTAGCATTGCAAGCTGGAGCCCAAGGCGAAGAAATCGCTGCTGTAGCCAGTTGTTTAACAGTCAAGAAGACTTTCAACCTCGCTGCTGCTCAGGAAATACTAGCTGACTTACGAAAACAGGACAAGTAAAAAGGCCATTGATGTACTGACCCCAAAAAGTTAGACAAATAATTTAAGTGAAGGATTTAGTTCTGTATTGTACAGGACTAAGTCCTTTTAGTTTGACTTTGATTCGTTTGTTATTGTAGCAATCAATGTAGTCTACAATAGCTTGCTCAAGGTCTTCTAAAGACCTAAAGTTCTTCTCATAACCGTGAAACATCTCAGACTTAAGAATGCCAAAGAAGGACTCCATCATGCCGTTGTCTGGGCTGTTACCCTTGCGTGACATGGATGGCTGAATTCCCTTACTCTCTAGAAAGCGATGATAAGAATCATGTTGGTATTGCAAGCCTTGATCGCTATGGAGAATCGTATTCTCGTAGTGTTTCTCTGTGAACGCCTGTTCCAACATCGTTTTTACTTGCTCTAAATTTGGTGAAGTAGAAAGATGATAAGCAATGATTTCACTGTTATATCCATCTAGAACAGGCGATAAATAGAGTTTCTGCCTGCTTGCTGGAATGGCAAACTCTGTCACATCCGTATAGCATTTTTCCATTGGCTTGGATGCTTCAAACTGGCGTTGAATGAGATTCTCTGCTTTCTTGCCAATCTCTCCTTGGTAGGAAGAATACTTCCGTTTCCGACGAATTCGAGCCGTTAAACCAAGGACTTTCATCAGACCTTGGACCTTTTTATGATTGACTACGAAGCCACGATTTCTTAGTTCAAGAGTGACTCTCCGATAGCCATAATTTCCTTTATGCTCACTATAAATTGACTGAATTTCAGCTTTAAGTTCTTGATTCTTATCTGGTTGATCTAGCTGTTTTAAGTGATAGTAGTAAGTTGAGCGAGCTAAATGTGCCGTTTCAAGAAGTAAATCTAATCGAAATCCTCCTGAAACCATTTCTCTAACTGTCTCTGCCTTTCTCGCTGTAAGGCTTCGTCCCTGTCTTCTAGCTCTTTTAACTTTTTTAGGTAGGCCACCTCGGTACGTAGACGCTCATTCTCCTCTTGAAGTCGCTCTAATTCTGTCATTTCTTCCCAAGTTTTCTTCCGTTTACGTCCCATCCTAGCTGGCCTTCCTCTTGTTTTCTCAACAATAGTATACCCGTTTTTCTTGTATTGTGCCAGCCAATTTGAAAGTAATCCACTACTTGGGAGAGCATAATCCAGAGATACGCTTAGTTGCGAACGACCTTCAATCAAAACCTTATTGATAATTTCTTGTTTTAATTCAGGAGAGTAATAACGGTTTTTCCCTTTTTTGACACTATCTATTCCGTAGCGATCAATCAATCGGATTAAGTAATCAAGATTTGAAAGGTTCATTCCATATTTTTCTGAAAGTCGCTTGAAGCTGATTCCTTGTTTTCTTAGTTCATAGATTTGAACTTTATCCTCATAAGTTAATTTCATTTAAAAACACCCCAAAAAGTTAGATTTTTCTGTCTAACTTTTGGGGTGCGGTTCATGATGGCCTTTTTTTTATGTCTTTATGCTATTTAATCTGTTCCTGAGCTTCTTTTAGCCGACCGTAGAGTAGATAGGGTACACTCTTTAATTCTTGCAAGTTTCGGCAGGACAGGGCGCACATGATGAGGCGCAGATCCGATTTCCAGCCCTCTACAATATCAATAACCTCTTCCACCGAGTGATTTTCCACTAAGTCCAGCATGGTGCGAGAGAGACCGACTGCCTTCGCTCCTAAGACAAGGGCTTTGATCATATCCAAAGGATGGCGGACACCTCCACTAGCCAAGAGTTCGACCTCATCGCGAAGTGGCTGAAGCGCTAACAGACTCTGCAGAGTAGATTGTCCCCAATCATTGAGGTAGTCACGATTGCCACCCCGCTGATTTTCAATATAGGCAAAGCTAGTGCCACCCCGGCCGGAAATATCAAAAGTCTGAATCCCCAAGGAGCGCGCTTCTTCGACAGTAGAGCGATCCATGCCAAAGCCAACTTCTTTAAGAATTAGGGGAAGATCCAGCCGCTGACTATAATCTGTCAAGTGCTGGCGCCAAGAGCGAAACTCCCGCTCGCCCTCTGGCATCAGCAATTCCTGCATGAGATTGACATGAAACTGCAAAAAGAGGGGCTGCAAATCAGCTATCGCCTGCTGGGCGGCTTGATAAGGCTTGTCCAAGCCGATATTGGTAGCCAGCAATAAATTAGGCCGACCAGCCGCCACCCAATAGGAAGGATCAGAAGGATTTTTCAAGGCTGCGCTGTAAGAGCCAGTTACAAAAAGAAGGCCACAACTTTCAGCTACTTGAGCCAGCTTTTCATTGATTTGACCGCCTTTGTGACTGCCACCAGTCATGGCATTGATATAAAAAGGAAAGTCCCAATCACGACCAGCAAAGTGAGTAGATAGGTCAATCTCTGCCAAATCGTACTTGGGCAAAGAACGGTGAACCAGTTCCATTTCATCAAAACTGTTGTAACCCGGACGCTGCTCTAAAGCGTATTTGATATGGTCATCCTTACGATTCTGGCTCATCATGGCCCATCCTTTCTCTGTATAATAGCTCAATGCCAGCTTCTTGCCAGGCTTGAATCAGTTGCTTGCTAGATGCGGCATCAAAGCTGAAAGCAATCCCGCAGTCGCCACCACCGGCACCACTGCTCTTAGCCACACAGTTCAGTCCCTCTGCCGCTTCTTTTAAGACTTTCAGCCTGTCTGTATAAATAGCTGGACTGAGTGTTTCTAATAGCTGACTAGCCTTTTCCAGACTAGACTGAATAGCAAGCTTCTTTCCTGCTAATAAAGCTCTCTCCAAAGCATCAACTTGCATCCTACTGCCTGTCAAAAAGGACTCTGAAATAGCTGACTTAACTTGATTGACCAAGTCCTTAGAGATAGCCGGCTGCTTGGTCCAACCAACCAGAAAATCCATGACTAAGCAAGGCTTAATACTACGAATTTCAAAACCCCAATCCTCTGCTAGTAATTGCTGTAAATCAACTTTGCCCATACGCTTGCGAACCAGCTCTCTATCAAAAGATCGGTAGTAAATCAGGTCTTCATAAGCAATGCAGGCTAGATCTCCCATGGAGCCATTGTCCCCGCGCTTGAGGAGAACGTAAGAAGCCAGCTTAAAGAGTAGCTCTGGCTCTAAGTCCAGCTCATAAAGTGCCGCCATAGCCTTGATTGTCAGAATAACCACACTACCGCTGGAGCCAATCCCGAACTTCTTGCCTTCTCTTTCCATCTTGCCACTAATCTTCAGATAAAAAGGCTGAAGTTGGTAGCCTAAGGCTAGCAAATAAGTGTTCATAGCCCCTATCGTCTCCTGAATCAAGGCATAATCGGGGTCCGGCTCTAGCTTAGCGCTGTGTTCAAACATATCTGATGTCAAGCGATAGGCAGAGGCTGTCTGGATTTCTCCCGTCATATAGATAGGAATGGCCTTGATAATGGCCGGCTGACCTGCCGCCAGCACTGCATATTCACCCGCCAGATAGAGCTTACCGCAGGTTTGAACTCTTGCATTAGTCTTCATCTGACAAGTCCTTTGTTTTGGAGACGATAAGTCGGTAGTCCTTCTCAAAAATGGCCACCAGATGGTCTAGGTCTTCCTCCAAGCAGAGCACCTTAACATTTGGTCCCGCGTCCATGGTAAAGTAGCAACGCTCGCCCTGCTCCCGTAGCTTTCTGACAGCATCCATAGCTTGGTAAGACTCCTCTGTCAGATAAGAAAACGGCGGATAAGCCTTTTCTGTCGTGGCATGCATTCGAAGAGCATTTTCCTCCGTCAGCTGGCCCACCTTGGCAAAATCATTGTCCCGTAAATAACCCAGCATGGCCTGATAATCCAAGCCAGACTGGGCAATCCAATCTGGAAAAATGGTGGAAGTTTTAGCACAGAGCTCCATACCGTCGCGGCTGGAAATGGGCTTTTTCTCATCGTGCAGAACCAGCATAATCATGGCTAGTTTCAAATCCGTCTTGACTGGATAAATGGCCCCACTGTCCTTATCCCAGGCTGCTAGCGGACCAAAGAAAGAGCGAGCAGAGGATCCTGAAGCAAACTTGGCCAACTGAGCCATCTCTTGCGTCTGATAGCCCGTCTGAAAATAAGCATTGCAGGCCTTGACTAGAGCAGATAGACCGCTGGAGCTGGAAGACAGCCCTGCTGCTGTTGGCATATTATTGCTGGTATCAACACGGACAAAACCATCTTCTGGAGAGCGGAAACGGTCAATAATCTTACTGATTTTGGCATGTTCTGCTGGGCTTTGCAGCTGACCGTCAATATAAAACTCATCTCCAGTCGCTGAATCCGGCAAAGGACTCAGCTGCGTCTCGGTATACATATTTTCCAGTGTCAGCGAGATACTGCTGGTAGACGGAATCATCTTTTCTGCATCTTTCTTCCCCCAATATTTGATAATTGCAATATTGGCATAGGATTTGACACTTACAGACTTTCGATCCATGTGTTAATGGCCCCTTTCTCTCTCAATAAGGCGGCTAAGGCCTCCGCCTGACTTCTTTCTCCTACAAGAGCAATGACACAGCCGCCCAGACCACCGCCGCTCATTTTAGCTCCCAAAGCTCCATTTTCAAGAGCTGCCGCTACCAGCTCATCTGCTTTCTGGCAAGAAACCCCTAGCTTGGCTAGCTTCTCATGAGCCTTGGTCATAGCTTGTCCCATTGTCATCAGGTCCTTGATAGAAATAGCCTTCTCAAGGATTTTCGTTAAATTCCCCAATTCCTGCAGCAAAGGCAGAGCTTTTTGACCCTGACTTTCTACAGCACGGATAGCTTCGCGGGTATGACCGTGAATGCCCGTATCTGCAATCACTAAAAAGGCATCCAGATCCAGCTCTATTTCACTGAAACCGAAATTGCGGATAAACTTAATAGCTACATCGCTAAGGCAGGTCTTGGCATCAAGGCCGCTGGGATTCATATGGGCAATCATCTCTGCCCGATTGGCTAGAATCTCCAGTGTTTGGTCATCTAGCTCTTCCTCAAAGTAGTCAAAGACCGCCCGAATAGCTGCAATACTAACCGCGGCTGAAGACCCCATTCCCCTCTTCTCAGGGACCATGGACTCCACCTGACAGCGAATCTTAGCCCCTTGCCGACCGAGATGTTCTAGACAGGCAAAAACAGCCATAGACAGCGTATCCTCAGCATAGAGGGTCCAGGCCCGCTCAGACGGAAAGACCTGACAGGTCACTTCAATACGATTAAGGGGCAGGGAAATGGCCGGATAGCCGTAGACCACCGAATGCTCTCCCATTAAAATAATTTTACTATGTGCCTTGCCGACACCGATTTCTTTTGTCATATTCTTCTCTTGTCTGTAGATTCTCTCTATCTTATTTTAATATACTTTGGCAAAAAAAGCGATTTTTATTAAGAGAAAATCACTGGGGCTAGAGACCGATATTTATATAAGCAGACACGATAAAACTCCGGGGCTTGCAGCCGGAGTCTTTTAAAGTTCTCTTCTTATCAGGTCCATCAGCTGGTTACGATCTAAGATCCATTGAGCCCGCTCGTCTTTTTCATAGGTCCGGTTGGATAGGAAAATAGCCGCCTTTTGCTCCTTGCGATTATACATGATAAAGGTTCCTGTGTAGCCAGTGTGATCCAGCCAGCTGCCCTCTAGATTCCAAGCTAGACTGCGTCTTTTGCCAGGCTCCTTGGAAAAATTCTGGGTCAGATTGACCGCAAAGTCATCCTGCAGATAATGCTCTAAAAATATTTCCAAATCCCTGAGAGTTGAAAATAAGCCAGCACTGCCAGCATGGATGCCTAGAACACGCGCCTTGGGATCATGAACCTGACCATCCTGGACACCGCGAACGGTCGGCACAGCCCCTGGAACTGGTCCAAAACTAGTCTTAGCCAAACCCCAAGGCTGGAAAATCTGACTTTGAAAAATCTGATCCAAGGACTGACCGTAGATCTCTTCCAGCATAAAGCCCAAGAGCAGAAAATTCACATCCGTATAGCGGAAAGTCTTATCTTCAAGCACTATCAAATGATTGAGCGCTGCTTTCAACTCAGGAGCTGCCAGCTGATCACGATTGGGAATAAAGGGATCTAGTCCAGACGTGTGGGTCAAGAGCTGACGCAAGGTCACATCTTCTCGATGAAAGGCCGGATAATAGTGCTGCAAGGGCAAATCCAGCTCCAGCTTGCCCTGCTCATACAAAAAGGCTGCCAGAGTACCAACTCCGACCACCTTGCTGACGCTAGCCAAGTCATAGACCAACCCCGCTTGAGTGGCCTTTCCTTCTTGCGGATCAGCTAGACCAAAGTAGAATTCCTGCCACCGGCCAGCTTGGTACAAGGCCAGACTAGCACCGGGATAGATACCATCTTTTAGCTGTTCTTTGATTTTACTGATGATGTTTTCTAGAGTCATGCTTCAAACCACAATTCAATCTTGCTAGAATCCTGACTCAACAGGAACTTATCTGACTTGGGTACAAAAACCTCGTGTCCTTCAAAGATAGGACGCAGCGCAGCGGTTTCTAAACGATTGACCTGAGCTTTGAGCATAGTCAAGTCCCAAGTTAGGGCATTGTCTGCCTGCAAGTCTTGTCCCTCTGCTTCTGTAAAGGTCAGGAAATCCAGCGCATTTTCAATCTTGCTATAAAATTCTTGAGCTGCATTGGCATCAGGCACACGAATTTCTACCGTCTCTATCTCAAATTGACTAAGACCGATGAAGTCCTCTTGCTTTTCAAATTCAGGCGCCTCCGCCACTTCTTTAAGATTTGTTCTATTCTCTTCTGCATGCAGGAGAACTAGGTCACCCTCTGGTGACAGAGCTTCAAAAGCATAGCCTTTCTCTCCTTGATACAGCTTAGTCCAAGCAGGCTTTTGAGCCAATAGAGACTCGATTTCTTTAGCATCTGCAACCTTGACAACGATTCTGGCTAATTTTTTAGGACCTTTTACTCGCCGCGACCGCATACTGGGTGATTCTTCCAGCTGCAGTTTCTCTGTCTTGGTCTGATCTCCTAAGGACAGAAAAGCAGCTTCCTCTAAAAGAGCCTTCATGCCCAGCTGATTTACAAAAAACTCTTGATTTAAATGACGATTATTTATTTTTAATACAGGGATAATTCTAATAATATGATTCGCTCTCATAATTCCTCCAAACCATTTTATTGTAATGGATTTTCATCTTTTTGACAAGAAATTATGCGCAAATAAACAATTTTTAAAACAAGAAGGACTTGGATTTATTGGTAAACGGTCTGAGCAATAACCAAACCCCTAGCGGACTCAAACTCGTACTGCAGATAGGACTGGTAGGTACCAGGTGCGATAATACCACGAATATCCAGAATATCTGTCCCAGCCTGCCCAATAATCGAATCTGCTAGCAGGCAACAGTTGGTCGACAGGACAAAATACGTCTTGAAACGACTGGTTTTAAACTTATATAGCTGCGCTCCTAGTTCATGCTTCAACTTGTAGGAGTATGTTGGCTGGCCATTTTTCAGTTCTGCTGGCGGCTCCCATTCTACTAACAGCTGATCAATTTCAGCCAGGCGCTTCTCAACCGCTTCCTCCTCCTTATCCGTCAAAGCCAGAGAATAACCAAAAAGTGTTTTCTTGCTTTCTTTTTTGCAAAGCTCAATATAGACATCTTTAGGAACCTTGAAAAGAACACCGTCTCCAATCATGCCCTTGCATCGCTCAGAAAAAACATCATAGCTACCATAAGAAATCACTTGTCCCTGATAACAAATATCTACATGACCAATGGCTCCTAATAAACTTGTCTTTGAAGTATGGACCAAGACCTCCAAGTCCGCCTTTTTTTCTCTATTCTTAACAAGACTATAAACATTTTTACGATCAGAAGCTGCATCTCCCTGAATCAGTCGATTAAAGCGCTCCAGATTTTCTACTGGAATAAAGGCTGCAAAAATAATAGGGAGGTTAATACGAATTTGCCTACGCAGCCGATGTTTTTCACGGTCATTGTCGAAAAAGAGGCCATCCCGGATATTGGACATTCCCAGCATCATCAAATAGATTCCCAAAATCAAAAACTGTAAGTGTCCGTCAGTCGCAGGCGAAAGAATACTGGTCAGCCCAATCCCACCATAGAGAATGGTATCAAATAGATAGCGCAAACCTCCCTTGACATGATTTTGCCGATAAAGCAGATAGGTCATTCCGTAAATACCGGCAGTCAAGAGCTGGTAGCTACCCAAACTAATAATCACAATATTGACAGGCACATCACTGATTCGGTTGAGCCAGCTGATACCCATGGCGACTGCAATCTGAAGCAGACTATGCCAGACAGCCCCTTCTTTCTTGCGCGTAAAAACATGAAGAACAATATTTACCAAGCCAACAACTGTCAGATAAAGCGAAATAAAATCGAAGGCCAGCTTGGTAAATCTGAAGCCATTGACAATGATAATCAGGCCAAAAACAAGGGCTAAAAAACCAAAGAGTAAGGTCCTGCGGCCACTGACCTTATGAAATTTTGATACTTGCATCTCCATCTTTACCTTCTCTATCGTTCAAAAAAAGAGCTGGGGAAATCCCCCCAACTCTGATCTTATGTGCTTATCCGTAGATTGTTTTAAACAAGAGGACTGCTGTGATACCTGCAAGAATCGGTGCCACAACTGGAACCCAAGAATACCACCATTTTGAATCACCCTTGTGTTTGCCCAAAACAGATTCTGGCAGGATGAAGTGGAGGATACGAGGTCCAAGGTCACGAGCTGGGTTCAGTCCAGGTCCAGTAGGGCCTCCCAGTGAGGTTACCAAAGCCATTACCAAGAAACCAAGTGCCAAGTGAGCGACTGAAAGGCTACCAACTTGGAATGGTGCAACTTGGTCTTTAGCCTGAGATATTGCAGCAGCAATCTGTTCTTTAGGAACTGAAGTCCCTTGTGCTGCCATCTGAGCAGCTTGCGAATTGATAGTTGCTTCAGCTTTGCTCAACAATTCTGCTCCAAAGAAGTTCTTGGTCAAGCCCATAGCAGCAAAGAAAAGAACAAAAGAACCAACAAATTCATTGATAAAACCATTGAACAAGGCTGCTTTACGTGATTCAGGCGTGCCATGGTCTAGACTAGAGATGGTAGAGAAAGTACCCAAAATATTATTAGGATTTTCTGTTCCCAAATAGTAAGGGCGATGAGTCGCAACGACCAAGGCCTGTCCGAAAATAGCTCCTAAAAGCTGGGCTGCAATGTATGGTGCAACCTGTGCCCAAGGGAAATAACCGCTGACAGCAAGTCCCAAAGTAAAGGCAGGGTTGATATGGTTACCGGACACATTACCAAACATCAAAGCTGGAATCATAACCCCCATACCGTATCCGACAGCGATGACTAACCAACCGCTCTGATGTCCCTTAGTTCCTTTTAATTCAACATTGGCAACAGCTCCGTTCCCCAAGATAATGAGGATAGCTGTTCCTAAAAATTCTGTGGCGTATTTAACGACCCATTCGAAATCCATTTAGTGATACTCCTTAAATATTTTTTAGACAAAGTCTATTTTATCAAGTATAATGGATAATGTAAAGGTCATTTTTAATAAAAATAAGAAAAAGAGGGAAGAATATGCGTTTTAATCAGTATAGTTATGCAAGAACGAAACGGGAAAATATGTTGACAGAATTAGCTGAATTAGGCTTTTTTTATGACAGCAATCGCTCTGATAAGGAAAATCTTGAAGATTTTCTCCGCACCAGCTTTTTCACTTATAAAAATACAGATTATCCCTTAAAATCCTGGGCTGCTGACAGCCAAACAGACCTGCTGAGCTTTTTCCAGTCTGACAGAGAACTGACAGCTCCTATCTTTTACACTGTGGCTTTTCAGCTGCTTGAATTCACGCCTTTCATTGATTTTACAGATGTTGAGGCCTTTCGCAAAGAAACAGGATTTCCCATTACATTTGGAGACTTGTTGGAAAATCTCTACCAGCTGCTCAACACTCGGACAAAAAATGGTAATTTGCTGATTGATAAGCTAGTCAGCGAGGGTTTGATTCCTGAGGACAATACCCACCACTACTTCAACGGTAAGAGCTTGGCAACCTTTTCCAGCCATGATGCTATCCGAGAGGTGGTTTATGTGGAATCACGCGTGGATACTGATCGAGACGGCCGTCCGGACCTCATCAAGGTCAGCATTATCCGGCCCTGCTATCAAGGACAAATTCCTGCAGTTATGACCGCTTCTCCTTATCATCAAGGAACCAACGACCCCGCAAGCGACAAGGCTCTCCACGACATGAATGTGGACTTAGTAAAAAAAGAACCTCATCAAATCACGGTACAAGATCCTGAGCTCAAATTGCTCCAGCTGGATTCGCTAGCTCCAGTTCAAGAAGTCTCTGAAGCCGAGGAAAAATTAGGTCATATCGGCACCTACACGCTCAATGATTACTTGCTGCCTCGCGGCTTTGCCAATCTCTATGTGTCTGGCGTAGGAACTAAAGACTCTGAAGGACTGATGACCAGCGGCGACTATCAGCAGATCGAGGCTTATAAGAACGTTATTGATTGGCTCAACGGCCGCTGCCGAGCCTTCACCGACCACACTCGCCAACGGGAAATCAAGGCCACTTGGTCCAACGGAAAAGTGGCTACGACCGGTATCTCCTATCTGGGCACCATGTCCAACGGACTGGCAACGACTGGCGTAGATGGTTTGGAGGTCATTATCGCTGAAGCTGGGATTTCTTCTTGGTATAATTACTACCGCGAAAACGGCCTTGTCACTAGTCCTGGCGGCTATCCAGGAGAGGATTTTGAATCCCTGACCGAACTGACCTACTCCCGCAACCTGAGGGCTGGTGACTACCTGCGTCATAATGACACTTATCAGCAAAGCCTAGAGCAGCAGCGCAAAGACCTAGACCGGCAAACCGGGGATTACAATCAATTTTGGCATGACCGCAATTACCTGCTCCATGCAAATAAGGTCAAGGCCGAAGTCGTCTTTACCCACGGCTCTCAAGACTGGAATGTCAAGCCCCTCCATGTCTATAATATGTTTCGGGCCTTACCATCCCGCATAAAAAAGCATCTCTTCTTCCATAACGGTGCCCATGTTTACATGAACAACTGGCAGTCCATCGACTTCCGTGAGACTATCAATGCTCTGCTGAGCAAGAAACTGCTGGGTTGTGAATCAGACTTCGAACTGCCAGCAGTCATCTGGCAGAACAACAGCCAAGCTCAAAGCTGGCTAACCTTGGAAGACTTCGGTGGGCAAGAGCAGAATCTTCATCTCCAACTAGGCCAAGACTGCCAATCTATCCGAAATCAATATCCAGAAGAAGACTATAATCGTTTTGCCAAAAACTACCAAAACTTCAAGACTGAGCTTTTTGACGGTAAAGTCAACCAGATTACTCTGGACTGGACCTTGGAAAAGGACCTCTTTCTCAACGGAGCGAGCCAGCTCAATCTTCGCCTCAAATCCAGCACCGATAAGGGACTGATTTCTGCTCAATTACTGGACTTCGGACCAGCTAAGCGTCTCACACCGATTCCTACGCCTATTGAGCCTAGAGTCATGGACAACGGCCGCTACTATATGCTGGACAATCTGCTTGAGCTGCCCTTTGCCGAAACGCCTCATCGCGTCATCACCAAAGGTTTTCTCAATCTGCAAAATCGAACCAATCTACTGACAGTCGAAGAAGTCACTCCTGACCAATGGCTGGAATTTTCCTTTGAATTGCAACCAACCATCTATAAGATGAAAAAAGGCGACCAACTGCGCCTCGTCCTCTACACTACGGACTTTGAGCATACCGTTCGTGATAAGACTGACTATCAGCTGACGGTAGATTTGGAGCAATCTAGTTTGGATTTGCCAACCATGACATCACATTAATAAAAGAAAAAGACGCTGAAATTCAGCGCTTTCTTCTTTTATCGTAGATTGAGATATTCCTCTGCATATTTTTTATAATCCGGCTTTTCCTTGCGATTCATAGCAAAAAGCATACTGCCTGTGAGATAGTCATCGTCTGAATCAGGAATTAACATAATAGCAGTGTTTTTATCTTTCTCAGGAAAGACGATAGAAAATGTTCCGCCATTATCTTTCCGAGTCAGGCCATAATAACTCACCCCATTCTTAAAACCAACTGCATTTTGAGTATACTCATACTCTTCTTCGTTGACAATAATGGTCTTATCTTTTATTTCAATGGTCTTTTGTTCACCGCTAGCGTCCTGTACATTCCATTTTCCCTGAATTTTGGGGCTGCCGCTACAGCCAATTAGGATGAAGAGGGATGAGAGCACTACCAACAGCAAAGCTTTTATCTTCTTATTTTTCAAGTTGTCTTCTCCTTGATATATAGATTCATGACCATTCTACTATAAATGCTAAATTTTTGTCAAACCTCTTAGAAATGTTCTTCTTGCCACTTTTCCAAAAAATGATATAATTTGAAGAGTGAAGATTACCAAGGGCTAAGCCCTTGCGAGAGAAAGGAAAGAAAATCTTATGATGAACATGCAAAACATGATGAAGCAAGCACAAAAGCTTCAAAAACAAATGGAAAAAGGACAGGCAGAACTGGCTGCAACAGAATTTACCGGCAAATCAGCTCAAGACTTAGTCGTTGCTAAACTGACTGGCGATAAAAAGGTAGTCAGCATTGACTTCAATCCAGCCGTTGTGGATCCTGAAGATTTGGAAACTCTGTCAGAGATGACTGCACAGGCCCTGAATCACGCGCTGGCTCAGATTGATGATGCTACTCAGAAGAAAATGGGCGCTTTCGCAGGCAAATTGCCTTTTTAAGCAAGATAAATAACCTTACCTCTTGACTAGAAATAAGTCAAGAGCTAATCGAACCAGCAAAAAAGACTGAGAAATCTCAGCCTTTTTTTGATTTATAGTCGTTTCCTCACCAGCCTATTAGACAAAATTAAGCAAATCCGCTGCCTTACTCATCAAAAGCAGGGCATAGTCGGGTTTGTTTTGCAGCTCCTTGATAGAGCTCTGCACCAGCTCCAAATCATCGGTAATCATGCCGTCAACGCCCAAGCGGAAGGATTTGCCAATGCTGTCTGCATCATTGATGGTCCAGTCATAAAGCTTCTTATCCGTCGTCCATAGCTTATCGACAAAGTTTTCATCGAGGGTCGAATACTCCATCGTATAGCCGGAAGCCTGTGTCCGTGGGAAAATAGTATTGTAGGGCAGGATAAAGAAGGTCGGTATGCTCTCATCATACTGGACTGTCTTGTCAATAACCTGATAGTCCAAAGACTGAATCTGATGGCCATAAACCTTGATATTGGCTCCGTATTGGCTAAGGAAACGGTCCATCATATCGTCTGAGTCCAAGCTGCTGGTCTTGATTTCTATCAAGAGTCTCAGGCCCATCTGATTGGCTCGTTTGAGATAAGCATCAAAACTGGAAATTTTGGCAGTGTGTCCATTTTCTGAAATATCTAAAGCTGTCAGCTCTTGCAGAGTCAGCTCTTGCGGTTTAGCATCAACGCCGGCCAAGGCTTTTAGATTGGCATCGTGCATCATGACAAACTGGCCATCCTTGGTCTCCTGTACATCCATTTCGATATAGTCTGGTTTGAGCAGAGCTGTCTTCTCAAGCGACTCAACTGTATTCTGGACACCATTTCCCTGCGAAACCCCACGATGCGAGATGGTCAGAGGGACGTTTTCCAAGGGCAGATTGAGATAGACAAAGCCTTCAAGGGCAAAGACAGAGCTAGTGACCAAAAGGATAAACCAGCGCATGATAGGCAGGCCTTTCCTGTAGCGGTACTCAGACAGTCTGCTGTCTGTCAGAAAAGCCACAAACTTAATCAGAAAGTAGGCTACCATGAAGTAATAAGCCAGCTTGATGAGGCAGTAATTGACAACCGCTGCTGTCAAGGCTATCTGATTGGACTGGCCATCCGCATACTGCTGCAACACTAAAATCGGAATGCTGCTTAAAAGAAAGAAGAGAAAGCTCTTGGCCAGTATCCAAAAGAGCTGCCAAGTATAGCGAATCAAGTGCCCCTTGGTCTTCTCCAAACTATACCTAATCGCGTCTCGTAGGCGGAAATGCTCAAAAAAGAGCTTGGGCAGGGCAAACATCAGACGGACAGCTATCAAAAAAAACAGAAAACCTAAAGCATAGATTGATAATTTCATCCATAAGGCCGTCTTGAGATAGGTCACGATAAATTCTGGAATCAGAATTTTATTTAAGTAGTAGATTTTGAGAATTTGCCGCAGAAAGGGAAAGATAAAGCCCATATACAGTGCAATAAAGAGGACCTTGCTGGGCCGGGCGTAGCGAATCAGCGAGCCGCTGTCTTTGAAACTTTTCTTGATAAACTGAAAGGCGCTGCGTTCTTCCTCGTCTAAAAGATTGCGGAGCCCCATAAATATCAGTCCAATCTGAAAATAAGCGACAAAGAGATTGGCCGCAAAAAGTGCCAGAAAAGCCAACCCAACCCAGATATTTGAAGTCAGGACCTTCAGGGCATTCGTATAAGATAAGAAGAGGTAACCTGTCTGCTTGAGCAGAGTCTCTGCTGCAAAGGAGTTGAAAGGCACCCAGACCAGCTCCATGAGCATAAAGACTGTGAAAAAGAGCAACAAAATTTTATCAAGATTGCGATAGAGACGTAAAAGTCCCAGTCTTTGTGATTTCATTTTCCTCCTTTATGTTGTGAACAATACAAAACTTGCTAAAAAGCGATTCTTATTTAAAACAAGGTTGAGACAGATGTCCCAACCTTATTTTTATTTTCCAAATAAACGTGCCCAGAAGCCCTTGCTTTCCTGCTCCTGCACCTTTTCCTTGGCTTCATCCAACTCCAACAGCAAGGTCTCACGCTCATTCATAGCCTTAGCTGTTAGCTGCTGCTGCTGGTCCAACTGCTTGTCCTTTTCAGCAATCTGGACGTCCTTGATGCGCAGCTGCTCATCTTTCTTAGCTAACTGGCTGTCCTTGGCCTTAAGCTGCTCATAGAGACGCACAATCTCAGCATTTTTTTCGTCCACCAAGATTTCCATCAGCTCGCGTTGCTTCACATCCTCGCTAACCGGTTCATCTTCAAAAATAGTTTTCTTATAAATCTCTTCCAGCTTAATCAAGCCGCTGCGGGTCACCACCGTGACTCCTTTTTCATTCTTTTCCGTATCTTCTGGCGGTAGTGCCTTGACACGATTGTTAATCGCCTGGCGGCTAACTCCAAGAATCTCGGCTAACTCGCTGACTGTCTTTTCAATTGCCATAATTTCCTCAAAAACTTTTTCTAGTTTGTAGATACCTAAATCTTATCATATCAAGCCTTAACTGTCAAATTTCACAATATTTTTTGAGCCTGACTCCTATCTTTTTAGCCCTTTTTTATGATACAATGAGACAGATTAGTCTAGTAAGAGAAATAAAAAAATATAATGAATGTAGAAATCTAGATATTCCTAGCTATAGTCCTCCAAGAGGAACCACAAGACAGCAAAAAGGCACCTGTAAGGACATACTAGACTTCCAACCAACAGATAGAAACCACTCTCCACGAAAGGAAAAGACCAATGAAGTATTTCGACACAATCATCATCGGCGGAGGACCGGCTGGCATGATGGCTGCCATTTCCAGTTCTTTCTACGGACAGAAAACCTTGCTCCTCGAGAAAAATAAACGACTGGGTAAGAAACTAGCTGGTACAGGTGGCGGGCGCTGCAATGTGACCAACAACGGAAACCTAGATGACCTCATGGCCGGTATTCCAGGCAACGGGCGCTTTCTTTACAGCGTCTTTTCTCAGTTTGACAACCATGATATCATCAACTTTTTTACAGAGAACGGCGTCAAACTCAAGGTCGAAGACCACGACCGTGTTTTCCCAGCGACAGACAAGTCCCGCACTATTATCGAAGCTTTGGAAAAGAAAATTGCAGAGCTGGGTGGCACTGTCATCACCAATACTGAAATCGTCTCCGTCAAAAAAAATGATAATCTTTTCACTATCAGATCCAGCGATCATACTTGGACCTGCCAAAAATTGATTGTGACGACTGGCGGCAAGTCCTACCCTTCAACAGGCTCGACAGGATTTGGTCACGATATTGCCCGACACTTCAAGCACACGGTGACTGAGCTGGAAGCTGCTGAAAGTCCTCTTATGACTGACTTTCCTCACAAAGCGCTTCAGGGGATTTCGCTGGACGATGTGACCCTAAGCTATGGCAAGCATGTCATCACCCACGATCTGCTCTTTACCCACTTTGGTCTATCAGGTCCGGCCGCTCTGCGCTTGTCTAGCTTTGTCAAGGGTGGCGAAACCATTTATCTGGACCTTTTGCCACAGATGAGTCAGCAGGCTCTGGCGGATTTTTTAGAAGAACATCGGGAAAAATCGCTGAAGAACTGCCTGAAAATCCTCCTACCCGAGCGAATGGCAGACTTTTTTGCCCAACCCTTTCCCGAGAAAGTCAAACAACTCAATCTCAGTGAAAAAGAGGCTCTCATCAAACAAATCAAAGAACTGCCCATCCCTGTCACTGGCAAAATGTCTCTGGCCAAGTCCTTTGTAACCAAGGGCGGAGTCAGCCTCAAAGAAATTAATCCCAAAACTCTGGAAAGCAAGCTCGTTCCCGGTCTCCACTTTGCTGGAGAGGTCCTAGACATCAATGCCCACACAGGTGGCTTCAACATCACATCTGCCCTCTGTACCGGCTGGGTGGCAGGAAGCTTGCATTATGAGTGATTAGAAAAATATTTTAAAGTAATTGAAAAAACTGGTCGAGGAACATTGCACTGCACCCTAAAAGTTAACTAACTTTTGGGGTGCAGTGCAGAATATTCTCACCAGTTTTTATTCTGCATTTGTCCGCACATAAGCAGCAATCACATCTGCTGTGTACTGGGCAGTGCCTGTTCCAAATTGATCGATATTTTTCTTGAATTCTGGATTGTGGACATAGCCCTGACCGATGTGGGCAAAGACTTGCAGTGAGCAGTCAAAACCGTAAGTGCGAATGGCTTGTAAGAGCTGGGCTGCCTGCTCTTGATTTTCTGCTGCTTCAACTGGCAAGCCTTGCTGCATATTCTCTGCCAGACTTTGAAAAACTCGATTGAAAGCTGCGGCAGATTCTTCTTCCCGTCCATTTTGACGAGTTAATGCTTCTGACATGACTTCTTGACCGTATTCTTCGACAGCTTCTTGATGATATTTGTGATTGTCTTCATAGGTAAAACCTGCGAATTTTTCTTTCATTGTCATTTTTCTTTCTCCCTTTTCATCTTGGATGGTTTTTTGTAAGGTGGAAATCAAGGTATCCAAGCGGTCTCTTTCCTGCTGCAAATACTCTAACTGCCTAACCAGATGCGGCAATAAAGCCTGTTCATCCTGACTCAGCAGCTCTGCTATTTTCTCCAAAGAAAAACCCAGATACTTATAGTAAAGGATGACCTGCAGCCGCTCTAAATCAGCTTGGCTGTATGTTCGATAACCATTTTCTGATTTGGCAGGGACTAACAGTCCGATTTTGTCATAATGATGCAGGGTTTTGACAGAGACTCCTGAAAGCTGCGCAGCTTCTTTGATATGGTACATGATAGACCTCCTTACTACTATAGTATAAGCCCTGACCAAAGGTCAGAGTCAAGCTTTTTTAGAAATTTTTTTAAACCTATTTAAAGTTCCCAAAGCGTCTAGCAGTTATTTACGAGAAACCATCGCAATAAAGCCCAGTTTTTCTTGATTCTTTTGGAACATCTTAAACATCTTCATAAACTGGCCGTAGTTCTCTTTTTTAAGGGCATTGAAGCAGATTTTCAGTGTGCCACCCAGCCCTTCGTCATATATCATTCCTCGAAGGCTCATCAAGGTCATTTCGCCAACAAAGGTGTCCACACGGTCAAAAGCGTGAGAACGTGCTAGCTGAATCCAAGATCCCTCGGTTAGAGGCCCCACATTGACATTAATCGCACGCGACAGCTCTTCCCGGACATTCTCATCTTTTTGCTTGAGCATGACGTCGTGGGTGAGGAGCACTCCACCTGGCTTCAGCACCCGGTAGTACTCATCCATACATTTGGCCTTCCCCTTATCCGTCTGCATGGTCAGCATGGCTTCATTGATAATGATATCAAATGAATTGTCCTCATAAGGCAGCTTCATGGCATTAGCCTGCTCAAATGTGACGAGTTCACCAACACCAGCCTTGTCTCCATTAAGCTTAGCCTGAGCCAGCGCAGCCTTATCCAAATCAACTGCAGTAATCTGGCAGCCATATCTTTTAGCCAGCTCGATTGTTGTGGTTCCCATATTGCAGGCAACTTCTAGAACCTTCTTGTCGCTGGAAAACTGTCCCTGCTCAATCAGCCAGTCTGTTGCCAGCTTGCCACCGGGACGAAGACGTTTCTTTCCTAATTTTGCTAAAAATTTATGACCTGCTTCTGCCATTTCCGAACCTCCATGATTTTGATTGGTTCCATTATAGCATAAAATATTATATTTTCAGACAATTCTTAGAATATAGTAAAAAACAGACCGAATCGACCGATTCAATCTGTCTTGTACTTTCTTTATAAGCCAAGAAATCCAGCTAGATAGCGCAGCAAGGCCACCAAGACTACACCAAATACAACAGTTGCAATTAAGTTTTTATACTTAAATGCCACATAGCTAGTCGGAAAAACGCCCATTAAATCCAGCCATTTAAAGCTCGGCAGCTGACCTGTTTTAGCATTGGTGACACTGGATAAGATAAGGGCAAAGATTATGGAAACTGGCAGATATTTGAGGAAACGCTCCACCATAGGCGGAAGCCCCTTGTACTTGACTAGGATAAAGGGTAAAACCCGCGGAATCCAAGTTACTAGAGCTGACAAAAGAATAGCCAGCAAAATATACTTACTTATCATCCAAAATCACCCCCACTATACACCCTAGCAAGGTTGCAAAAAGCACCGCCAGCGAATTTTGAAGCAACATGGTCAGAAGCAGGTAGGCGATACCCACCACACTCAAGACTAAAAAGAGTTTATTGATTCTGACCCGTCGCAGCATGATTGTAAACTGAGAAGAGAAAATGCCGATAAACATAGCGACCAAGGCAAAATCCAGTCCAAAACTATCAGGATTGGGCAGAAGGGCACCGAGGGCTGTTCCCAAAACAGTACCCAAAATCCAGGAAGCGTAACTCATGAAATTATTGCCCATCATCCAAGCAGCAGCAATTTCTTCTGTATGTGCCCGCTCTCCCATCAAGACTCCATAAGATTCATCCGTCAAAAAAGAGCCAATGACAATATTCTGCATCAAGCTAGATTTACGAAAAAGAGTTGATGCATGCAGACAGAGCAAAAGATGCCGGATATTAATAAGAAAAACAGTCAGTGCGATGGCCAAGACAGGCGCCTGCTGGGCGAATAAACCAATCATGGCAAACTGGGCACTGCCTGCATAAACCAGAATACTCATCAGCCCCATCTCCAAGGGATTCATATAAGGCGCCGCCATGATGCCACAGGCTAGGCCGATTCCGATATAACCCAGAGCTGTTGGCACTGCTGCTTTTGCACCCTGTTTAAATGTCTGTCCGCGCATTCTTCTCCTTTACTCCATCGTTTCAAAAGCCAGACTCGGCTTAGCATTGAGGTCTAAACTGGCAAAATTTCCCTTGTTCCACTCACTGACACTGGCATAGGCAATCATACCAGCATTGTCACCGCAAAGGCGTAGAGGCGGAATGATCACCTTTACATCCTGAATCTCAGCTGCTAAGCGTTCTCTCAGGCCTTGATTGGCCGCAACACCGCCCGCCACGACCAGAGTTTTGACTGGATATTTTTCCAGCGCTCTCTTAGTCTTGACCATGAGAATATCCATGACCGCTGCCTGAAAACTTGCTGACAGGTCTTGGTTAGACAAGACTTCTCCCTTTTGCTGAGCATTGTGGTGCAGGTTGATAAAGGCCGACTTGAGACCGGAAAAAGAAAATTCCAGATTGTCTTCCTTAATCATAGCCCGCGGAAAATCATAAATATCCTGTCCCTCATGAGCTAACTGATCAATCTCTCGACCTGCTGGATAGGTCAAGCCCATGACTCGACCGACTTTATCATAGGCTTCACCGACCGCATCATCGCGGGTCTCCCCCACAATCTTATAATCACCAGCCTGACTGACATAGACCAATTCAGTATGACCGCCACTGACCAAAAGAGCCAGCAAGGGAAATTCTAAGGGCTCCACACTTTGGGCTGCCATCAGGTGTCCAGCCATATGATTGACTGGAATCAGGGGAATATCATGAGCCCAGGCAAAGGACTTGGCCGCTGCCAAGCCGACAAGAAGCGCCCCAACCAGACCAGGACCGTAGGTGACGGCCACCGCTGTGACCTGCTCCTCGCTAATCCCTGCTTCTGCCAAGGCCTCCTCAATGCAAACCGTAATGACCTCCACATGGTGACGGCTGGCCATTTCTGGCACCACTCCGCCAAAACGCTTGTGGCTCTCAATCTGGCTGGCAATGACATTGCTCAAAAGCTCAGCCTCATTCTTCAGAACCGCCACACTGGTCTCATCACAGGACGTCTCAAAAGCTAAAATATATCTATCTTTCATGGACCTCTCTTTTCATGACTATCGCGTCTTCCACCGGCGCATGGTAGTAGGCCTTCCGCCGCGCGATTTCTTCAAATTTTTCTTTTTTGTAAAATAGCAGAGCTGACCTGTTCGATTCCCTAACTTCGAGGAAAATCTCCTTGTCGGCAGGCAAAAAGTCGAACAAGGCTGTCGCGATTTTCTGTCCCTGGTAGCTAGGCAATACAGCAATCTGCAAAACTTCTGCTTCAAAGTCTATCTCCTGCCAGACTAAAAAGCCGACAAGTAAACTCCCATCTTCTGCTAGCGTACAACTGTTCACATCCGATCGCAGGACCTCTTCCACCTGTATAGCTGTCCAAGGGCTGACCTCATAGACTGCAAGTAAGAGCTGTTCCAGCTCTTTGGCGAGAGCGGCCGCGTCCACATCCGAGCTGTCGCTCCATTTTCTCAACTTAATCATAGGCGCTGAATGTAAGAATCGCTGGATTCCTTGTGATTCTTGAGCCAATTTTCCTCGGCTTCTACCCGTTTGAGGTAGTTAGGAACAAAGTCATGAATGGACTGGGCTGGCAGGTCTAAACCGAGACGACCAATAGCTGCCGCATCTGGCAAGCTTGGCTGAATGGCAGCCTGAGGAAGAGCAGCTCCAATCTGCTCCGCAAAAGCTGCTGTCTCTCCGACAAAAGTGACTGGCTGATTAGCAGCGCCAGCTATTTCTAAAACCTCTGCCAAAGGCAGATGAGCTTCCGGCTGCACAGTCTGACCAGACTGATAAAAGCCAGCATAGACATTATTTCGGCGGGCATCCACGATGGGAATGACCAAACCTTCCGCCTGCTCTGGGACTAAAGCCAGCAAACTAGACACACCAACCAGCTCAATCTTGAGGGTATGCGCCAGAGTCTTAGCTGTCGTCACCGCAATTCTCAGACCTGTGTAGCTGCCCGGCCCCTGCGCCACCGCGATACGATCCAAATCCATCGGCTTCATATCCAGACTATTCATCAGAAAATCAATAGCCGGCATCAGGGTAATGCTGTGGTTTTTCTTTATATTTAAAGTCATCTGCGCCAGCAAGGTCTCGTCCTCTAAAATCGCGAGCGTCAGCGCCTTACTTGACGTATCAAAAGCTGCAATCTTCATGCTTATCCTCTATTTTTCCTCTTGCCGCCAAAGTGAGCGGCGTTTTAATTTGTCTTCGTAGAAACTATCTACCAAAAATTCCTCTAAAATCTGGCTAAAAGCCTCCAAATTAGGCACTTGCTGCGCCAAGTGTTTTCCAAAAATAGCTTCTTGCTCAGCAATCTTGGGCAGCAAATCCGCTCCAGCAGCAGTCAAGCTCAAGCGAGAACTGCGCTTGTCCTTGCTAGAAATTTCCTTCTTGACCAAGCCTTTTTTAATCAAAGCCTGCACCAAGCGACTAGGGCTTTTTTCCTCACAAATCAGGGATTCCCCCAAGCCCTTGAGAGACAGCGGAGCATGTTCGCCCAAAACGAGCAAGACCTCGCTTTGATTGGGCGTAATTCCCAAAGGCTCTAGCAACTTCCCATATTCTCTCGTCGCTAAGCTCTCTGCACTTCTAAACAAATAGCCAAATCGAATTCCTTCTGCTACCACGCTGCTCTCCTTTCAAAAATCACTTCTATACTATTTTACACTAGATTAGGTAAATTGTTGACAATTTTAGTTAAAAAATATAAAATCTTAAATAGATGATATATCATCTATTTGCAAAAGGAGGAAAAACGGATGACCCCAAACCCTACAAATCAAAAACCAGCTAGAACAATGACCCACGCTTTTGTGACTGGTGCGACCGGTCTTTTAGGAAATAATCTCGTGCGTGCTCTGCTAAAAGAAAACATTCAAGTGACCGCTCTCGTTCGCTCCGAGGAAAAAGCGCGCAAACAATTTGCCGACCTGCCTATCCAGATTGTCAAGGGGGATATTTTAGAGCCCGAAAGCTATCGTGACTATCTAGCAGGCTGCGACAGCCTCTTTCATACCGCTGCTTTTTTCCGCGATAATTATAAAGGCGGCAAGCACTGGCAGGAGCTCTACGACACTAATATTATAGGCACAAATAACCTCCTAGAAGCTGCTTACGAGGCTGGTATCCGCCAATTTGTCCATACTTCCTCCTGTGTCGTACTGGAAGGTGAGGCCAATCAGCTAATCGATGAAAGCATGTCTCGCTCAAAAGATACTCCTTTTGATTACTATCGCAGCAAGATTTTGAGTGAAGAGGCCGTTCGTGATTTCTTGGACAAGCATTCAGATGTTTTCGGTTGCTTTATCTTGCCGAGTGTAATGTTGGGTCCTAGAGACCTTGGTCCGACCTCCAGTGGGCAGCTGATTATCAATTTTGTAGAGCAAAAACTTCCAGGTATCTTAAAGGCTAGCTATAATATGGTGGATGCTAGAGATGTAGCAGATATTCATCTCCGCGCCATGAAATACGGACGCTCAAAGGAGCGCTATCTGGCAGTTGGACGGCAAGTGACCATGACAGAATTGTACCAAATACTGGAAAAAATCACTGGCGTTCCCGCCCCCAAGCGCAAGATCTCCCCTCTTTTCGTCAAAATCTATGCCCAAGCAAGTGAGCTCTACCACCGGCTCACCAAAAAACCAATTTTGGTTACCAATGAGCTCGCTCATCTCATGGCCGAAGAATATCTCAAAAGTAATTTTAGCTTTGCCAAAACCGAGAGCGAGCTAGGCGGACAGCATCGCCCTCTCGAAGAAAGCTTAGCTGACGTGGTAGATTGGTACCGCAAGCACGGCTATTTCGCCAAATAAGCAGCCCTCAAAATCAAGTGACCAAATGTTCATCGCTTGATTTTTCTTTTTGTCAAGCCGCTTTGGCTGAAAAACCGTCTCTGAAATTCACCGTCCCGACTTGCTTCCTAAGCTCATTCTATGGTATAATTACAATAATAATTAAACATCAGGTCAATTTCATTACTCTTACTTTTCCATAAGATACAAGGCTAAAACAGCATTTTAGCCTCTTCATTTGAGTAAGCCCTATCAGAAGTCACAGCAATCGCTCACTTTCCATTTATCATTTTTAATTTATCATGTGAAGAAATGCGCTAACGCCTGCCTTCTTTTATTTTTTAGACCTTATCACAGAAAGGAATCTTATGATTTACAAAGTTTTTTATCAGGAAACAAAAGAGCGCAGTCCGCGCCGTGAAAAGACACGTGCCCTTTATTTAGAGGTCGAAGCAGCTAATGAATTGGAAGGCCGCATTCAGGCTCGTAAGTTAGTCGAAGAAAATACCCCTTACAATATTGAATTTATCGAGCTCTTGTCTGACAAACACCTCGAATATGAAAAAGAGTCAGGCACTTTTGAATTGACGGAGTTCTAACCCATGGCATATACCTTAAAACCCAAAGAAGTTGGCGTTTTTGCGATTGGTGGGTTAGGCGAAATCGGTAAAAACACCTACGGGATTGAATACCAAAATGAAATCATCATCGTGGATGCCGGTATCAAATTCCCAGAAGACGACCTGCTAGGAATTGACTATGTCATTCCCGACTACTCTTATATCGTGGAAAATATTGACCGCGTAAAAGCTGTCCTCATCACCCACGGGCACGAGGATCATATTGGCGGTATCCCTTTCCTGCTCAAGCAAGCTAATGTTCCGATCTATGCTGGTCCTTTGGCCCTGGCCCTCATTCGCGGCAAGTTAGAAGAGCATGGACTTTTGCGCGATGCCAAACTCTATGAAATCAATCAAAACACAGAACTGCAGTTCAAGCATCTGAAAGCTACTTTCTTCCGGACAACCCACTCTATCCCAGAACCTTTGGGAATTGTCATCCATACGCCGCAGGGTAAGATTGTCTGTACAGGTGACTTCAAGTTTGACTTTACACCAGTCGGTGAGCCGGCAGACTTGCACCGTATGGCTGCTCTGGGCGAGGAAGGCGTTCTCTGCCTCCTATCTGACTCGACCAATGCTGAAGTTCCGACCTTTACCAATTCCGAAAAAGTTGTCGGCCAGTCTATTATGAAGATCATTGAAGGCATTAATGGACGGATTATTTTCGCCTCCTTTGCCTCAAATATCTTCCGTCTTCAGCAAGCCGCAGATGCTGCTGTTAAGACTGGACGCAAGATTGCGGTCTTTGGCCGCTCCATGGAAAAGGCTATTGTCAACGGGATTGAGCTAGGCTATATCAAGGTTCCCAAAGATACCTTCATTGAACCAAATGAACTCAAGGACTACCCAGCTGGTGAAGTGCTTATTATGTGTACCGGAAGCCAGGGTGAGCCGATGGCGGCCCTGTCTCGGATTGCTAATGGTACCCACCGTCAGGTTCAGCTGCAGCCTGGAGATACAGTTATCTTCTCATCTAGTCCTATCCCTGGTAATACAACCAGCGTTAACAAGCTGATTAACATCATTTCCGAGGCTGGTGTAGAAGTGATTCACGGTAAGATTAACAACATCCACACCTCTGGACACGGTGGCCAACAAGAGCAGAAACTCATGCTCCGCTTGATTAAGCCTAAATATTTCATGCCAGTCCATGGTGAATACCGTATGCAGAAAGTCCATGCAGGTCTAGCCGTTGATACTGGAGTACCAAAAGACAATATCTTCATCATGAGCAATGGTGATGTGCTGGCTCTGACAGCTGACTCAGCTCGTATTGCCGGCAGCTTCAACGCTCAAGATATTTATGTTGATGGAAACCGCATTGGTGAAATCGGAGCTGCAGTCCTGCGCGACCGTAAAGACCTGTCAGAGGACGGTGTTGTTCTGGCTGTCGCAACGGTTGATTTTGAGTCCAAGATGATTTTAGCCGGTCCAGATATTCTCAGCCGTGGCTTTATCTACATGCGCGAATCAGGTGACCTCATCCGCCAAAGCCAGCGCATCCTCTTCAATGCCATTCGCATTGCCCTTAAGAATAAAGATGCCAGTGTCCAATCTGTCAGCGGCGCTATCGTCAATGCCTTGCGTCCTTTCCTCTACGAAAGCACCGAGCGCGAACCTATTATTATTCCGATGGTGCTTACACCAGACGAAGATAACTAAAAACAAGCTTTGCTAGATCAGCAAAGCTTATTTTTCTGCTTTATTTTTTGTTCGCGAAGCATGCTTAATAATCCAAGCGCAACTCGGACTCAGTTCTTCCTCTTGCCAAGATCCAATCACCCTCTCAAACTTTTCAGGATCTTCTTTATATAAATCATTCAGATTATTAGCGACACTTTTTTGGATTGATTTATCCGCATCATCCTTTAGATTCCTTAAAATAGCGGTAAACTCATCAAAATAATCTAAAACCACAGTCTGCTTCTTAGCCCAGGGCAGTCGGATACGCATACACTCGCTGGCTAATCTGCGGACGCGCATATTCTCGTCTTGGCTCCACTCTAACAGTAAATCCATGGTAGCATTAGGATAATTAGCCAGCAAGGGCCGCATGGAAAATTCTCCAGTAAATCGCTTGGTTAATTCCTTACTGAAGGCCGCACTCAGCTCGAATTCCTGACCTCCGTAAAGTTCCACGTATTTGCCAATCGGCCACAACCAATACCCCTCTGAGAACATCCCCAGGCCGCACTCTAACTCCGGACCAAGTATCTGCTCAAAAACCTTAAGAGAATCAGCATAAGAAAGCGGCAAGCATTCTTTGATACTCCTTGCCAGCAGCTCTTGACGCTGAGTAAATTCCAAAGACTCTAAGTCGCTTTCAACTAGAGACATAAAATGCTGAGCATCAAATTTATCTGTGACTTCTTGCAAGCGACGGCTCAAATCCTCCGCATAAACCAAATCATAATAATCTTTAACCTTTTTCGCCATGATTTTTAAATCCCCTTAACAGACTTCTCACTGCTCCTCTGACTTCTACTTCTTCCTTTTTCTCAGCTAGAAAAAGAGATAACTCGTTCAAGGCGCCTGAAATCATATGAGCTGCCATATCCAAATCAATAGAGATAAGTCTTCCTTCTTTAGATAAAATGTCTAATTGCTCTCTCAAATGAGAGAAAGAATTAGCCTCGTCCTGACGACGCCACTCTTTCCACTCAACGACATTGGGACCATCAAGCAGGAGAATACGTTTATTTTCGGTCAAGGTCGCAAAACGAACAAAAGCAACACAGCCTTCCACCAACTGCTCCCAAGAATCGTGTGCTTCCAGGGCATTTTTTTCTACATAAAATCCCAGTTCGGACTGAATTTGTGCCAGTACGGCGGTAAATAAAGTTTTCTTATTCCCGAAATGATGATAAAGTGCGCCTCTTGTCATTCCCAATTCATCTACAATTTCTTCCAAGGAAGTTTCTGCATAACCCTTTAAAGAAAAATGTTTCCGGGCGATAGCTAATATTTTCTTGCTTGTCTCTAGAGAAGCCTGCTGTTTTTTATTCATCTTCACTCTCCAAATAATTTGCCGCAAACTCAGCGCTAGGTGGAATTACTTGAATCACATCAACCAAAACAGAACCCGGCGCTTCCACAATGAAATGGCGCTGACCAAAATCTTCACTCTTAATAGGAAGAAGGAACTCCATTTCTTCTTGCTGACGCAATTCTTCATAAAAACAATCCACATTGTCAACTTCGATATTGATGATTAGGCCACTCGCCTCAGACTGGTAGGCTTGTGGCACTGTACCATGCTTGCTATCAATAAAAGCAAGCTCAAAACCACTCTCGATATTCTTTAAACTAATATACCAATCTGAACGGAAGGTTTCCTGAAATTGGAAATGCTCAATGAAAAATTGTGCTGATTGATGGACATCTTCACTCATTAATACCGGATATAAACTAGTAATCATTTGTGCTCCTTTTCTTAAGCTATATTTTAACATACATACTGAATGTATGCAAATAAATATTAAAAAACAGAAGCCAAATTGGCTTCCATTTATTTGAGAATGGCTTCGTTTAATCGCTTTATAAAATGATATTTGGTAATGCCCTTTTGCGGAACATCTGTTAGACTGGCGTAGATTTCATAGCCTTGCTTGATGTAAAAATCCCTGGCCTGATAAGATTTAGTGGACAAGGTAATGCTAGTTACTCCAACTTCTGCAGCCTTTTCTTCTAATTCTGCCAGCAGACTGGCTCCCAATCCCGCTTTCTGATGTTCTTTATCCACCACCAAAGCCTTGATATGAATGTTTTCCAACACCTGTTGGGCATGGAGCAAGGCAATTAACTGGCCATCTTCCTCCCGCCTTAAATAATAATCTTGAGGTTCAAGTTTTTCAAGCATATCTGGACCAAAATAGGCTTCATATTGCTCATCAAAAACCCGCTTTATAAAATCATGAAATTCTTCCATCTTTCTCCTCCTCCATGAAAAAGCAGGGGATATGCCAATCCTCCTGCTCTAAGTTTAGTATAAATCTAAATAGTTATCCACTTCCCATTGGGAGACAAAGGTTGCATAGCTAGCCCACTCGATACGCTTAGCTTCTAAGAAGCTCGTATAGATATGCTCGCCAAGAGCCGCTTTAACGACTTCATCTTCTGTCAAGGCCTTCAAGGCATTGTGAAGAGTTGATGGCAGGTCTGTAATTCCAGCTTCCTTACGCTCCTCTGGAGTCATGATATAGATGTTTTCTTCGATTGGGGCTGGAGCTTCGATTTTATTTTCGACACCGTGCAGGCCAACTTCCAAGAGAACTGCCATAGCGATATATGGATTGGCCATCGGATCAACCGAACGCAGCTCCAAGCGAGTACCCATACCACGAGAGGCTGGCACGCGCACCAACGGTGAACGATTGCGTCCTGCCCAGGCAATATAAACTGGTGCTTCATATCCAGGAACCAGACGTTTGTATGAGTTGACCGTTGGATTCATGATAGCTGTGTAGTTATAAGCATGGTTAATCAAACCACCCAAGAAATGGTAGGCTGTTTCTGACAGCTGCATACCTTTTGGATCTTCTGGATCGAAGAAGGCATTATTGCCGTCTTGATCAAAGAGAGACATATTACAGTGCATACCAGATCCTGCAATGCCAAACTTAGGCTTAGCCATAAAGGTTGCATACAAACCGTGCTTACGAGCAATAGTTTTCACAACCAGCTTGAAAATCTGAATCTTGTCACAAGCCCGAAGCACTTCGTCATACTTAAAGTCAATCTCGTGCTGGCCGACTGCTACCTCATGGTGACTAGCTTCTACTTCAAATCCCATCTTGGTCAGGACATTAACGATTTCCCGACGAGTATTGTCTGCCAAATCTGTCGGTGCCAAGTCAAAATAACCGCCCTTGTCATTTACTTCCAGCGTCGGATCGCCATTTTCATCCAGCTTAAAGAGGAAAAACTCTGGCTCTGGTCCGAGGTTAAAGGATTTAAAGCCCAGCTCTTCCATATGCTTGAGGGCGCGCTTGAGGTTACTGCGAGGATCCCCTAGAAACGGTACATGATCTGTCGTGTAAACATCACAAATCAGACCCGCTACACTGCCGTTTTCATCTCCCCAGGGAAAGACTGTCCAAGTATCCAGATCAGGGTAAAGATACATATCTGATTCATTGATACGGACAAAACCTTCAATGGAAGAACCATCAAACATGGCTTTATTGGATAAGACCTTGTCAAGCTGTTCATCCGTGGCAGGAATTTCCACATTCTTCATAGTCCCTAAAATATCAGAGAACATAAGACGAATAAAGGTAACATTTTTCTCTTTTACTTCGCGACGGATATCAGCTGCTGTAATAGACATTAAATTTCTCCTTGTAATTCAAACAAAATAGCTATGGTCGACGCATCTGACCAAAGGTTGGCAGAGAAGAAGCAAAACGGCCTTGCTGCAAGATGTCATGATGCAGGGCACGGCGGACATCTTTTTCACTAATGGTCTTGTGGGACTTGGCTTCACGCTCAGCATATTTCCTCTTAATCGCAGCGATATTATAACCTTCCGAAATATAATCCTTAATTTCTAAAAGACGGTCCATATCATTCAAAGAATACATCCGACGATTGCCCTCATTCCGAGCAGGGGTAATCAGATTCTGGTCTTCATAATAACGGATCTGACGGGCAGATAGGTCCGTCAGTTTCATAACACTGCCGATGGGAAAGACTGCCATGTTTCGGCGAAACTCTTTTTCCTTCATTCAAATTCCTCTCTACGCACTATTATAGGACGAAATAAATCTTATGTCAAGAAATAATGTCAGATTTTCTTACACGGATTTTATTTTTTCTTTTCAAAGATGGCCCGCAGCCGATCTATATCAGAATTTACCAGAATCGCAACAAAGACTCCCATGAAGGTTTCAAAGATTCTGGCAAAGACATACAAGATGGTATCTTCCGGCCGAATGGACAGGGTAATAATCAGCATGGCAGATACCCCGCCAATGACTCCAGCCTTGTTGTTCATAGCGACATTGGTCATGATTGTCAGCATGGTACAGACCGGCACCAAAAGGAGGGTGACCCAATACTGCTCCTTAAAAACACTATTGACAATGAAAAATAGCAGAGCGTAAAAACCACCGATGCTATTTCCTAAGATTCGCGATGTCCCGAAGTGGACACTCTGATCAAAATCCTCACGAAGACTAAAGACTGCAGTCAAAGCACCGATTTGCAGGCCTTTCCAACCAAAAAGCCCAAAGAGCAATAGGATGATGAAGACAGCCAGACCGGTCTTAAAGGTACGCATGCCCAGACGAAATTTCGATTTATCAAACTTGTACTTATTGAAATAACTCATTAGTCTCCTTCCAGGAAATCCTCCCTCTCTTCATTTTAACATATTTCGTCTCAAAAAAACTCTTTCTGCTCAGGACTTTTCCCGCACAAAGAAAAAGCCCTATCAGCTACCGCATCAAGAGCTATCGACTATTTAAAAACTGAGACATTATCAGCCCCAGCCTCGTTTTTATTATCTTTAGTTTGGATAAATGTAGGTAACTCCACCCATAAATTCATTTGGGTTAAAGTAGCCACGATAGTTGTTAATCTGCTTTTGGCGATTGTAGTTGGCTTCCAAGACTTGGATAGAGCTGTCGCTTTGCACATCTGTCACATAAGCAACATGTCCATATTCACCGCCATCCCAAACTGCAATAGCGCCTGCTACTGGGACATTTCCTGTTGCATAACCCTGAGCACCAGCATTGATTGCCCAAGTATTAGCATTGCCCCACCAGTTGCTTGCCCAAGGAGCCATTTCTTTCACGCCCCAAGTACATTGGCCGATTGGGTAAGAATTGCCATAGTCAGTTGGTGTATTTAAGACAACATCTTCAGTATCAGATACCAAAGCAGCATCGCTTGTCGCTTCATAAGCTGGAGCGCTGTAAGGATTGTATATCTGATCCAAAGCAGTGCCATTTACTTGCAACACATCTCCTGGGTTAATCGTATCAAAAATTGATTTTCCATTATTGGCAGCAAGTTCGTAAGGATTCATCCCATTGGCGCTAGCAATGGCAAAAAAAGAGTCCCCTTGCTGGACAACGTAAGAATCTGCATTGACAGCTTGAGCGCCGATTGTCGCTAACAAAGCTGTGGAAGTTAAACCAAGAGTTGCTTTAGCAAATGTTTTTTTCATAACTGTTTTTCTCCGTATAATTTGATGATAAAAAAATCATACCTCATTTACATGTCAGTTTTTTTAGAATTATGTTTTTGTCATGTTACAAATGATTTAGACTTTTGCTACATAAGATTTAGCAGTATTTTTAAAGGTAAAAAGGCTAGGGATTCCCTAGCCTCATCTATTATCAGTCTTCTTTACGTCTCAATTTTCCTAGACCTAAAGCACCAATAATGGCTGCTAAACCTAGATATGGCAGATAGACTGCATCTTTGGCTCCCGTTTCTGGCAGAAGAGAAACAGGAATCTTTTTAGCCACTGGAGTTGGATTGGCTCTTCTTGGATCGTTTACACCCGAAACAATCAGATGCTGTGACTTAGGAGTGACTGTTGTAACTGTATTTGAAGCATAGACTACATGATTGACAGTATTGATGTAGGTATTTTCAAAAGTACCCGCAGCAATCCGCTTCATCTGTAGATAGGTTTCAGCCTGAAAAGCTGAATCCAGAGAAATAGTCTCTAAGAATTCTTCCTTGAAACGAATAGAAATCAAGCCTTTCTCAAGATCAATATTCGCAGCTGTATACTCAGTCAAATCTGTACCAGCCTTTATCACCTTACCATCTTTGAGCGTGATGTCTACTTTAGCAAAGGTTTTGTAAGCCCCCGTGTACTCATCGCCTCGTTGATCATAATCATCCACAAAGCTATAGTCTGTCAAATCTTCAGAATGGTTAGCAGGGATCAAGCCGCCGATGAGACGGTAGTTAAAGTGCCGTCCCAAAGTCAGTTCCTTGCCATCCAAGTTCTCTGCACTTGTCGGATCCAAACTCAGGGTAATATCTTTTTCAGGACTGATTTTAGGAACATTGTTCACGACTACGTCTGTCGCATAACCATTTCCAAAGTCAATTTGATAAGCCCGGTTCTCGAATTTACCGCCTGTGCGGCCCATTCCTTCTTTGACAGCCATAGGGCTTGTTATCGTCAAAGACTTACCTGTTACGACATATTGGTCATAAAAGGCTTGGGCATCGTCTGCTGCAAAGAGTTGGAAAGAACCTTTAACAGTGATATTGGCCTTTTGAAGGAGCTCTCGAACTGCTGCAGGGGCTGTTTCAAGGCTCTCGTAGTGGGTCACTGTCACACCTGCCACAGCCTTGCCATCTGCATCTACTAGCTTGACTAATTCCGGACGAAGTTCGAGTGCTTCTTCCGGATAGTCATCTACATAGTAGAAACCTTTTTGAATTGTGCTCTTAAATGACTTGTCACCCTTATACTGATCCAAATCCCAGTTCAGCTCGTAGTAATTGGTTGAACCAGCCAAGACTTCCTTACCATCAATCACCAAGCCTGCCTTGTTTTTATTGACCTTGGTTGGCTTGATGTAATTATTGCTAGGATTGTCTGAATCGTCTGGCTTGCCTGGCGTAGTCACGCGTACGACATTTGAGCGGACACCATAGGCATCATTGACTGTCAGGGTGAAATTATTGGTATAAGTCGCGCCATCGTTGAGCACTTGGCCGACTAATGTTGGAAAGAGCGTAGTAACTTCTTTGGTCGTATCAGCGTTATAAGTAGCTAAGGTTGCTGCAGTTGCCTTGAATGTTACTGTGTGGCTAGCCTTGTCATAGCTGATATCAAAGCCTGCACTAGCAGCTTTTGTTGCTGCTAAGTCAACTTCATAACCACTTGGCAACGGATCAGTAATGACAAATGAAGTCGTCTCACTGCGTCCAGCTGGAAGAGCTTCTGTCTTTAGAGCAAACTGAACGACGGACTGCTTAGCCACCAGAGTCTTATCAATATTGGTGCCTTGGTCATTTTGAATCTCTTTATTAATCTGCGGTTGAGATTGCAAGAGATGATAATGATAATGCACAGTCGGAGCTACGGGCGCTGCTGGCTCTTTTTGATAAACAGGCTCTGCTGGTGAGGTTGGCAACGGGCTATAAGTTGGTTCTACCGGCTTATTAGGCTCCGGTGTATCTGGTGTAGGAGTTGGCGCTTCCGGCTCCTTCTCATAAGTCGGTGCTGCCGGAGGGGTTGGCTCTTTTTCATAGGTCGGTTCTACCACTGCTGGCCGGACAGTTTTTTCTACTTCATAGCTTGGCTCAGAAGGCTTACTAGGCTCTGGTGTTTCCGGTGTACGTGTCGGTGGCGTCGGTTCTTTTTCATAAGTCGGTGCTGCCGGAGGTGTTGGAAGAGCCTTCGGTGTTGGTGTAGTTGGAGCTGGCTCCAAAGGCTTAAGCGCTTCTTCACTTGGCGCTGCAGGAGCTGTAGGAGCTACTGGCGCTTCCGGTTCTTCTACTGTGATGATTGGCAGATCATTCGCTCGAACATCACCATTAATCGCAAACCAAATATTTGGCTTCTTAGGAGCTAGTTTGTCAGCCCTACGTGGATCAGTAGCCTCTGGCTGGCCTAACACTTCAGAAGAGGAAATTGTTCCAATCGTCATACTGTTGGTTGTGCCAGAAATTTCTATCGCTCCTGCTCCATACCATGAGTTAGGAGCATCTGTAGTGTCCCAGCCTGAGTCCGGCTGAGCATTCTTATACATGGTAAAGCGAGATCCGCCAACTCCTTTTTTGAAGTTTTCAGACTCAGTCGCATAAATTTGGCCGTTCTTTTCACCAATAGATGAACCTGAAATCTTGTTGAAAGTTCCGGTATAATCTTTGGCCATTTCGATAGAATTAGCTTCACGGTTGAGGGAAGCCACGGACATCAAAGCCTGATCAAAATTAATAGGTTGGCCTTTATCATCATAAAAGACAAATTCCGTCTTCACAAAGAGAGAGGTTGCATCTTCAAAATTTCCTGTATAAGCTGAAGCAAAAACTCCCATTGTCGGGTCTTTAAAAATACCTAACCAGGCCTTATCATTGCGGAATTGAGAGCTTGGATCAAGGGTATAAGTATAGACAATTTTAGAAACTTTTTTCCCTCGATAATAAGTCCCCTGGAGATTTGTATAGGTTGCTGTAGCAGACTCACCACGACGCAACAAGACAGAAGACCATTCAGTTGGCCCTTTACCACTTGTTACGTTAGAACTATAGTCTGCATACTTACCAACCGTACCAAAGCTTTCCTGCTGATTGGTCTGATAGTTAGCATTTTGAATATCTGTTACTTTGAAGTTGTCCAACTGGAAGAATTTCTTAGAAAACTCTGCAGTGTTCTTCACAGCGGCTTCCATGCCAGCATAGCTGACGAACTCACCATTTGTAGTCAGTGACAGATCAGCATTAGGTTCTGATTTGAAAACCAGACTTTGCGCAATTGGACGGCTCAAATACCCGTCTTCAGTCTTCTTTGTTTCTGCAAGAGCCAGTCCAGCCTTAATCTTGGCCTGTTCAGCATCATATTTAGCCTTATTTTGCTGATACTTGGCTAATTTTGTGTTATAGACAGCCAAATCAGCATTATACTGGGCCAACTGAGCTTGATAGTTTGCTTGGGCTTGAGCATTACGCTTCTTGATTTCTTCATTTTCAGCTGCTATAGTGGCATTCTTAGCTTGATTCTCTGCTAGCTTTTGCTCATATTCTTTTTGAGCTGCTGCATTTTCAGCTTCAATTTGAGTCTTTTTCGCTTCATAAGCTGCTAAATCTGCTTCATATTGAGCTTTTTTATCTTGATTTTCCTTTTGGATACGGGCCAATTCTGCCTGATAATTTGCCTGAGCCGCTTGATATGCCGCTTCATTATCAGCATTCGTCTTTCGGACAGTTGCTAAATCTGTTTGATATTGGACAAGTGCTGCCTCGTAGGCCGCTTTTGCAGCCGCATTCCGCTGTTTAATAGCTTCATTATCAGCAGCAATCTTAGCATTTGCAGCTTGAGTATCCGCTAAAGCTTTTTCATACCGGGCCTTAGCTGCCGCATTCGCCTTTTGAACACGGTCCAGCTCACTAGCATAAGCCGCCAGAGCTGCATCATAATTAGCCTTTGTTTCTGCGTTCAGTTTTTGGACACGGGCTAATTCTGCATCATAGGCCGCTTTTGCCGCTTGGTAAGCCGCCGCGTTATCCGCATTCGTCTTTTGAACCGCTGCTAAATCTGTTTTGTATTTACTAAGTGCCGCTTCATAATCTGCTTTCAGCTGAGCATTTTCTGCTGTGATCCGAGCTACTTCTGCTTGATGAGCAGCCAAATCTTTAGCGTATTGCTCAGCTATCGCTTTGTTTTCTGCTGTAATCCGAGCTACTTCTGCCTCGTAGGCTGATACTTTTTCTTTGTACTCCTTGACCTTGGCATCAATCTCGGTTACCTGCGCTTGATAATCTGCTGCAATCTCCGCTTTTTTGTCTGCTGTTTCTTGAGCAGTCTGGGCTACTCCATTGTCAACAGCTGGGTCTTTGACCACTGTCAGCCCAGCTTCTTGAGCCTTTTTGACGCTTTCATCTAAACCAGCTGTTGGAACAGTCACTGTCACACCGCCATCTGCCTGACCTGCTCGCGCCTGACTCTCTTGAGATGCCTGACTGGCTGGCCCTTGAGCTTGAGGCAGATTAGTCGCTGCATTTCCAGTACCTACCATTTCAGTATTGACAGGACTATTGGTATCAGATACCACTTCATCTGCTCTTACTTGCATCGTTGACGTTAAAAAAGCCGCACCTAGAACAGCACCGCATAAAGTTTTAACAGCCTTGTTTTTCCGAAAACCAAAAACTTCTTTTTTCTTCATTTTTCTCCTCCCCCTGCTAACTTTTACAGTCTGCAGTTATCCCAAGCCCTCCGAAAATCAAAAAATAATTGAAACCTCCTACTGGAAGCTCCATTCTCATTTTGACTCTCTGTAAGCATCAGAATACATACCTTTATCCTATCAAGTTTTCCCTTGTTTTGCAAGCATTTTTTCCTCAGTTTATTTACCTTTTTTGGACATTAATTGTATAATGTCTATTTATGATTTTCTCTTCCCTCTCCGTTCCACAGATTTTACGTAAAAAAGAAAGGACCAGTCTTTACTAGTCCTTCTCTTATTATAGTTTTATAGAATATTAAATATTCTAGGTTTACTGCTTATTTCTCAGTCAGTGCTGCAAGTCCTGGTAATACTTTACCTTCAAGAAGCTCCATTGAAGCGCCTCCGCCAGTAGAAATCCATGAGAACTTGTCTGCACGGCCAAGGTTGATGGCTGCGGCAGCTGAGTCACCACCACCAATGATTGATTTTACGCCAGGTTGTTTCACGATAGCGTCCATAACACCGATTGTACCAGCTTGGAAGTCTGGGTTTTCAAATACACCCATAGGGCCATTCCAGACAACAGTTTTCGCGCCAGTCAAAGCTTCATCAAATTTAGCAATAGATTTAGGACCGATATCCAATCCAAGGAAGCCTGGATCCACTGCTTCGCCTTCAGTGTCTTTCACTTCAGTGTAATCAGCAAATGCGTTTGCTTCTTTAGAGTCAACTGGCAAGATCAATTTGCCGTTTGCTTTTTCAAGAAGAGCTTTGGCAACATCCAATTTATCTTCTTCTACAAGTGAGTTACCGATTTCGATACCTTTTGCTTTGTAGAATGTATAAGTCATCCCACCACCGATAAGGACTTTATCAGCTTTTTCAAGCAAGTTTTCGATAACACCGATCTTGTCAGATACTTTTGAACCACCAAGAATGGCTACGAATGGACGTTCTGGAGTTTCAACAGCTTCTTGGATGTAGGCAATTTCGTTTTCAAGAAGGAATCCAGCAACAGCTTTTTCAACGTTACCTGAGATACCTACGTTAGATGCGTGTGCACGGTGAGCTGTACCGAATGCATCATTTACAAAGATACCATCTCCAAGAGATGCCCAGTATTTACCAAGTTCTGGATCGTTTTTAGATTCTTTCTTGCCGTCAACATCTTCAAAACGAGTGTTTTCAACCAAAAGAACTTGTCCATCTTCAAGAGCATTGATAGCTGCTTCCAATTCAGCACCACGAGTGACACCTGGGAAAACAACGTCTTGACCCAATTTAGCAGCCAAGTCTGCAGCTACTGGTGCAAGTGATTTACCTTCTTTGTCTGCTTCTTCTTTGACACGTCCAAGGTGAGAGAAGAGAATTGCGCGACCGCCTTGCTCAATGATGTATTTAATAGTTGGAAGAGCAGCAGTGATACGGTTGTCATTTGTAATCACTCCGTCTTTCAATGGTACGTTAAAGTCTACACGAACGAGGACTTTTTTACCTTTCAAATCAACGTCTTTAACAGTAAGTTTTGCCATGTTACAAAAACTCCTTTTCATATTTTATACGCAACTATTATATCATATTTTCCAAAAGTTTTCTTGATATAAAGAAAATTTTCACAAAAAAGAAGTGCCACGCACTTCTTTCTCTCGAACTTTGGAATTAGAGAATGGGAAGAAGGGCTCTGAACTCATTCAGACAATAGTTAAAGCTGGATTTTTCTCTAGATTTGACAACTCAAAAAGCCAGTAAAATTACTGACTTTAACTTTTTCTACTATCTAAATTGCAAATACCTGCCCTACTGCATAGGTGACCGCCATGGTTAGAAGGCCGATTACGAGGTTGCGAATCATAGCATTTTTGAGCGGTGCTTTGCCCAATCTAGCGCTGGTGTAGCCCGTTCCCAAAAGAGCCAAGGCCACAATCAGAACGGTTGCCCAGATACGGATAGTGGCTGGAAGCAGGATAATGGTAATCATAGGAAAAAGCGCACCAATAGCAAAGGCTAAAAAGCTTGATACAGCAGCATGCCAGGGATTAGTGAACTCCTCAATCTCGATTCCATATTTTTCCTGTACCAAAGCCTCCAAAGGATCCTGGAGAAAAGCCCGATTAGTCATGAGCTGGGCAGAAGTCTCACACTCGCCATTTTGAACATAGGCAGCATAGAGAGACTGCCTAGCGATATCTGGATTTTTCTCTAAAAGCTCCCGCTCTCTGGCAACAGCAGCTTCTTCTGTATCCTTTTGAGTAGAAACAGAAACATACTCTCCACCAGCCATAGAAAAGGCACCCGCAAAGACTGCCGCTAAACCAGACAGAAAGATAATCCAGACATCTTCCGTCGCACTAGCCACCCCAATAACCACACCTGCTATAGAAATAATGCCGTCATTAGCTCCTAAAACCCCAGCCCGCAATATATTCAGCCGCCCACTAAAGTTCGTATCAATTTTATGTTCTTCCACGATTTAAAATTTCTCTTTCTATTTATTTATAATGATTATAAATAAAAACCAGAACTAATACAAGAGAAAATCGAAAAATGAGAAAAGTTCTACTATTTAAGACAATATTTCTATTGAAAAAAGAGGAGACCTTTTCACGACTCCTCCTTTATAAGCATACTATAAAAAGTAATTATTTCACCACGATATTAACCAGTTTATTCGGCACACTAATCACTTTGACGATTTCTTTGCCAGCGATTTCGGACTTGATTTTTTCATCTGCCAGAGCGATTTCCTGCAGTTCCTCACGGCTCAAGTCCTTAGCTACGACTAGCTTAGCACGAACTTTACCCTTGATTTGAACTACGATTTCGACCTCTGCTTCGACCAGTTTGCTTTCGTCATAAGTTGGCCAAGCTACATAGGAAATGCTCTCGCCAGTTTGAGCGACTGCCTGCCAGAGTTCTTCAGCCAAGTGCGGTGCAAAAGGCGCCAGCAATTGAATGAAACCTTTAGCATATTCGACATAGAGTTTTTCTTCCTTGTTGGCTGCGTTGACAAAGATCATGAGCTGAGCAATGGCTGTGTTAAACTTGAGCTCCTCAATCTGCTCTGTGACAGACTTGACTGTTTCGTTGTATACCTTGTCGAGAGCACCATTGTTATCCGCAACAATTTCTTTACTTGTAATCAAACGGTAGACCCGATCTAGGAACTTGCGGCTGCCTTCCAGACCTTCCTCGCTCCAAGCGATAGACGCGTCCAACGGCCCCATGAACATTTCATAGACACGCAATGTATCGGCACCATATTGCTCCACTACATCATCTGGATTGACCACATTCTTCAGAGACTTAGACATCTTAGCAGGCGCCTGCTCTAGTTCTTCTCCAGTTTCGATGTTGAAGAAAGAACCATCGCGTTTTTCCACCTTGTCTGTTGCTACTAGAGCACCGCGACTATCACGGTAGCTAGTCCCCAGAATCATCCCTTGGTTAAAGAGTTTTTGGAAAGGCTCTTTGGTCGGTACCACTCCGATATCATAGAGAAACTTGTGCCAGAAGCGAGCGTAGAGGAGGTGGAGCACAGCGTGCTCCGCACCTCCGATGTAAATATCAACTGGAAGCCAAGCCTTAAGCAACTCTTCATCTGCTAATTTCTCATTATTGTGCGGGTCAATGTAACGCAAGTAATACCAGCTAGAACCAGCCCATTGAGGCATAGTGTTGGTTTCACGGCGTCCTTTGACACCATCTTCCCGAGTCACTTCCAGCCAATCAGTCAGATTAGCCAGAGGGCTTTCACCGGTACCAGAAGGGCGGATATCCTTGGTTACAGGCAAGACAAGCGGCAGTTCATTTTCAGGAACAGCTGTTGAGGTGCCATCTTCCCAATGAATGATTGGAATCGGCTCACCCCAGTAGCGCTGACGGCTAAAGAGCCAGTCGCGCAGACGATAGGTGACTTTTTCATTTCCAACACCTTCCGCTTCCAGCCAAGCAACCATCTTGTCAATCGCGGCAGCCTTGTCTAAGCCATCTAGGAAGCCAGAGTTAATATGCGGACCGTCTTCTGTGTAAGCAGCATCAGCAACATTGCCCCCCTCTAGAACCGGAATAATCTCTAGGTTAAATTGCTTAGCAAACTCCCAGTCGCGCTCGTCATGCGCAGGAACGGCCATGATAGCACCTGTTCCGTAGCTTGCAAGCACATAGTCGGCAATCCAGATGGGGATTTCCTTGCCATTGACAGGATTGATGGCATAAGCTCCTGTCCAGACACCGGTCTTATCCTTAGCCAAATCAGTCCGAGCCAGGTCGGATTTGAGGCTGGCTGCATGTTTGTAGTCTGCTACTGCTTGGGCTTGTTCTGCACTTGTAATGGCATCGACGAGAGCATGCTCTGGAGCCAAAACAGCATAGGTCGCACCAAAAAGAGTGTCCGGACGAGTCGTAAAGACGGTGAAGTCCTTGTCTGTGTCCTTAATCTTGAAGGTTACATTAGCACCGGTTGACTTACCAATCCAGTTGCGCTGCATATCCTTGATAGACTCAGGCCAGTCCAGCTCCTCCAAGTCATTGAGCAAACGTTCTGCATAAGCTGTGATTTTCAGCATCCACTGACGCATAGGCTTGCGGACAACTGGATAACCACCACGCTCAGATGTTCCGTCTGGAAGAACTTCCTCATTGGCGATAGCCGTTCCCAGCTCTTCAACCCAGTTTACTGGCACTTCAGCTTCATAAGCCAGGCCTTTTTCGTAAAGCTTGGTGAAAATCCACTGGGTCCATTTGTAGTAGTTGGGGTCAGTTGTATTGATTTCTCGGTCCCAGTCATAGGAGAAGCCAAGAGCGTTGATTTGACGCTTAAAGTTGGCAATGTTTTCCGCTGTAAAGTCAGCTGGGTCATTGCCTGTATCCATGGCGTATTGCTCAGCCGGAAGACCAAAGGCGTCCCAGCCCATAGGGTGGAGGACATTGTAGCCTTGCGCGCGCTTGTAGCGGCTGAGGATATCTGTCGCCGTGTAGCCCTCCGGATGCCCTACATGGAGCCCTGCTCCTGATGGGTAAGGAAACATGTCCAGCGCATAAAAGTTAGGCTTGTCCTTGTCCGTACCTGTCTTGAATGTATAGTGCTCTGCCCAGTATTTCTGCCACTTGGGCTCAATTTCTTTGTGATTATAATAAGCCATTCTTTTCTCCATTTTTTGTACTGTTTCTATTATACCATTTTCAAGGGATTTTGAAAGACGGAATCCAGTTTTCACTGACAAAAACTATAACTCATCTCTAAAGCGTTAGTCTCTGATTGACCTCTAAAATTAAAAGTTGTATAATTCTGGCCGGAGGAATAATCATGAATTTACAAACTATTTTCACTTATGTTTTCTTTGTTATTTTTATTAGCACAGAAATGTGGATTAAAAATAAAACTAAGTCAAACAATGTAAACGACTCTGCAGATAAAGGGAGCCGCTACATCATTATCGGCAGTGTTATCTGCTGCTTATTTTTGATAAACGGGCAATTTCTCGACTTTGTCCCCCACTTACCCAGCCTCACTATCTATCTTGGAATCCTCATCTCCCTAGCAGGGTTCGTATTGCGGGTCTATGCAGTCAATTATCTCGGAAAAAACTTCACACTGGCCGTTCAAACAACCGATAGTCAACAATTAGTAGACCATGGCCCTTATTCTATTGTAAGAAATCCTGCCTATACTGGCAGTATCTTGTCTATCCTTGGCCTATCGATTACCTCATTAAATCCTCTTACAATCATTATCAGTCTTATTTTACTCATGTTAGGATATAGCATTCGACTTAGAGTAGAAGAAAAAGCTTTAGGCAATCACTTTGGGAAAAATTACGAAGCTTATTGCCAAAAGGTTAGATACCGAGTTTTTCCTTACATCTGGTAATCTCACCAAAAAACAAGCCACATTGTCAACCCTACGGTTGAAAGGTGGCTTGTTTTGTATTTTGCTTTTATTTATCCAAATCCCTGACGTATTGGTCGACTGCTAGGATGGCACCTGCAATGTCAGAAGCTGAGATCTCAAATGGCATCTGATGGATGGTTTCGCCCTCAATCGTCGCTTGCTGACCAACTTTGAGCAAATCTTCATAGCTGGCATTTTCTAAATGCATTTCTTTCAGAGTTGTCGGCATACCAATCTTTTGATAGAAGCGAATATATTTTTCCAATTCTTCTTTAGGTCGGTTTTCTAAGAAGAGCTGGGTCAAGGTTCCATAAGCAACTTTTTCGCCGTGGGTCAAGTGATGAATATCGCCTGTAAGAGCTGTAAAGCCGTTGTGGATAGCATGGGCTGCCGCTAAACCGCCGCTCTCAAAGCCGACGCCGCTGAGAAGGGTATTGGCTTCAATGATATTTTCCAGAGCTGGAGTTACAACTTTTGCTTCACAGGCTGCAATAGCCTGCAGGCCATCTGCAAACAGTGTTTCTTCACACTTCTTCGCAATTGCTACACCAGCTAAGCTCTGTCTTTGTCCCAGCATGGTAGTGCCATTTCTTTGCTGGACAGCACGCGCCTCTACCCAAGTCGCTAAACCATCTGCAATCCCAGAAGCCAGAAGCCGTTTTGGCGCTCCAGCAATCACTTTCGTATCTACCAAGACGAGTTCAGGGTTTTTACTATAGAAAATGTACTTTTCAAAGGCGCCATCTTCTGTATAGATAACAGAAAGTGCTGAGGTTGGGGCATCTGTAGAGGCAATGGTTGGCGCAATGACTACGGGACGACCTAGTATGTCTGCAATCGCCTTCGCACTGTCAATCGTTTTCCCACCGCCTAGACCAATAACCAAGTCTGCTCCGTCTTTTTCAGCCAGAGCAACGACCCGATCAATTTCAGCATCTGAAGCTTCTCCGTTAAAAGCGACATGCAGCACATGAAAACCATAACGAGTAAGGTAGTCATTGAATTTTTCCCCAACAATCTGGTAAACTACATCATCACAAAGCAAGACTGGATGGCTTCCTAATTGAAGAATCTGTTTTGCATTTTCAAACAGGGCATTTTCTCCCTGAATATAACGAGACGGACTTGCAAAAATTCTCATAGAACACCTCTTTCATTTATTCATAAATAGAGCATTAAATATGCCTTTTAAATGTATTCCTGATTGTGAATTGCTGACCAGTCAGCAGCAAAGTCATCCACTGCCTTAGAGATAGACGGCATGGCAAAGGCTGCTGCAAAGATATCTGGTCCTGCTGTAATGGCTTGGGCCCCATCAGCAAAAGCACTATTAATTTGGCTAACATTCTTAAAGGACGCTGCCAATATTTTGCTGGCGGAATGTTCCCGCTCAATCGCTTGAGCCAACTGGCTAATTACAGCATCTGAATCAATATTGAGATTTTCCATGCGGTTATAGTAAGGAGCAAGATAGTCAGCCCCCGCTTCAATGGCTAATAGCCCTTGAAAGGTTGTATAAATGGCTGTCGCTGTAATCTTGTAGCCCTCTGCTTTGAGAGTTTTGATAGCTGCTAGCCCAGCCGGTGTGACCGGAACTTTAATGTAGACAGCATCGTCGCATTTTTTTCGAATTTCAGTAGCATCTTTCAAGATTCCCTCATAATCCTTGGCAACAACCTGCACATGGATAGATGGACCTTCTCCTATGATTTCCCGAACAGTGCGAATCCGTTCGAAGAAGTCTATTTTTCCTTCTTTTTTTGCGATGGTCGGATTAGAAGTCACTCCCGCCAAAGGGAGGACTTCCGACCATTTTTTTATCTCCTCTAAATTTAAGGTATCAAGCATGAATTCCATAAATTGGACCTCTTTTACAACGTGTGCTCCGTACGTCCGATAATATCATCTTGCGTCGCCTTGGAAAGCACATTGAAGAAAGCAGAGTAGCCTGCAACGCGAACAATCAAATCGCGGTGTTTTTCAGGATGCTTCTGAGCATCAATCAATGTTTCCCGAGAAACGACATTGTATTGGATATGATAGCCATGCAGACGGTTAAAGAATGTACGAAGCAAGGCAATAAGTTTCACTTTATCTTCTTCCTTAGACAGGGTCTGAGGATTAACTTTTTGATTGAGCAGAACGCCACCAACGATTTCATCTGTCGGTAATTTGGAAACAGATTTCAATACAGAGGTCGGGCCGTTCTTGTCCATATTGTGGGATGGAGAGCAGCCTTCAGCGAGCGGTGTTCCGGCATTGCGGCCATCTGGTGTCGCCAAGGTACCGCGACCTTGACCTACATTGGCTGAAATAGAAGATGTTCCAGAGTATCGGATACCGCCAATTGGACCACGGCCATAACGGGTATTTGGATATTTAGCGATTTCATCCACATAAATATCATAAGCATCTGTCACTAGCTTATCTGCGTAATCATCATCATTACCATATTTCGGTGCATCATGAATCAGCATTTCTTGAATTTCTTTACCACGCTCACCTGCATAGTCCGTTTCAAGTGCATGCCAGAGTTCAGCTGGAGTCAGCCTGCCTTCCTCAAAGACCAGCTTCTTGATAGCCGCCAGTGAGTCTGATAGATTGGCAATACCGACTTGAAGACCGGAAATATAGTCATAGACTGCTCCGCCTTCTTTCAAATGCTTGCCGCGTCCGATACAGTCATCTGTCAAAGCTGAGCAGAGGATATCCGGCACTTCTCTTTCAAGAGATAGGTCGATAGAATTTTCCACGATGACACTCATGCGGGTCAAATGACGCAAGGTCTTGTCCCAAGCCGTTTGCAGCTCAGCAAAGCTCTTCATATCTTTAAAATGACCGAAGCTTGGCGCAAAGCGCTTGCCAGACGCCGGATCAATCCCATCGTTCATAGTGATCAGGAGCACCTTAGGGAAGTTCATGTAGCTCATACCTGTACAACGGTAGCCCCATTTACCAGGCACAGCAGTTTCCACACAGCCGATAGCACTGTAGTCGTAAGCATCTTCTTCTAAAACGCCTTTGGCGATAAAGGACGGAATGATGATTTCATCATTATTGAAAGCCGGCATACCGAAACCAAGCTTCATGACTTCGATACACTCATTCATAAAGCGAGCATCTAAGCCTGCATGATAACGAACAGTCAGATTCGGCTGAGGAAGATGAGTTTGAGCTACAGATTTCAACACAAGGTAGGAAAGTTGGTTGACTGCATCTCTCTTATCTCTCGTTTGGCCACCGATTGTCACATTTTGATAAAGGGGACTGCCCGCAGATGAGAATGTGTGAGCCTGGCTGCGTACTTTATTAATGGTGATCGTCTTAATCCAGAGATTGGTTAAGCGTTCTACAATACTAGCCTCTGTTTCACGTCCAGCTTCCAAATCTGCCTTGACATAAGGGTACATGTACTGGTCAAAGCGTCCATAAGAGAGTGAATGTCCGTTGGACTCAATCTGAAGGATACACTGGATAAACCAAACAGACTGAACGGCTTCAGCAAAGGTTGATGCTGGCTCGTACGGCACTTTAGAACAGATTCTAGCGATTTCTAAGAGCTCCTGACGGCGCTTAGGATCTGCTTTTTCAGCCATCTGATTGGCCAAGGCCACAAAACGCTCCGCATAAGCTTTCACAGCATCTACTACGATGAAAATGGAATCATAGAAGTGGTATTTGTCAATACTAGCCGGATCGGTCAAATCCAAGGCTTCCTTAGCTGCGCGAGCTTTTTCTTCAAAACCTTTCAGTCCATAGGCCAAGAGTTTTTGATAGTTGACCGCCAAGTGGGCATCCCCAGAGTTCATCTTTCCTTCCATGCCAAAGAAGCCAGTTTCCATATAAACCTGAACTTCTTCTGGAAGTAGAGCTCCAGCTCTCGCACGGAGGTTATTGTTTTCCCAGAAAGGAGCGATGCTACGGAGCTGCTCTTTGGTTTCCTCTGTGATGTAGAAAACGTCTCCGTCCCGCTTCTCAAAAAGATCTAGTTCATTGAGTACAAACTCTAAAGTATACTCTGGGAAGATAGGCGCATCTTTATTAGATGAAGCCTGATTGCCGACAATCATCGTTTCATCTTCGATATAGAGCGTCATATTCTCCAAAATCTCTTTGAGCATGTAAGCACGCTTCAGCACATTTGGTTTTTCCTTATGCTTATCATAAGCCTTGGTAGCTAGGACAGCGCGCTCTGCGTCAATATAGGGCTTTTTATTTAAAACATCTTCCCGATACTTATCCATCCGCTCTGTTAAGCTGCCAAAATAGTCTGTTTTTATTGTTGTTTTTTCTACTTCTTTTACTTGGATCATTTGGTTACGACCTTTCTTATGAAATTTAATTTATTTCTTTCGTAACTATTGTAACATGCAAAATTCTAGAATTCAATCATTTATAGGCGATTACTGAATTAAAGATTTTTTGCACATTTGTGCCATCTGAGCCAAGAAACTTTTGTGTTTTTATCCATCAAAATCAGATTATTCTTCATTTTTCAATTCGTTATTGTAGGCAATCTTATCCTGAAACTTCACAAATGGGAAATAGGCAAAGGCGGACATGGCTAAGATGACAATTTGAATGACTGCCCCTTGCCAGCCAGCGACCATAAAGCCAGAAATGATAGCCGGCGTACTCCAAGGCAAAGTCACACCTGCGAATGGCTGCATAAAGCCGACCGCAATCGCCATGTAGACAATCAAAGCGGCTAGAACCGGTACCAAAACAAAGGGCAGGAACATGACCGGATTCATCACAATCGGAAAACCAAAGACAACTGGCTCATTGACATTAAAGATTGCCGGGAAAGCAGCAACTTTCCCCAGGGCCTTATACTGCTTGGACTTGGCAGCAAAGAGCATGGCTACGACCACTCCAAAAGTGATACCGGATCCCGATAAGATAAGAAAACTATCCAAGAACTGTTGGGTCACAATATGAGCGCCTTGACTGACAGACAGCTTATCTGCAGCAAGTAAAGCCTTATTTGCATCCAGGTTAGACAATAGTAAGGCTGTTACGACACCATTGACAACGGACTGGCCATGGACGCCAAACCACCATAAGAAAGAAATAAAGAAAGCAATACCGATAGCTCCATACAGAGAGCCCGTCAGACCTTGCAGAGGCACCTGAATAACATCGTAAATCATCTCAATAAAGGTACCGCCACCAGTCGCTATCTTGGCAATAATATAAACAAGCATTGACAGCAAGAAAATAACGAAAGCTGGAATCATGGCTTCAAACTGCTTGGCAATCGCTTGAGGAACTTGCTCTGGCATTTTGATGACAATATGCTTTTGAATGAAAATCGTATAGATACTGCCAACTGCCAAACCAATAAGAATGGCCCCAATGATTCCTTGACCGCCAAACCAGACCTTGGCAATCGCATCTGCAATCGCTTCACCCTTTTCTGGTATGTAGGAGGATTTCAAAAGGATAAAGAAAGAAGAAAGAGACAACACCCCTGCCGGCAGAGGCTCTACACCACTGTTCTTAGCATAAGAATAGCCAATTGAAAAACAGGAAATCAGCCCCATAATGGCAAAGGTACCTGAATAAACCTGCATAAACGGTTCTGTCCAGTCAGCCCCAAACACACCAGCAATGGCTTGATTTAGACCTTCAAACGGCAATTGCCCTACAATCAAGAATAGACTTCCCACAACTGTAAGGGGCAAAATTGCCAACATACCGTCTTTTAAGGCGATAATCCCGCGCATATTGACAAACTTCATAATCGGCGCAATGATTTTTTGAGTATCCACTTTAGACATAACGAAGCTCCTTGATTTTAATGTTTATCCAACAAACTCAAAGCGAGATTTAACACTTTTTCGCCATCTAGCATACCGTAATCAGCCATCGGAATAACTGCAATCGGAGTATGGCAGCTGTCGCAAATAGCTGTAGATTTGTCCAGAGTATAAGCTACCTGCGGGCCCAATAAAGCGACATCCAGATCCGCTGCATAATCAGCCAACTTAGCCTGAGAGTAGGCTTCAATCTCAGCTTCCAGCCCTTTTTCAGCTGCAGCTATTTTCATATTGTTGACCAACATTCCTGTTGAAAAACCTGCCGCGCAAAACAAACCAATCTTAACCATCTTTTCATCCTCCTGATGATTTATTTTTCCCCTTGTAATTCTCTTCTCAAGTCGATGATTTCTTTGATGAGGTTAATCTCTGTAATGCTAGTCATCAAATGATCTTGAGAATGAACAAACAGTGCTGTAATCTCTGTTTTCGTTCCTCCAGCTTCCTGAGCTAGAAACTGTGTCTGCAAGTTATGAGCCTCTAACAGCGCCTTATCTGCCAGCTCAATCTGCTCATCGCATTCTGAAAACTTACCATCTTTAGCTAGTGATAAAGCTTGATAAATATGCAGCTTGGCATCACCGGCGTCTAGGATAAGGCCCATGATAATTTGATCTGCTACAATCATTTCCATATGTTACAACCGCTCCTATCTTTATAATTAACAAAAACCTGTTCTTTTGTTTGAAAGTGATTTATTTTTGTTTGTAACTAGAATGTATCACCTTTATCTCAGTCCGTCAATATATTATAGAACAAATTAGCTTATTTAAATTATTTTGCACATTTGTGCAGAATAAAAACTCCCCCCATAAAGGACAGTTCTGTACAGCTGTATTCATCTGCGATTCAAAGGCACTCTATTAGATAAGAACGATAAGCAGATTCGGCACAAAAAAGAAGCAGCGGCTATTTGCTTCTACTTCCTCATATATGCTATTTTAAGAAACCGAAACTTATCTTTTTATACGGCCTTCTCAATTTCCTTTGCTATTTTACTTTTCCGCAATTTCCTCTGGAGGATGTATTCCAATAAAACAGCAGGATTCAGACTGTAGGATAATTGCCATTTAAAATAATTAATCCACTCGATGACAGCAAAAAACCAAATTGCTACAGAGATTATGAAGGTGGAAAAATCACTGGAATTAAAAATGATTATCAGGGTTCCCACACCCAGTAAAATAAGGTCTAAAATCTTTAGTACCCTGTAAATCTTGCCTGTATATCTTTCAGCAAATCTTGGATTGGAAATCCTTTTTATCAAAATCCACCAAAAAACAGAGCCCTGTATCAGAATAAAACTCAGTACAAACAAGGAGAAAGAAATAGAAATCAAAGCTCCAGTAGTAAGAATCCATTTTTTGAGAAGGAAAAAATTCATCCAAAATACTAGCACAGCGACTAGCTCTCCTGTGGCTAAACTAGTCAATTTTCGTTTCATCGGCTTTTTCAAATCAAGAATCCACCTCCATACATAGCTGCTAATCCACTATTAAAAATGGGATCCTAAATTACGTCTTGGAAATCTCTTGCACATGAGATTCCACTGACATTAAGAAGTGAAGAAACTCCTATCTCCGTCCAAGTCAAGCATTTTTAGAATCGTCGCTTCATCCGTAACCAAATGATTGACATAGCCAGCTCGCAACACCGCTAAGATAGCAGCAGATTTTTGACTGCCATAGGCAAAAGCCAAACTAAGCGGCACCTTTTTCAAATTTTCCAAAGAGATGGCGATCGTTCTATTTTGCAAATGCTGGTAGACTATCTCCCCTTTTTTATTAAAAAAGCGGCAGCAGATTTCTCCAACAGCATCCTGACTCTCTAGAGCAAGAAAATCCTCCGAGGTCAGCATGTCCAACCATTGACGATTTCTCGTGTCAACCTGCCCTCCAATACCAACTACAGCCACATCCAGCTCCTGCCAGCTACTTTTCAGATCTTCAAAATATTTAGACGCCAATATTCCATTTGTCAGTTGCTCATTCTCCTGAATAATTGTGGAATTCATAAAACGGCAGTCCCCATGGTATTTTCCAGCCATGCTATAGATGAGGGTGTTCACATGGTAGCGTGCATGGATATGACTGGGACCACCGGCCAAAGGAAAGAAATGGACATTTGTCAAATGCTTACTGCTGGAGTGCTCTACTAAAAGGCTCAAGCTCTTGCCCCAAGAAAATCCCACTTTATCATTGTCTTTAATCAGGCTGCGTAGCATACCCGCAGCAGCTTGAGCCAACCTCTCTTCCAGGTCTGCTGGAGATTCATCCACTAAATTACTGACAATTTCGATTCCCTTGAGCCCGTATTTTTCTTTTACATAGTTTTCCAAATGGAACAAGCGGGTATCAAAGTCTTCAATCTCAATCTTTACAATGCCCTCTTTTTTAGCTTCTGCCAGCATTCGGCTGATGGTGGTGCGATAAATCCCTGTCTCAGCCGCAATGTCAGACTGGCTTCTTTCTTCTATGTAGTAGAGATAAGCAATTTTTGCCAATAGTTTTTTTCTTTCATTTTTCATCTTATCTCCTTCTCTCTGCTAGATTAGAGTCAGTTTGATATCCGCAGCTTTCAAGCGCTCAACAGCCTCTTTCGGAATCGCCTTGTCAGTCACCACTTGGGCAATCTGCTTGAAGCCAAATCTCTTAACCGTACCTTTTCTGGTAAACTTACTTGAGTCCGTCAAGACAATCATCTGGTCAGATGCCTCTGACATATACTGCACAACCTCACTCCGCATCAGATCCTTGCCTGTAAAGCCTAGATTTTCATCATAGCCATCTGTTCCGACAAAAGCATGTTCTACGTGGAAAAACCGAATCATTTCCTTGAGAAGAGGCCCTACTGTCACTTGAGAATCTTTCTGAAATTCTCCGCCTAGCAAGATAATTTTACAAGAATCAGTTTGTTTTATATAATCCGCAATAAAATAAGAATTGGTAATAATCTTGACATTCTTCTTCGTTCGGCAGATTTCCTCAGCTAGCAAGGCACAGGTCGAACCTGATTCGATCATAACGGTTTCATTATCCTGAACGATTTTTGCTGCTTCCTGGGCAATTCGGCGCTTGGTATCATAATGAAAGGAAAGCCTGACATTCAGATCATCGCCGCTATTTAAAACAGCATAGCCATGCTCTCTGCGCAACAGACCTTTGGTTTCCAGCTTATCCAAGTCTTTGCGAATCGTTACTTTGGACACTTTTAAGCGGTCAGACAAAGTATTGACATCAATTCGTTCAAATTCAGATACTAATTTAACAATTTCATCTAAACGTTCCATTCTATCACCTCTGCTATTATTGTAACAAAAGACGCCTTAAAAATAAAATAAAAATAACTTTCATTCGTAATTGTTTTTCTTTCTAAAATAAGTTATAATGATTGTATCCAAAGGAGGCCTGAGTATGGAAACAACAAAAGGAATTATTTTCAACATCCAACATTTCAGTATTCATGATGGACCAGGGATTCGTACAACGGTTTTCCTCAAGGGCTGTCCTCTGCGCTGCCCTTGGTGCTCTAACCCAGAATCACAGCAATTCAGACCCGAGCCTATGCTGGATGCTACTACCAAAAAAAGCATCACTATGGGGGAGGAAAGAAGTGTCGAGGAGATTATCAACGAAGTCCTAAAGGACAGAGATTTTTATGAAGAATCTGGCGGCGGCCTAACCTTATCTGGCGGAGAGATTTTCGCCCAGTTTGAATTTGCCAAGGCCATTCTCAAAGCAGCTAAGGAAAAAGGGATTCATACTGCTATCGAAACAACTGCCTTTGTAGAACACGAAAAATTCGTGGATCTCATCCAGTACGTTGATTTTATTTATACCGACCTGAAGCATTATAACTCTGTCAACCACCGCAAGGTGACTGGAGTAAAAAACGAATTGATTGTTCAGAATATCCACTACGCCTTCACTCATCAAAAGACGATTGTTCTGCGCATTCCTGTCATTCCGAATTTTAATGACTCTTTAGAAGATGCGGAGCAGTTTGCGACTCTGTTTAATGAACTATCCATCGATCAAGTCCAGCTGCTGCCTTTCCATCAATTTGGCGAAAATAAATACAAATTACTTGGCCGAAAGTATGCCATGGAAGATGTCAAGGCCTTGCACCCTGAAGACTTATTTGAATACCAAGATGTCTTTTTGAAGCATGACATTAATTGTTATTTTTAGTCTTTAATTTTTCAAACACCAAAAAACAAGCTACGCTTTCAGCCCTGTGGTTGAAAGGTAGCTTGTTTTATTTATTCTCCAAATAGTTTGAGTTTGCTTTCAATTTCCTGATAGACCAAGCTGGATTGCATGCCGACAGCTGCAGCGCTGTCGCGACAATACTGGAGCAGGAAAGTGTAGTATTTGTAGTAGAAGCTCAGGTCATAGCCTAGCTTACCCAAAATGGCTAGCTGCTCCTCAAAACCTACAATCAAGTCTCGGAACCACTGCTCATTCCAAGTCATGGAGATGCTATTTGGTCGCAAGCGATAGTAATAGAGCGGTTCATTGAGGTAGATAATCTTCTCTGACTGGAGGTACAGCTTATAAGTTGTAAAGGCATCTTCGGCCACTCGGCCGACTGGATAGCGCACTGTATCAAAGAGCTTACGCTTATAGAGCTTGGCCCAGGCACAGAGAAAGACACCGTCTAGCATGCGCCGTCTAGGATACTCCTCGATTATCTCTTCTCGCGTATAAAGGGTTTCAAAATGCTCTGTCGAATAGTAGAGGAAGGCTGAATCCTCTGCACGGAAGCTACAGTGGTGACCAATGGCAATATCCGCATCGTACTCCTTGAGCTTTTCATAAAGACGGGCAACATGTTGCTCAGGCAGCCAGTCATCCGAATCCACAAAAATCAAATAGTCTGCACTAGAGTGCTCAATCCCTGTGTTGCGGGCACCGGACAAGCCTTGATTGTCCTGATGAATAAGACGAATCCTCGCATCTTGGTCAGCCAGCTCTTGGCAAATCTGGCCAGAAGCATCTGTTGAACCATCATTGACTAGAATAATTTCCAGATTTTGATAGGTCTGACGACAGACGCTGTTCACACATTCTGCTAAATACTGCTCAACATTGTAAACAGGGATGATAACACTGATTAATTCCTGAGACATGATAACTCCTATTCTTTTCCTGTCTTTTTATTATACATGATTTTTTAGGTTTGTGAGGTGTTTTTGGAAAAATAAGTTTTTAAAGGATAGCTTTCTATTTTTAGACATATTTTAACCTATTGTTCAATTGTTGTGTTTTTACACTTATAAAAATCTTTCGTCCTTTATTTTGTGCTATACTCAAAATAGGGATTTTAAGGGAGATTAGGAAATGTTTGGATTCTTTTTCGTCGCATTTGTGGCTGTCTTTGGCATCGTCTTTTTTATCAGTTATAAGCTACTCGAAGACAGGGAAGATACGGACTCGGATTGGTCGTCCAGCCAAAGCCCAGAGCCTGACTATTTCCAGCAAACCCAGACTGCCCCTTGGGAACTCAAATATAACAAGGGAAAACAAGGAGAGTACCAGCTTGGTCAGGTCCTGAACCAGCTCTATGGCTATAAAAAGATCTTGTACAATCTCTATATCTTCAAAGAAGATGGCACTACCACTGAGATTGATGCCCTGCTGATTCATCCATCTGGAATTTACATTTTTGAGTCAAAAAACTACAAGGGCTGGATCTTCGGCTCAGAAAACCAGCAATACTGGACTCAGGTTCTTTCCGGTGGCCGCGGAAAATCTTACAAGCATTCTTTTTTCAATCCCATTATTCAAAATAAAGTTCATCTCAAATGGCTCAACTACTATCTCAACCAATACACGCCAAATCTATATTCCTATATCGTCTTTGGCAATGACTGTCAGCTTAAGGAAATCCATCTAAACAGTGACAGGCATAAGGTTATTCAGACCTGGCAAGTGATTGGGACAATTGACCGGCAGGCCTGCCAAAGTCAAGTCTACCTGTCGCCTGATCAGATTGACGACCTCTATCGTATGCTCCTGCCCTTGACCAAGCGAAAGCAGGTCATCAAAGAGCGCCATATTAACCACATTGCTCAGAATAAGCAGCGTAGAGAAGCAGAAAAGATCTGCCCTCGCTGCCAACATGGATTGGTGCTCCGTACAGCAGGCAAAGGTTCTAAGGCCGGTCAGAAATTTTGGGGCTGCTCCAACTTCCCTAGATGCCGCTTTACTCAAAAATACCAGGAGCCAGTCTGCAGTCCGCCCGCTGCGCAAATACCTAATTTTGGACAGCCTGTCGTGCAAAACCTAAATCAAACACAAAGCAACAGCTAGAATCTGCTGTTGCTTTTTTATAGATTATTTTTCCCTCTAGCTTGCAAAACTAAGATTTTTTCTTCAAGCCAAGGAAGCCAGCACCCAGTCCTAAGAGCCCGAGTCCAAGCAGATTGGTCAATAGGCTGCTTTGGCTGCCGGTCTTAGGCAATTGTTTGGAAGAAGCTTGCTGAAGAGTTGGCTCTTGAGACGTTGCTTGAGGGTCCCTCTGGCCGCTTGCTTTGTAGGTCAGATTTTCCGCTTGGCTACCCTTTGGATCAGGCTTTGCAGGGGTTGGCTGCTGGGCTTGATTTTGAGAGGCCTGCTCCATATCGGCCAACGGCACGATACTCTTCATAAACTCATCTTGTGAAATGGCCCTTTCTTCAACTGCATCTTGAATACCAGTGAGGCTGACAAAATAGTAACGAGCCCAATCCTTGGTCAGTCGCTGAATACCAGCCAGACCAGCTCCTGGATACCAGAGCGGCTTGCTCACTTCTTCAGCAAATTTCCAGTCACCGCCAACTTGAATACCAAGCTTGGCATTTGGGTCAGATTTTTCAGAAATACGAGCTTCTACAGAAACTAAAACAGCCCGAATAGTTTGAGGACTTGGAATATCACGGGCTTGATCAGAGCCCCAGTGGGCAACCCGATCCTGCTTAGGTAATACCTCAATAGCTGTACCCCCGCCAGCCAAGGCTTCCTGCCGGGCATCTCCTACGTTGCTGGACATATTCCCCTTGAATTGAGAAACCCATTGAACTCCTTGAGGGTGATCCACAATTTTCTCCCAGACATTGGAATCCTTCCGGAGCACAAAAGCCTGCATGTTACGAATATCCGCCCATGCATTGCTGGCCTTATTGTCCGTCATTTCCATCACAACGCCCCAAGGATCAAATTCGTTCATCCATTTGCCGCGTTCCTTGTCAAAGACAGCCTTCGCTTCTTCGTCGGTCATCCCTTCGCCTTTATAAGCAAGGTAGTACCAATCCGCCGCTGGGTCATATGTCGGACGGCCGCCTAACACGACAGCTCCGCCATTAAATTGGCCAGGACCGCCATTAGGACCGCGCTTTTGACGCTCCCCATTTTCTTCAACGACATTTTCCTCCGACCAAACCCAGACATCCCCTTGATTGGCTCCCATCTGAGCAATGGCGCGCTGCTTCTGCTCATCGGACATGACCTGACTGGCTGGCAACTCGCTAGCGGCTGCAGCTGATTCGGCCTGATTTGCAGGAGCTGCTTGGGGTTCAGCTACAGCTGGATTTTCAGCCTCGGGGCTTGCTTGCGCTGCTGGAGAAGCCGGCGTTTCAGCTACTGCGGCAGGGGCAACATCTTCTGCTTCAACTCTTGAGACAGCTGTCAAAGCTGCTAAGGACAAGAGGGAAGCACATAGCAGCAAGCTGCTCCCATACTTAGCAGCAGAAGTAGATTTTGCTAGGGCTTGCCAAGAAAACTTATTATTCATATCATTCTCCTTTCATAAGGTGCAGAGTCGAGCTTAATCAATAAAGCAAGCAGACTGATTCACTGCTCTTAACCTTCATTGATTCTGAATAACAAATAATCTCCCTGCAAAAACAAGCTTAGGGCAGAGGATTCCCCGCGCTCTTGTAAATCTTATACCAATCAGCCCTAGAGAGTTCAATATCAAAAGCAGCCACCATTGAGCGAATTCGCTGTGGATTCATGGAGCCAACAATCGGCTGCATTTGTGCTGGATGACGCAAAATCCAGGCGAGAACTAAGGCTTCAAAAGAAACTTGATAGTCTGACGCAAAGGCATGCAGAGTTTCTGTAAGCTGAGCATATTTAGGATGCTCCATAAAAAGTCCCTGATTCAAGTCGACCTGAAATGGTGACCAAGGCTGAATCGTGATATGATGCAATCGACAATAGTCCAGTACACTACCATCCCGAACGATTGCCAAAGGATTGAGCATATTGGCATTGAGCCCAGCGTCCAGCATCGGAGTATGGGCTGGACCAAACTGTAGTTGGTTGGCAATCAAGGGCTGCTCCACACTCTTCTGAAGCAACTCCATTTGATAAGGGTTTTGATTGCTGACTCCGAAATAGCGGACCTTCCCAGCTTGGTGCAGCTGTGAGAAAGCCTCAGCCACCTCTTCCGGCTCCACAAGAGCATCTGGCCGGTGCAGGAGGAGCACATCCAGATAGTCCGTCTGCAAGCGCTCCAAGCTGCCTTCAACCGAGCTGATGATATAATCCTTAGAAAAGTCAAAATGGTAGTTGGTATGAACATCCCGCAGTCCGCACTTGGACTGGATGAGAACACGGTCCCGGGGAATCTTAGACGAGCGAAGAGCCTGCGCAAACTTGGCTTCAGACTGGCCGCCAGCATAAACATCTGAGTGGTCAAAGAAATTGATTCCCACTTCTAATGCTGTTTCAAGAACGGAAACGACCTCTTCAGGAGCATGCTCTGCCAGACGCATGCAGCCCAAAATCAGCTGACTGGCTCCTTCCAGTTCATTCCCGACTGTCATATATTTCATCGCAACACCTCATTTCTTATAGACTGGATGGTCAAGCAAAGTCAACTCTTCAATCTTGACATTTTCAGTTTCAAAGACGATAAATTCATTCTTTTCCTTAAGCAAGCCAGACGGCACATAGAGATAGTGAATCGGCCCTTCATTCCAGTAGCGGCCTAGGTTGAAGCCGTTGACCGAAATACAGCCCTTCCCATACTTAGAGCAGTCGATGAAGGTATCAGCGATATCATCCAACTCTGCTTCAAAGCGATAGAAGGTCGGTGCTTTGACTTTTTCCGGTGGATCTGAGTAGCAGTCTAACTTGACCAGCATTTCCTGGTCAAACTTAAGCGCATAATGCTTCCAGCCCTTACGGAACTGGTGGTTAATCATGATACCGCCCTTGACTCCCTTGGATTGACTGGGTGCGCCCAGCTTGTAACCATAGTTGACCCGCCCCATATTTTCCACCAGCACATCAATCTGAATCCGCTCGGTATCAGCTGAGAAGAGCAATTCATCACCGATTTCTTCACGATACTGAGTAGCCAGGTGCTCCTGATTGACATAGAAATGACAGCGGTCATGAGTCTCCAAGGCCTTGAGCCTTTCCTCATGGTATTGATTTTTGATATCGGAACGGTAGAGGATATAGCCATGATTCTGCCCAATCTGCTCCATAGGCTGCGGATAATCCAGCAGAATTTCCTCTGTGATGTCCGCTGCAACATCCAGCAGATTTGCAGTCCCAAGCAGCGGAAAACTGCCATAGGCCTTGGCCTGTCGGCTAATCGGCTCCATCTGCTCAAGCTCTGGAAAGACCTCGTGGGTCACCCGCTGAACAGCGTAGTATTTCTCGGTTGGCTGCCCCCACTCAGTAATGGGTGCGTCAAAATCATAGGAGGTAATCTGTGGCAAATCCTTGGTCTTGCGGGCTGAACAGCCGCTGATAAAACCAAAGTTTGTCCCACCCCTCAGTAGGAAGAGGTTCATACTGCCCAACTGCAGCATTTCTTTGACATCCTGGGCCAAATCTTCGGCTTCTCGCCGAACGATTTCCTCGCTCCAACGGCTGAACCAGCCGTCCCAAAACTCGGTACACATAAGTGGCCATTTCTTGCCATAGCGCTCCATGAAAGCTCGCAGATTATCTGTATTTTCCTTAGGTTGGGAACCAAAATTCCCCGTCACAAAAATATCATCCTCAATCAAGGTTCCAGACTCCAAAGCCTCTATCCATGTCCCGTCAGAGGTAAAGAGGGGAACCGTAACGCCACGTACCTTCATCATCTGCGCAATGCTGCGCATGTAGGCCTTGTCCTCGGCGTAAGAACCGTATTCATTTTCCACCTGCATCATGAGGATAGGGCCGCCCTGATCACTTTGATAGGGCAGAAGCTTGGGAAAGAGCCAGTCATAAAAATGACTGACCTTTTCCAGAAACAGCGGATGATTGACCCGCAGGCGCATCGAAGGATATCTCAAGAGCCAGGCCGGCAGACCGCCAAAGTCAAACTCTGCACAGATATAAGGCGTCGGACGGACAATGAGATAAAGCCCCATCTCCTCAACCAACTTGAAGTATGCTTCAAAATCCAGCATGCCCTCTGCCTGAAACTGTCCTTCCTGAGGCTCATGCAATGCCCAAGGAATATAAGTTTCTACCGTATTAAAGCCCAGAGCTTTGAGATTGTATAGGGTATCTCGCCACTGGTCTGGATGAAGCCGGAAATACTGAATAGCTCCCGATAAAATCTTAAAAGGCTTGCCATCCAAGTAAAATTCTTCTTTAATTTCAAATTTTGCCATTTATCCAAGCTCCTCCTGTTTATCTGCCATCTTGACAAAGGGCAGATATATAGCGGTTGAAATAGCGATATTAACCAGCGAAAGAATAATTGCCCGCCAGTCGAAGGCTGTCGCAAAGAAACCGTAGAGAATCGGCGGCATTACCCAAGTAACGTTTTGAGTAACTGGCGCAACCAAGCCCATAGAGGTTGCAAAGTAGGCTACTGTCACCATGACCATTGGCGTCAGGACATATGGAATAAACATAATTGGATTCAAAACGATTGGCAGACCGTACATAACCGGCTCACCGATGTTGAAGACCATTGGGAAAATTCCCAATTTGGCCACTTCGCGATAGTGCTTGTTCCGAGATTGCCAGAGAATGGCAATGGCAACCCCAATCGCATCAAACCAGACAAAAGCACCGAAAGAATTATCCGTCCACATGTAAGGAATCGCATGCCCAGCCTGATAAGCTTCTAGATTGGCTAGCATGGTCACACCAAAGAGACTGGCCATAACCGGCGCCAGCACATTACCACCGTGCAGTCCGAAGAACCAGAAAATCTTATTGAGAAAGACAATGAGCAGCACAGCCCAGAAGCTTTGAGACAAGCTGAGAAGCGGTGCCTGAAGAATCTTGTAAATCCAGTCAATCAACAGCTCGCCTGTCACCAGATTAAAGAGGTAGGTTGCAATCCCCACGACATACATGGCAATCGCAGCCGGAATGATAGACAGGAAGGGCTTCATGATAGCTGGCGGAACAGAATCTGGAAGTTTGATAGTCCAGTTACGATTCATGACCTTACAAAAGATGATAACAGATACAAAACCAATCAGAATGGCAGTAAAGTAACCACGCGCACTGATTTGGTCACCTGGAATGACACTGTTAATCGTCACAGACAGGTTACTGCCGTCAAGTTTTAGCTCTGGAAGTTTTGAAATCGCCTTGCTCAGCCCTGGTGTTTTGCCAGCCAACTCAAAGGTTTTAGTAACTGATCCACCAATGGTAATGATATAGGAAGCAACAGCTACCAGACCGGCAGACACCTTATCAGTATTGTAAATCTTAGCGATATTGACCCCGAAGGTAAAGAGGAACAAGAGGGTAACGATAGGAATACTGCCCTTAAATACCAGCCAGTTAATATCAATCAGCCACTGGAAGGTAGAGGAAATCCAGGTCCAGCCGAACTGTCCTGGCAAGTCAGATAGAAAGGCATTGACCATGAGGGCGAAAGAGCCCGTCATAATCACAGGCATGGTTCCAATAAAGGAATCCCGCAGGGCAACCAGAAATTTTTGGTTGCCGATTTTATTGGCAATAGGCATGAGACGCGCTTGCCATTTATCAACCAAACTACTCATCTGCATTTCTCCTATTCATCAAATTTTTTATGCAAATCAACAATCTCCTTTGCCAAATCAACAAAGGCGATACTGGTCATGAGATGATCCTGCCCATGCACCATAAATAAACTAAGTTCTGTCTTTTCTCCTTGTGCCTCCTTGCTCAGCATTTCAGCCTGAGCGTGATGGGCTTGCAACAGGGCCTTCTGAGCCTGACTCAGTCTCTCCTGAGCTCGGTCAAAGTCCTGCTTTTTAGCTGCTGCAATGGCTTCGATAGCACAAGACTTGGCCTCTCCGCCATACATAATAAGGGTCATAGCGACCTCTAAGGAATCTTTATTCTCCATAAGAGTACCTACTTCATGAGCGACTCTGCCAGATCCAGGACCTTATCCCCCTTCATCATTCCATAGTCCGTCATAGGAATGACATCAACCGGAATGCCTTTTGAAGCTAGTTTATCCTGTAAATTCTCCAGTAGATAGCGGACCTGAGGCCCCAGCAACAGGACATCAACCTTTTTCTCGCTTAGATAGTCTTCAGCTTCTGACACTGGTACCGCAAATATCGTCGCAGCCAAGCCTCGCTCCTCTGCAGCTTTCTGCATTTTATTGACCATGAGACTGGTGCTCATCCCAGCCGCACAGACTAACATAATCTGTTTTGTTTCCATCGGCATCCTCCTTTATGAATCTGACCTAGCCTGAAACAACGCCCAGCATTTATTTTTAATATATAAACAAAAATCCAAAAACAGAATATTTTTCACTATGTTATTAATATTCTATAAATATTATAACTATTTTTCTGTACTATGTCAACGCTTACATTTGAGATTTCTAGCTTTTTTTGATAGTATAGCAGCAGAGGAAACAAGATGACACGAACTAGAAAACAAAACGAGCTAAGGGCAACTGTCCTGGATCAGCTCTATGCCAAACGACCGATTTCTCGGATTGACATTTCAAAAGAAACTCAGATTACACCAGCCACGACTGGCAGTATCATCAATGAACTGATCAAGGAAGGCTTGGTGCTGGAACTGGGCGAGCTCAATGATGAGAGCGTAGGCCGCAAGAAAACCCTGCTGGATATTGCACCTCATAGCCGCTACTATCTGGGTTTTGAGATTTCTGAAAAACAGCTGGCCATGGTCATCGCTGACAATACCGGTGAGATTGTAGAAAGCAATATTCGGACTTATCAGATCGAGGTGACAGGCGGGCCGTCTGACCAGGAAATCATCCGGCTGATTCAAGAGTTTCTGAAAAAGAACAGCAAATACTCCATCTCAGCAATTGCCCTCGGGCTGCCGGGGCATGTGAATCTCTCTGAGAGTGATTTTATCATTTCTAAAAATCCCCACTGGGGACAGATTAACCTGCAGACTATTCAAGAAGCCTTTGACCTTCCTGTCTACTTTGCCAATAAGTCCCACTGTTTGACAATGGCTGAACGCCTCTTTAGCTATCATCCTACAGACAGGAATTTTATCGTCTATCATGTCGCCAGAGGTATTCATTGCTCTTACATGTACAAGGGCAGCATTTACAGTCAGGAGAATTATCTTATCGGGGAGGTGGGGCATACCGTCATCAATCCTGAAGGCGAGCGCTGTCCTTGCGGCAAGCACGGCTGCCTGCAGGTTTATGCCAGCGAAAGCGCTCTGATTGATAAAGCAGCTATCCTGTATCAGGCTTCCCAGACCTCGCTCTTAAAGACCCTTGTAGAGGACGTCAATGACATTGATTTGACAAGTCTGATGACCGCCTATCGCTTAGGAGACTTGGGCAGCATTGAGTTGATTCATACTGCCTGCCGCTATCTGGCCATTTCCATTTCCAACCTCTGCCAGCTTATTGATAGCGAAAGGATTTATCTGGACGGCCAAATATTCTCCTATCCGGTTATTGCCGAACAGGTCCTGGCTCAGTTAGAGCAGGAAGTACCTCTCTTTCCAAAACAAAAACAAGCAGAGATTGTCATTATCCCCTACTCTAAATACAGCATCGCCCGCTCTGCAGTCAGTCTCTGTGTCTATCATGAATTTTTAGATAAAAAAGGAAACCTATAAAGGCCGAGACAAGAATCTCGGTCTTTCTTTTATAAAAAATAGAGATAGGCTTTCTAGGAGCTTCCCCCTTAAAAGTCTATCTCATTTTACTATCTATTAATCGAACGTGAAATCATGGAAATGGTGTGGCGCTGTCCTCTGAGAGCCTTGCTCATGGCAAAGATATTTTCAACCGGAGCCAGACAGCCGTAGCCTGAATCTCCGATATGCTGGATATCTACACCGCAGATTTTGTTGCGGATAGCCATTTGCTTGACAATATCCTCATCAGCACTCTCCTGACTGGTACCGATAGCACTCATAACCAGAGCCCCCTTTTGATGGGCCAGTCGGACAATCTGCTTCAAGTCCTGCTCATCAAAGCCTGGCACACTGCCGACTGCCGGTGCTAGGACAATATCAACACCAGCTTCGATAAATTGAGCGATTGCTTCTAGGTCTGCTACCGGCTCATCCACACCCGAAGCATGCATTTTGCCTGCAATCAGCAGACCTGAAAAATTCTCCTTGACCACTCGAATGGTGTCAATAATGGCTTGATTGGTGACACCAGTTCCCGGATTACCCGTCAGGCAGATAAAGTCAACGCCCAACTCTTCTGCTCGCTGAACGGTCGCTAGACTAGCCTGACGCCCCTCATTGATAATCAGGCGTTCTCCTGCCATCTGGGCCTGACTGTCCACCGGCTCTAGATTGATACCGATAGGACGCCCCACCAAGCGGTGCAGCTCCTTAACAAAATCTTCCTTGGCATCCAGACCAGCCACAAAAGGCTGGAAGATATCAATCCCATTCAGCAAAATCAAGTCAGCACCAAAAGACCTAGCAATCTCTGCATTGGTCACATCACCGATATAAGATTCTTTGAAAGCTACGTTTTCAGACAGGATAACGCGGCCCTCACTGGCCTTGATGCTCTGTTTCAGCTCCGGCGCAGTCATACTTAAAATTTCTGAAGCATTTGAACTAATGAATCGTTTTACCATAAGAACATCTCTTTTCTTTATTATTCATTAATAAACACTTTGAAATCTATTCTATTTGGATGTTTTGTTTATTTTTTGTTATCAACTACAGTATAGCACAAGGCTAGAAAAATGTAAACGCTTTATATTTTCTTTGACAAAATAGTCTGCTTTCAAAACCAAAAGCAGACTATTGAAATGCACTCGATTATTTTTGATTTGAGCAAGATTCGATAAACGTCTTATCTCTGCATCACCAGATGACCACCCGCTCTTCTGGGCTCCGCCACATGCCATCTCCCTCTTGCACATCAAAGGTCGTAAAGAAATCGTCAAAGTTAGGCAGCTGCACATTGGTCCGAAGCTTGGCTGGCGCATGGACATCAACGCTTGCCAAGAGCTTCATATATTCCTCTCGACCTTTCATCCGCCAGATGCGTGCAAAGTTGGTAAAGAATTCCTCAGCAGAGAAATCCGCTTCTTTCTTGGCTGCTTCTAAGGCAGCTGCAATACCGCCCAGATCTGCCACATTTTCTGAAACAGTCAGCTTGCCATTGACCTTAGCACCATAGGAATCCTGTCCTTCGAACTGATCAATGACCTTTTGAGTCCGTTCGGTAAAGGCTTGGTAGTCATGCTCCGTCCACCAATTATTAAGGCTGCCATTTTCATCAAAGGAAGCACCATTGGTATCAAAAGCATGAGAAATCTCATGGGCGATGACCGCTCCGATACCACCATAATTAGCTGAAGAGGACTGGTGCAGGTCATAGAAAGGCGCCTGCAGGATAGCCGCTGGAAAGACAATCAGGTTTTTCTGTGGATTGTAGTAGGCATTGACCATATGGGCTGGCATACCCCATTCCTTGTAATCTACTGGTTGATTCCACTTGCTCCAGCTGTAAGCAATATCAATCTGGCTCAGCTTCTGAGCATTTTCAAAGAGAGTCAGCTTTTCGTCTACAACCTTTCGAGAGTAACGCTCAGGAAGTTCATCAGGATAGCCAATATAAGGCTTGATGACATTGAGTTTGACAATAGCCTTGTCCCGAGTTTCTGGTGTCAGCCAGTCATTCTGGGCCAGGCGATTTTTATAAACTTCAATCATCGTCGCCACTTTCTGCTCCACATCAGCCTTGGCTTCTGGTGAGAACTTTTGACCGGCATACCAAAGACCGACAGCTTGATTAAAGGGACCTTGGGCTAGGTAAAAGGCTGCTTTTTTCTTGTCCTGAGCCTGAGGAGTCCCTGATAGAGCACGATGATAAGCTCCTGCCAAGACACGGATGTCATCCGTTAGGTAAGGTGTTGTATTGCGGACCGCAGAGAGAATCAGCAAAGCATGGAGTTTATCCCAGTTAGTGGCTGTATAGATATCCTTAGCTGCCTGCCAAAAACGCTCTTCCGGCACAATGACTTGGTCGGGTTCTTGACCGATTAACTTGGTGAAAATATCCGCCAGAGGCAACTCTGGCACCAAGGCTTTGAAATCTTCCCACTTATAAGGATGATAGAGCTTAGCATACTCAGAGCTTTCTTCACTAGACAGAACATACTGAGCAAAAACAGCATCCAGCTCCAAGACTTTATCCAAAAGATCCTTAATTTCCTCCTCAGCAAAATCAAATTTGGCCAGCAAATCTTCCTGAGCCTTGCGCCATTTTGCAAGAAGATCCGCCTTCTGCGGATGGTCCTCCGCATAGTAGGTCGTATCTGGCAAAATTGTTCCCGGTCCGTCTGCCCAGAGGACATTGATTCGGGCATCCATAAAGTCAGGTGCCACACCAAAGGGGAAATAAGTCGGCTTGCCAGCCAGCTCAAAATCAGCAATCTTAGAAGCATAGTCTTCAAAAGACGCTAGGTTGCGAATTTCATCAATGTAAGCACGCGCAGGCTCAATACCAGCCGCTTCCCGTTTATCATAATCCGCTGCCAAGCGATGGTAAGCAACAAAGTTCTGCAGAATGGCATCTTCTGGCACTCCATCTCCAGCCAGCCATTTGTCGGTCGTTGCGAGCATAAGTTCCTCAATCTCATCTGCCAAATCCATGAAGCCGCCCGTCACTGGCTTATCATCAGGAATAACCGCCGTCTTGGCCCACTCACCATTAACCGCATCATAGAAATCATCTTGTAGTCGTGTCATCTTCTTCTCACTTTCATGCTTTTGATATAACCTTATCAAAATCCACTTCTTTTTTCAAACATTTCTTATATTAATTTTAAAAATTTACTAAAAATTAACTTGACTTAATTTTTGTTTTAATGTATATTAAAACCATAGAGGTGTATGAGATGATTACGATTAAAGATTTGACTGTCAGCTATCAGGATACGCTGGCTCTTGAGCCCCTTTCATTAACCATTAAGGAGCCAACCATTACTGGGATTATTGGTCCTAACGGAGCCGGAAAATCCACCCTGCTCAAGGGCATGCTAGGGATTATTGACCACCAAGGCCAGACTCTGCTGGATCAAAAGCCGCTGCAAAACTCTCTCCAGAGGGTCGCCTACGTAGAGCAAAAGATTAATATTGATTATCATTTTCCTATCAAAGTCAAAGAGTGTGTCTCTTTGGGGCTTTACCCTCAGCTCAAGATTTTTCAGGGGCTAAAGAGTTCCCATTGGAACAAGGTGGCTGAGGCATTGAAAATTGTCGGTTTAGAAGACTTGGCAGAGCGTCAGATTAGCCAGCTGTCCGGCGGGCAATTTCAGCGGGTCTTGATTGCTCGCTGCTTGGTTCAAGAAGCGGATTGTATCTTTTTGGACGAGCCCTTCGTCGGGATTGACTCTGTCAGCGAAGAGATTATCATGTCTACCCTGCGCAGTCTCAAAGCCGCAGGCAAGATTATCCTGATTGTCCATCATGACCTGAGTAAGGTGGTTGATTATTTTGATCGGGTCATCCTGCTCAATCGTAAGCTGATTGCCTTCGGTCCTACCGAGACCAGCTTTACCAAGGACAATATGAAAAAGACTTACGGCTCCCAGCTCTTTATGAATGGAGGTGCCTAGGATGATTTTAGAATTTTTCCAAGGGCTGCGGGACTTTCACTTCCTGCAAAATGCCCTCATCACAGCCATCGTCATTGGGATTGTTGCTGGAGCTGTCGGCTGCTTTATCATTCTGCGCGGCATGTCACTCATGGGGGATGCTATCTCTCATGCGGTTCTGCCCGGTGTGGCCCTGTCCTACATTTTAGGGATTAATTTCTTTATCGGAGCCATCACCTTCGGACTTTTGGCCTCGATTATTATCACCTACATCAAGGGCAATTCCATTATCAAAAGCGATACAGCCATTGGGATTACCTTTTCTTCCTTCCTAGCTCTGGGTGTGATCCTGATTGGCGTTGCCAATAGCTCCACTGACCTCTTTCATATTCTCTTTGGGAATATTTTGGCCGTACAGGACATTGATATGTGGATTAGTATTGGAGTCGGAATAGCTGTGCTCTTAATCATCATCCTCTTTTTCAAGCAGCTATTGATTACCTCCTTTGACCCCCTGCTGGCTCAAGCCATGGGCATGCCGGTCAGCTTCTATCACTATCTGCTGATGATTCTCTTGACCTTGGTCTCTGTGACAGCCATGCAGAGCGTGGGAACCATTCTGATTGTCGCTCTCTTGATAACGCCGGCAGCAACGGCCTACCTCTATGCCAACAGTCTGAAAACCATGATTCTGCTGTCCTCAGGACTGGGCGCTCTAGCTTCTGTACTGGGCCTCTTTATCGGCTACAGCTTTAATGTCGCTGCAGGTTCCAGCATTGTCCTGACCTCAGCCATCATCTTTCTCATCTCTTTCTTTATTGCCCCTAAACAACGCTATTTAAAACTTAAAAACCAACCTAAACTAAAATAAAATTTGATGGAGGAATCCCATGAAAAAATTAGGTTTTTTATCCCTGCTTTTGCTAGCAGTCTGCACTCTCTTTGCCTGCTCCGGTCAGAAGAAGGCGTCCAGTGAGTCATCCAAGCTCAAGGTTGTTGCAACCAACTCAATTATCGCTGATATTACCAAAAATATAGCTGGCGATAAGATTGACCTGCACAGCATTGTACCAGTCGGCAAAGACCCCCACGAATACGAACCTCTGCCTGAAGATGTCAAAAAGACTTCTCAAGCGGATCTCATCTTCTACAACGGTATCAACCTGGAAACTGGCGGCAATGCTTGGTTCACCAAGTTGGTCAAAAATGCCAATAAGGAAGAAAACAAGGACTACTATGCTGTCAGCGATGGCGTTGACGTCATTTACCTTGAAGGGCAAAGTGAAAAGGGCAAAGAAGACCCTCATGCTTGGCTCAACTTGGAAAATGGTATCATCTATGCACAAAATATTGCCAAGCGTTTGATTGAAAAAGACCCTGACAATAAGGCCACTTACGAGAAAAATCTCAAAGCTTATGTGGAAAAACTGACAGCTTTGGACAAAGAAGCCAAGGAGAAATTCAACAATATCCCAGAGGAAAAGAAAATGATTGTGACCAGTGAAGGATGCTTCAAGTACTTCTCTAAGGCCTACAATGTGCCATCGGCCTATATCTGGGAAATCAATACTGAAGAAGAAGGGACTCCAGACCAAATCAAAAGCTTAGTTGAAAAACTGCGTAAGACCAAAGTGCCGTCTCTCTTTGTCGAATCAAGTGTGGACGACCGTCCGATGAAGACTGTTTCTAAAGACACCAACATCCCAATCCACGCTAAAATTTTCACTGACTCAATCGCTGAAAAGGGAGAAGAAGGCGACAGCTACTATAGCATGATGAAATACAATCTGGATAAAATTTCTGAAGGATTGGCCAAATAATGATAAAAGGTTAGGAAGACAAAATCCTAACCTCTTTATTTTTGGAGAAGGAGCTTCACATAGAGTCGATTTCAAATTTCCAGTCAAATTATTCGAAAAAAATCATTATTCGCTGTACAATGAAGCTATCAAACATGAATGGAGACTTCCTATGACAACTTTTCTCGGAAATCCTGTAACCTTTACTGGAAAGCAACTGCAAGTCGGCGACACTGCCCACGATTTTAGCTTGACAGCAACTGATCTTTCAAAGAAAACTATGGCTGACTTTGCTGGCAAAAAGAAAGTCCTGAGCATCATCCCATCTATCGATACTGGTGTCTGCTCAACTCAGACTCGTCGTTTCAACCAAGAGCTCTCTGACTTGGATAATACCGTTGTTATCACGGTTTCAGTTGATTTGCCTTTTGCACAAGGCAAGTGGTGTGCTGCTGAAGGCATTGAGAATGCTGTCATGCTCTCTGACTACTTCGACCATTCTTTCGGCCATGACTATGCTGTCCTCATCAATGAATGGCACCTTTTGGCTCGTGCAGTTCTTGTCTTAGACGAAAACAACACTGTGACCTACGCTGAATATGTCGACAATATCAATACCGAGCCTGACTATGATGCGGCGATTGCAGCAGTTAAGAGTTTATAAGAGATAGAAATACGGACCTGCTAGTCCGTATTTTTTTGTGCGAAAAACTTCTGCCAAAACTGACGGAACCAAGCCCAGGAACGCAAGAGGATGGATGGCCGATTCAGCAATTTCTTGAACCGAGCAATCTCTGCCTTTACCTGTTTCTGAGCACTCCGCCCCTTTCGAGCATAAGGGCTCTTAGCCGAACGATAGCCCAGCGGACCACGATTATTCTGAGGTGACTTGAACTTACGACCGCCATTTTCAATGGCAAGCCTTCGAAAGTGAGGATCCCAGACTGCAGGCGTTTTGACATCGTAGCGAGTATGAGAAGCCTGATTGACCGGACGATTGCGCTCACCATAGTTAAAGCTGGCGCCATTCACAATACCATTTTGGCTAGCCCCCTCTGGATCGATGATATTGAGAAAACAATCTGCCTGATCCAGAATAAACTCTGTATGAAAATCAATCAGGATTTTTATATTGGCCTGACTCGCTTGACCATCCGGATAGATAGCTTGACTAGACATCTTATCAATATAGGCTTTATTATGCAAGCGAGAGGATTCTTGAAAGTTATAAGGCAGCGCTGGAAAAGCCTTTAGATAGGAGGCCAAGGCTTCTGCATCTGTCATACCAGTCTGACGGTAGTAATCTCTGACCCACTGGGCCTGCTGGCAGGAAATGACATAGCGAAACTGATGTAGCTGCCTTTTGAGCTTTTGATTGCCATCCCTTTGGCTAAAATCATCTGCTGGAAAAGCCTGGCGCAAGGTGCTTGAAAAAATCTTCCAAAAGCGATCATGTGGTGTTAGGTTTGGAGCAATCCGAGCCAGTAAAAGATCTGTCTCTGCCTTGTTTCCGCTCAGCTCCTCAGGCATATTAACAAGATTCATAGCCAAAACCAGCAGCTCCTGAGCTCCTAACCTGCTGATTTGAGTCTCCTCAGCCTGCCAGAGCTCTTGAAAGAAGGGACTGCCAAAAAGTTGAGCCTCCTGCAGGTAATCTCTTTCTTCTGTCAATGTTTTCCCTTGCTCGTTATTTAACCCTGTAAAAACTTGTTCCAACGCTGCCTGAGACCAACCGATTGATTGCAATTGCTGAAAGAGCTGCTCTTTCCCTTCTTTCGGATACATGGCTCCCCTCCTTTCTTGTAGCTATAATAGTTCAAAACTGTAGAGATTACAATAAAAAATCTAATCTACATAGAACAATTAGATTTTATCACAAACTCACATGATAGCAAAGAACAAAATATGAACCCTTGGAGTGCTAACAATAAAGATGTTCTTAACAAATTACTCAATAAATAAAGAGAAGACCAAACTGGTCCTCTCTCAGTATGAGTTTTGTTTAAATGAGCTGTTCCAACTTTGATTTTGCTACAATTCATCTAGAATTCGATTTTATCAATAAATGCTCTTAAGCTTTACGACGTTTTGCAAAAGCCAGTCCCAGCATAGAGAGCAATCCCAATCCTGCAAGCGCTAGAGAAGATTCAGCAGATCCTGTTTTTGGAAGAGCTGCTGGAGCCTGATAGGTCTGAACTGGTTTCTTTCCGTTCTTCACTCCTGTTGTAGTGACTTTCAGAACCTTTCGCTCATTCTTAGAAACGAGGTTGGTTGGGTCGTCTGTCTCAAGGGCTGCAAGAGCTGCTTTCAAAGCTTCAAGTTTGGCATTTTCGACTCTATAGGTTTCTTCCTTACTTGCCAAGTTTGCTTTAGCATCATTGAGAGACGCTTCTGCTTCTTTTAGAAGAGCAGGGGCGTTTTGCAAGCGAGTAACATAGTCTTTAGCAGCTTGAACAGCACGTTGAGCCTCTTCCAGAGCTGTAGCCGCAGCAGTTGCCTTTTCTTGAGCGGTCGCTGTAGCTGCTTTCAATTCGGCAAGCTTGGCATTAGCTCCCTCAGCTGTTTTTTGCGCACTTGCTTGGGCTGCTTCTTTTTCTTTCAAGCTTGCTTGAGCTTTATCTAAAACCGCAAGTTTAGCCTTGGTTTCTTCAGAAGCCGAATTCTTGCTATTTTCGAGTTCAGCTTGGTAAGTACGTTCCGCCTTGGCCAACTTGTCCTTAGCAGTTTTCACAACCTCACGCAGTAATGGGGCTTTCTCCTGCTTGTTCTGAGCATTTGTTAGCGTACGTTGAGCAGCGTCCAACTTAGCTTGCGAAGCCGCCAAATCTTTACGAGCAGCGTCTGCCTCTTGATTATTGGCATTTGGATTGATTAAGGCTGGTGTTATTTTGGAAGGGTCCTGAATATCACCGTCATTATTCGCGAAGAGAAGGAAGTTAATTCGGTTAATAATGCCGTTGTTGCTAAAGTTAACAGCTACATAATCTCCCTTTTTCTGCCTATCTAGGCTGCCAACTATTTTTTGAGCATAGATTGTTGTTCTAATGGGGTCTCTAAAGCTATCTCCAAGGTCAAATAATTGGAATTTAATATTGTCATAGATAGTCTTCTTCAAATAATCAACGGACACTTTTTCTTGACTGGCCAACGTAGGATAAAAACCAAGCTCATTTAAACCAGTAACTCTATATCCAAACTGATCAAGCCCAAATTTAGCAACCACATCTTTTGGAACATTCACTTGTGAAGTTATAGGATCTTTTGCTTGGGCTCTATATTTTTGCTCACGGGCTGCTTGGCTTAGGGCCGCCGCATAATCCATACTATTTTGCGTTAATGTTACAGGAGCATTGCCTACTTGCTTACGGATTTGGTTGATTAAATCTTGAGCATAGTAGTTAATTTCCAAAAGGATCTCTTTAGGAATATCATTAATATCTACTATACGTTGAGCATCCTTTTGACTGCTAATGAAGTTATTACTTGATTTTAGAATCGCTGCTTCTTTTGCAAGCATTTCTTTCGCTTCAGGAGTTAACTGGCCCGATCCTTTTTTATCAATAGTTCTTGCTGCCCTGATGTAATCTTGCGATAGGGTAAAGGTATTGTGTACTTGGTCCTGGGAAGAAAGTTTCGCTTCTTTTTCCTTGATTTCTGCTTGAGCTGCTTTGATATCTGCCTGGGCTTGATCAATCACTGCTTGGCGTTTCGCATCTTCAGCTTCAGCTGTCTTCAACTGATCTTCGTAAGAAGCTAAGTGGTTTTTAGCCTTGTCAAGCTCATCCTTTGCCTTCGTTACCTTTTCACTCACCAGTTTGCTATCCACAGCTTTTTGGGCTGCATTCACAGCATCCTGAGCAGCTTGAGTCTCGTTTTGTGCCTTAGCTGCTTGAGCTTGAGCATCCTGAGCTACAGCTGCCTGTGTGTTTTCTACTTTTTTAGCTGTATCAAGAGCTGCTTGGGCTTGCTTGGCCGCGTTTTCTGCTGGAGCAACTTTCTTCTCAGCTTCTGTCACAGCTGCTTGAGCTTCGGCAATTTTTTGTGCACTTGTATCAGCATTATCTTTCTTAGCTGTTTCAACCTTAGTCTCAGCTGCCGCAACCTGTTCTTTGGCTTGGTCAACAGCCGCTTGGGCTTGATTAACCTGCTCAGTTTGCTGTTTAAGAGCTTCTGGGCTTGCAGATAGAGCCTTATCTTGGTTTGCAGGGGCATTTGCATCCACTGGAGTTGTATCTGCAGCTACAGTGTGAGCAATGCCAGTACTAGCAAGAACTGCTGCACCTAGAATGACATGTTTTGGGATTTTTTTCATGGTTTTCCTCCTGATATGTTAATAGTATAATGAGAAAAGCTTTGTTTGTCAAACTATTTACATGTTTTTTTGAGAACTTTTATCGCAAATATGTCCAAAAATAGAATCTCGTCTCAATCGCTTCCAAAAAAACTGTGTGTCTAGCTATAATTGTATAATGAATTTTACGCTTACTGACCTTGCCAAGGATAAAGTCTTAACAGATTACAAACATATTAGTCATAGAATGCAGAAAACCGCCCGTCAAGCAACGAGCGGTCTTCTTATTCTCGAATTTCTTATCCTTCGATGGCAATAAAGGGGGATCCTTCTGTATTATCCGTCGGATCTACGCTCTTGACTCCAAAGAGATAGTCTACTGGATACCAGCCATTATTAGCTGCATTATAAGGGTCACGGACATAGGTTTTTCCATTGTCATAGCCTTTAAGAACCAGCTCATGAGTTACTGGATAATGGGCAAAGATGCTAGTACCAACGGCACCTAGGACATGATGCCCCTGCGAAAGCACTTCTTTGACTGCGGAAGCTGTAAACAGGGTCTCAGTCGTCAAATCCCAGTGCTGGGCAGCTCGGACAATACCACGGCTGCTAGTACCAAATCCACCTTTATTAAATTCATTGGTATGGTTATATAGGTAATCCGCAACAGTTGTCGGAAGCACTTCTGTCCCAGTAATCCCAGAAATAACCATGGCTAGCGTTGTCGGCACGCATCCTGTCGCATCCACGCTGTAAGGACCATACTTCCTGCCACCCCAGCGACCATCACAATGAAGAAAATCTAAACATCAAAGAAAGGCTTAGACACTGTATTCTTGCAGCGATTTTTGTTATACTAATGATAGAAAGTTCAGCGAGGATGCAAGATGACCCCAAATAAAGAAGACTATCTCAAGTGTATCTATGAGATTGGCAGCCGCCACAAAAAAATCACCAATAAAGAAATCGCCCAGCTCATGCAGGTTTCACCTCCAGCTGTGACGGAAATGATGAAAAAAATGCTGGCGGAAGAACTTCTGGTCAAGGATAAAAAAGCCGGCTACCTGCTGACTGATTTGGGGCTAAGGCTAGTTTCTGACCTCTACCGCAAGCACCGGCTGATTGAAGTCTTTCTGGTCAACCATCTCGGCTACTCGACTGATGAAATCCATGAGGAAGCCGAAGTCCTAGAGCATACTGTTTCTGAGCGCTTCGTTGAGCGTCTAGATGCCATGCTCCAGTACCCCAAGACCTGTCCTCACGGAGGCACTATCCCAGCCAAGGGTGAGCTTCTGGACGAAGAAAACCAACTGACTCTGGAAGAGGCCTCTGCCCCTGGCGACTATATCATCAAACGGGTGCATGACGACTTTGACTTGCTCAAATACTTGGAAAAATACAACCTGCAAATCGGCCAAACCATCACTTTCATCCAATACGATTCTTTCGCTCAGGCCTATCTTCTTAAGACAGAAACTCAAGAAATCCAAATCAATCCTATGATTGCCCAGCAGATTTATGTGGAAAAACTATAAACAGAACCCAGTTCGGACTTTTTAGTCTAAACTGGGTTTTTATTGACAAAAATAAGATGTCGGAATATAATAAGTATACTTATAAAAATCTAGAGGGAAAGCTAATGGAAAAATCGCAGTTTAACTCCATCTACAAGGATGAATACAAAAAATCAACCGGTCTGCTCTTTATCCGCGCCTACCATAAGTGGCATGGGCTGATAAAAAACAAACTGAGAACGATTGATTTGACCCATCCCCAGTTTGTCGTTCTGACCACTCTTGCTGCACTCCTGTGTCAGCAAGAATGGGTTAGTCAGACCGATATTGCCCAATTTTCTGACATGGATGTTATGACCGTATCCCAAATCATCCGCCTCTTGGTCAAGAAAGGTTTGATCATGCGGGAAGTCCATCCCAAGGACAGCCGTGCCAACATCATACTCCTAACGGATACGGGGCTGCAAAAGGTTAACCAAGCCCTTCCTCTGGTAGAAGGTATTGATCAGGCGTTCTTTGGAAAATTAGGAAATAATACAGAAACATTAAACCAACTCTTAATCAAACTGGAGGCAGAAAATGACTAGATTTTGGATTGGTGTCGTATCAAAAGAACATGTACTAAGAGGTGTAGAAGGTGGATTTTGCCAAGTCTGCCATGGTAAGAAAGCACCGCTGAACCGAATGAAAAAGGGGGACTATCTTCTGTACTACAGCCCCAAGTATCAGCTGAATAGTCAGGAAAAACTGCAGGCCTTTACAGCAGTTGGCAAGATTCTAGATGACACAGCTTACCAAGTAAAGATGTTTGAAGGCTTCGTCCCATTTCGGCGAGATGTCAGCTACTACCAGCCTGTCAAAGACTGCCCCATTGACCAAGTCCGACAACATCCTCAGTGGCGCCAATATGCTTCTCAGATAAGATATGGACATTTCGAAGTTTCGAAAGACTTCTTCCTTTATGTTTTTGAGCAAATGAAATTAGACAGCACTGCAAATCAGTAAAAGCAGCTTCGTTTGACTTACACCTAAACCTTGCTCACCTGTCATTAAATCTAAAGTTCCGATTCTCAAGGAAAATCGGAACTTTTTGATTTTAAGTGAAATTATCGATTTATTAAATCAGCATAAAAGCTGATAAACTACCCGTAATCACATTTACTAAAGCATGTATGATCCAGCTGGCTAAAATGGAGCCATCAGATTTCTTTTCATTGACAAAGCCCATATAGGCCGCGATACCACCCGTACACAAAATGATGAGCAGGGTTTGCTGCCAAGAGAGCACTGTTATAAACATCAAGCCATGGAGCAGACCAAAAAGAGCAGCTTGTATGGTGTTGGCCACTACAAAGGATAAGCGGCTAGCCAATCTCTTTAAAAGAAAACCTCTGAATAACAGTTCTTCCGACAGAGAAGTTTGAAAAATACCATAAATCAGAACAGCTGGCAAGGCTTGGAAGCCGAGGCCTGAGAAATTCGAAGTCGCTGTATCTAGATTTTTTACAGCAGGATATACTAGCAAAAACGAAAGAAGCAAGAAAGATAGCGAACCCAACAAAATCCACAGCCAGATCTTTCGGCTGCCAGCATCTTTTAGTGGTTTTAAGCCAAGCCATTCTAAAAATGGACTTTTTCTTCTAGCACTTATCAACCACCAAACAAAAGGAAGAAAAGCAAACAAAGCAATTTGAATCAGAGCATTCAGCATCTGTTGAACTAGATTTTCCATGATAAGAGACTCCTTTCTTTTCTTTAATATGATTATACAAGACAAACTTCAAGAATTTATAAAGTAATTCTAAAATATTTCTAAAGAATGAAAGAAATCATAAACATAAACAATCAAGGATTATCGCCACTTCCACTTGTTTGCTATGCTTCTCATTTTTGGACTAAATGATGCTCAAAAACTCTTTAAAGATCTATCTCAAAAATCTAAGAAAAGTTGCAGATAAAAATAAGGCGTTGAGTTTAAAAAATAGAAAACTGACAATGCATTAAAGAAAGAAAAAAGTCCTAAAATTTTATCACACAAAGTCAAATTTTCAGCCTATCTATCCTAGATGATTTTCTTTTTAGTCAAATACTCCCAGCTCCTGCTTATCCACTTCATCCCCCTCGGAGTCTCAATTTTTCAAGCTCAGTACCATGCCAAAAGCTGTTTTTCCCTTCTTGCCAACACGCTTACATTTTGCTAAAATGATGTCAAAAATCAGTAAGGAAAAATTATGCCACAAGAACTTTTTAAAGAATTTGCCCAGCTAGATCAAGTGGAAGCTATTGTTCTCGGTGGCTCTCGTACTGGACAGCATTTTGACAAAGACTCAGACTATGATGTTTATATCTACTTAACAGATTCTATTGCTCCCCTGACTCGACGCGATATCCTCAGCAAGTACTGCTCCTACATGGAAATCGGCAATCAGTTTTGGGAACTAGAGGATGACTGTGTGCTGAAGAGCGACATCGAAATTGAGCTCATTTACCGTACACTGGACAGCTTTGATAAAGACCTGCAGACTGTGGTCCTAGACCACCAAGCTCAGAATGCCTACACCACCTGTATGTGGCACAATCTGCTCCACAGCAAAATCATCTACGACCGAAATGGTCGCTACGAGGCACTTCAAAACAAGTACAGACTGCCTTATCCAGCTGAACTTAAAAAGAATATTATTAAGAAGCAGCTCCTCCTACTCGATCAAGCCATGCCAGCTTTCTCCAAACAAATAGAAAAAGCGCTCAAGCGTCAAGACCTGCTCAGTATCAATCACCGCAGCAGTGAATTTTTTGCTTCCTATTTTGACTTGCTCTTCGCCCTAAACGAACAGACTCACCCTGGAGAAAAGAGAATGCTGGAGTTTGCAAAAACCAACTGCACGCTATTGCCTCAACATTTTGAAGAAAATATACAGACCTATTTTCAAAAACTCTACACTGAGCCCGCTGAAGCCATAAAGCTTATCAATCAGCTAGTGACGACCATCAAACAAATCATTCCTCAAGAAATGATTGATGGCTTTTAGTAATGTTGTCGGAAACTATACACTCATTGCTACAGAAGTAAAAAAAATTAGGAGTTTGAACATTAGTGTTCAAACTCCTTTTCATGCTTCTTATCAGCGATTTTTCGTATCGAGAATAATGGTCACTGGACCATCATTAACTAGTTCTACCTGCATGTCTGCTCCAAAAATCCCCGTCCGAGTCGGCACCTCTTGCTGCAAGGCAAGATTGAAGGCATCATAAAAATTGCTAGCCATCTCTGGCGGAGCAGCCTTGACAAAGGCTGGCCGATTACCCTTTTTGGTATCTGCATGCAGAGTGAATTGAGAAATCGATAAAATCTCTCCGTCAATGTCCTTGATAGACAGGTTCATCTTGCCCTCAGCATCGGAAAAAATCCGCATATTGACAATTTTCCTGACTGCATAATCCATATCCTCCTGACTATCGTCAGGGCCTACACCGACTAAGAGCAGAAGACCTTGTCCAATACTGCTGCGCAGCTGTTGGTCAATGCTGACCTGAGCACGTTTCACGCGCTGAATCACTATTTTCATATTTTTTCCTTTGATTTAAGCAAGTCACCAAGGGTAACTTACAGCTAGATAATGATTTCCGAAATGGATCAACCATTGGTCCGCTTGACCGAGTAGACCTCCGGCACGCTCTTGATCTTATCCACCACCGTCGTCAGCATAGACAGATTAGCAATACCAAAAGAAACGTGGATATTAGCAAATTTCATATCCTTGGTCGGCTGAGCATTTACCGTTGAAATATTTTTGGTGGTATTAGACAGAACCTGCAACACATCGTTGAGGAGACCAGACCGGTTGAGACCGTATATATCAATGTGAGCCGTGTACTCTTTGGTCGTGTTATTGTCTTCCCATTCCACATCAATCAGCCGCTGCTCGTAATTTTCCTGGGCCTTGAGATTCATGCAGTCCTGCCGGTGAATGGCTACACCACGTCCTTTGGTAATATAGCCAACAATATCATCACCCGGTACAGGGTTACAGCATTTGGCAATCCGGATGAGGAGACCAGACGCCCCCTGAATAACCACACCGCCTTCGTGCTTAACCTTGAGGGTGTCTTTTTTGTTTTCGACCTTGACCTCACCGCCCTTGACCAATTCCTCCGCTTCTGCTCTGGCCTTGGCTCGCTCTTCCTCACGACGCTCTTTTTCTGTCAAACGATTGAAAATACTAATGGCACCAATCTCACCGAAGCCAATCGCCGCAAAAAGCGCCTCTTCAGTCTTATAACTTGTCTTCTGCAGCACTTCTTCCATGTGCTTCTTATCCATGTACTTATTAGCTACATAGCCATGCTCCTGAAATTGAGCCTGCAAGAGCTCCCGGCCTTTGGAGATAGACAGCTCCTTGTCTTGATTTTTAAAGAACTGACGGATTTTATTTCTGGCCTTGCTGGTCTTGACAATATTGAGCCAGTCGCGGCTCGGTCCGAAGGAGTTAGCATTGGTGATGATTTCCACCTGATCCCCTGTCCTAAGCTTGGTTGTCAGAGGAACCATGCGGCCATTGACCTTGGCTCCTGTGGCTTTCTCACCGACCTTAGTGTGGATCTCATAGGCAAAGTCAATGGGACCCGAGTCCTTAGGCAGAGAGCGCACTGCTCCATCCGGTGTGAATACGTAAATTTCCTCAGCTAGATAGCTCTCCTTGACCGAGTCAACGAAATCCTTGGCATCGTTAGACTGGTCCTGCAGCTCCATCAGCTCTTTAATCCAGTTCATCCCGATGGCTGATTCTCTGCTGTCTACCTGTCCCTTGACACCTTTCTTGTAAGCCCAATGAGCCGCAACCCCATACTCAGCGACCTCATGCATTTCCTTGGTCCGAATCTGAAACTCAATCGGACCTTTGGGGCCATAAACGGTCGTATGGATAGACTGGTAACCATTGGCCTTGCGGTTGGCAATATAATCCTTGAACCGCCCCGGCATCGGCCGCCAAAGCTCATGAATGTAGCCCAGCATGGCATAAACATCACTTTGAGTATCCAAGATGCAGCGAATGGCAATCAGATCATAAATCTCATCAAAACGCTTCTTCTTGTCCTGCATCTTGCGATAGATCGAGTAGATATGCTTGGGCCGGCCATAAATCTTACCATGCAGATTGCGCTCGCCAGCATAGGTCTCAATCTTCTGAACCACCTCTTCTACCAGTTCTTCACGCTCCCGACGCTTCTCCTTCATCATGTGGGAAATTTTGTAAAATTCCACTTCATTGAGATAACGGAAGGACAAATCTTCCAGCTCCCACTTGACACTGGAAATTCCCAGGCGATGAGCCAAGGGTGCGTAGATTTCCATTGTTTCTCGGGAAATCCGCTCCTGCTTATCCTTGCGCAGATGCTTCAGCGTCCGCATATTGTGGAGACGGTCTGCCAATTTGACCAAAATAACCCGAATATCCTCCGACATGGCCATCAGCATCTTGCGATGGTTTTCCGCCAACTGCTCCTCGTGGGATTTGTACTTGACCTTGCCCAGCTTGGTAACCCCATCCACAATCACGCGCACATCCGTCCCAAACTCTCTTTCCAAATCATCCAACGTCGCACGGGTATCCTCAACCACATCATGCAGAAAGCCGCAGGCAACCGTTACCGCATCTAGCTTGAGCGTGGCCAAAATTCCTGCCACCTGAATAGGATGCACAATATAAGGCTCACCTGACCTGCGAAACTGCCCACTGTGACAGTCAATCGCATAGATCAAAGCTTTCTGTATAAAGGCCACATCCTCCGCAGCCAGATATTTTCTCGTAAGGGCCAATACCTGATCGCCCGTCAAATTCACTTCTTTTGGCATCTCGTCTCTCCAATTCCTGCCTACTATTTTATCACTTTTAGCCCAATATGAAAACCTAGAAGACGGTTCATATAAAAACCCGCCTTAAACGGGCGGGGTGAGGTGAAATCTAAAATTATCCAACGATAGCTTTCTGTTAAAAAACGAAGAGACTAATCTTTCTGATTCAGTGATTTCTTATATCTCTGAGAATCTTTTCCATACCATTCTTCAACAGAGTATCCTGATAGTTGTCGGTAATCTTCTAAGTATTTTTGAAGATAGTAACCTTGGAAATTGTCAACTGCTAAAGCATACCCAAAATAAATAAAGGGAAGAAAAAATATTGGAATAATGGCCTTCCCAATTGAATTAATAATTCCATCTTGTTGAATACTATCAGAATTTGGAAAAACAATACGTAAAATAATTGATATTAACATAATGAGCCCGCCGTACTTTTTAGCAAATGAAACAAAGCGATTGATGAAATCAGCCGTTGGATTTGAATAAATTCGCTGTTTATACAAAATTTCAAGTGTGTTTCTCTGGAAGCTTTGAAATAATCCAATAAAAAAGATGATGAAAAAGGAAGTATACAACACACTAGATAAAATTCCACCTAATATCATTCCTGCACCTGATATTCCTATTACTAAAAATTGCGTATAGAGGATTGTAATCATAAGATACATCCACTTATTGAAATAGTAGTAAGATAGAACTGACTGATTCTTTATTTTCCTCACATCATTTAAGTAGGAAAAAAGAATGATAAATCCTAAACAAAATACAATACCGTTTATTAAGCCTATATTCAATGAGAAAAACTGCAATTTTTTAGAACCAAGAGAAATACTTAGAAGAAAGAATAAAAATAGAAAAAATTGCATTGTAAAAAATCCCAAAATCTTTTTCCCATAACCTTTTTCATTAAAATCCTCTAGTGAAGTTTTAATATACTTGTCCGTTACTAGGTTCATACTTTCTTCTAGTGAAGCATTAAAAATCGTTTGTTTCAAAATTGTAAGTCTCCTTTTAATAAAATCATCTCAAATTTACTTTTTGAGGTGAAGAGCATTCTCATGGTCAAAGTTAATATTTAGTGTGAACTCGTGTTTCAGCCAATTAAGCATTTAACTATTTATGAATCATTCCCCTACCAAAGCTTGCAAACCTACTGATTCATCCATACCTACTGAGCTTAGTTGCTCACTTCCGCCATCTTTTTGAATTCCCATTTTCCCAACCATGCTCATACTATCATTAATGATAATATTAAACATAATTCCTCCCATCGGATTATGTTTAATGGAGCTATCATCTATTTTATAAGAACGAATTTTCCCATTCTCCGTTAAAGCATTAGGATCGATTGCTTTTAATTCTTCCACAATCAATTTCTTTACTTCCTCACTGTGAACAATCCTTGTCATCTCATTATGGAATTCTTGATTTTTGTGAGCTAGGTATAGACCTACTCCAATGCAAGCAGCCACAAACAAGCTAACAACCGATAAGATAATTTTATGTTTTTGCTTCATTAGACACTCCTACGAGTATTATAATTTAGTATGTGGTATAGGTTTTGCAATTCCAATTAAAGCAAGAGATTTTCGCTATAACTAGAATAGTGAATCACTTGTCATCACTTTTCAACAACGCCCGCAAACCTGCTGATTCAGTCATACCATCCGTACGAATTTTCCCATTCTCACCATCCATTTGAAGACCAGTCTTCCCAACCATACTTATGCTATCATTAATGATAATATGAAACATAATTCCCCCCATCGGATTATGCTTAATGGAGCTATCATCAATTTTATAAGAGCGAATCTTCCCTTTGTCTGTTAACGCATTTGGATCTTTTCTTTTTAAATCTTCTTCAATCAGCTTCCGCACTTCCTCACTGTGAACAATCCTGAACATTTCATTTTGAAATTCTTGGTTTTTGTGAGTCAGGTAGAGACCTACTCCAATGCAAACAGCCATAAACAAGCTAACAACTGATAAGATAATTTTATGTTTTTTCTTCATATATTCACCTCTAAATAAAGAAATCTCCTTATGAGTCTTTGGCCATCACTCCTCTAATAACTTCTGAAGACCTTTTGACCTATCCATACCGACAGTTTGTATTGCCTCATTCTCCCCATATTTTCTAAGGCCTGTTGACCCAACAATATCAGGGTCATCATTAATGACAATATCAAACATAATACCTCCCATTGGATTATGACGAATGCTCCTATCAGCAATTTTATAAGAACGAATTTTCCCCTTATCCGTTAAAGCATGAGGATCTAATTTTTTTAATTTCTTTTCTATTAGATTCTTCACTTTCTTACTATGGACAATCCTGAATATTTCATCCTGAAATTCATGATTTTTATGAGCTAGGTAGAGGCCAACTCCCAGCAATATCAATACAGTTAGGCCAATAAGCCCCATAATCCTATTTCTTCTCTTAAACATATAAACATTCCTCAAGCTTTGCCAGTTTCATTATATAATATATTTTCCCAAAAGCAAAAACCCGCCTTAAACGGGCGGGTTGTGGTGAAGAAAGTGATGAACTTCTTCTTTGATAAATTGACAATAAGCGTAGACAAGGTAGCAAGTAGATGCCACACCTAAAAGGGCGACAAACAACTCAAATAAGGCAGACACAGTCATGGCGAACCTCCTCTCCTTATCAAGCAAAATGCAGATACGCTTCCCAGCTTAGGCAGTCTGATTTTTTCCGTTTTATTTTCCTTTCCGACTTACCCAAGTGAGCTCATCACTATTATACCAAAATACGAAAGCGGATACAAGGCGGTGAGGCAGTTGCTCCTAATAATGATTTTATCAAAATAGATAACATGCTAAATTTGAAGTATCAAAAGTAGAAATACCAATGTTAGCAAATTTTTTCCACCATCTTAATCTCCTTTTAATTTGACACGGTTTCTCTAAATGAATAAGTATTATCATATTTGACAGTTACTGAATAATAGTAATAATCGTCGTTTCGGTTTGAGCTTCCAAAACCTAAAGTTGCCTGTTCTCTTTCGTTTTTGTGAAAATACTGATTGATAGTTTGATTTTGAATCGAATAATCAATATCAAACGCCCCATTGTTGCCATTATAACTTTTGGATTTCATAGATAAAGAAGATAGAAAAGACTGATTAATTGTTAACTTTTGAAATAAGAATCCATCAAAAGGCCATAATTCTTTCGCTTTCTCCTCATCAGAAAAGACAAAATTGCTGTCTATATAATCAACTCTTATTGTTTCTTCTGGCTTTTGAGTGACATCATCAGAAGCCCGTGTCTTGGTTAGCACTCCAGAAATTGTGTGATTGCTACTATCCCCTTGTAAAGTTATTTCGATAAGATAAGTCCCACGTTTGATATACACTTGCTCTACTTTAAACCCATCCGGAAATTGCTTAAACAAATCAAATAGATTTTCAGTGGGATAGACGCTCCCCACTTCAGCTACCTTATTCTCAATCCAATCTCGGCTGCTCCTCTTTTCTCCACATCCTATTAATCCTATCATCACTCCCCCTAAAAGTAATATTTTGAGAAAAATCCGCTTTTTCATGATATTCTCCTTGTTTATTATACTTAATAAAGTACTTATTTCAGTCACTGTATAGTGTACCATAATTTTTTAAAACTCTATTTTATTCTACCTCCATCTGATTATTCACTTATCCTCTGATGTCTTCATTCAGCATTTTCAAACCAATATTAGAAAGTATGAAAGCTCTAAACTGGAAATTTCTTCTTGATGAGAGCGTTTTAATATAGTATAATATAAGTCCGAAATTCATTTTAACAAAGGAGATATTATGTCCAAATCATCCCTTCAAAAAACGGTTGCGCTTTTGAGCGCAGCTGCACTTGCGGCAACTGTAAATGCTGTTCAGGCTGATGAGAATACTCCAGCAGTCACTGCTAATCCTGCTCCAGTAGAAAGCAGCGCAGCGGAAACAAAACCAACGACTGCTGCAAGTCCTACTGAAGCTACTGCGACAAAAGAGAGCACGGATCCTAGCTCTGCTATTTCCCCAGAAAATGCCAGTGGAAATACTGATGCTCTGATGGCTATGGCTCGAAATGTAGGGGCTACTGAGGATACTAAGCCCGTGGAGGGACAGACTGTCGATGTTCGTATCTTGGCAACGACCGACCTCCATACCAACTTGGTCAACTACGACTACTATCAGGACAAGCCGGTGGAGACCTTGGGACTGGCTAAGACTGCCGTGCTGATCGAGAAGGCCAAGAAAGAAAATCCAAACGTCCTTTTGGTAGACAATGGCGATACCATCCAAGGAACGCCGCTGGGAACCTATAAGGCCATTGTGGATCCTGTGGAGAAAGGCGAGCAGCACCCTATGTACGCTGCTCTGCAAGCTCTGGGCTTTGAAGCTGGTACGCTAGGAAACCATGAGTTCAACTACGGTCTGGACTATCTGAACCGTGTGATTGAGACAGCAGGCATGCCTCTTGTCAATGCCAATGTGCTGGATCCAGCGACTGGTAAATTCATCTATCAGCCTTACAAAATCATCGAAAAGACCTTTACAGATACACAAGGTCGCTTGACGACTGTCAAGATTGGTGTGACCGGGATTGTACCGCCGCAGATTCTCAACTGGGATAAGGCAAACCTAGAAGGAAAAGTGGTCGTTCGCGATTCTGTTGAGGCTATTCGAGATATTATTCCTGAGATGCGCAAGGCCGGTGCAGACATCACTTTGGTGCTTTCTCACTCTGGTATCGGAGATGACAAGTATGAAAAAGGCGAGGAAAATGAAGGCTATCAAATCGCCAGCCTGCCAGGTGTGGATGCTGTTGTAACGGGCCACTCTCACGCAGAATTTCCAAGCGGAAATGGAACTGGATTCTACGAAAAATACCCTGGCGTAGACGGTGTCAACGGTAAAATCAACGGCACTCCAGTAACCATGGCTGGAAAATACGGCGACCATCTGGGCGTCATTGACCTCAAGCTGAACTATACCGACGGCAAATGGAAAGTCACTGACAGCAAAGGCTCTATCCGCAAGGTAGATACCAAGTCTAATGTAGCAGATCAGCGCGTCGTTGATATTGCTAAAGAATCCCACCAAGGAACTATCAACTATGTCCGCCAGCAAGTCGGCACCACGACTGCACCAATCACTAGTTACTTCGCTCTGGTCAAAGACGATCCATCCGTGCAAATCGTCAACAATGCTCAGCTTTGGTATGCTAAGCAAGAGCTGGCTGGCACGCCTGAAGCCAATCTTCCTATCCTATCTGCAGCAGCTCCTTTCAAGGCAGGAACTCGTGGGGATGCAACGGCCTACACAGACATTCCAGCTGGTCCTATTGCCATCAAGAACGTAGCAGACCTCTATCTCTATGATAATGTCACAGCTATCCTCAAGGTCAACGGTGCCCAGCTCAAAGAATGGTTGGAAATGTCAGCTGGCCAGTTCAATACCATTGACCCAAACAATAGCCAACCGCAAAATCTCGTCAATACTGACTACCGGACTTATAACTTTGATGTTATCGACGGTGTTACCTATGAGTTTGACATTACCCAGCCGAACAAATACGACCGCGAAGGCAAACTGGCCAATCCAAATGCCAGTCGGGTCCGCAACCTGAAATACCAAGGCAAGGAGATTGACCCAAATCAGGAATTTATCGTCGTGACCAACAACTACCGGTCTAACGGTAACTTCCCTGGTGTTCGAGAAGCCAGCCTCAATCGTCTCCTCAATCTGGAAAACCGCCAAGCTATCATCAACTATATCTTGGCTGTCAAAAATATCAATCCAAGTGCAGATCAGAACTGGCATTTCGCTGACACCATCAAGGGACTGGACCTGCGCTTCCTAACAGCTGATAAGGCCAAGAACTTGATTGGTACTGACGGAGACATCGTCTATCTAGCAGCTTCTGCCCAAGAAGGATTTGGCGAATACAAATTCGTCTACATCGCACCGAAAACTGAACCGGTTCCTATTGAGCAACCAAGCTCTCCGACTACCGCAGTTGAAGCAGCCAATCTGCAGCATAGCAGAGTAGACTTCCCTGTCTTGACTGCTGTTGACCCTAGCACAAACAAGCAAGCATCCCACAGACAGGCAGGAACAGAAAGCCTCCCAGCAACCGGAGAAAAGACATCCTCGCTCGGACTCTTGGGACTTGTCATGACCGGACTTGCAGGAATCTTCGCCTTCAAAAAACGTGAAAGACAATAATGATAAAAAAATCAGCAGCCAAAATAGCTGCTGATTTTGCTTTTTAAAGACTGTCATTGCTCAATTCCAGCAAAACACTGACTGCGGTCAAGGCATAAAGCGGAGCGGTTTCAGCTCGCAGGATACGTGGACCTAGACCAGCGGAGACAGCCCCTGCTTGGCGAAAGGCTGCTATTTCATCTGGCGAGAGACCGCCCTCCGGTCCGAAGATAAAGAGCACTTTTGCGCCGGCTGCCAAGCCCGACAGAGCTCGGACTAGAACTGTAGATTCTCCTTCTTTGGCCGATTCTTCATAGGCCACGATGATGCGGTCAAAGTCTGTCAAGGCTGCCAGAAAGTCTGCCTTTTTATCAAAGAACCGAATCTCAGGAATCAGATTGCGCTTGCTCTGCTCTGCTGCTCCCTGAGCAATTTTCTCTAGCTTTTCACTCTTTTTAGCTAGCTTTTTGCCATCCCACTTGGCCACCGACCAGTCCGCTGGGAAAGCCCAGATAGCACTGGCTCCTAGCTCCGTTACCTTCTGGGTGATAAACTCTAACTTATCCCCCTTGGGAAAACCTGAAGCAATGATCACTTGAACCGGCAGCTCGGTATTGTCTGCTAGCTCTTCCAAGATTTCCAAACTCTGCTGACTGGGGTCTAGCACCCGAGCCAGTCGTTTCACGCCATCATCAAAGACCAGTGTGACTTGGTCGCCCTCTTTGAGCCGCATGACTGAAAACATATGTTTGGCCGTGTCCTTATCCGTAACCACCAGAGGGGACTGAGGATTTCCTTTTATAAAATACTGCTGCATCTAACCACCTATCACGCCTGAAATGTCCTGCGTTTTCTTAAAGACACAGGCATTCCATTCGCCCTGAATCATATGCGTTTCCAAGAAAAATCCTGCCGTTTCTGCTGACTCGCGCACCATTTCCCACTTCTCAGAAATAATCCCACTCATAATCAGATAACCCTCATCCTTGACCAGATGGTAGGCATCCTCTGTCAGATGGATGAGAATATCGGCCAAGATGTTGGCAACAATGACATCCGCCTCGATTTCTACGCCTCGGAGAAGATCACCCGGTGCCACATGGATGTTCTCCATACCTGGATTGAGCTCGATATTTTCCTGCGCCACGCGCACTGCTACCTCATCTAAATCATAGGCGTAGATGTCCTTGGCCCCCAAGAGTGAGCTAGCAATAGAGAGAACTCCGCTGCCTGTACCCACATCCAACACCGTTTCTCCGCCTCGCAAGACCTGCTCCAGCGCAAAGAGGCTCATCTTGGTCGTCGGATGAGTGCCTGTACCAAAGGCCATACCGGGGTCCAGCTTGATAATCTTCTCACCAGCTGTTCCCTCATAGTCCGTCCAGGACGGCACAATAGTCAAGTCATGGGTGATCCGAGCCGGCTCAAAGTACTTCTTCCAGTTATCCGCCCAGTCTTCCTCAGCCAGTTCCTGCCGAGTCAGCTGAATATCTCCCGTCTCCAATCCGAAACCATCCAGCTCAGCCAGTCGCTCATTGGCCTGGGCCGCAACAGCCTCTATATCCACAGAATCCGGATAGTAGCCAGTAATCTTGATTCGCTCGCTCTGCTCAACTTCTGGAAAAAGCTCACCATAGTGGTCAACCTGCCCCAGATAATCTGCGCTGTCATCGATAGCCACACCCTGACTGCCCAGTTCAATCAGAATATTCGAGGCCGCCTCCTCCGCCTCACACTTCACTTCAATCGTTAATTCCTGCCAAGTATCCATCATTAAAATACCAAGCCCGTAAAACACAAAGCCAAAATAGGAAATTCTCTGACGACGCTTGCGTATAAGAGAACTTTATCTTTTTTGACACAGTGTTTAGGGCGGGTTCAGTTTAGAAATTTAACTGAACAATCCTTTCTTTGTTTATTTCATTGTCTTCGTCATGTAAACCATATCCATGCCTTCTTTTTCGGGCTCAATATGGGTCTGATGATAGCCGTTTTTCTCATAAAAAGCGACCATGCCTTTATCTTGGAAAACCGTACACAAATCCCATTGCGTAATGGTGGAGAATGCCTCCTCAATCAGACCGAGCCCCTCAGAACCATATCCTTTGTTCTGATACTGTGGCAAAATCGCTACTGTTCCAATCCAGCCTGCTGTCTGTTCGTCATTTGTATTCAATCGAATAAAGCCCAGAATCTTCTCGCCGTCTTTGACAAAATAATAAAAACTATTGGGCCGCTCAACCAGTTTCCAGCGAATCCGCTCACGCTCCTCCAGATAGGGGTCGTATTGATCCTGATATTTCTCATAAACGGCCTTAAAACTCGCTCGCTGAATAGCAATAATGGTCTCTAAATCCTCAGCTCCTGCCCGCTCAATATAAATCATGATCGCACCTCCAAATAATCGCTCAACCTGCTCTGCAGCTGCGGAATAACCTTGTCATCAGATAAAAACTGGCTCACATCCATCATCTGATAAGCCTGTCCCTCATCGCCAAAGGCAATACTGGCAAAATCTTCCTGAGTGATAGTTCCCACCATAAAAATAGAGGTTTCGTCTGGATCAAGCATTCCTTGATATTCCTTAATCCAGACAATATCCGCTTCTTCAAGCTTCAAACCAAGCTCTTCAAAAACCTCTCGTTGAACACATTCAAAAGGCGTTTCCTCGGCCTCGCGGCCACCGCCCGGCAGCTCCCACATATTGGGCCAAGGAATGGTTGAAATATCGTCTCGCAAGATAGTCAGCAGCTTGTCATCACTGATCAAGGCAATCTTGCAGCCAGAAAATTCCATCTGTTTTTGCAGTAAATCTAGTCCTTCTTCATCCGCCATAAGCGCCTCCTAATACCTTGGATAGGGATAAAAGTCTGTCTCAGTCAAATCCGCTCTGCCATTTTCAAAAGCCTCAGCATTCCAAGCCATCTCAAACTCTGCCGCCTCTGGATCTGCTAAGAAGTCCATGAGTGCATCGAGACCAGACTCAGCCGTTTGGGTTAGGAAATCCACGAAATAAGCCAGAAACTCCCGTGACAGCCCCTTCTTCGGCTCATAGGGCAGGGCAGCCAGATAGTTCTCTGCCTCAAAACGAGACTTGGTCGGATTATAGAAAAGCACGGCTTCCTCAAAGTAAATATCCTCAGCCGAGGCATTGCCCTCAGCATCAACCGTCTCAATCCCGCCTGGATTTTGCACCTCAAGGAGAAAGGCTACTTCCACCGCATGATTTTTCTTGTCCCAGTTTATCTCATAGTCAAAAGGAAAGCTCTTCCCCATTTCCTCGTCCAATATCTCCAAAAAACCGTACTTAGCCATGATTTCCTCTTTTCATTGTGATAAAATATTACTATCTACAATAGTAACACAAAAAGCTAAGAAAAACACTTGCAGAAAGGAAATCTTATGCCAGAAAACCTCGCCCTGCGCATGCGGCCGACCGACATCGATCAGATTATCGGCCAGCAACATCTGGTCGGACCTGGAAAAATCATCCGTCGTATGGTTGAAGCCAACCGCCTGTCCTCGATGATTCTCTACGGACCACCCGGCATCGGCAAGACCTCTATCGCCTCGGCTATTGCCGGCACAACTAAATATGCTTTTCGGACCTTTAATGCCACCGTAGATAGCAAGAAACGCCTGCAGGAAATCGCTGAAGAGGCTAAATTTTCCGGCGGACTGGTGCTCCTGCTGGATGAGATTCACCGCTTGGACAAGACCAAGCAAGACTTCCTGCTACCGCTATTAGAAAGCGGTCTGGTCATCATGATTGGAGCGACGACAGAAAATCCTTTCTTTTCTGTCACCCCTGCTATCAGAAGCCGGGTTCAGATATTTGAGCTAGAGCCCCTCAGCAACGACGACATCCGGACAGCCATTCAGCTAGCCTTGACGGATATGGAGCGAGGATTTGATTTTCCAGTAGAGCTAGATGATGAGGCTCTGGATTTCATTGCTATCTCTACCAACGGAGACCTGCGCTCCGCCTATAACTCGCTGGATCTAGCCGTACTCTCTACCCCAGAAGATAGCAAGGGCATCCGCCACATCACGCTCGATGTGATGGAAAACAGCCTGCAAAAGAGCTATATCACCATGGATAAGGATGGAGACGGCCATTACGATGTTCTCTCTGCCCTGCAGAAGTCCATCCGCGGCTCCGATGTCAATGCCAGTCTCCACTACGCAGCCCGCCTCGTTGAGGCAGGAGACCTGCCTAGCCTAGCTCGACGCTTGACCGTTATCGCTTACGAAGATATTGGTCTGGCAAATCCTAACGCTCAAGTCCATACCGTCACAGCTCTAGAAGCAGCTCAGCGGATCGGCTTTCCTGAAGCTCGTATCCTTATCGCCAATATTGTTATCGATCTGGCTCTATCGCCCAAGTCCAACTCAGCCTATCTAGCCATGGACAAGGCCTTGGCTGACCTAAGAAAGAATGGAAACCTCCCCATTCCCCGCCACTTACGAGACGGCCACTATGCCGGCAGCAAGGAACTGGGCAACGCACAGGACTATCTCTACCCTCACTCCTATCCTGGCAATTGGTTCAAGCAGGACTATCTGCCCGACAAGATAAAAGATGCCAATTACTTCACACCTAATGAGAATGGCAAATACGAGCGAGCCCTTGGAATGACCAAGAATAAGATTGATGACTTAAAAAAATGATGGCATCGTTTGCAAAAAATCACATTTTTCTCTTGAATTTTTCAAAATTTATGGTATTATAATTATAGAAACGCTGTGGTGTACGACTTCACACTTAAGTGTTGACCGACTATTTTTTGTATTATTAGGGAAACAAAAGACTTCTAACAGCATGCAGGCCGTGTCACGCGGAAGCAGCTTCAGTTAGAGCGAGTTGCCCACCTGCTTAATTGCGCGGGTTCAATACAAATCGTGAAGGTCCGGCACCAATACAGCTTTTTCTATTGCCTCCTTAGCTCAGCTGGCAGAGCAGCGGACTCTTAATCCGTGGGTCGCAGGTTCGATCCCTGTAGGGGGCATCTAAATCAACAGGAAAAAGCCTTGGAATCAAGGCTTTTTTGTGTAGTCTTAGCACTAAAAAACGATAGAAAAAACACCCCTTCTGAACTGCACCCCAAAAGTTAGACAGAAAAAACCTAACTTTTGTGGCGCAGTTCATTCGCGTCACATGAAGTTATTTAAGCATCTCATTTTTTTTATTACCATTTTCTGTTATAATAAATTGTACTTCTAAAATAGAAAGGTCTTAAGATGACAACTCTCATTAAACATAAACGTGTAGAATTTTCAGAACTTTTTTATGACTTAGTTTTTGTTTTTGCAATTTCAAAAGTAACTACTTTAATCGACCATCTTCATAACGGTATTTTGACTTGGAATTCTTTCCTTGATTTTTTCATTGCTATTTTGTTTCTCATCGATTCCTGGATGATTCAAACCGATTATACCAATCGCTATGGAAAGAACTCTTTATTTAACATAGTAATCATGTTTATCAAAATGGGACTTTTACTCTTTATAGCCAATATGATTGGACCTGATTGGCAACAATATTTTCATTATGTCTGTTGGGCTATTGGTACATTAACCCTTACCTTATTTTTTCAATATTTGGTTGAGTTTTTTAAAAAATCAACCGATAATGTTCATAGGGAAAGTATCAAAGGTTTTCTATGGATAACAGGTCTACGAAGTTTAGAAATCTATCTAGCAGCTCTTCTTCCTATTTACATTGGAGTCTATATCCTTTATGCTAGTATTCTGCTAACATTTATTACGCCAATTACCTCGATTAGTAAAGATAAGCATTACCAGGTAAATCTCCCCCATTTAATCGAGCGCATCTCCCTTCTTGTCATTATTACGTTTGGAGAGATGATTACGAATCTAGCTAACTTCTTTACAATCGAGAATTTCTCGATTTATTCGGTTCTTTATTTCATTATTATGATTTCTCTGTTCTTGTTTTATTTTGGTCAATTCGACCATGCTATTGATGAAAAATCTAATCAAAAGGGACTATTTCTAATTTACAGTCACTATCCTATTTTCATTGGACTTATGATGATGACTGTATCGATGAGTTTTCTTCTGAATCCTGAAGCTAATCGTCTCTTTGCAACCAGCTTCTCTTATATCGGATTTGGCCTCTTTCAAGCTGCTGTCCTAGTAAATGGGCCCTATAACAAACACTATCTTCGCTATTCGAAAAGTTACTACTGTGTCCAAGCGACACTCTATCTGGCTGCCTTTATTCTCTCTTTAATCTTTGCTTCTAATCCTATAATAGTAGTGAGTATAACAACCATTTTAGCTCTAGCTATAGCCATTCATTTTATTTATTTTTATATGACACAGAATAAAAAATATTCCAAATCTAACTGGGAGTTATTTTAATGAGTTTATAACATAAAAAAGCTTTGGGAACCAAGGCTTTATATGATATCAATCACCGACCACGAAAATGTTTAGCTTACAGAACTGCTAGTGAAGCTCTAGAGGATGAGTTCGAGTAAATGTTGCACTTATTCTTGCAATTTATCATTTACTTGATGCACGAACTCGATATTTTTTTCGTTAATTTGTTTTTGCCCCACTTTTGCCCCATTTTTAAATCCTGACATTGAAAATACCTAAAAGTATTTCCCTAAAATCAGCTATATTTCAACATTTTTGTTTATTTTCAATATGAAAAGTTCTTACAAATTCATGCAGGGGGCATCTAAACAACAGCAAAAAAGCCTTGAAATCAAGGCTTTTTTGCTTATTTAATTTCGCTTTTTTCAGCTCAATCATCTCCTTAAATTCAAAGTAGATTTTCCACACAAAAAATCCCCTTCCTTTAGACACAAGAAAAAGAGGGGCATCGCATAGAAAAAACTACGAGAAAAGACTGAAGCAAAATATGTTTGACGAAAACCTGATAAAGATGGTTACACACCGAGCATATTCCTAAGGATGTCTTATAATTTTTTTGGTTTAGGAATTAAGAAAGATTATATATATCAAGTTTTGATATGCCTCACGCTTGCACATCAAAGCGGCTTTCCCCGTAGTTCTGAGCAACTAATTTGTTCTAGGAAACATCTTAGTTGCTTTTTATTTTAAAACAACTATATTACGGAACATCACAGTCTGGATTAACAAAAGGATACAAGATAGTGACTGATTGTAAAAAAAGCATTCTTTTTTTGCTTTCTAAAAAGCGACTACTGCTAATCCGGGTTTGGAGTAAAAAATCTCTGTCCCTTAAGGGAACAGAGATAAAATTTATTTCTTCTTCGCACGGAAGACAATGAAGCCTACCAAGCCTACTAGAGCTACTCCAGCAGCAATCATGATCCAGCTAGCATTCTCACCCGCTTTAGGGAGAACTTTCTTGGTTCCAACATTAGAGGCATTTCCTCCGCCAGTACCATTATCTGATTCGATGATCACAACAGTGCTTCCTGTAGTGCTGCTTGAGCTAGAAGTCGTGCTACTGCTACTTGAGCTACTTGAACTAGAGCTGCTCTTAGAGCTATTGTCCGAACTAGGTTTCGGCGGTTGCGGAACTCCTGGAACTGGTGTATTGGTAATGTTCATACCATCAACAGTAGCTGTATAACCATAAACACGGTCTTCAGTAACTGAGTAGACAATATCTTTTCCATCTTCACCAGTCGCTGGCAAGTCAGTGAACTCATACTTCCACTCACCCTTATCATTCGGACCAACTTCTTTATGAGCAACTTCAGTGCCATTTGCATAGAGACGAACGGTAATCTTGTCTGGACGTTTGCCATCTTTATCGTTGTCATCATTCCAAGTCTTGGTACCTGAAGCGGTAATCAATGCCTTACGGTTGGTAAAGTCTTTGTAAATAATACCAGAACCATAATTTTTGAGCTGAGCGGCATTAACCTGAATCTCTTCATCTGACAGTTGGTAACCTTCTGGTGCCTTGGTTTCCTTAATCAGATAATGCTCCTTAATCAAGTTGCTGAAAGAAGCAATCCCATTAGCATCACTGGTTGCTTTTTGAACAATTGTCACACCATCTTCATCGTACAATGTAAATTCAGCACCTGCTAGGGCTTTACCAGCTTCATCTTTCTTAGTCACCTGCACACCATAGACATCCCCATGTGCATAGCCGTTTGCACGTTGGTAGCGGACAGCAACTGAAGATTTTTGCTCTTCGATATTATCTGCTCGCATGATTGCTTCGTTCGGGAAGAGTGTTCCATCAGTCGGAACTGTAGGGAAGTTGACACGATAGCGAACATAGAAGCCTTCATTGGCACCGATATGCCCCATGTTAATGGTAAAGGAACGCTTGTCAGCAGCAAGATTAATCGTATAATTTGCTGTCACATCCTCGCGTTGCTGGCTTAGTCGGTAAGAGTTATCAGCCGGGTCAACAACCCATGAGCCTTTAAGAATTTGGAAGCTGTTGAGATCAATTTCTCCGGTATTAAAGCCCAGAGTATCTGAAATAACAACATTATCCAGTTCTTGATTTTGTTGGTTGATATTCAGGCTGTAAGTAATACTCTTGATATTATCCGCATTATTCCAGCCGTATTTTATGAAAGTATAAGGAGTTGCTTGGCCAGGAAGACCTTTGTAGTCAATTTTTCCATATTCAACAATCTTCTTACCAACGATAAGTTTCAGAGGAATAGAGCCTTTATCTCTAGCTACTGTATGATCAACGCGAGCTAAAAGATGAACTTTTCCTTCAATATGAGAGCGAGTCAGGACATAGTCTGTATAAGTCAGTGTAAGCTGTTTAGAGCTTGCATCAACAACAGCTGTCGCTACGAGATTGCCGTCATCATCTTTGACTTCAAAATCAGCTCCCTCCAAGGCAAATTCAGCAGGAAGTCCAATGGTCGTAGTATCTCCTGGCTGAACCTTGCCATAATTAAAGGCAAAGTTTGCGTCAATTTGGAATTTTTCCCAAGGGGAAAGGCCGTCAGTCAGTTCTTCACCCTTTTGATTGTAAACATTTACTGAGGTGATAACATCGTCTACCGTGTTAGCTCTGGCAGATTGACTGCTAGAAAACAGGCTAAAGAGGAGCACAAAGGCTACTAAGAAAAAGCGCGCAATAGTATGAGATATTCTTTTCATAAATAATCCCTCCGTTTTTTTCCTTTTTTCCTTTTTATCGAACATGTAAAAATATTAAAATTCCTTTACATTTCCAATATACTACATATATTAGACTAGCATACGATTGACTATAAGTCAACTATTTACCTTTACCAGTTCAGCTTTTGTCGACAATGTGTAAACCAGTTTATTTCTCCAAAAACCTTGTTATATAAGAATTGAAAACCATTTCCTCCGTCATCTCCTTGTATTTTCTTGAAACAAAAATGTAATATTTGGCCGCATAATAAATGAACAAATATGAATTATATGACCATAAATATTCATATATATAAATTTATTTTTTAAATAAGCATAATTATTAATGCTTGCTAGATAACTAGTCACAATAAAAAAACTGAACAAATCTGCTCAGTTTTCTAATTGATTAATATAAGACAAAGATTATACCTAATTTATACGAATATATAATCCATTATTTTCTACATCATACCGCCCATCATGCCTGGATCCATAGCTGGAGCTGGGCTAGCTGGTTCTGGTTGATTAGCTACTACTGCTTCGGTTGTCAAGATAAGACTGGCAACAGAAGCGGCATTTTGCAAGGCTGAACGAGTCACCTTAACTGGGTCAATGATTCCAGCCTCAATCATGTTAACCCATTCGCCAGTCGCGGCATTAAAGCCTGTACCAACTTCAGAGTTTTTCAGACGGTCAATGACGATTGAACCTTCAAAGCCTGCATTCAGAGCGATTTGACGAACAGGCTCTTCCAAGGCGCGAAGAACGATGTTGCGGCCAGTTGCTTCATCCCCTGCCAACTCAAGACCTGCGACAGCGTCCAGTACGTTGATATAGGCAGTACCACCACCGGAGACGATTCCTTCTTCTACCGCTGCACGGGTTGCGTTAAGGGCATCTTCGATGCGGAGTTTCATTTCTTTGAGTTCTGTTTCTGTGGCAGCTCCGACCTTAATCACAGCTACACCACCGGACAATTTAGCTAGACGTTCTTGCAGTTTTTCACGGTCAAACTCAGAAGTGCTGCTTTCAATCTGTGACTTAATGACTGCCACACGGTTAGCAATAGCTTCTGGATTGCCAGAACCTTCCACAATCACAGTGCTGTCCTTATCAACAGTGACTTTGGAAGCTTGTCCAAGCGCTTCAATCGTAGCGTCCTTGAGCTCTAAACCAAGGTCATCTGTAATCACTGTACCGCCCGTCAAGATAGCGATATCTTCCAACATAGCCTTGCGACGATCACCAAAGCCTGGTGCCTTAACAGCTACGACATTAAAGGTCCCGCGAATCTTGTTAAGAACAAGTGTTGGCAGAGCTTCACCGTCCACATCATCTGCGACAATCAAGAGCGGACGATTGGTTTTCAAGATGTTTTCCAATAATGGCAGAATCTCTTGAATATTAGAAATTTTCTTGTCAGTAATCAAGATGTAAGGATTGTCCAGTTCAGCTACCATTTTTTCATTGTCGGTTACCATGTACTGAGACAAGTAGCCGCGGTCAAACTGCATCCCCTCAACTACATCCAGCTCAGTTTCCATCCCTTTGGACTCTTCAATGGTAATAACGCCGTCATTTCCAACTTTTTCCATAGCTTCAGAGATGTACTCGCCGACTTTCTCGCTGCGAGAAGAAACGGCAGCAACCTGAGCAATAGCTTCCTTGTTGGAAACTGGAACTGAGTTAGATTTCAGGGCCTCAACAGCTGTCGCAACGGCTGCTTCAATCCCGCGGCGGATACCGATTGGATTAGCACCAGCTGTAACATTCTTAATTCCCTCGCGAACGATAGCCTGTGTTAAAACAGTTGCTGTTGTTGTTCCGTCACCAGCAATATCATTGGTTTTTGAAGCAACTTCTGACACTAGCTTAGCGCCCATATTTTCAAAATGGTCTTCCAGTTCGATTTCCTTGGCAATGGTTACACCGTCATTGGTGATAAGGGGTGATCCAAAGGATTTTTCCAAAACGACATTGCGGCCTTTAGGACCCAAAGTCACCTTGACAGTATTTGCTAAGATGTCAACTCCACGAACCATACTGCTTCTTGCATCTGCTGAAAATTTAATATCTTTTGCCATTTTATTATTCCTCTCTTCTAATCTTACTCGACAACTGCTAGAATATTGGCTTCACTGACTAAGAGATAAGCTTCATCTCCGTCCTTGACTTCCACGCCTGCATGGCTTTCTACGAGAACCTTGTCCCCTTCCTTAACGCTCAGGGCTACCAGCTCACCGTTCAAAGTACGAATACCTTGACCGACTGCGACAACTTCTGCTGTCTTAGTCGCTGCTTGGCCGTTGCCTGCAATGACAAATCCGCCAACTTTCTGCTCTTTTTCTTCTACTTTCAAGACCACACGGTCTCCTAATGGTTTTAACATAGTTTTCCTCCAAAGATTAAATTTTTAGCACTCTAAACTATCGAGTGCTAATCTATAGTTATTATTTTATCACTTGGTCAGAAATAGTCAAGAAAAAAACCGGCTAGATGAAAGAAAAATTTTATTTTTTCTTAACTTGGCCCTAAACTCAAAAAAACAAGTCCGAGCTAAAATCCTCTCAGACTTGTCTTTAGGGGGAATGTCTATCTTGCAAGTTTTAGTTTTGCTTCAAAATCATCAATCACTTTTTGCAGATTTAGGCGTCCTCTATAGATACCATAGCCAAACAAAAGCATGGCTAAGATTCCTAGTAGAGCTAGGACGATTCCTGCAATCAGTGCTAGGAGATTGGTCTCATGAAAGAGATAAATCAGAACAAGACCGATGCTGGCAATGGCAAAGAAGAGACTGAACCAGCGTCCTAGATTTTCAATCATATGCTTCTGGTAGTGAATTTCTGTTTCATAGCCTTGAATCAATTCTTGTTCTGTCATGATTTTCTCCGTTCTTTCTTTTATTTTGCCTAAGCAAATTTGTATTAGACTAGCAGCAAATCGGACTTACTGCCAGCCTAAAATTGAGTGAGAATTAGTATTTCAGTTGAGGGTCAAAGATGCCAAGCGCTACACCAATCAAAGCAATGACAACCAAGAGGAGCATAACGAGGTTTGGTGATACTTTTTTCTTGGCCATCAGCCACCAGCAAAGGGTGATAAAGCCAGCTGTTAAGAGACCTGGATAAACACCGTCAATCTTTTCTTGCAGCTTCAGGAAGGCTTCGCCATCAGCATTTTTCAGCTCTAATGAAGTCGTTACAGATACCCAAGTTGCAGCAACTGCCCCGATAACCATACCACCAATGACACTGATTGCCTTACGAAGCGCCTGTCCTTTAGGTCCTACAAGGAATTCTACCGCCTTGTCCCCTAATTCATAGCCTTTGAAGTAGGCAAAGCGCATACCGCCATAGATGAGAACATTCCAGACAAGGATGTAGAAGAGAGCGCCGATAGGATTTCCACCTTTCGAGAGTCCAAGGGCAATCCCCAGCAGAACTGGAATCAAGGTTCCAACTACCAAAGAGTCACCGATACCTGCGATAGGTCCCATGAGACCGGCACGCATACCATTGATAGTTTCGCCATCAACAGCGTCACCATTGGCACGCGCTTCTTCCAAACCAGCTGTAATCCCCACTACCAAAGCTCCGAGCTGAGGTTCTGTGTTGAAGAAAGCTGTATAGGTCTGCATAGCTTCTTTCTGCTCTGCTTTGTCTTTGTAGAGTTCTTCCACGATTGGCAGCATAGAGGTCAAGTAGCCGAAAGTCTGCATGTGCTCTTGAGAGAAGCAAGTCAAATGACCATAGTACCAATGGTGGAATGATTTCGCTAAAGTCTTTTTAGTTATTTTCTTTCTTTCAGCCATCTTAGATATCCTCCTCATCGTCATCAAAATCAGCTCCACCAGCTGGCGCAGTTACTCGAGCTGATTTGATTACTTCCAATTCATAGTAAATTACTGCAAAAATCAATGAAACAACTGCACTTGCAACCAAATTAAGACCAAGTGACTTAGCCAAGGTGAAGCCCACAAAGAATGGGATAAAGTCAGCAGCCTTGGTAACGATTTGTTTCAAAAGAATGGCAATACCGACACATGGGAGAAGAGCTCCGACTGTAAAGAGCGATTTCATGATGAAGCCATCCATTGGCAGGTGAGTCTTCATCAGTTCAACCATATTCGGACCAAACTTCGTGATGATCATGGTTGGAAGGAAAGAAAAGACAAAGTGGGAAATCCAAGGATAGACCCAGTCAACAGCGTAAAGCTTTTTGAATTCGCCTTTTTCAACAGCTTTCCAGCCAATGTGCTGCCAAAGCAAGTTTGTAGTGGCTGTTCCATAGAAGAGAACTGTACCGATAGTACCAACTGCTGCTCCGATTGGTGCAGCTGCTGCAGCGATAGCAGATTCAGAGGTGATTCCTTTAGAATGAACAAACAAGATTGCGAGAGGAATCCCAATGTAAGAGATTGCCCGCACGTCAGCGGAAACTGTACCACCTGGTGTTACCAGAGCGATATAGAGGACCTGAAGGGCTACCCCAACCATAATCCCTGTTTTTAAATCTCCAAGAATCAACCCGCTAATCAAACCTCCGACCAGTGGACGTCCCAGAGTGTAGTTACCAATACTAGAACCACCCATACCAGGCATAGAAGCTAAACTAGCAAAAAGACCCAGTAAAGCGGCTTGCAGCCAAGAAATTGTCATAATAGACTCTCCTTTTCATTATTGTAATTAAAAACCAAATTTAGACTTGAAATCGCTCCAGTAACCGATGGAAACATCTGGCAAGAGCTGGAATTTGACTTTGTAGCCAGCTTTTTCAATCGCTTCAATCGCTTCTGCCTCTTCCTGAGTTATGGACTGGTTGTTGCCCAGCTTAACAGCTCCCGGACGGTCATTAGCAGGACCGACGATGATTTCCTTAACATCCCCAGGTACAAAACCTTGATCTACTAGGATTTCCTTCATGTCCACGGGATTTTTTGTAATGAGGAAATAGCGACTGTCTGACTCTGTGACCTTGCCTGATTTTTCCTTGAAGGCTTCCTTGGTCCAAACAAAAGTCTTCTTGTCAGAAGCTCCCTTGTAGGCCTGAATCAAAACCTTGTTTCCTGCCGCAGCATTATTAACTGCAATCAGGCCATCACAAGGGTATTCCTTAGCCCAGCGAGTGACTGTTTGACCGTGGATCATGCGGTCGTCAATCCGTACAAATGATACTGTCATCTTTAAAATCTCCTTTTATCTTTTATAATGTATAGCGGAAGCACTAAATGTCGTCTTCATCTTCGTCAGCTGCATCGCTTACGACTTCAAATTCCTGCAAAGCAGCTGTGGCCTCGGAAAGGATAGCCTGAGCCAGCTCTTTTCCGTCTAAGATGTCTTTCATAACCAAGCCAGTCAGTCCCATGGTCAAGTTCAAACCTCCCAAGATAACTGCTGAGTCGAGCTTACCCATGTCAGCTAAGACGCTAGCTGCTGTCGTCAGAGGACTGCCTCCTACAATATCAGCCAGAACTAAGACACTGTCATCAGCGCTTAAGCCAGACAAGGCCTGAGTAAAATCAACTGCAAAATCATCAACTGACTTGCCCTCCTGAAGACCGACCGCAATCACCTGATCCGTCTTGTCTCCGGCAAACATCTTCAAGGAACTCTGCACGCCTGCAGCCAGTCCCCCATGGCTGACCAGTACAAGGTATTTCATCTTTCCTGCCTCCTTTATCCTTCAATTTCTTAGCCAAGTCAGGCTTTAGATGACGAAGGATTTATTGATGATTTTATTGTACAAAATATGGAACCGGTTTCATATTGTCAAATGTCACTTTGCCCAGATGACATTTGTTAGGAAAAATATGACATTTGTCATATTGGTCTAGTCAGCTGTGCTTTTTCTGGCTTAATTAGCAATAAAAAAGAAAGCAGATTATTTTCCGCTTTCTATTTCTCTTTGAATGCTCGGCAAGGCACTGTCAATCTCTTGATTCTGCATAGCATTTTGAATCAGATAGTCCATCCGGTCCATCGTATGACGGTCCACTTCCAGACTGATGTCAATGATAGAGCGATTCATCATGTGATCTAGCCTCTCAGAAGTCAAGGAATCCAAGCCAAAATCATCAGCTTGTAAGATTTCTCTAGCCTGTTGACTTTTCACTACAGATGGTAAAACTGAGGTCCCCTGCGACTTTTCAAACAAGGCCTGCTGATTTTCTTTGTCCTGTGACAGCAAGAGCATAAATTCCCAAGCCAGCTTCTCTTGCTTGGTATTGGAAGACATGGCAAAGAGCGAGGTCTTAACCTGCGTTCCCATCACCTGGCTATTGGCTGTCGGCATCGGGATACAGGTCCAAGAAAAGCTAGAATACTTGGCAACATGGTAAGGGTAGGGCTTGTAGGTCCGATACTGGGCCAGACTCATAGGATAGAAAGCCACGCGCCCCTCATCAAAATCATTAGAAGTCACCTTATAGTGCTGGCTGAGCATATCTAGCTTGCTCATAAAGGCCAAGGCTTGGTGCATCTCTGAACTGTCTACATTGATACCGGATTTATCGGTAAGATGGCCGCCATAAGCTACCAGAGCCTGCTGCCAAGTGTAATCCGTAATACCGTACTGGTCCACCATACCATCACCATTGGTATCCTTTGTCACTTTCTTGCAAATCTCATAGAAATCCGCCAGGGTCCAACCTGACTCAGGAATGCTAATTCCTTCTTTTTCAAGCAGGTCTTTATTGACACACATCATGATGGGATTGCTCTCAACTGGAAGAGCATAGCTGACTCCCTGATATTGCCCGGCTTCATAAGCCACCGGATAAAAAGCCTTTCGTTCATCATCCGTTAGGAGGGTATCCAAGGATTTAAGCGCGCCAGTCGAAGCCAACATGCTAAAGTCGTTTTCCGGTACCATAAAGAGATCTGGCTGCTCGCCTTTCAAGACTTGCTCTGCCAGCCAGTCAGCGTAATCATCCTTGGGAATACCGCTTTCATAGACGACCTTGACATGAGGATGCGTCTTTTCAAATTTTTTAATCAGGATGTCCAAGACCTTGTTTTCCCGGCTGTTAGGCACATCCCAGCTAGAGCCAGCATAGACCCCGATACGAAGGACTTTTTCCTGAGCTGAGGCCCAAAAGACAAAAGCCAAAGCAACAGATATAATCAGGACAACCAGTAGGGCCAAATGTCTCAGTCTCCACTTCATTTGTCGCTTTCCTTACTAAAATCTCTCTGGGTGACTCCGGTCTGCACAGCCCAGATAGCCAGCTGGGTTCGGTCGCGCAAATTGAGCTTAGCTAGGATGCCTGACAGGTAATTTCGGACTGTCCCTTCTGATAGAAAGAGCTTAGCAGCAATTTCTTTATTGGAAATCCCAAAGCCAATCTGCTGGATAATCTTCCACTCCGTCCGGCTCATGTCCTCTATATTTTCCTCCGTCACTGTGATAGCAAAATTGGACTGGGCCATCTGTGAAAAGATTTTGAAGACCTTGGTGGCAATATTGGGATTGATCATAGCTCCGCCCCGATAGACTGTCTGAATGGCTTCGTGAAGCTCTTCTGTCGAAACCCCTTTGAGAATATAACCAGACGCGCCGTATTTGAGAGCGGAGAAGATAAATTCATCGTCATCAAAGGTCGTCAGAATGATAATCTTCACATCTGGATACTGCTCCTTGACAGCCTTGGTACAGAGAACACCGTCCATGACTGGCATGCGAATATCCATCAAAATCACATCTGGGCGTACCCGATGAAGCTTTTCCAGCACTTCCTTGCCGTCTCCGACTGTCCCAACAACCTCAATATCAGCGTGGGCTGACAAGATGATTTGCAGAGACTCGCGAATCAAGGCCTGATCGTCTGCTATTAAAACCTTAATCATGTCTTCCTCCTATTTTTGGGATTTCGATATGCGTGTAGAAACCGTCCCGATTTTCAAATCGGACGCTTCCGCCAATAATCATTAGACGCTCCTGCATCTGCTTGAGTCCATAGCCATAGTGGAGTTCATCAAAACCAACACCATCATCCTGAATAGTCATTACATAGGACTCTTCCTCCAGCAACTCAATCCAGATAGTCTTGGCATGCCCATGGCGGACAGAGTTGGTAATAGACTCCTGAATCACCCGGAAGACAATGTCTTCCTTGGCAATATCCAAGTCAATATTATCCCATTCGTAGCGGAGATGAATCTCCAAATTGGAGATGGCTTCATACTCACGGATAATCTTAATCAGAGCTTCCTTCAAAGTGTTATTTTCCAGAGCTCCCGGTCGCATCTTATTGAGCGAGCCGCGGACATCACGGATACCATCTCGAACGACGACTGAGACATTATTGAGCTGCTCCTTAGCCCGATTGGTATCAATATCAACCAAGACCTTGACCGCATCAATACCCGCTGAAATTCCCGTTAGGGCATGGCCCAATGTATCGTGAATCTCTCTGGCAATCCGCTTCCGCTCTCGGTCTTCTGCTATTTTTTCGGACAAGGCCAGATAAGAGTTCAACTCGCGATTGGCCTGAGAAGCCATGCGCAGCTCTTCCTCAATCCGATGACGCTCTGTAATAGCCGACAAGATATAGAAGAGCAAGGAAATCATAAAGACAACGATATTGAGGGAGTAGAGAAAGTTCTTGCCAAAAAGCAGCAACAACCGGACGGACTCTGGGTAAAACCGAATATAGGTATCTAGAGAAGGCAACTTGATAAAGAGCGACATGAGGTCATAGTTGGACAAGAGCAGCATGCCAAAGCTCAAAATAATGAAAGAAAACCAGTACTTCTTGTCTTTAGAAGCATTGAACTCTTTAGAGCCATAGAAAATATCCGCAAACACCAAAAGAATCAAGCCATTGTAGGACGAGTGCAAGACGGAAAAGATGACCAGCATGAGCAGGATTTCAATAATAGTCGCCTTGTCATAGACGGACAGCTGATTGGGGTGGCGCTCCCGGTAGTACATGACCAAAAGCAGACTGCCATAGAGGCTAATCGATACCCAGAAAATCAAGCTGGGAGAGCCCGGAATAGCATCCAAACGCTCCAAAAGCGAGTGACTGAAGCCCTTAGCTGCTACATAGTTGGTCGCAAAAAGATAGATGGACGCATTATAGACAATGGCAACCAGATTGATGACCATCAGGGCTATTTTGCTGTAAAATATACTTTTTTGAGGTCTCATTATTGCCACCCTGTAACTGTGTATTGGCTGATATTATCTCTGTTGACTAAGTGAACGGGAATCAGGTATTGGCTGTCGTAGGATTTCCCCTTTTGCATCAGCTCAATTACCTGCGCCACCTTGCGTCCCATCTGAATGGGCGATTGGGCCACGGTTCCCTCTATATCGCTAGTCGTAGCCAGAAAGTTTTTGATATCTGGTGAACCATCCACGCCATAGATTGAGATTTTCTTATCAAGACCTTGATTTTTAATAGCAGCCAAGGCCCCGATGGCTGCTCGATCATTGAGCGCCATAACTACATTAAAGTCTAAACCTTCATCCAGAGCCCCTTTGACCTGCGGCATGGTTTCCTCAGTCTGGCCTAGTGTTTCTTTCTGGGAAATAATCTTGTAGCTAGGCTGTTTTTCAATCGTATCAATAAATCCCTGAATCCGGTCCATGGCCGAGACGGCATTGCGGTGCTCTAGAAGGAGAATATTGGCAGAAGGCAGACGCTTCATCATGTCCTGGGCAATCAGGACGCCTGCTTGGTAGTTATCAGACACAATGGTCGTATCCACTTTTACATCCTGACTGATAGGCGCATCCACTACGATGATTTTAATACCAGCTTTCTTGGCCTTTTGAAGAGAGGAAATGATACTTGGACTATTGCTTTTCACCGGATTGATGACAATGACATCAACCTTTTCTCGGACAAAAAAGTCAATCTGCTGGCTCTGCTTGCCCTCATCCAGCTCAGGATCCCGAACGTAGAGCTTGCTGCCCTGCTGGTTGGTTTTCTTCTCCAGCTCCGCATTTAAGGTCTTGTAAAAGTCATTGTTCATGGTCATGTAAGTCACCCCAATCTTGACTTGCTTCTCATCTGGCAAAACGCCCTTGAAATAAACAAAAAGCAAACCCAAGATAAGCAGAATGAAAAGCGGCCAGAGAGCCTTCTTCTGATAATGCTGTATCCGTTTTTTGACCTTAGCTGATACCATTTTTCACCCCCTATGCCGCAAGCGCCTTTATGAAACATATAGAATTATTATATTACAAAGCCGCCAAAAAGCAAAATCTTTCCAGAAATGGCCATAATAAAAGAGGCGAGACAGAATCTAAAAAATTCATGATTTTTGATTCTTGGTCCCACCTCAGTAATCATAATTAAACTTTTAAAAGCTTGATAGAAAGAGACTTTCACTCACACAGATCTTGCATCCTGCAAAACTGAATGATGATTTTTTAGAGCAAGGTCATTTCCCAGTCTTTGCTTCTTGCTTAAAAGGGAAGTTCCTCTTCTTCCAATACTAAATCTGCTAAATCAGCTCCGCTGTTATTTTCACGCAGGGCACGCTGAGCCCGACTTTCCAGAAGCTGGAAGCTATGACAGAGCACCTCTGTCACATAATGAGTCGCCCCCTCCTTTTCATAGCGACGAGTCCGTAGCTCACCATCCAGAGAAATCAAGCTGCCCTTACTTGCATAGCTGGCTAAAGTCTCAGCTAGACGCCCCCAGACAACCACATTTACAAAATCCGCCTCACGCTCGCCACTCTGAGATTTATAACGACGATTAACCGCGACCGTTGCACGAGCCACAGATTTTTCATTCGCAGTCTTGTGCAGTTCAGGCGTAGCCGTCAGCCGGCCGATTACAATTACTTTATTATACATTTTATATCCTCCTAACTTATCATTCGTAATAGGAGGCAAAAAGTGAAAAAAATATGGTATAGTATAGATAAAAAGGAAAGTTGCAGTTTCTGCCCCTTTTCTACTAGATTTGTACGACGGAGGCTCCGATGACCATTAAACATTCGCCTGTGAAAAATATTCTTTTTATCTTAATCTCTCTGTGGTTCGGAGGTTTTTCTGCCTGGGCTGCCGTAGACTATCTGACTAGCTCCAACCCCTACAAAGACACTAGTTTCTTTGTCCTTAGTCTGCTGGTTGCTGCTTTCTTCTTACTGCTCCTTATCTTTGCTATTCGCAGACTAACCATTCATGCGACTATCCTCTCCTTTGACCACGACTATGTGACCTACCGTTATAGCGGACTCTTATCAGCAGCCACCTACTGCATTCCCATGCAGCAGATTAGTCATGCTCGCTACAGCCGAGACAGTGAAGAATCCGAGATTAGTCTTTGGATGGAGGATGGCCTCCATGACTTTGCAGCCTTTAACCATCCTCGCCACAAGATTTATGCCTATCCTGACAGCCAACTCATCGGTATTGTTTTCAAGAGAAAGCGCCTCAAAGCATTGGAAGACCACAGCCTAAACAGCCTTATCTACCAATACAAATACAGCACTCCGAGCCAAATTCCCACAGCCACTCCTCAGTCGACAATCGACTCGCAAAGCAATAGCGACAGCGTCTTCTTTTGAGACAATGTGGTGATTGGTAAGACAAATCACTTTAGATTACGGAGGATATCTAATGAACTATATAGCTTTTATTTATTCCATTCTTTTATTATTTTCAACCTATTTTGCTTATAAAAAGAAGATTGGCAGCTCCAAAATCTCATTAATCGTAAGTTTATTTTTATTTTTCCTAACTCTTCTGAATCTATTTTTCTTCAATTTTTTACTGAAAACTTTAATATCTATACTTTTAATTTTGACCTCGGTAAGTTTTTTCTATGACAGAAAAATGAGTAAGAAGCAGATTCATTATACTCATCATTGTGTTAGATTGATTTTTCATCTGTTAATCATTTATTTTCTCTAGCATTAGCATGAGATAGATTTATAACGCTAAATTTATTACTATAAAAAAAGAGCGAAACGACTACACAAATCGTTTCGCTCTATTTATATCTCGGCTACTATGGGATACCTCACCTATTTCTGAGCTTTTTATGATGTTGAATCCTCTCCCTTATCCCTGCCAATGTTTGGCTGGGTCAAAGGCAGTTCCAACTAGTTCACTATCGGCTAATTCAATGATACCGCGTTTTTGAGGCGCATTAGGTAACTGAAGTTCCCGTGGGCTGCACATCATCCCAAAACTCTTTTCGCCTCGAAGTTCTCCCGGAAAAATCAAATTCCCTTTCGGCATCATAGCACCCGACAGAGCCACAATCGTTTTGAGGCCGACTTTGGCATTAGGAGCACCGGCCACGATTTGAACGGTCTTATCAGCAGCCACCTGCACTTGGCAGATATTCAGGTGGTCACTATCTGGATGAGCTACCATATCAACAATTTCTCCAACCACAAATTTTGGCTGGCTGTCATTGACCAAGTCCGCTGGGAATCCTTCCTTGCTCAGCTCCTGATTGAGAATAGCCACTTGCTCATCTGTCAAAAAGACCTGTCCGCACTCTGCAATTTCAAAAAGGTCTGACTGCTCAAAAATATTCCAAGCAACAGTCTGGCCATTATCTTCGCGGTAAACACGCGCTACCCGTCCTTTGCGCTCAGCTGCCAGTTTAGCTCCTTGATTGTCCGCAGCAATAATCATCAACACGTCGCCGACATATTCTTTATTATAGGTAAAAATCATTTTACGCTCCCTTTTTCTCTTATACTAGCTAAAAATTCATTGATTTGGCCCTTGGTCTTGCGGTCACGATTGACCAGACGGCCAATCTCCTGTCCCTTTTCCAGCACTACTAAACTGGGAATCCCGTAAATGTCCCACTCTTTGGCCAGATCCAAATAGGCATCACGGTCCACTTGGATAAAGCGACAGTCAAGATTTTCAGCTTCTATATCTGGCAGAAAAGGTTTGATAAATCGGCAATCTCCGCACCAGTCAGCCGTGAAAAAGAAGACAGTCTTCTCCCCATCATCGACATAAGAGGCCAATTCCTCTATATTTACAGGAAAAATCATGCTTCTTCCTCGTAGCTTAGCTGACCATTTTCATAGACAAAGGCAAAATGACGGTCGTCCTCTAGGACCAGACCACCAACCAAGCGTTCATCTGTGGACTCGTAGAGCTTGATATAAAGGCAGGAAATAGTACCCTGACTGGAAAAGAAATCTCGCACAAGCTCAACGATTTCCTCCCGATTACGCAGTCGTTTCTGCTCCTGTACGACTTTGGCTGCTCCAAAAGCCAGCGCTCCAGCCCCCAAAAGGGCGGTTGTGGTTAAAATGATTTTTTTAGCTTTCATGTAGAATATTTTAACACAAAAGAGCAGAGGCGACAAACAATATTTCAGATTTTCCTGGGAGAAGTTGGATTCTTGAATAGGCAGTCCTCTTGATTCATACAAGCTATAAGATTTCCCTACTCATTTACCGCAAAAAGTGATAAAATAGGGGACAGAAAGAAGGTAAGTTTATGACAACATTATTTTCAAAAATCAAGGAAGTAACAGAGCTTTCTGCTATTTCGGGTCACGAGGCACCTGTTCGCAGTTACCTGCGGGAAAAACTCACTCCCCATGTCGATGAGGTTGTCACCGACGGCCTAGGCGGTATCTTTGGGGTACGCCATGCAGAAGCTGAAAATGCTCCCCATGTATTGGTAGCGGCCCACATGGACGAGGTTGGCTTTATGGTCAGCGAGATCAAAACTGACGGGACCTTCCGCGTAGTGGAAATCGGCGGCTGGAATCCGCTGGTCGTTAGCAGCCAACGCTTCAAACTCTTTACCCGTGAAGGTCGGGAAATCCCTCTTATCTCAGGCTCTGTCCCTCCTCATCTGACGCGCGGATCTGGCGGACCAGTTATGCCACAGATTGCAGATATTGTCTTTGATGGTGGCTTTGCGGATAAGGCAGAAGCCGAAAGCTACGGCATCCGTCCAGGAGACACGATCGTGCCAGACAGCTCTGCTATTCTCACAGCTAACGGCAAGAACATCATCTCCAAAGCCTGGGATAATCGCTACGGCGTCCTTATGGTCAGCGAATTAGCTCAAGCCTTGTCTGGTCAACCACTAGACAGCCAACTCTTTGTCGGTGCCAATGTTCAAGAAGAGGTTGGCCTGCGTGGTGCCCATGCTTCTACGACAAAATTTGCCCCTGAGGTCTTCCTGGCTGTAGATTGCTCACCAGCGGGCGACATCTATGGCGGTCAAGGGGCCATCGGTGACGGAACCCTGATTCGCTTCTTTGACCCTGGTCATCTCATGCTGCCAGCTATGAAAGACTTCCTCTTGACAACTGCTGAGGAAGCAGGCATCAAGTATCAATATTACTGCGGCAAGGGCGGAACGGATGCTGGTGCTGCCCATCTCCAAAGCGGTGGCGTGCCGTCTACTACCATTGGTGTCTGTGCCCGCTACATTCATTCCCACCAAACTCTCTATGCTATGGACGATTTCCTACAAGCCCAAGCCTTCTTGCAAGCGTTGGTCAAAAAGCTGGATCGCTCAACGGTGAACACGATTACCAACTACTAATTTTAAAAGGCAGCCCGTTCTTCATTCGGGCTGCTATCTCTTTTATCTGACACTTCCCCTTTCAACTTTCCAATTTGAAGAAAATTTTGTTATAATGCTTAGCAGAGGTGAAAATATACATGAAAAAAATTGCTTTTGATTCTGAGAAATACTTAAACCTGCAGCGCGACCATATCTTGGAGCGCATTAATCAATTTGAGGGCAAACTTTACATGGAATTCGGCGGTAAAATGCTGGAAGACTTCCATGCTGCCCGCGTCCTGCCAGGCTATGAGCCGGACAATAAAATCAGACTTCTCAAAGAGCTCAAGGACCAAGTAGAGATTGTCATTGCTATCAATGCCAACAACATTGAGCACTCTAAGGCACGTGGTGATTTGGGCATTTCCTATGATCAGGAAGTGCTGCGACTAATCGATACCTTTAACGAGCTGGATATTTATGTAGGCTCAGTGGTCATCACCCAGTATTCTGGCCAGCCAGCAGCTGACCTCTTCCGCAGCCAGCTGGAAAAGAATGGCATCGCCTCCTACATCCACTACCCAATCAAGGGCTATCCGACCGATATGGACCATATCATCTCACCTGAAGGTATGGGGAAAAACGACTACATCAAAACCAGCCGTAATCTAGTCGTAGTGACCGCACCTGGTCCTGGTTCTGGTAAATTAGCTACTTGCCTATCCAATATGTACCACGACCAAATCAATGGCATCAAATCTGGCTACGCCAAGTTTGAAACTTTCCCCGTTTGGAATCTGCCCCTGCACCATCCAGTCAATTTAGCTTATGAGGCAGCGACAGCAGACCTGGACGATGTCAACATGATTGATCCTTTCCACCTGCAAACCTACGGAAAAACCACAGTCAACTACAATCGTGATATTGAAATTTTCCCAGTCCTCAAGCGTATGCTAGAGCGCATCCTTGGAAAATCACCCTATGCTTCTCCAACGGATATGGGCGTCAACATGGTCGGCTTTGCCATTGTAGACAATGATGCAGCTATCGAGGCATCTCAACAGGAAATCATCCGTCGCTACTACCAGACGATTCTGGACTTCAAGGCAGAGCGCGTTTCTGAATCTGCTGTCAAGAAAATCGAACTCTTGATGAACGACCTGGGCATCACACCGCTGGACCGTAAGGTAACAGTTGCTGCGCGTGCCAAGGCTGAAAGCACCGGTGAGCCAGCTCTAGCCTTGGAATTGCCAAACGGTGAAATCGTAACCGGTAAGACCTCTGAACTCTTTGGTCCTACGGCTGCTGTATTGATTAATGCCATTAAGAAATTAGCCTATATTGCTAAAGAAACCAAGCTGATCGAGCCTGAGTATGTCAAGCCAATCCAAGGCCTGAAAATCAATCATCTGGGCAGCCGAAATCCGCGCCTCCACTCAAACGAAATCTTAATGGCTCTGGCAATCACAGCCATGGAAAATCAAGATGCAGCAAATGCCATGCAACAACTCGGCAATCTCAAGGGCAGCGAGGCCCACTCCACCGTCACTCTGACTGATGAAGACAAAAACGTCCTACGTAAGTTGGGCATCCATGTTACCATGGACCCCGTTTACCAGTATGATCGACTCTATAGAAAATAAAAACAAGCTCTGTTAAAAGCTTGTTTAGAAAGCTGGCGTCGCCAGCTTTTTTTGTTAATAACGCTTGGACAGGAGAAAGCGCAAAAGATAGTAAAGTCCCAAAACCAAGATAATGGTCAAGGTCAGAAACTGATTGAGACTTAAGATGATTGGAAAAACCATAGACAAAACGCTCAAGCATGCTGCCAGAAGCAAAAGAATATTAAAAAGCAGAGTGCGAGTCTTTTCGTCAATCATGCGATTGCGCTCATCAGTCACCTGAATGTAGAGCTTCTCAAAATTTTCCTCCCGTCTTAGGGCAAGATTATACCGAATGGTCATCAAAGAAAGCCCCAGCAGGATGCCGACCATGACTCCTTCCTGCTGATCATCCAGAGAGTGAAAGTGGCTCCAGGCCAGTCCTGCCAAGATGATCAAGGTTAAGATACGCCCCACGATAACTTTCCTTTGGAGTTTTTTCCGAAATTCTTGTTTAGTTAATGTTTCCATGTCAGCCTCCTATTTTTCATACGCTTGAAAAATTTTCAAAATCACCACAATCAAGATAACTCCCACAAAAGGCAGGATTTCCTTAGGGATAAAATTGGCTTGCAAATGGAGATAAAATAAGCCAACCACCACCAAAATAGCCAATATCCATTTACACAAATAAGTCCATTTCATGATTCATCCTCCTCAAAGAGAAACACTTCTTCAATCCTTAAATCGAAAAAGGATGCAATTTTATGAGCCAAAAGCAGTGAGGCATTGTAGCGGCCCTTTTCCAAAGAAATAATCGTTTGTCTCGTGACCTCTAGCTTCTCAGCCAGCTCCTCCTGGCTGAGCTTTTTTCTTTTTCGTAATTCTTGAATTCGATTTTCCAAGGCCGCCTCCTTTTGTTATGTAAAATAAACTTTACTTTTCAAACATAGTATAGCTCCCTTTACATCTTTTGTCAAGAAGAAAGCGGCAAAAAAAGGACTGAAACTTTAAACATTTCAGTCCTTTTATCATCTTGATTGATTTCCTTTGTTATTTGCCTTTTAAAGCCACAGTCAACTCGACACAGGCTCCTCCTTGGTCTGGATTGAGCAGAGTCAGACGACCACCATGCAAGAGAGCTACCTGCTTAGAAAAGGCTAAGCCGATACCATGATGGAGATTAGCTGAATTTCGGCTTTGGTCACTCTGATAAAAGAGCTGTTCCGCTACCAGCAGCATCTCCTCTGAAAATGCAGGGCCATTGTTCCAGATAGCAAAAACTAACTGGTCCTGCTGCACTGATACCGTTAGCTTGACTTCCTTTTGATTCTGGTCTGCATGTTCAAGCGCATTTAGTAAGATATTCAGTAAAGCTCGCTTGAGATAGTCCAAATGGATCAACAAAATCAGACTAAGCTCACAATCTTCTTGGAGGTAGAAACGATAGCTTTCCTGTTTGCTGAACAGTGCCCAGTCGTCCTGTAGAGAAGCCAAAAAGCTCCCTAAGGAAAGTCGACTGAACTGATTAGAATCAATCTGAAAGGTCTTAGCATAATCAATCAAAGAGCCACAATACTCTTCCATTTTGTGACTAGCCTGCAAAATCTCAGTAGCATAGTCTGCCTGTGGCTGACCCAACTGCGCCAATTCCAAGAGCTCAGCATTCCCCTTAATCACAGTTAGGGGCGTCTTCAAATCGTGCGATGTCGCTGATAGCTGTAAAATCAACTCCTGATTATGCTGCAGCTCTCTTTCTAAAAGACGAGCATTTTCTTGGTGGCTGCTCCGTAAATCGCTGTAGACTTCTAGCATTTCCTCAATCCGAAAAAGCTGACTTTGATTTTCTTCTAAAAGCTTCTCGCTCTTTAGCATTTTTATTTCCCTATCGATTTTTCGGAGCAATTTCAAAATATGATAAAAAGTAATCAGCAGCAAGCTCCCTGCCCAAAAGAACAAGGTGAAAAGAACGTGATTACTTCCTTGCGTAAATTCATAGCCTATAAGCACAAAAATCAAAACATGGAAAAAGACGATTTTTAAACTGGTTGTCCAGACTAGGCTTTTGAAATTTCGGGTTCTAATTGCCATCTATAGCCTACTCCTCTCACTGTTGCGATTGCTTGTAGTCCTTTTTGTTTGCATTTTTGACGAATCTGATATACGTATTCTGAGATGGAGCGAAGCTGTGTTTCTGAGCTTTCTGAGTAAAGCAAGGTATGCAGGCGTTCAGCTGAAAAGGTCTGCTTGGGATTGCTAGCAAGTAAATGCAGCAACTTAAACTCTCGCTCTGAAAATTTCAAGACTTTACCAGAACAGGCAACTTCATAGCGCTCTGGATAAAATTGACAAGAAGCAATTTCAGAATAGCGCTCCTCACGTCTTTCCTCCCGCCGAAGATGAGCTCTGACACGCGCCAGCAATTCTTTGGTCCCAAAAGGTTTGACAATATAGTCATCTGCTCCTCGAAAGAGCCCTTCCACTTTGTCCGCCTCCAACTCCTTGGCCGTCAAAAAGATGATGGGACACGAAAGATGAGGACGAATGTAGGAACACAACTCAAAACCATTAACAGGCTCCATCATCACATCCAGCAGAATCAAGTCATATCCGACAAAATGCGTCAGCTCTAGCTCTTCTATCCGATCAAGCGTCGTCACATCATAAGCATCAAGCTCTAGGACGTTTTTCACCAGCTTCAAAATGCTCCGGTCGTCATCAACCACCAAAATACGATACTGTCTCATAATTTCCATTATAGCATACCTCTAGCGAACATCTCGTTTCAAGATTAAGAATATAGCAGAGCTCCAAACCAAAGCTAGCCAGAGCAGCTGTATCCCCAGCCCTGATAGATCTATTGAATGCTGAAGCCCTTCATACTCAAAAAGATTTAGTGTAGCCAGATCGGGCAGGTATTTTGCTTCCTTGATGAAAGTTGCCAACAAACGACTGAGACCAATCAAGAGAGGAAAGAGCACCGACACAGGCACAACCCAAGATTGAAAGAGCAAAGCTAGGCCGGCAGTTAAAAAAGCCAGAAAAAGATTGCTGAGAAGACCAAAAGAGCTGTAATAAAGGAATTTCCCCAGTAAGGACCAGCTAAAGTCTAGGTCAAATCGAGCCAGCATAACAAAGAAACAGATACTTATAATGACACTATAGAGAACCAAGAGCAGCAAGAACAGAAAAAGGATTTTCCCAGCCAACCAAGTCTTTCTATTTGATACGGTTAGAAAATTCGTTCGCATCCCAGACTTGACAAACTCCTGAGCAAAATAGAGGGAAGTAAAGATGACGATGACAGGCTGCGCCAGATAGAGGGCATGCAAAGCCTCGCTCAGAGCCTTCGTCTGGCCAACTGCTGTCTAACTGTAGTCAAGATTCATCAGAAAAAATGGAACGACTCCCTGAGCCACCAAGGCGGCACCAAGAGCGAGATAGTAAGAACGGAACTTAATCCATTCACTTCTAAGCAGAGCTTTTATCATCAGTATCGCCCTCCTAAATCCGTCTTCAAAAAGCGCAGAGAGGTCATGCCGCCGATGACTAGTAACCATGCACCAAGTATCAACAACCCTTGGAAGGGATTGTTGGCATATTGGGAAGTTGGCGTTGCCGCAAACAATTCTCCAGCTGGCTGTGGCAGATAAGCTCCCCAACTCGTGTGAGCAGCTAGGTAGTTTCCTAAATTATAGATTTGGGGTACGAGAAAAAGCAGAGGAACTAGCATGGTCCGAGCCAATAAACCTAACAAAAATGAAAGGATTCCTAATAAGGTTAGAGATAAGGTTTTCCACAAAATCAAACTCCAAGCTGTCTGATTGAGCAGAATTGGATTAAGCCCTTCCTTTCCTAAAGCCAGATGCATGACCATATAACTAAAGTAGATTGATAAAAAGCTACTGGCAAGAGAAAAGCAAGCAAAGGTCATGAGTTTCCCCACAAGCAACTTCAGGCGGTTATTACAGGTCAAGAGACTGGTTCTCAAGCTATGAGACTGAAATTCCATAGCTCCCAAAATTCCAGCTAAGATGACCAAAACCATGCCTGCCATAGAAGCCCCATTGAGGCCTAGATATTCCAGCGGGTCAATGGCTTCTGCCAGGCCGGGAACCGTCTCAGGTGTGGCATCCAAGCCGACAGATAAATACTGCCGACCCTCCAGCCAAGATACGATAGGCACCAATAGCAGCATGAAGGCCATACTCACTTTGAAAGCCTTGGTTGAGCAAATTTTCAACCATTCTGAATGCAATAAGGACATCGTTTCTTTCATCTTAAACCTCCTCTGTCAAATCAAAGAAGAGATCTTCTAGACTGTCTGAATCTTGCAGCACCTCTTCCAATTGTCCCTGCTCAATAATTCGCCCATGATGAATCAAGACTACATCATCTGTCACCATTTGCACCTCTGATAGGATATGAGAAGATAGAAGTACCGTTTTCCCTAAATCAGCCTGCTGACGGATGAACTTTCTAAACCACTTAATCCCACTTGGATCTAGTCCATTAGTCGGCTCATCTAATATAAGAAACTGAGGATCACCCAGCAAAGCTGCTGCCAAACCCAAGCGTTGACCTTCCCCCAGAGACAGGCTTGACAAGAGGTCCTTCCTCTTATGAGCGATTCCAGTCATCTCTAAAACCTCATTGATCCGAGACTTGGGAATAGCATTACTCTCCGCAATAATCCTCAAGTGGTCATAGACCTTTCGATTTGGCAGACCGCCAATGCCATCAAAGGCTGCACCTACCGTTCTGAGCGGATAAGTCATTGACTGATAAGTTTGCCCATCAAAAGTCGCAGTCCCAGACGTCGCCCGATCTAATCCCAAGAGAATCCTCAAGGTCGAACTTTTCCCTGCACCATTTGGACCCAAAAAAGCTGTAATCCGCCCGCTTCTAGCTGTAAAAGAAATATCTTCTAAAATCTGCTTGCTCCCATGCTTTTTGCAGACTCCTTCTATTTTCACCATATGTTCCATATTGAACTCCTTTTGATTTTTCTTTAGTATACAGGAGCAAGTTCAGAAAAAGTTCAGACAATAAAGAAACTTGCCTTGCGACAAGTTTCTTTTCTCATTTTTCAACCGCATCCCAGAGCTGGCGGATGCTTTTTTTCTGCACGGGGTCGACAAAGTGTGGAGCGATTTCCACCAGAGATTGCAAGACAAAAGCTCGCTCAGCCACATAAGGATGAGGAACAATCAAATCTGGACTGTATAGCTCCTCCTGCCCTATGTAAAGGATATCCAGATCAATCACACGAGGCCCCCATTTAATCTCCCGCACGCGCCCTAAATCAGCTTCGATGGCCAAGAGTGTCTGCATTAACTCCTCAGGATTGAGCCAAGTCTCAATTTCAACAACTTGATTGAGAAACGGATCCTGCTCAACGCCACCCCAAGGCTCTGTCTCAATACGGCATGATGCCTGCAAAATTCTTATATTTTGCTCTGCCATTTTTTCCAAAGCAGCATCCAGATTGGCAGCTGGGCTGCCTTGATTGCTGCCCAAAGCGATAAAGACTTTCCGCTTTTGACGCACTAGCTTGACTGAGCAGGTCTCTAAAGGCAGCGGAACTGGTGCCCAAGGCTTCTTGACCTCCAAGCTGACCTTCTGCACCAAAGAATGGGTCAGAAAAATCCGATCAATCAGCTTGTAAGCCAGGGTCTCGATCAAATCTTCCTTGCTTTCCTGACACCAGTGGGTCAAATCATGAGCCAATTCTCCATAGTGGATAGAAGCTGTCAGGTCGCCTGTTTTAGCAGCCCGAGTCATATCATAGTCCAAAATCAGATCCAGCACAAAACGCTGGCCCAATTCCTTCTCTGCTCCAAACAGACCGTGATAGGCATACACTTCCAAATCCTTAATGCGTAGCTGATCCATTCTCTTATCCTTTCTGATTCAAGTTTCTGCATTTCATCCTTGATAAAACTATCTAGCCTTTCCCGACATGCTCCACCACTGATAAAATCAATGTCCCATCAGTTTGTAAGCTTCATTTTTCAGTTCCTTGTCCGTCGCTAAAACGCCGCGCGCTGCTGTAGTAACCGTTGCAGTGCCAGGCTTTCTGACTCCGCGCATATTCATACACATATGCTCAGCTTCCACCCAGACCAAGGCTCCTTGAGCACCCAGATAGTCCATCAAGGCTTCAGCAATCTCTACGGTCAATCGCTCTTGAATCTGCGGTTTCTTGGCATAAACCTCAACCGTTCGGGCCAGCTTGGACAGGCCTGCTACTCGACCATTAGGCACATAGGCGATGTGAACCTTCCCGTAAAATGGCAGGAAGTGGTGCTCACACATGGAATGAAAGAAAATATCCTTCTCCACTACCATATTATTGTCAATGATCTCAAAAGACTTAGCCAGATGTTCCTCAGCAGTCTCACCCAGCCCAGCAAAGATTTCCTGGTACATTTTAGCAATGCGCTGTGGCGTCTCCTGCAAGCCTTCGCGGTTTCCATCTTCTCCAACCGCCTCAATAATCTGGGCAACAGCTGCTTCAATTTTCTTCGTGTCCATATATACTCCTATGTTCGTTTTTATTTTTTGATAATTGACTTGACTGAGAAGGACGCTCAGCAAAGTCTAACTTGCGATTCTCAAGGATTGATTTTCTAACCTGAGCCAGAAAATAAAGAGAACCCGTAATCAGCAAAAGCTCATCTGACTCATGCTCTACTGCTAAATAATCGGCCAAATAATCCGGCCATTCTTTGTAAGAGAGACCTTGCTGCTCAGCTAGGGCTTGCATGCTCTCTTTAGAAAAACTCCGCGGATCATCAAAGGCTGTCAAGCTTATAGCTGCTTTGGGAATCTTTTGCAGCAGCTCCACCATATCATCCAAGGCCTTAGTTTGGATACAAGTAAATAAAATGTGCTTCTTATAAGTCGGATAATGCTGGTCTAATGTCGCTGCCAACGACCGCAGGGCATGAGGATTATGGGCTCCATCCAAAAGGATGAGCGGCTGATCCGATATTCTTTCCAAACGCCCTGGCCATATAGCAGCAAGCAAAGCCCTCTCAACCTCTGCTTTTGTCAATAAGGGCAGCGACTGCAGCTGGCAGTATAGGTCACACAAGTGCAGAGCTAGGCCAGCATTGTCCGCCTGATGCAGTCCCATCAGAGCTGTTTGATACGAGTCTTTGGCCCGATAGGCATTCGAAAAGGAAAAGCGCTCCCCTTTCTCTGACTCTTGATGTTCCACTTGATAAGCTCGAAACCAAGAAAAGAGCGGAGCATCTTTTTCAGCAGCCTTTTGCTCGACTACTGCCAGAGCCTCTGGCTCCAACCTACCGGTCACAAGGGGAACTCCAGGCTTGATAATGCCAGCTTTCTGCTTGGCAATAGCCTCTAGACTGTCACCCAGCAAGGCCACATGATCCAGACCTACTGTCGTGATTGCAGTCAGCAAGGGCTGGCAGACATTGGTACTGTCCAAAAGCCCACCCATGCCGACCTCGACAATAGCCACATCCACCTGCTGCTGAGCAAAATAATCATAAGCCAGAGCAGTCACAATCTCAAACTCAGTCACCCCCTGCAAGCTAGAGTCTGCCGCATACTGGGCCAAAAGCTCTTGGTAAAGAGACAGTAATCGCTGAAGATCTTGGTCGGAAATCGCATTGCCATTAATGGCAATCTGCTCATTGTAGCTGACTAGGTAGGGAGAGGTGAAAGTGCCAACACGCAGGGCTCGCACCTCCAAAAGTTGGCGCAGATGGGCAATGGTTGAACCCTTGCCATTCGTCCCGGCGATATGAATGACTGGCAGCTGCAAATGCGGATTGCCCCGCAACTCCAGCAAACGCTCCATCCGCTCCAAGCCAAAATTGGGACTGGCTGTCCGATAGGCTTCCAGCCAACTTAAATCAGGTAATTCTTGTTTTTTCATCTTACTTATACTGACCTAGATTGAGATCTTCTGTCTGCTGTGCTAGACGAATAGCATCGCCAACAGCAGCAGCCATCCGATGCTTAGCCACTTCGTGCACTCTGACAACTTCAATGCCTCTGCTGGCCGCAAGGCTAGTCAGATGAGCTGAAGCTGTATCACGGTTTTCGAAGCCTTCCTGAGTCTCAGGATTGACCTCAAAGCCACTTTCTTCTAAGATACTAACGAGAAACCGCTTACGAGAAACCCCAAGAAAAATAGGAAAACTAGCCTGATGGAGACTATCCAGCTCCTGCAAAATGAGAAGATTCTCCCGCTTGGTCAAACCGAAACCAATCCCTGGATCCAGCATGATATTATCACGCGAAAGGCCAGCATTTTCGGCCACCTTCAAAGATTTCTCAAAACACTTCCACATCAGTTCTGCAATCGGCAGCTCTGCAAAAAGAGATAACTCTTCCTTAGTAAAAGCAGGGCTAAAGCCAAATTCTGGGAAAATCCTTGAGCTGGCATGTTGAGGACGAGCCATCACTGGATTAAACATGACAATGACTGGCGCGCCATATTCCGCAGCTGTCTCTGCCATCTTTTCATCGCCCAAGAGACCCGTAATATCGTTGATGATATCTGCACCCGCAGCCAATGCCGCTGCAGCCACTTCTGACTTCCAAGTGTCTACAGAAATCACAATATCACTTTCCCGACGAATAGCTTCAATGACTGGCACCACTCGCTCTATCTCTTCTTGAATAGCTACAAAATAACTGCCTGGCCGAGTAGATTCACCACCAATATCCAGCATGTGAGCTCCCTCGGCAATCAGCTTTCTAGCTTGAGCCAATGCCGTCTCAACCGTGTTGTAGCGCCCACCATCTGAAAAGGAATCCGGCGTCGCATTGATAATGCCACAGAGGCCCGTTCGGCCATTTGGAGCAATTGCTTTTAGATTCACCATTTGACTTTCATCTCATTTCTATCGACTGCCCTACTCTTCAACAAAAAAGGCACACTCATCTAGTGTACCGCAAAGCTCTCAGCAGATGCAGCATCCAGTCCTATGAACTGCACTTGACTTCACAAGAAGACCTTATCTAGTCCCTTGTTTCATTTACCATTTTACCATAATTCTTCTATTTGACAAAACACTTTCTAAAAGCAAAAGGGTAAAAGGCTGAGAATAATCATATTTCGGAGAATATGGGCCAGCATAGACAGCTCCAAACGCTGAAAATAAGGCCTGAGGAGATGGGCAAAAGCTACCCCCAAAACCAGATAAGACAGAAAACACAGAGTTTCCTGAGGATTTTTCGCAAGGGAAAAGCAGAGCAGACCTAGTGCAATCCCCCAGCTCTTCCGATAGCGAAGAGAGGAGTCACTGTCAATAAATTTCGGTGCTGCAGGGGATAAAACGGCGATGTCAATCCCCAGAAGCAAAAGAGAAGATGACAGAAAACTCTCCGTCAGCATCTGCTCCACCGCCTGTCCTGACTGCGCCTCCTTGCCACACAGCAGAAGAATCCCCGCAGCATTGACCAAAATCATCAAAAAATACAAGAAAAGCAAGTGTCGATAATTGCTTGACTGACGCAAGGAACCTTTGATTTCCTGAAGTTCTCTGGAAAAATAAAAGGCGCAACAAAAAAGCAACCCCAGCAAGCCCACCATAAAAAGCAGATTAGCCTGACTAAAGACCAAGCGATGAGGCATTGGATGAAGCATGAGCAGTAGTCCCGTCTGAGTCAACATAGCCAGCAATAACAATTGGATGATTTTTTCTAATTTCAGCATATTCTCTCCATTCTTCTCTTATCATTATAGAAGAAGTAAGAGCAAGCTGGGAGAAATCCCCTCAAATGTCCTAATTTGTGCCTCAAATGACAAAAAAGCAGATATTCTCTGCTTTCCTACTTGTTCACCAAACCTGTCAGTATCATGATGAGTACTGCAACTCCATTTCTCAACATGTGTGCCAAAATAGACATTTCCAAACGCTTAAATATATAAGCAACCGCAGCTAAAACAGCACCCATACCTGCATATATAACAAAACTGCCGATATTGGTCGGGCCATGAAAAAGACCGAAAAGAATGACTCCTACAACCAATCCCCAAACATAATGCTTGGTAAAAATCTTCTGAGGAATCAAGCCACGAAAGACCACCTCTTCCAAAATAGGAGCCTGAATCACGGCACCTACCACTAATAAAATCTTGGGTACATGCTGAAATAAAGCATTCAAGGCATCCTGATTAGCAGTAGAAATGGCCTGACCTTCCAGCAGCATGATAATTGCTCCCAGCATGTTGACACCAATCATGACAACATTAGAAACAACTAACCAGCCAAACGAAGACCATTTAAAAAAGCTAAAGTCAAGGTTCAGCAGTTCTTCTTGCTTAGCCATTCTCAGAACAAAAAAGACAATCAAAAGATATACAACCAGCACAAAGATAGTCTGTCCAGCTGAAAAACTCTTCTCAGAAGATGTCATTTGCCGGATAAATATAAATGGTATCTGGCTGAGAAATAAGACAAACAAAGTCAGTAGAATGTACTCTAATTTTTTTAGAATTGCTTTCATGTCTTCCTCCTTTTCCTTCCTAGTATAGCTCAATTTTCTCTTTTTGTATAGACAATTCTTAACTGCAAGCATTTTGTATATCACTTATTGAAAACTAGTGCTGATAGTGACTATGAGATAGAATCGCTCAATGTTTTCAAGGCCAGCAACCAAGAAAATCCTTTCTTAAAGCATATAAAAAGCCCAGTCAAACTGAGCTTTTGGATTTTTTGTTTTATTGATTTTTGAAACGTTCAACATCACGGGCAATGACCAACTCTTCGTCAGTCGGGATAACCAAGACTTTGACCTTGGCATCAGGACTGGAAATCACGCCTTCTGCACCACGAACATTCTTTTCTGGGTCTACGTTACAGCCAAACCAAGAAATACCATTAATAACCAGTTCACGAATGGTCACAGAATTTTCACCAATTCCTGCAGTAAAGATGATAGCATCAGCTCCATTCAAAACAGCAAGATACTGACCAATGTATTTTTGAATCCGATCGACAAAAATATCGTTGGCTAATTGAGCCTTGGCATCACCTGCCCGCATCGCTTCATGAATATCACGCATATCACTAGACTTCTCAGAAACTCCTAGCAGGCCTGATTCACGATTCAAAACACGGCTAATATCTTCTGGAGTATTAAAGTCATCTGTGTATTGCATCAGGTAAGGAATGATGGCAGGGTCGATATCCCCTGTACGCGTTCCCATCATGACACCGCCAAGTGGTGTGAATCCCATAGATGTATCTACAGAAACGCCTTTATCAACTGCTGTGATAGAAGCTCCGTTACCGATATGGCAAGTGATAAGCTTGAGTTCTTCAATCGGACGACCCAAAACTTTCGCAGCTTCCTTGGCTACATACTCATGGCTGGTACCGTGAGCTCCGTACTTGCGGACCTTGTTTTCAGTGTAATATTTAGTCGGAATCGGATAGCGATAAGCTTTTTCCGGCATAGTTGTATGGAAAGAGGTGTCAAAGACTACCACGCTGGTAATGTCTGGCAGAATTTCTCTAAAAGCACGGATGCCTGCAGCATTGGCTGGATTATGCAATGGAGCTAGAAGAGACAGCTCCTCTACCTTTTGAATCACATCTTCATCAACGAGGGCTGAATCCTTAAAGTGTTCACCGCCAGCCACAACACGATGGCCCACACCGGTAATTTCATCATAAGATTCGATGATATTAAAGCGTTTCAAATCATCCAGCAAAATTTTTACGGCCTGCGTGTGATCTTCAATATCAAGAACCTGCTTCTCTGACCGACCATCAAACTTCACTGTTGAAATAGAATCCTTGAGACCAATCCGTTCCAGCAAGCCCTTAGCCAAGACCTTTTCTTCCGGCATCAAGTAGAGTTGCCATTTTAAGCTTGAGCTTCCTGCATTAATAGAAATTGTTTTCGACATTTCTTCACCTCTTTAAGCGTTTTCAAAATCATTATATCAAAATTTTGTTTGAATTTCACTATCTTTGTACCAGTTTTGAAAACTTTGACGGAATTTAAACATTTCTTCATGATCCTGCAAATCCCGCAGAGGATAGATAAAAGGCTGAATGTTATTCGCTTCTTGCTTCCTCAAGACAAAAAGGGTTTTGGCATGCTTGCTGCTTGAGAAAATAGACTCTGGCAAGGTTATCATCGCGATGAACTGAGCTTTGGCTAGGAGCCATTTTTTCAGCAGAGGAGCTTGAGCGCTGGTCAAGAGGTCATTCGGCGCCAGAAATATGGCATAGCCTCCCGGTTTAAGATATTTGAGCGACTGTTCCATTAGAAGATGGTGGGCATAAGTGTGCTCATCCGGACTAGCCACTTCATAGCGAGAGGCGATACTGTCATCCGGATAATAACCGACCGGTAAATCACTGATAATGATGTCACTCTCTTTCAGAACCTGAGGCCGAACCGCATCACCCTGAGCAAAGTGAGCCTTAGAGTTCATAACCTCTGCAATGCTGGCAGAAAGGTCAATTAATAAATCATCTAGCTCCAGACCCAGATAGTCTATCTTCTTTTGAGTATGGTTGAGAATAGTCTCAGCCAAATTTCCGGTTCCGCTGCCGATTTCTAATACATCAGCTTCCTCTCCGTGAGCTAGCTGGTCCAGCAGGAAAGTAATCAGAAAACCAATTGTATCAGGAGTGAACTGATGGTTGACCTGCATGGGCTCCGTCTGGGCAGCCTTCATCAGGATAAACTGATAGGCTCTCCGCCACTCTTCCTTGGTCAAATGCAGAGCGCGGATTTTTTCATCGTTGGCCAGAACTTCTTGTAAGTCCGTATCTCCATCTAGGTAAATGCCGTTCTGCTCAATCAGAGCATCGTAAAAATTGGTCGCCAGAGCGTTTTGGATATTCTGGACGTTTTCGAGAATCAGAGTATAAGCTTGTTCTATCTTTTCAAAATTCATGGAATCCTCCGTTCATCCTATCATACCAAAAATAAGGCCCCTTTCCAAGATATATAAAATTACAAAGATTTTACAGTTATATTAGTCCGACTTACCAGCTTTGTCCGAAACCGCTTTCTCCTTTTTCTCAGTTGGTTTCTTGTCTTCCTTAGCTTTCTCTTCCTCCTTCTTAGAAATGGTAAAAGTAAAGGAATAGGAATGCCCGCTGCTGAGCTGACTGCTGATTTCCAGTTCCTTCCCTTTCTTACGGTAGACCGCCTTGCCCTGCTCAAACTCCATCTCACCGCTATCATCCTTGGCTGTAGCTTTTGTCAGAACTGCCATTGCATAGGCTTCCGTCCTTTCCCTGTTGAAAAGCTGCAAACGCTGACTGCTGACTTGACGGTTGAGATAAAACTGCAGGAGCAGGCTAAAGACAGCGGCCATCAATAGCGCATACAGTAAAATCCCAGCCTCAACTTTCTTCTTCCACACGATAGACGAACTCCCTCTCTAAGCCTTTTTCAAAGCGAAAATGAAGATGGACAAGCTTACCGTCCTGACGGACGTCAGCTGCTTCTAAACCATAAATCATGGGCTGGTAGCCGCGACCACTCTTATCTGTTTTACGGAAATCATCGCCCTTGGATTTACCCAAGGCCAAGTCCCTGCCATCTTGTCTGATGTAGATTTTATTGTCTTCTACCTTGTCAAATTGACTTCGCGAAAGCTCCGTCTCCAGTTGGTCGGTAAACAAAAGCCACTCTTGCTGCTGATTGTTTTCCTGCTGATGCAGTTCTGAAGATAAGAGCTGGGTCATGGCCTGAAAGACTAACACACCGCCACTGAGAACCAGCAAGGCTACTAAAGCCTCCAAGAGAGTAAAGGCCTTGACTTTAAGGTTTTTGGACACGAATAACTACCTCCCCTTCGTGATAGACCAGCAGCTGCTTATCTGTCTTAAGCTGACGCACTGCAATTCCATTGATATGAAGCTCTTCTTGTCCTGTTTGCAGGGCCATACGAGCTACCCGAAGCACCTCTTCCTGCTGCAGAAGGATCTGCTGCTCTTTACGAGACTGGCTAATCTGTCCCAGAAGCAGACTGGCAATAGCCGCAAAAACTGCCATGGCTACCAGAGCTTCCAGCAGAATGCTAGCTTGAAGCTGTCGTCTTTTTAAACTTACCATTGCCCATATAAAGCTGGTAAACAACTGTCCTGTCCTCCGTCTGAAAAGTAATTTTGCTGAGTGATGAATTCCCACCAGCCCGGTCAAACTGAATGACCTGCTGCTCATGTTCCTGCAAAGTTTGTGGAAAGTCCAGCTCTTGATAGCCATTGGAAATCTGACGTCCCGAAATCTTGAGAGAAAGCTTCTCATGACCGGCTAAGCTCAGCCTCTGCGTCTCCTGGTAGAGCCGCTCAAATTCTAAAAAGAAGAGTTGCTCTTGAACCTGATTGAAGCCAGCCCTCACCGAGCCAGATAAGCCTAGTAGTAGAAAACTAACGACAAAAAGAGCGAGGAGACTTTCCAGCAGCGTAAAAGCCTTAATTGGCAACCACTTGAGTTTCGCCACTGTGTTTTCCATAGTAAGCCTTATATGAATCCGCCTGCTTCTGGCTGATATTTCCTGCGCTGACTAGCTTGCTTAGGCTAGCCTTTTCATTGGTATTCTTCAGTTCATACAGCTCCGCCTGGCTTTCTACTACCTTGACCACCGCTGCAGTTCCTGTATCTGAAACAGCATCTTTTTGCTTGGTCAGATTAGGCACAAAGAGCAGCAAGAGTACGCTGATAACCAGCAAGACAATCAGCATTTCCACAAGGGTGAATGCTTGAACTTTTAAGGTATTAAGTTTTTTCATTACAAATGAACCTCCATATTCTGATAAATGGGCAAGAGCATTGCCGCATAAAGTAAAACAATCACTAAGGCAACAAAAATAAATACTAGGGGCTGAATGAAATTCATGGCTCGGTTGATACGTAGGAAAAATTCCTCCCATGTCTTTTCAGCATAGACTTCCAGTTCACTCCCCAGCTTGGACTTGACCTCACCATACTCGATCATCAAGGACAATTCTTTCTTAAAGAAAGGATAGCTCGCCACCTTGTCCGCATAGCCTTGACCGCCTTGCAAAGCAGCAGCCATATCTTCTCCTATTTCCTGAAAGAGCTGGGAAGGCTGCTCCTGCATAATCGCAAAAATCTGACTCAGTTCCAAGCCCTGGCCAATCATATTTCCCCATTCACGAGCATAATAAGCGGTCAAGTAAGCCTGTACCAAACGTCCAAAAAAGGGCAGAGCTGCTAGTTTGCTGAAAAAACGAATCTTGGAAGACTTTCGATAGTAAAAGACAGCCAATGAAACCAAGATAGCTAAAACAAGGCTGCTCCATAAAAAGATCTGAGGCAGGTGATTAATCAGCTGAGTAGCTAGATTCTGGCTGTCTAATTGAGGCAGAAGATAGTTGCGCAAGCCCAGCATGATAAGGACCAAAAAGCCCAGCAGCATGAGAGGATAGGTCCCTACCTCTATCAATTTTTTCTTAACCTTGGACAGATTTTCCAGATAGGCCTCAATTTTGCCCAGACTAAGTGTCAGATTACCATGCAGCTCAGATAAGGAAAGCTGGGTTACAACGCTGTCGGAAAATCCCAGTCGACTGACAATCTCTGAAAAGGACTGACCAGCTGACAAGCCTGCCCGCATTTCAGTGACATATACTTCCTCCAGCAAAGCACTTCGTCTCAGAAAGTCTACAATCTCTGCTAAGTGAAAACCGCTGCTAAAGAGATTATGAAAGAGCTCAATAATCTTTTTCTGCTTAGGCGTAGACAATTTTTTCGGTCTGCCTTTGCTCAGCACTGATATGTCCTTCTGCAAAAAGCTGATCAATCTGCTGATTCCAGACTGCGGCTTCGTGCTCTTGATAGTTTTGACTGACAAAATCAACGACACCTCCTCCCCCAATTAAACGCTGGTAACAAACACCTTGCAGCACCATTCTTAGCTCATCCTCGCTAACGCCCAATTCCAAAAGCCGCTCATAGACACCGCGAACACTCTTGGCATGAATCGTTGAAAAGACCGTAGCTCCGGTCAGACTTGCCCGAACCACCGCCCTAGCTGTCTCTCGATCACGGATTTCCCCGATAATCAAGAGATCAGGACGATGTCGCAGAGACAGCTTAATTAGACTGTCATAAGTCATGCCAATGGTTTCGTTCAGCTGCAGCTGCAGCATAGCCTCTTGCTTAATCTCAACCGGATCTTCAATCGACATAACCTGCTGGCCAGAAAATTTGAGCTGAGCCAAATGGTACATCAAGGTCGTCTTGCCACTGCCAACTGGTCCTGAGAAAAGATAGAGTCCCCGAGCCTGAATTTTCTTGCGCAGCTCCGGCAATTGCTCAAACCAAAAGCGCAGCTCCCTGTCTTCGTCATGAAGGAGTCGGATGACCAGACTTTCAAAACCACGGTAATCACCAACTGTTGACAGCCGGATTGAAACCTTGGCTTCCCCACAGTCATAATCGCAAGACCCCAGCTGACTGCGGCGCTTCTCTCCAACATTCATACCTGCGACAAACTTAAAGTGGCTAATAACAGCTGACAGAAGTTCAAAATCATAAGTCTTTATAAAGCGGCGTTCATCACCAATTCTCATATAAAGCTCATAGCAAGTACTCTTAGGAATGAGGTAAATATCCTGCGCTCCTTCTTGCCGAGCCTGCCTAATCATTTCTTTTGCAATTTCTTGAACCATATATCCTCCTCACCTTACTATTCGCAAAAAATCCAGAAAAAGAAAAAACAGCAGAAGAAACTTAACTTCTAACAAGTTAGGTCTCTTCTGCTGCTCTATTATCAGATTTGCAAAATATATTCTTTCGATTTAAAGAGGCTTAGTGGTTTTTAGTTTGACTGAGCAAGCTCGATGCTTTTCAAGGCCGTTCTGCTTAGTATAGCCTGGCCGGTACTTGCTCTTAGGAATCTGGCAGTCATTCTCCAGCAAAAACAGCGAGTGGTACTGCTGAACATTCTCATCGCACTCCTCGCACCAGCGCTGATCCTCCGGATCCCAAAAAATTGTCATTAAATCACTGCGGCTCTTATACAAAGGTGACTGGTCTGCCATTTGCAGCCAGCGGTTTTTATAATACTTAAGGGCTTCATAATAATCATCGAACTGCTTTTTTGCAACGATATCCTCTTCCCAGCCATCCAGGAACCACCACGGTTCATAGTCCCCGTACATCTCAATTACACAATACATACTCGTCCTCTCTTTGTACCGTATATTATATATGAATTCTTTGACGAACAAAACTATTTTGCTCAAAATCAGAAAACAAGAACTTTATTGGAACGGAGACAAGCACATTACTCTTCATAATATGAAGAGTAATCTCACGGATAGTAATCTTAATAACCTTAGGAACAAATATTGTGTTCTTATAAAGACTTTCTATTTTAACGGTCTGTGAAATAAACCTCAATCTTTTTATTCAAAAAAGGTGAGACAAATGTCATTTTGTCCCACCCTATTGTCTGCATGATCTTAAGCAAAATGTTCATCTTGCTCGTTTCTGCATTATAAAGTTTCTAAAGCAATCATCGTTGTCACAGCTGCGTCATAGTAATTATCTGACGGCAAACCTTGCATGAAGAGATATTTATTCTGCTGCACCAATTTGCGGAATTCCATATTGTTGTTAGCCGCGTAGAATACCGGAGCGGTAAAGCTGCCAGCCTGATTACTATTGAGAGCTTTCCCTTTCAGAGTGTAGCCCGCATAGATCTTTTCTTGACTGAGGAAGAAGTTTAACATCTTCTTCAGCATTTTTTGACTTTTTTCATCCTTGCTTTGAGCCAGGTTGTAAGGAAGTCGGCAGGCATTATAAGAATAATAGCCATCATTTGCAGATTCAACCGTATCAGCATCAGCTGCCCGAACTTTGTCGCCTTCAACCCAGATAAAGTCTGGTATCAAACCAGTCTTATTATCAGCGCTAATTGCTTCAAGTTTGCTGAGCATGTTATCCCGGATTGTCAGCCACTGCTTATCCTTTGTCAACTCATAGAAAGCTTGGAACTGCTGCGGTAATGTATCAGAAGTCCGCATGAGATTATAAAATCTCGATTCTGCATTTGCCCAGTTCCCAACCGTCAAAACGCCGTTGCTTTCATTATAGTTATATGCCAAGACATCTTTCAGAATAGCCTGAGCCTGATTTTGGTATTCTTTCGCCTTGTCCGGCCACTGCTTAGCAGCCTGAATCAAAGCATAAGCAATGTAGAGATCGCCGTCTGTAGCATTGTTTTCGTCTTCATGATTGCTCTTTCCGTCCTTAATCGTCTGTTTCCAAGACATGAGCTGGGTATCTTTCAGACGATGAGCTAGATAATATTGGTAGAGCTTTTCAAAATCAGCCGAACTGGCATCGCCTTGCTTAGCTGCATCCACAGCAATCACCATGCCATAACCCTGTGCCTCAGACAGCACAACATCTTCAGTCTTACTGTTTGTCGTCCTGATATAAGACAATTTGTCCTTGGTTACGACATATTCTTTAGACCATTGGCTGTATATCTTCTTTTTGATATTAGGAGTACTGCCCATGCGGGTGTACAACAGGATAGCAGCCAAAACAGCCAGAATTGTCACAAACCAAATAAATCTTAATCTTGTTCTTTTCACACTTTCTCCTAACCTGCAAATCGTTTTGTTTTAACCCACTTGGTTTCTTTCCGCTTCAAAATCTTGTCCAAGATAACAGATCCTACTGCATCTAAAGAGACAACGATAAAGAGCTGAGAGTAAGTCAAATAGGACACAAGGGCCAGCCAAATCTGTTTGGTGGTCGCCTGTCCAAACTGAGAAGCCAGGGCGATATTGATCTGCAAAAGATAAAGCAAAATCATCAGAAGCCAGTTAAAGAGCATCAGCTGGACGATATAGATATTCTGAGCATCAAAAGCGAAAGGAATCCGCACATCCGGTACAAAGAGCTGGGTAATCATCGCCGCTACATTGGCAAAGAAAACCAAGTCAGATAAGACAATCGCCAAATTAAACCAGAAGAAGATACAAGAATAATTGAACACTTCCAGTTTCACGCGCCAGTTACCACCACTAAAAAGATGCTTGAAGTTGGCAAGAACTACCTCGTAATTCCCCTTAGCCCAGCGCTTACGCTGCATGTAGTAGGACTTGAGGGTTTCTGGCTCTTGTTGGAAGGCCTCTGAGTTATAAGCCAAAGCAATCAGCTTGCCACTCTGCATAATCTTAAAGGAAATTTCCGTATCCTCTGTCAAGGCACCATTTTTCCAACCACCAATACTCTTAACAAACTCAGTGTTAATCAAGAAGTTTGTACCTGGAATCCGTCCAATCTTGAAGAGATGCCACATACCTACGTGGTAAACACGCTGAGTTACAACGATTTCTTGGTTGATACAACGTGTCAGGAAGTTCTGGTTGGCATTCCGGGTCTTGTTGCGTCCGAAAGAAGCAACGTGGCGTTCTGGATCTTCCAAAACTTTCTTGACTAGGAAGTAAAGAGCATTCTTTTCTGGCATGGCATCCGCATCATAGACACAGATATATTCACCCTTGGCCATCTTCAGGGCGTCATTCAGCACCCCTGCCTTACCTCCCGTACCAGTACGGTCTGTAATTGTAATATTGCGTCCAGCATACTCAGGCATAGCCTGTACTTTCAGCATTTCCTGATAAGTATCGTCCGAGCAATTGTCCGCAAAGAGCAGAACTTCCACTCGGTCATGAGGATAGTCCAAGTCCAGAATGGCCTTAGTTGTCTGAGCGATAACCACATCTTCATTGTGGGCTGGGACAACGACTGTAACCATAGGATAATGTTCCAATGGGCTGGTATCCACGTTGAAGTCACTGCGTTTCATCCAGAAATGCACGGAAGAGCATAGAATAACCAAAGCCCAAGCCAGAGACATCCAGATGGAGAACAGAGTGACAATCATAATAAGTTGACTAATCATGACGAGTCACCGCCCTAAAATTTTTATTGACCCGATTGTAAATAACCAGATAATAAATGAAGAGGACCAAAAAGCTAATAGCAAAAAAGATACTTAGCACCATAGAGATGATAAAAAATACTTCTGTTAAAGACATGTGTTTACCTCCTAGTATTCTACGATAATGTCGGTTTCAAGCTGACGCTCCAGATTGCTCAAAGCGTCATCGAAATTATGGAATTTGTCAATATTTTGAGCGTTCAGTTTTAAACTGCCGGACTGAAACTGAATTTTTTGGTCAGTTTTCTTATTCTCAAAGTGCATCATCGTTAAATCTTCACGCACTTTCTCTTGGAAATATTCCTTGACTTCCTGATCCAGATCTTCTACCAGAACGAGAAAGTTACCATTGGATACATAGTAAACTGTTTCTACATTCTGGAAGTCCCAGTTAAGCAGTCGTAAAATTCTCTTGAGCATCCGCTTGTACTCCCGAGAGTGAATTTGATAAAAATGATGATTGTGCGCCCAATGGACCAACAAGGCCTGAAAGGCTGGAGCTTGTTTCTGATTTACTTTCTGAACCATTTCTTCATAGGCCTCAGCAGCATCTTCACTGTCATCCTGCACTAATCCCAAGCGCTGATGAAGATAGAAATTCACTCGGCTGGTCAGCCAAGCACTGACAGGGAAGACATAAAGCAAGAAGAGAACCTGATTGTCCGGTAGGTAGGTTACATCAAAGAGCAAGATCAGAGTTGCGATAACCACACCCAGAATCATAGCCCATGTCACCAAGAGATCAGATAGGACAAAAACACTAAAAATACCTAATAAAATCAGCGCGATTCCGATATAAAATATGTTAGCTGCAAAATTCCAACTGTAGAAAAGAATTAGTCCAATTGTCAGTACAAAGACTGCTAATGATTTTTCTAGTCCTTTTTTCCTAAACATTTTTTACTCCTGTCTTAAATTCTTCCGGCCTAGCCGTCTGCTTAAAATAGTGGGCAATAGCTTGAGCAATCCGCTCAGAAGCCTTACCGTCACCATATGGATTGCTGGCTTGGGCCATTTCCTGATAGAGTGACTCATCTGTCAGCAGGGCTTCCATCGCCTCTGCTACTGCTTGAGTTTCTGTACCGACCAGCTTCAAGGTGCCGGCTTCAACTCCTTCTGGTCTCTCTGTTGTATCACGAAGTACCAGTACAGGCTTACCTAAGGAAGGCGCTTCCTCTTGTACTCCGCCTGAGTCTGACATGATGAAGTAGCTTTTAGCTGCGATATTATGGAAATCCAACACGTCTAAAGGCTCAATCAGATGAATTTTCTCATTGTCACTCAGAATTTCTCTAGCCGCTTCCTGAACCGCTGGGCTCAGGTGAACGGGATAGACAATTTCCACATCATCATGGGCATCTACAATCTGCCGTAGAGTTCGAAAGACTCTCCTCATCGGCTCACCTTGATTTTCCCGGCGATGCATGGTCACCAAAATCATCTTGCGAGCTGGATCAATACGGTCAAGCACCTCGTGCTGATAATCAGCCTGGACGGTCAGCTTGAGAGCGTCGATAGCTGTATTTCCTGTCACAAAAACTGTTTCTGCTGGATGGTTTTCCTTGAGCAAGTTAGCCTTACTCTGTTCTGTTGGTGCAAAATACAAGTCGGTCAAAGAGTCGGTCATCTGACGATTCATTTCTTCTGGGAAAGGAGAGTATTTATTCCAAGTCCGCAACCCAGCTTCTACGTGGCCGATACGAACTTGATTATAAAACGCTGCAAGACTAGCTGCAAAGGTCGTTGTCGTATCACCGTGCACCAGCATAATATCTGGCTTGTTTTCCTTTAAGATATCATCTAGCTTATGCAGGATCTTGACAGTAATATCTGTCAGGGTTTGATTCTTCCCCATAATATCCAAATCATAGTCAGGCTTAATCTTAAAAGTTTCAAGTACCTGATCCAACATCTGACGATGCTGAGCAGTCACAACTGTTGTCGTCTCAAACAAGTCTGCCTGCTTCTTCAGTTCAATAACCAGTGGAGCCATCTTAATTGCTTCTGGACGAGTTCCAAAAACAACCATTACCTTAATTTTCTTCATTTTTCCTCACCAAAAATCAACATTGTTATATTAACTTTTTACTAAAAAATGTTTGTTTTAAGTAACCTTAGTTATTTTACCATCAAGCGTTTCAATAATCAAAGCATGAACTATTATTTTATACTTTCTTAATAGTAATTTACATGTTGGTAACTTATTTAAGATTATTTTAATTTTCTTAACTTAACTGTAACTTAAAATTACTGAAATTTTTCGGTTTTCTCAAAAAAATAAATAAAAAGGAAAGAACTTATAGGCTTAAAGTCCTGTTTTATGCAGAATTTCTTGGTTTTTGCCTATATTTTTTAATATTTATTCATTGTAATAAAATATTATTCTATTTGTAATCTAATTGTTTTCTATTCTTTATATTTCAAAATCCTCCCTTCATGAATGAGCTGGCTAGATAAATGCCAGCTACTGTTCTCTACAATCTTCGACCACTACCATTAAAACCAACCTCCTCTTTTTTTAAATTTCAAACCTGCCTCTCCTACTATTTTAGGATTTTTAAAATAGTATAACCTAGCGCTATCATACTACAAAAAACCAGCTACCTCCCTGATTAAAAATAAATATGGCATCTTGCATCATAGAAAAACTGAAATAGAAAATCTCGAGTGTTTCTTCTATAGTTGTTTATCCATAACGGAGAACTTAAAAACAACTTTCTAAGTATATTATAGGATGGTATTTAGTAGCTAGCAAGAAATTATCGGCTACAACAAAAAATCCCTCCCGATTTTCGGGAGGGAAAGTTCTTTATTTAAGAACAATATTTTCTTCAGTTTCAAATCCACCTGGCAGTTCTGTCACTTCGTCGATAATTTCAACTTCATTAACAGCCTGAGGCTCTAAATTGCGATAGCGGGCCATACCAGTACCAGCTGGGATAATCTTACCGATGATAACATTTTCCTTGAGTCCGAGCAGGTGGTCTTTCTTACCACGGATAGCAGCATCTGTCAAGACACGAGTTGTTTCCTGGAAGGAAGCTGCAGACAAGAAGCTGTTTGTCTCAAGGGAAGCCTTAGTGATTCCCATGAGGACTGGACGAGCTGTCGCAGGCACACCACCTGAGATAACCACATCACGGTTAGCATCTGTAAAGTCTGTGATATCCATGAGAGTTCCCATAAGAAGATCTGTATCTCCTGGATCCATGACGCGCACCTTGCGAATCATTTGACGAACCATTACCTCGATGTGTTTGTCACCGATTTCTACCCCTTGGCTACGGTAAACTTTTTGTACTTCAGCAAGCAGGTAAGTTTCAACAGACAAGACATCACGGACAGCTAGCAAGTGCTTAGGTTGGATAGAACCTTCAGTCAAGGCAGCACCACGAGAGACTTGGTCACCCACTTCAACCTTCATGCGGGCTGTAAATGGTACCACATATTCACCTTCGCCAGTTTGGCCTTTAACAAAGACCTTCTTGGTACGAGTAGATGCATCTTCTTCGATAGCAGTAACTTCACCCTTGACTTCAGTGATGACCGCTTCCCCTTTCGGATTGCGGGCTTCAAAGATTTCTTGGACACGAGGGAGACCTTGCGTGATATCGGTATTAGAGGCAACACCACCCGTGTGGAAGGTACGCATGGTCAGCTGTGTACCAGGTTCCCCGATAGATTGAGCAGCGATGGTTCCGACTGCTTCACCGACTTCAACCGCATCACCCGTTGCCAAGTTGATACCGTAACAGTGACGACAGACACCGTGGCGGGTGTTACATGTAAAGACGGAGCGGATTGTCACTTCTTCAACACCAGCATTAACGATTTCACGTGCCTTGTCTTCGGTGATCAATTCATTTGGACCAATAATGACAGCACCAGTTTCTGGATGTTTAACTGTTTTCTTAGTGTAACGACCATTTAGGCGCTCTTCCAGAGACTCGATCATTTCCTTGCCTTCTGTGATAGAAGTGATGAGCAAGCCGCGATCTGTACCACAGTCATCTTCACGGATAATCACATCTTGGGCAACGTCAACCAGACGACGAGTCAGGTAACCTGAGTCGGCAGTCTTAAGGGCCGTATCGGTCATACCCTTACGAGCACCGTGGGTAGAGAAGAACATTTCCAGAACGGACAGCCCTTCACGGAAGTTAGACAAGATTGGCAATTCCATGATACGTCCATTTGGCGCAGCCATCAGACCACGCATACCGGCCAATTGAGAGAAGTTAGAGATGTTACCCCGGGCTCCAGAGTCCATCATCATAACGATAGGGTTCTTCGGATCCTGGTTGGCAACCAGACGTTTTTCCAATTTCTCACGAGCTGCCCGCCACTCAGCAGTAACTGCATTGTAGCGTTCGTCATCAGTAATCATACCGCGGCGGAATTGTTTAGTAATTTGTTCAACACGCTTATGGGATTCTTCAATAATCTCAGCCTTGTCTTCGACAACTGGGATATCAGCGATACCTACTGTCAGACCAGCCAAAGTAGAATGGTGATAACCCAAGTTCTTCAAGCGGTCAAGAAGAGCAGATGTTTCTGTTGTACGGAAGCGTTTAAAGATTTCCGCAATGATATTACCAAGATTTTTCTTCTTAAACGGAACATTGATCTCAAGCTGCTCAATAACTTCCTTGATGTCTTGTCCTGACTCCAAGAAGTACTTAGCTGGCACACCTTCTGTCAAGTTAGCATTAGTCGGCTCTTGCAAGTAAGGCAATTCCTCTGGCATAATCGCGTTAAAGAGAATTTTACCAACAGTTGTAATCAAAATCTTATGCTTCTGGTCTTCAGTCCAAGGTTTATTAAGACTGTCCGTTGCGATACCAACACGAGTATGCAAGTGAACATAGCCATTACGGAGGGCCATGACCGCCTCATCCATATCCTTGAAAATCATGCCTTCGCCTTCGCGGCCAGCCTCTTCCATGGTCAGGTAGTAGTTCCCCAAGACCATATCCTGAGATGGTGTTACAACTGGCTTACCATCTTTCGGATTCAAGATGTGCTCAGCAGCCAGCATGAGGATACGAGCTTCAGCTTGGGCTTCCTCTGACAATGGTACGTGGATGGCCATTTGGTCACCGTCAAAGTCAGCATTGTAGGCTTCACAGACCAGCGGATGCAAACGAAGAGCTTTACCATCAATCAGAACTGGCTCGAAGGCCTGAATTCCCAGACGGTGAAGGGTCGGTGCGCGGTTAAGAAGCACTGGGTGTTCCTTGATCACTTCTTCCAGAATATCCCAGATACGCTCGTCTCCACGCTCTACCAAGCGTTTGGCAGCTTTAACGTTCTGCACGATATCGCGAGCAACGATTTCCCGCATCACAAACGGCTTGAAGAGTTCAATCGCCATTTCACGCGGCACACCACATTGATACATTTTCAATGTAGGACCAACAGCGATAACGGAACGACCTGAGAAGTCAACCCGTTTACCCAGCAAGTTTTGACGGAAACGACCTTGTTTCCCTTTGAGCATGTGGCTCAATGATTTAAGTGGACGGCTACCTGGTCCTGTGATTGGACGGCCGCGGCGACCGTTATCAATCAAAGCATCAACCGCTTCTTGAAGCATCCGCTTCTCATTTTGAACGATGATACCAGGTGCATTCAACTCAAGCAAACGAGCCAAACGGTTGTTCCGGTTGATAACCCGGCGATAGAGATCATTGAGGTCAGAAGCCGCAAAACGACCACCATCCAGCTGAACCATTGGACGCAAATCTGGCGGAATAACCGGCAGGATATTGAGAACCATCCATTCTGGTTTATTACCAGACTTGTAGAAGGCGTCCAAGACATCCAAACGACGGACAGCCTTGATCCGTTTTTGACCTGAAGCAGTCTTCAATTCTTCTTTGAGGACAGCAATCTCAGCTTCCAAGTCCACTTGTTTCAAGAGGTCTTGAATAGCTTCTGCTCCCATTTTGGCTACAAATGAGCCTGCGCCGTACTCGCGTAAACGCTCACGGTACTCACGTTCCGTCATGATGGACTTGTGCTCTAGCGGTGTATCCTTAGGGTCAATCACCACATAAGCCGCAAAATAAATGACTTCTTCCAAGGCACGTGGGCTCATATCCAAAGTGAGCCCCATGCGGCTTGGAATTCCTTTAAAGTACCAAATATGTGAAACAGGAGCCTTCAATTCGATGTGGCCCATACGCTCACGGCGAACCTTGGCGCGGGTTACTTCAACACCACAGCGGTCACAGACGATTCCTTTGTAACGAATCCGTTTGTACTTACCACAGGCACATTCCCAGTCCTTTGTTGGACCGAAGATCACTTCGTCAAAAAGGCCTTCGCGTTCTGGTTTCAGGGTTCGGTAATTGATTGTTTCAGGTTTCTTCACTTCCCCATAAGACCATGAACGGACCTTATTGGGAGAAGCTAGGGTGATTTGCATACTTTTAAAACGATTTACATCAACCACTATTTCTCACCTTTCTTCATTTTCTAAATCAGTGTGTATTCTTATTCTTTTCCTTCAGCCTCAAAAGCTGCTTTCGCTTCTTGAGCTGCTTTTTCACGCGCTTTTTCAAGATCGTCAACGTGAATCACATCATCATCTTCACCTTCGTCTAGGTCACGCAGCTCTACTTCATTGTCATCTTCATCGAGAACGCGCATGTCCAGACCAAGGGATTGCAACTCTTTGACAAGAACGCGGAAGGATTCTGGCACACCTGGTTTTGGAATTGGTTTCCCTTTGGTAATAGCTTCATAAGCCTTCAAACGTCCATTGACATCATCTGACTTGTAAGTCAGGATTTCTTGCAGAACGTTAGAAGCACCGTAAGCTTCCAAGGCCCAAACTTCCATCTCACCAAAACGTTGTCCACCAAACTGAGCTTTACCTCCGAGCGGCTGTTGGGTAACCATTGAGTAAGGTCCTACTGAGCGGGCATGGAGTTTGTCATCTACCATGTGGTGGAGCTTGATCATGTACATGACACCGACAGATACACGGTTGTCAAACGGCTCACCGGTACGTCCATCATAGAGAATGGTTTTAGCATCACTGTCCATACCAGCTTCGCGCACTGTATCCCAGAGATCTTCTGAGCTTGCTCCATCAAAGACTGGAGTTGCAATATGGATGCCCAAGTTACGTGCTGCCATACCAAGGTGAAGCTCCATAACCTGACCGATATTCATACGAGATGGTACCCCGAGTGGGTTCAACATGATATCAACTGGAGTTCCGTCTGGAAGGTAAGGCATGTCTTCCACAGGAACGATACGGGATACAACCCCCTTGTTTCCGTGACGACCAGCCATCTTATCTCCGACCTTGATCTTACGTTTTTGAGCGATGTAGACACGAACCAACATATTAACGCCAGATTGCAGTTCATCACCATTAGCACGGGTAAAGATCTTCACGTCACGAACCACTCCGTCGGCACCGTGTGGCACACGCAGAGAGGTATCGCGGACTTCACGAGACTTGTCTCCGAAGATAGCGTGCAAGAGACGTTCCTCAGCTGAAAGGTCTTTTTCACCCTTAGGGGTAACTTTACCTACTAAGATGTCGCCTTCCTTGACTTCCGCCCCAATGCGGATAATCCCCATTTCGTCCAGATTGCGTAGGGCATCTTCCCCTACGTTTGGAATTTCGCGGGTAATTTCTTCAGGGCCAAGCTTGGTGTCGCGAGTTTCTGATTCGTATTCTTCCAAGTGAACAGAGGTGTAGACATCGTCTTTCACCAGACGCTCACTCATGATAACCGCATCCTCGAAGTTGTAACCTTCCCATGTCATGTAGGCAACGATTGGGTTTTGTCCCAGGGCCATTTCTCCATTTTCCATAGAAGGTCCGTCAGCGATAAAGTCGCCTTTTTCAACGACATCGCCAACTTTCACTAAGGTGCGTTGGTTATAAGCAGTTCCCGAGTTAGAACGGCGGAATTTTTGAATTTGGTAAACATCAAGAGAACCATCTTCACGGCGGACTTCAACCTTGTCGGCATCCGCATAGGTAACCTTACCATCATGTTGGGCAATGACCGCTGCACCAGAGTCGTGGGCTGCTTGGTATTCCATACCAGTACCAACGTAAGGCGCTTTTGGATCAATCAAAGGCACAGCCTGACGTTGCATGTTGGCACCCATGAGGGCACGGTTGGAGTCGTCATTTTCCAAGAAAGGAATACATGCTGTCGCTACGGCAACTACCTGCTTAGGTGATACATCCATGTAGTCTACTTGGTCTGATGGGAATTCTTGGTTATTACCTTGGTGGCGTCCCATAACGATAGGTTCCGCAAAGCCACCTTTTTCATTCAGCTTAGAGTTGGCCTGCGCTACGATAAATTCATCTTCCTCGTCAGCTGTCAGCCAAACGATTTCGTTGGTTACTACACCAGCTTCACGGTCTACCTTACGGTAAGGCGTTTGAATAAATCCGTATTTGTTAAGGTGTCCATAAGAAGACAAGTTATTAATCAAACCGATGTTTGGTCCTTCAGGCGTTTCAATCGGACACATACGACCGTAGTGAGTATAGTGCACGTCCCGCACTTCATAACCAGCACGGTCACGTGTCAAACCACCAGGTCCTAAGGCAGACAGACGACGCTTGTGAGAAAGCTCAGACAGCGGATTGTGTTGGTCCATGAACTGAGACAACTGAGAAGAACCAAAGAATTCTTTAATAGCTGCAGTTACTGGACGGATATTAATGATTTGCTGTGGAGTTAGTACTTCATTGTCTTGAACACTCATCCGTTCGCGAACATTACGCTCCATCCGAGAAAGTCCAAGACGGACTTGGTTAGCCAAAAGCTCACCAACAGCACGAATACGACGGTTTCCTAAGTGGTCAATATCATCCACGCGACCGATGCCTTCAGCCAAGTTGAGGAAGTAGCTCATCTCAGCCAAGATGTCAGCTGGTGTTACAATCCGTACCTTGTCAGAAGGATTTGCGTTACCGATGATAGTTACAACGCGGTCTGGATCAGTTGGTGCCACAACCTTAAACTTCTGCAATTCTACAGGATCTGTCAAAACAGCTGAATCGTTTGGAATATATGTGATTTTGTTCAAGCCATTATCCAGCTGCTCTGCAATGCTGTCAATGACACTGCGGGTCATAACTGTACCAGCTTCAACCAAGATTTCTCCTGTTTCAGCATCTACCAATGGCTCTGCAATGGTTTGGTTCAGCAAACGTGTCTTGACGCTGAGTTTTTTATTAATCTTGTAGCGACCTACTGCTGCCAAGTCATAACGATGCGGATCAAAGAAACGCGCATCAAGGAGAGAGCGAGAGCTTTCAGCTGTCTTAGGCTCACCTGGACGAAGACGCTCATAGATTTCTTTCAGGGCTTCATCTGTACGAGAGTCCATTGGGTTCTTGTGGATATCTTTTTCAATGGTATTGCGCACCAAGTCGCTGTCACCAAAGATGTCCAAGATCTCATCATCTCCTGAGAAACCAAGCGCACGCACCAGAGTGGTAAAAGGAATCTTCCGTGTCCGGTCAATACGAGTGTAGGCAATGTCTTTTGAGTCTGTTTCCAACTCTAACCAAGCTCCGCGGTTAGGAATAACCGTTGAACCGTAGCCAACTTTTCCGTTTTTGTCAACTTTATCGTTAAAGTAAACCCCTGGAGAACGCACCAACTGGGATACGATAATCCGCTCACCACCATTGATGATGAAGGTTCCCATTTCAGTCATGATTGGGAAATCGCCAAAGAAGACTTCCTGAGTCTTGATTTCACCAGTTTCCTTGTTAATCAGACGGAAGGTTACAAAGATTGGCGCTGAGTAGCTGGCATCGTGGATACGTGCTTCTTCCAGCGTATATTTAGGCTCACGGATTTCATAGCCAACAAATTCCAATTCCATGGTGTCGGTAAAGTTTGAAATAGGAAGTACATCTTCAAAGACTTCCTTCAGACCATGATCCAAGAAATCTTGGAACGAATCCGTTTGGATTTCAATCAAATTTGGTAAATCAAGAACTTCCTTAATTCTTGAAAAACTACGACGGGTACGGTGTTTACCGTATCGAACTTCATGTCCTGCCAAGTTTTTACTCCTTTATGATAAGATACTAAGCCCTTGATAAAGCGAGAAGAAGCATATCTTTACCTCACGCTTTTTAGAGCAAGTTCTGTGAAATGTTTTCAGAGGAAAATCCTCTGTCATTTACAATGCTGCAAAACAGCCACAATCAGTCCCTTTTGTTCAATTTTCAGAAAAATTAAATTATGGTTACATAATTCATTTTTCCTAAAAATAGGCACAAAAAGAGCAGCTAAATCTGACTTATTCAAGTTTGATTTAACTGCTGTAAGCTTCTATTTGGACAATATTTCAAATAAAGCACACGACAAATTATTGTTATCATTATACCTTATTTAGCTAGAAATTGCAAGGATTTCATCCGCTTTCTGAAAAGTTAAAACTGTTCTTGATGCGCTAGTTCCCCTGCCGGTTATTGTTGGAATTGGAGCTGGAATTAGAATTAGAGGTAGAACCGCCCAGTATAGCTGACCAAGCCTTCTGATAATCCGCATCTGATGCCCCGATACCAAACCGGTAGGTCGTGGTCGGAGCACCGTTTTTAGCCCAATAGCTAGGCACTGTCGGACCGCTGAGATTAACAGAGCGGCCGTTTACCGTTACTGTACCTGGCTTTTCCCCTGTGGACTTGAGTACATCAGACTTAATCACACTCGGATCAAGAGTGAACTTATCACCAACACCCCAGGCATTCGGATCTGCCTGATAGATAGCATCTGCCATATAGGCCATGTAGGAAGCGTTATTGTTATAACCAGTCAACGCCGCCATAGAGCTATTATCATCATGACCAATCCAGCCTCCCAGAGTCATCTTAGGAGTAGAAAGCATCAGCCACATATCACCGTTGGTGTTGGTCGTTCCAGTTTTACCAATCCAATCAGCTCCAGCCAAGGTTCCATTGACCTGACTGATTCTGGATTTATAGGTCGTAGTAGCCCCAGAATTGATAACTCCCCGCATGAGCTCCTGCATAATCGTAGCCGCTGCTGGACTGTAAATCTGAACAGGATTGGCCTTATGCTGGTAAATCACCTTGCCGTCTCGGTCTGTGATTTTTTCAACCATGTATTTTTTTTGGTAGGTTCCATTATTAGCCAAGGTTTGGAAACCATTGGTATGTTGAGCTACAGATACTTCAATTCCCCCGCCCATTGGGAGACTCTCAATGCTGTAGTCATCAATGTAATAGCCCATTTTTTCCATATAGCCACGGACATTGACACCTTTTTCGCGTAATCCGCGGTAAGTCCAATATGCCGGGATATTCCAAGAAGTATTGAGAGCTTCTTGCAGGTCCATCATGGCTGTACCACGGCTGTCCACGTGCATGATTGGGTCACCGCTTGAAAAGTTAGTTGGATAATTGGAAAGAACGCTGGCGCTGCCCATCAGGCCTTGGTCAATAGCAATCCCATAAGCCAAAATCGGCTTAATAGTCGAACCCGGTGAGCGTTCCGTATCAAAGGCGTGATTGTTCTGATTAGAAGCATAATCTCTGCCTCCGACAAAGCCAATCACAGCACCGGTTTTGTTGTCCAAGAGGACATTTCCCACTTCAATTGCACCAGTTCCGTCATCCAAGACGCCGCCATAGTTGGCTACTGCATTTTGCATAGCAGTGTGGATGTTCTTGTTAATCGTGGTGGTGACAGTATAGCCGCCATCGCTCAGTTCCTTAGCGGCCAATTCCTTGTAGGCTTTGACAGTGTCATTGTTTTTCAGCTCTTGCTGAGAAACATTATCCCGCTGAATCAAGTACTCGTACATGGTCTGCTGAGCTTCTTCAATCGCTGTGTAATAAAGGTAGCCATGCGAAGATTTTTCCGAGCTTTCAGAAGGCTTGAAATCCTTGGTCAAGTCGTAGTCCTTGTACTCCTTGTACTCTTTCTCGCTTAGATGGCCCGTCCGGTACATATTATAGAGCACATCCTTGGCACGTTCCAAGCCCAGAGCCATATCCCCTTCACTCTTGAGACTGCCATCCGCTGCATAAGGCGAATAAACAATCGGGCTCTGTGGCAAGCCGGCAATAAAAGCAGACTGGGGCACAGTCAAATCCTTAGCAGAAACACCAAAAATCCCTTGAGCAGCTTCTTCCACACCAGCGATATTCTGCCCCTTATTGTTACGCCCAAAAGGCGAAACGTTCAAGTAGGTGGTCAAAATATCATCCTTGGACATGTAGCGCTCCAAAGCCAGCGCATCGACAATCTCCGCCGCTTTCCGCTTGAAGGTCGGCGCATCGCCCACCACCTGCTGCTTGATTAGCTGCTGGGTAATGGTTGAACCCCCGCTGGACGAGCCAACTCCGACAACAGAGCCGAGCGTAGCCCGAAGCACAGCTTTAGGCACCACTCCGTTATGCGTTTCAAAATTCTCATCCTCTGTAGCGATAACGGCTTTTTTTACATTTTCAGAAATGGCGTCACTCTTAACCGGGATGCGGAGCAAATCATTATCCACTTCTGCAATCAAGCTACCATCAGCATAGGTAAGCTTAGAAATCCCAGAGATATTATTCACCTGCTTGACCAGCTCTTCTTGCTTGGGCACTTCAACCTTACTGAATAGACTAGCTGCATAGCCTATCCCGATCCCAGCACCAATTACGCCACCGAAGAAGATAAACACAAAAGCCATATTCATCAGAAGCTTAAAAGTCCGCAAGAAAACAGCAAAAACATCACCGATAGACCAGCCGTTGTTGCTACTGCCGATTTTCTTGCTCCATTCTGGAAGATGTATTTTTTTGATAAAATGCTGGGCTTTTTCCCAGAACTCTTTTAATTTTTCTATTAATTGTTCCAAGTTTGATTCTCCTTGTTATCTTCCCATTATACCAAATATCTATGATTTATTTCAAGGAATCATTGCTATTTAAAAGCTTTATGATACAATAGAGTAACATAAATTTAAAATATAAATAAGCCAATTTCTTGGCTTTTAGAATAGGAGAGACATGATGCACATTTTTGATGAGCTAAAAGAACGTGGCTTGGTATTCCAAACCACTGATGAAGCAGCTTTACGCAAAGCCTTAGAAGAAGGACAAGTCTCTTATTATACCGGATACGATCCAACCGCTGACAGTCTGCACCTTGGCCACTTGGTAGCCATTCTGACTAGCCGCCGCCTGCAACTAGCTGGCCATAAACCCTACGCTCTGGTTGGAGGAGCAACTGGATTGATTGGCGATCCATCTTTTAAGGATGCAGAGCGCAGTCTCCAAACCAAAGAAACGGTAGAAGGCTGGGTAAAATCCATCCAAGATCAGCTTTCTCGTTTTCTGGACTTTGAAAAGGGTGATAATAAGGCCGAAATGGTCAACAACTATGACTGGTTTAGCAGCATCAGCTTTATCGACTTCCTGCGTGACGTCGGCAAATACTTCACTGTCAACTACATGATGAGTAAAGATTCCGTCAAGAGCCGGATTGAGACAGGGATTTCCTATACAGAATTCGCCTACCAGATCATGCAAGGATATGACTTCTATATCCTCAATCAAAACCATAGTGTAACCCTGCAAATCGGTGGTTCTGACCAGTGGGGCAATATGACAGCAGGTACAGAACTCCTGCGCCGCAAGGCTGACAAGACTGGCCATGTGATAACCGTTCCGCTCATTACTGATGCTACTGGCAAAAAATTTGGTAAGTCAGAAGGCAATGCTGTCTGGCTCAATCCTGACAAGACTTCTCCTTACGAAATGTATCAATTCTGGATGAATGTCATGGACGCAGATGCTATCCGCTTCCTGAAAATCTTCACCTTCCTGTCCTTGGATGAGATTGAAGAAATTCGTCAGCAGTTTGAAGCAGCACCACACGAACGCTTGGCTCAGAAAGTCCTAGCTCGCGAAGTGGTCAGTCTGGTTCACGGTCAAGAAGCTTACCAGGAAGCCCTCAACATCACTGAGCAGCTCTTTGCCGGAAATATCAAGAACCTATCCGTCAAGGAACTCAAACAAGGTTTGCGCGGTGTGCCTAACTATCAGGTCCAAGCAGAAGACAACCTCAATATTGTAGAACTGCTTGTGACAGCCGGCGTGGTAAACTCAAAACGTCAAGCCCGCGAGGATGTCCAAAACGGTGCCATCTACCTCAATGGCGAGCGCATCCAAGATTTAGACTATGTCCTTAGCGCCTCAGATAAACTGGAAGACGAGCTGACAGTTATCCGCCGCGGTAAGAAGAAATACTTTGTCCTGACCTACTAAAGATAAAAATCCGATTACCTGAATCGGATTTTTCTATGTCTTACCAAGGAAAGGACATTCAACTTTATAAAAACAGATAGAAAGAGAGTTCTCATGAAACCAAAACTCGCCCGCTTTGCCCAAGCTTCGGCTCTGGCCTGCCCACTTTGCCAGCAAAGCTTGGCTATGGAAGAAAGCAGCCTCAAGTGTCTTAATCGCCATTCCTACGACATCGCCAAATTCGGTTATGTCAATCTAGCTCCCCAGGTCAAACAAGCTAGAGACTATGACAAAACGAGCTTTCAAAATAGAAAAGTCATCTTGGAAGCCGGCTTTTATCAGCATATTCTAGATGAGTTGCAGGATCTGCTGCAGACCCTGCCTAAAGAACAGACCATTCTAGACGTCGCTTGCGGAGAGGGCTACTATGCTCGAAAAATTCAGGAAAAATTCCCCAACAAAGAAATTTACGCTTTTGATCTATCCAAAGATTCTATTCAACTAGCTGCCAAAAGTGATCAGAGCCTTGCTGTAAAATGGTTCGTCGGGGATTTGGCACACTTACCCGTTCAGGATCAAAGCATGGATGTCTTACTGGACATCTTCTCACCAGCTAACTATCATGAATTTCAACGAGTATTGAAAAAAGAGGGGCTTATCATTAAAGTCATCCCGACAGAAAGTCATCTGAAAGAAATTCGTCAAAAAGCTACTCAATATCTGGACAAGAAAGATTATTCTAATCAAGATATCATCCAGCACTTCCAGAAGCACTTTACGATTCTATCCAGAAAAACCGTAGAATCCACACATGCCCTGCATTCTAAGGAGAAAACTGCCCTACTGCAGATGACTCCTTTACTCTTTCATGTTGAAAAAAATCTAATCAATTGGGAGCAGCTTACACATGCCACCATTTCAGCTGAGATTCTTATCGGAAAACTAAAACAAGAAAAAATCTAAGCTCCTTTCAGTAAAAAACGCTGTTATAACAGCCATTTTAAAAACGCAGACAAGCCTGTCTGCGTTATTTGTTTATCAACTGATTAATAGACTGTCTTCTCTGTCTCTGGATCAAAGAAGTGCGCTTTATTGAGGTCAAAGCCTAGGTCAATACCTGCACCAGTTTCTAGGTAATCCCGTGAATCCACACGCGCTACAAACTCACTAGAACCCACTTGGCAGTAGAGGTGAGACTCTGCTCCCAGCAATTCTGAAACAGAAATCTTAGCATGGACAACTGAATTCGGGAAAGTTTCCAAGAAAGCAGCTTCCGCATTGATATCTTCCGGACGAATACCGAAGATCAGCTCCTTGCCCTCGTAATTTTTCTCCCGCAGAACCTTGAGAGCTCCTTCTGGCACAGTCAAGCGCAGACCTTCTGCTACAATCTCATTCCCTTCAAGCTTAACTGGGATAAAGTTCATAGCTGGGCTGCCGATGAAACCGGCAACGAACTTATTAACTGGGTTGTTATAGACTTCTTGAGGTGTACCAATCTGCTCCACTCGTCCAATCGTTCCAGTTCCAGCAGGATTCTTGGTCGCTGACATGATAACAATCCGGTCAGCCAGAGTCATAGCTTCAGTCTGGTCGTGGGTAACATAAATAGTTGTTGCCCCGATACGACGGTGAATCTTGGCAATCTCTGCCCGCATAGAAACACGTAGCTTAGCATCCAAGTTAGACAAAGGCTCATCCATAAGGAAAACCTTTGCATCCCGAACAATAGCGCGTCCCATTGCTACCCGCTGACGCTGACCACCAGATAAATCAGCTGGCTTACGCTGCAAGAATTCCTTCAAGCCCAAGATTTCTGCTGCTTCATTGACCCGTTTTTCAATATCTTCCTTGCTGTACTTGCGCAGCTTGAGACCAAAAGCCATGTTGTCGTAGACAGTCATATGCGGATAAAGGGCATAGTTCTGGAAGACCATAGCGATATCACGATCTTTTGGCGCCACATCATTGACCACTGTACCGTCAATAGAAGCAGTTCCTTCAGTGATGTCTTCAAGACCCGCAATCATACGCAGAGTAGTTGATTTTCCGCAACCGGACGGACCAACAAAGACGATAAATTCCTTGTCCTTGATATCTAAATTGAAGTCTTCCACTGAGTAGTGGTCGCTGTTGGGATATTTTTTATAGATATTTTTTAGATTTAATTCGACCATAATAAGCCCCTTCTTTTGAATAAAAATATTTTATTTTAAGCTCTCGTTTGCAAAGCGCTTTCACATTGTCCATTATATCGTTTTTTTTTGACTTTTTCAAGCACTTTTAGTAAAACGTTTGCATAATTTTTGAAAATTTTCTCCATCAAAAAAAGAGACCACTGGGCCTCTTTAAAACTTATTCTTCTTTTTTTCTACTACGGAATGACAATCCAGCTGCGCCTAAAGCGCTGATAAGTCCTGCAACTGTGAAAAGAGCATTAGAAGCTTGACCCGTATGCGGCAAGACTGACGCACCACTCTTACTTTCCTTGTTTTTAAGCTGAGCTAGCTGGGTGACCTTAGCTGATGAAGACTGCTCTTGTACTGATTTGGTCCCATCAACTGCTGGCAAAATACCGCTAGTTACTTGGTAAGCAGGTAAAGCATCAGCTACTGCCGCGTCAGCAGCATTGACACCGCCGGTAAATTCCGGAAGAGCCGCCATTTGAGGAGCGCTGTCTGGATGTGCACTCCTGACTGATGGCTGAACGCCAGCATCATAGGCGTTATTTTCTGCCATGGTTGGCTCAGAATCATTGACGCCTCCTGTAAATTCAGGCCGTGTTACTGTTGCTCCTTCTGAATCATTTACATTTCCACTAAATTCTGGTTGTACTGAAGACTGCGGAGCTGTATCGGGATGAGTTCCAACTTCATGGCTGGACAAATCATATTCCGACGCCGTTGCCGTTGCTGGCTCAGAGTCGCTGACGCCTCCACTAAATTCAGGCCGTGTTGCTGTTGGTGCTTCTGAATCATTTACATTGCCACTGAATTCTGGTTGTACTGAAGACTGTGGAGCTGTATCGGGATGAGTTCCAACTTCATGGCTAGACAAATCATATTTCGACGCCGTTGCTGTTGCTGGCTCAGAGTCGCTGACGCCTCCACTAAATTCTTGCCTATCTTCCTGTGGTGAATCACTTGGAATAGAAGAAGCTGTCTTAGCTTTAGCAGCATTCTTGACAATCGCTTCTAGATTTTCAAGAGCTTTTGTCTGCTCAGCAGCAATCTGTTCCTGCAGCTTCTCTGCTTTTTCAGCACTGTCTACACTATCATCTAGCTGCGCAATCGCATCTGTCACCGTCTTTAATACTGCTAGAATCTTTTCTTTAGCTTGCTTTTTATCGAGTTCTGAAAGTGTTTGATGATGTTCAATTGCTTCAATCTGTTTGTCGACTTCTTCTTCAAGCTCATCTAAAACCAAATCTTTGCCAACTGGATGAATCGTGTCCAAGCTAGCAATTCCAGCTTCCTCAATTCTCTCCAGTTCTTCTTCGGTATCAGCCTTTTCAAGCGCTGTTTTCGTATCTGCTAGAGTTGCTTCCGCTTCAGCTTTAGCCGTAGCCCGTTCTGCATCTGACAGATTCGGGTTGCTCCGTAAGTCTGTTAGCTTATCAGACAGAGCAAGATCTAGTTTCAGTCCAGTCGTAGCTTTCAGCAAACCTTGCTTCTCTGCCGCTACCTGTTCTTGAATTTTTTCGGCATCATCAGGACTTTCAACCCAAGCATTATAAGCTGCAATTGCTTTTTGAGCTATGGCTGCTGCATCTTCAATTTTCTTTTTAGCTGCAGTTTTTTCCTCAACAGAAAGACTTTGACTCTTCTCAACAGCCTCGATAGTAGCTGTTTTTTCTTCCTGAATTTCTTTTAAGAACTGCTCTTTGCCAATAGGGTGAATCTTGGCTAAGCGGGCTATAGCTGTTTCTTTTTCCTGGTCATAGACTTCCTGAGAATCTGCTCCTTCAATAGCCTTCTTGGCTGCTTCCACCACCTGCTCTATCTCGCCTCTAACTGCTTTCTTTTCTGCTTCTGAAAGATTAGGATTTGCTTCCAAGTCAGCTAACTTGGCAGCCAGAGTGAAATCTACGGTTGAACTTGCTATAAATTTGAAAAACTTATCTTCCTCGGTTACTGCTTGCTCTTGAATCACTTCCGCTTGCTCAGCTGTTGTTGCATTAACATCTAATTTCTGAATTGCATCTTCTGCCTCTGCTGCCTTCTTCCTTACAGACTCTTGGAAGCTTTTCTTTTGCTCCTCAAGCAGTAAATCGCTACTATCTACAAGTTTGTCAAACTCTGCTTTTCCATTTTGGATTTCATCTAGAAGTAAATCTTTGCCGACTGGATTGATAGAGTTGATGTCTGCCAATCCATCTTCCTTAGCTTGATCAATCCTTTCTTTATCCTCAGCTGCAGCAATTTCATTCTGAGCCTTTGCAGCTGTTTGATTGACTTCCTCCTTAGCTGCTGCAAGCTCCTCAGCTGACAAATTTGGATTATTCCCAAGATCTGTCACTTTCTCAGCCAGAAACGTGCCTACTTCTGTATTAGCAGCCTCCCTGACCGTTGTCAAATCCTGATTTACTGGCGATGCAGCGACCGGAGTCTCTACTGCATTTGCCACTGGCCGCTCCTCATCTGCCGCCACCATACTGTGACCTAAAAACAGAGCACAAATAAGGACTGAACTAACACCTAAAACTGACTTCCGAATAGAATATCGCAAAACTTTTTCTGTTCTTTTCATTTTATTCTCCTCTGAACATATTTTATTTTCCTGATCAGTAACCCTTAATAAAAAGTCCAGTCAAACCTCCCATAAATCTTTCAGATTAGGTAATCTTTAAACTACACTTTCTATTTGACTTCTGATAAGATTTTTTATTATTTTATCATATTAACTTGTTAAAATAAAAGAATTATCGGCTTGATTTATGTACATTTTTGTGAAATCGTCCAGTTTTTAAACAGACATGATGTCCAGAAATTAAACTAAAAATTTTTCCATTTAACAATGTGTAAACTTTTTTAGTAAAAATTCCGGGCTATTTTCTAGCTTATTTCAGACAGAAAAAGTAAAATGGTATAGGAGGGATAAAATTATGGCTCTTAATACACGAGATAGGATTTTAGATGCATTTTTTGAATTAGCAGATAAACAGCCAGACAGGTCGCGTTTTACCTTTACAGAAATCGCTAAAGAAGCCGGTTTGTCAAGACAAGCTATTTACAAACGACACTTTAATAACACTACTGAAATTATCGAATACATTCGCCAAGATATGGTAAAGCAAGCCTTTGCCCCCAACTGGAATAGCAACAATGCTGAAGCGGACTTAGATCCTTTCACTTTTTTGGCTCAAACGATTCTTCCCGCTATTTATGAGCAACGCCAACGCATTAAAATATTATATACTAGTTCTGTCGATCCCTTGTGGAGCGATTTTATTACTGCCAGTTACAAGGACTGGATCGAGCAGAATTTAAATCTTGACCACCAAAAATTAGGTATTCCTGAAGACCTGGCCAATCAACTGCTGGCCGGCTGGATTAGTTCTCTTATTGAGAATTGGATCACTCAGGATGACCCCGTTCCTTGCAAGCAGTTCTCTAAGACATTTCTCAACCTTGTATCTTCACCCCTAACCAGCTTTGCTGCCTATGATAGTCCAGCTGGTCCTTCAAATAAAATTGTTATCGCATAACCAACTAGAAGAAAAACAGAGAAATGACAGAACCGGTCCTTGTAAGGTAAGACTGGTTTTTTAATATTTTTATATTAAATTTTAAAAATAATTGGACATTTCCTCTATAAAGTGTTATCATTTTAGTTGACAAGCGGTAAACTATTTTGTTGGAATTTGCTCTGTTTTTAGACAAACCAGCAAGAACTTAATAAAAAAGAAGGAAGGTACTTATGCCCCAAGATACTCGAGACAAAGTCGTCAATGCCTTAATTGAGCTGGCAGAGCAAAACCCTGAAAAGTCTTATTTTACTTTTTCAGAGATTGCAAAACAAGCTGGTCTATCGCGCCAGGCTATCTATAAAAAGCATTTTAGCAATGTTGAAGACATTATCCAATACATCCGCCAAACAATTATGACTCCGTTTTTGCCCCTGTATGAAAGCTACGAAGAAGGAAATGGAGAAAATCCATTCTGCTTCTTTGCCCAACATATGATTCCTACTCTCTATGAACATAGGAAATGGATGAAGGTGCTCTATACTACAGCTATCGATCCTTTCTGGAGTGACTATCTATCTACCTTCTTCACTCAGTGGGTCGTGCAAAATTTAGAAATTGACTCTAAAAAATTGGGAATTCCAAAAGAAATGGCTACGGAAATTGTTGTTAGATGGATTAACTCCCTCATTGAAATTTGGATTATCAAAGAAGATCCTATGCCAGCAGAGGATTTCGCCAAGCTCTTCCTGAATGTGATTTCAACCCCTATGGATCAGTTTATAACACCTCACAGTGAATCCTAATTCAACTCAAAATTATGAAGCCCGCCTAATTTAGGCAGGCTTTTTTGTCGGCAAAATTTCTTACTCTCCCAAAGAAAAAGAGCAGATGTTTTTCTGCTCTCATCAACTATATAGATTTTAACATCAAAAGACAAGCTTCGTTTAATCTACACGATAATAGAAGCTGCCTTGCTCGTCAAAGCTATTCAGGCCAACACCTGTCCAGATTCTGTCTTGGCCAGCATCGGAGTTGTCTGTAAAGTTTTCCTTGTCTGCGACCTTAACTCCCTTGGGAAGAAACTCAATCAGAAAACCTCCGCTTTCTCCGCCGTAGACACCGCCAGCAGCAGTACCATAGTCTGTCAGAGAAGCTCCATACAATTCATAACCACTTGAAACCAAGCCCTTTTCATCAAAAACAAGCTGGTTGCCAGAAGCATCCTGCCAGGTTCCTTTAACGCTGGTATAATTACCATTTGCAAGTGCTGAAATGTCCATCGCTTCCTTCTTTTCCTTGGTTTTTTCTGTGCTCGCACTCTCTGAGCTAGTGTTGCTAGCCGCTGAAGATGCTGCTGCAGTTGATTGACTGGATGCCTGCTCCACAGAACTTGTTACCGAGCCCGTACTGCTAGTAGGCGTCTCTGATTGATTCGTAGCACTGCCCCTTGAGCAAGCTGTCATAGCTAATAAAGCAGCTCCTGCTAGTAAAAAAGGTAAAGCTTTTTTCTTCATTTTTCTCCTCTTTCTCACGGTAAGATAAATCATGTGATTAGTAACATTATAGATTATTTTATCGCTTTTTACAAGAAGAATTCTAGCAGCTGGGCGGGCGCAAAGCTACTGACTTTATTCATTCAGCTTCTGCCACATCCAGAACCCTGTAGATTGTTTTTGCCAGAGCCGCTTCATAATCAGATGCACCATAAGGCTTATCAGTCGTGACTTGGGCTGTCTGCTTTTCTAAGTCCACAACCACATCTGACACTCCCTCCATAGATAGGAAGTGCTGGGTGACGTGTTTGACACAATTTTGACAAGATAAGTTTTCTAATTGAACTGTTTGTTTCATAGATTCATTCCTCCGTATATTTCTTCATTTTAAAGCGTCCTAGACGCAGAGCATTGACGACAACCGACACTGAGCTCAAGCTCATGGCTAGACCAGCCAGCATAGGATTGAGCAAGGGACCGCCGAAAAGATGCAATAGCCCCATAGCAATCGGGATGCCTAGTGTATTGTAGGCAAAGGCCCAGAAAAGATTTTCCTTGATGTTGCGGATGGTCGCTTGGCTGAGCTTGATAGCCTTGACTACATCCTGCAAATCACTATGCATGAGCACTACATCTGCTGACTCAATAGCCACATCGGCGCCAGAGCCGATGGCAATTCCAACATCTGCCTGGACCAGAGCCGGCGCATCATTGATACCGTCTCCTACCATAGCCAGTTTTTTCCCAGCTTCCTGTAAGTCCTTGATAGCAGCGGCCTTCCCATCTGGCAATACACCTGCGATGACTTTTGGGATTCCAGCTTTCTGGGCAATAGCTGTCGCGGTTTCTTCACGATCTCCTGTCAGCATGATGACTTCTAGCCCCATAGACTGGAGCTCCTGCACCGCCGACAGGCTGCTGGATTTCATCTCATCTGCTACCGCTATAATACCAGCCAGCTGTCCATCTACTGCGACAAACATGGCTGTCTTCCCTTCTTGGGAAAGCTCTAACAACTGTTCCTGAAAAGCACTGCTGTCAATGTTCTTTTCTTTCATCAATGACTCATTTCCCACCAGAAGCTGTCTGCCCTCAACCTGAGCGGATAAGCCTCGTCCAACAATGGCCTCAAAATGACTGACAGGCAGTAGGTCAAGCCCCTCCTCTTCAGCAGCTTCTAAGATAGCCTGAGCCAAAGGATGCTCAGAATGCTGCTCAGCACTGGCTATTAGCTGCAACAAGTCAGAGCGATTAAAAGCACCTAAAGGTAACAAATCCGTCAGACTGGGCTTACCAACCGTAATCGTCCCAGTCTTATCCAGAACAATAGTATCCAGCTGATAAGCTGCTTCCAAAGCTTGACCAGACTTAATCAGAATGCCATTTTCAGCCCCTTTACCAGTCCCAACCATGATGGCTGTCGGAGTGGCTAACCCCAGCGCACAAGGGCAGGCAATGACCAGAACTGCGATAAAGATTGACAGTGAAAAGCTAAGACTCTCACCAGCCAGAAAATACCAGCCAAATGCAGATAAAGTAGCCAAGCTCAGCACGATTGGAACAAAATAAAGCGAAATCTTATCGGCCAAAGCCGCTATCGGTGCCTTAGACCCTTGCGCTTCCTCCACCAATCTAACAATCTGAGCTAAGGTCGTATCCGAACCAACCCTAGTTGCTTGATAGTCAATACTACCATTTTGATTGATTGTTGCACTAGTAATGGTATCGCCGACCTTCTTTTCAATCGGGACACTTTCACCAGTCATCATGGACTCATCCACAAAGGTCTGTCCCTCCGTCACAAGGCCATCTACCGGCATACGCTCCCCTGGCTTGATACGGATAATGTCTCCAACTCGGATGTCCTCTGTATCAATGGTCACAGCCTCACCATAGCGAATCACTGTCGCCTGACTAGGCACTAGCTCAAGCAGAGACTGAATTGCCTGAGACGTTCGACCCTTTGCTGAACTTTCCAGATATTTACCCAGAAGAACTAAGCTAATAATTACTGCAACCGACTCAAAATAGAGTTGATGAACAAAGGCATGATGACCTAGAAAAACCTGACTGACCGAGTAGAGACTGTAGAAAAATGCTGCGCTGGTACCCACCGCAATCAAACTATCCATATTGGGATGCTGCTTGATAAGATTGCGAAATCCTCTTTGATAGAAGCCACGCCCAATCCACACAGCAGACAGAGTCAAAAGTAGTTGTGACAGAACGAAGACCAAGGGATGCGTCATATGATCCAAGAAGCTAGGCAGAGGAAGACCGACCATACTTCCCATAGAGATATAAAGCAAAGGCAGAGCCGTAATCAAAAGAATCAGTAACTCTTGTTTCTTTTTTTGCAATTTCTGAGCTTTAATCACAGCTTCTTCGCTTACGTCAGACGGCTTGTTTTTTCCTTTTTCTTCAGCCTGATAACCAGCCTCGGCTACAGCATCCAGCACTTGCTGGCTGTCAAATCCCGCCTTAGGAAGCAAACTGAGACGTTCTGTCGCCAGATTGACACTGACGTCCTCGACCGTTTCCAAGTCCTTGACCGCCATCTCTACCGTCATAGCACAGGCAGCGCAGGTCATACCTGAAAGCTTGTATTCTTTCTTCTCGCTCATCAATGCGCCTCCCTTCCGTGCCCGCAACGACACTGGCCTTGAGAGCAGTCGCATTTGACTTCCAAAGGAGCCGAGGCTCTTTTCTTATCAATGACCTGACTGAGCCGCTCCAAGTCTCCTTGACTAAACTGACTTCTCTCAATCATCGAAATCAAAAGATCTCCATGTTTAGTGTTACAAATATTGTCAAAAAGAGCCTGCCAAGTACTTTCCAGATGGTCCGCTTCTAAAATCCGAGCATCATAGTAAAACTTACCCTCGATCTTTTCCATAGCGATAAATTCTTTGGTCTTCAGACGATTCAAAAGAGTCTTGATGGTTGCCGGTTTCCAGGAAAAATCGGCTTCCAAACGAGCTATAATCTCTGTACTGCGACTGTGTGGATAGGCCCACAACACACGCATCACTTGCCATTCTGCTTGGCTAATATTTTGCTGTTCCATTGTTTAACACTCCCTTATCATTTACATTTGTAATCTAACTCTTTATTAGTTTACATTTGTAATCATGATTTGTCAAGTGTTTTTATCGTCATTTCCTGATATGCAAAAAAAGAAGGCGGGATAGTCCCGTCTTCTTACTTTATTTATATTAATGCGCCAACATCTCTTGAGCAATTTCTTGACCAGTCAACTTACTTGGATAGTAGGTTGGCCAGTTTTCCAGCTCGTCAAAGAGTGCCTCCTGGCTTTCGCCACCATAGAAGATATGGAAGTGAGCCGCCTTGGTCGGTGCAATGTTGTGGTCGCTAAACTGAACATACTTGTACTCCCCAGCATCCGCGTCTGTCGCTTCAAACATAAAGCGAACTCCACGATTTCCCTTAGAGTAAGTCAAAGTGTGCTTGCCAACGTATTTATACGTATATTTCTTGGATTTTCCATCTACCACAAATTCCATAGTCTTGTCTGTGATATTGATATTGGAAACATCTGTCTTGTAGCCTTTGTCATAGTAGTCCTTGTATTCAGCTGCTGTCATTTTTCCAGTCAGCTTAGCCTTGTAGTCAAAGACTTGGTCCAAGGTCCCGTCTTTCAGATAAGGGTAAACAGACTGCCACTCGCCAGCATAATCAGACAAGGTCCGATCCTTGACGGCACTGTCTTCAAAGTAGCCGTTTTGCACTGTCTTATCGTCTTCTTCTTTCTCGGCTGCAATCTCCGCTCCCTCTTGGTCAGTTGTCTTCTTGAGAGCCTTTAGATTGGCCTGCATGATAGAAACATAGTCTGCCCCATCCTTGGTCTGCTCCTCGGTCAAGCTTTCCAGCGGATTCAGGACATCAAGTTCTACCCCTGTTTCCTTAGCCAGAGTAGAAGCCAGAGCCTGAGAGGCATTCTCTTCAAAGTAGATATACTTGATTTTATTTTTCTTGATATACTCGGTCAATTCAGCCAAGCGTGAAGCGGATGGCTCACTGTCTGGTGAAAGGCCAGAAATTGGCACCTGCTTCAAATCATAGTCCAATGCCAGATAGTTAAAGGCTGCGTGCTGAGTAACAAAGCTCTTTTGCTTGGCATTGGCCAAACCATCTTCATATTCCTTGTCCAAGGCTTCCAGCTTCTTGATATAAGCCGCTGCATTTTTCTCAAAAGCCGCTTTCTTGTCAGGATAAGACTTGCTCAAGCTATCACGGATGTTCTCCACCATTTTAATAGCTCGCTTCGGTGACAGCCAGACATGGGGATCATAGGCATGATGATGTCCCTCTTCACCATGGTCATGGTCTTCTTCCTCTTCACCACCAGGCAGCAAGAGCATATTTCCAGTCGCCTTGATAACCTTTTCTTCCTTATTTTTCAAGTTTTTTAGCAAATCTGGAACCCAAGTCTCCATGTTTTCATTTTCATAGACAAAGGCATCTGCATCCTGAATCGTCGCAACTGCCTTAGCTGAAGGCTCATAATCATGCGGCTCTGTACCTGCCCCGATTAGAAGTTCAACATTGGCCTCATCTCCAGCCACCTGCTTGGTAAACTCATAAACAGGATAAAAAGTCGTGACAATATTGAGCTTGCCATCTGCATTTTTTTGATTGGAACAAGCTACTAAGAAAATACTCAGTAAACCTGCTAATAGTAAGCTAATTTTTTTCATTTTCTGCTCCTATTTCATAAATTTTTTGACCAGATTGACCAGCAAGAACAAGCTGACGAAGATAATCGTAATGCTAGCGCTAGCTGGCGTCTCTGCATAGTAAGAAATATAAAGTCCGGCAATCATACCAAAGAAACCAATGGCATTTGCCAGCAAAATGACCGACTTGAAATTTTTCCCAATCCGCAGGGCAATACTGGCCGGCAAGACCATAATGGTCGAAACCAGCAAGGCTCCCGCAGCCGGAATCATGAGGGCAATCGCAACACCCGTCACGATATTGAAGAGAATAGACATGGTCCGCACAGGCAGCCCATCGACAAAGGCCGTATCCTCATCAAAGGTCAAGATGTACATGGGGCGAATGAAGAGGAAGGTCAAGACAAGCACCACAGCAGCAATGACAAAGAGAGAAATCACCTGCTCCCTACTGATAGTCACAATGGATCCAAATAGATACTGGTCCAGACTCATCGAGCTAGAACTCTTGCCTTTACTCATAACAATCAAGGAAATAGCTAAGCCAGTTGACATGAGAATGGCCGTTCCGATTTCCATGAAATTCTTATAGATAGTCCGCAGATACTCCAAAAAGACCGCTGCAACAATGACGACAAGCACCGTTGTGAGAGTGGGCGATAGTCCAAGAACCAATCCAAAAGCTACACCTGCCAGCGAAACGTGACTGAGCGTATCACTCATAAGGCTCTGCCGACGTAAAATCAGAAAAGTCCCCAGAATCGGTGAGAAGAGGCTCATGGCAATAACTGCTAAGAAGGCTCGTTGCATAAAATCATAGGAAAATAGATTAAGCATGGCTCACCTCCTGTCCATTGTCGCTTTCATGCACATTGAAACAGCGCCAAGGTGAGTCCTGATTACGGACCAGATGAATATTGCGGTCAGCATATTTACGAACTTCTTCCGGATCGTGTGTAATCATCAAGACAGCTTTCCCATGCTGATGAGCACTATGGTGCATGAGCTTGTAAAATTCATCCTTGCTGCCTGCATCCATCCCTGTTGTCGGCTCATCAAGGACAAAAATATTCGGATCCGAAGCAAACATCCGAGCAATCACAGCCCTCTGCTTTTGCCCGCCAGAGAGAGAACCAATCCTCTTATCCCGATGTTCCCACATTCCAACTGACTCCAGACTAGCCTTGATATGCTCTTCATCATGCTCATTCAAACGACGAAACCAACCCTTACGCGGATAACGTCCCGACTTGACAAACTCATATACCGTACTAGGGAAACCTGCATTAAAACTAGCAATCTGCTGAGGTAGATATGCAATCCGCAGTTTCTTGCCTTGCACATTAGTCTTGGAAATCTTCACTTCCCCATACTTAGGTTGCAAAATACCCAAACTAGCCTTTATAAGAGTCGTCTTAGCAGCTCCATTTTCCCCCGTCAAAGTTACAAACTCCCCACTGTCTAGAAAATAATGAATATGCTCCAGCACAGGCTCCTTGTCATAGTAAAAGGAAAGATTATCGACTGTGATATATCTCATTTACCAATCTCTCCCACCAAGGCTTCCAAGAACTTCGAAATTGTCGCCTGTTCACTAGCAGAAAACTGCTCAGCCAATTTTTGATACGTCTCCAAAGTATGTGCGTGATGATGCTGATGTTCCTTTGCAATCGGCTGAGCTAACTCAGTCAAACGGTAAAAGGTAACCCGTGCATCTCTCTTATCTTTAAAGGCTTGCAGCATCTCTTGCCGAACCAAGGATTTCACAGCCTTGGTCACAGCAGCTTGACTCACATTCAGTTTTTTTGCCAAATCAGAATTTGTCAAGGATTCCTCAGACAAAAGCATCAAAATATGCTCCTGCGTATTAGTTAAAGGCACATCACTCGTGCAAGAACCAATCAGAATCTCATGCTGATTTTCTGCCTTCAAAATAACTTCATTTAAAAATTGATCGATCTTATCTGCTAAATGAGTCATTTCCTCCTCCTTCTCTTAACCAGTTAAAGCTTTACTGGTTAATTATACCACAAAAAAGAAAAGAGTCAAGAATTTTCAGTAAAAGTAAAATGCTTTTCACAAAAAATATTTAATCATACAATTAGATTCTTAAGTCCTAAATAAAACTCAATCATAGAATGAAAAGCAACAAACTAAGCTGCCTCTTATTAGCATTCTAGATTCTATAAACAATTTGATGGTGAGTCCATTACATTAGTTGAGTGTGGATTTACAAGTAAAATCATGAGTCAATCTTCCGCATTAGCTTGCAAATAATTACTAAAGAGAAAACAAAAAAACGAAGTAAAAATACTCCGCTAAACTTAAGCTATACCGGCGGCCGGGGTCGAACCGGCACGTCCTTGCGGACACTGGATTTTGAGTCCAGCGCGTCTGCCAATTCCGCCACGCCGGCTCAAGTTTTTAACTGGGGTAGCTGGATTCGAACCAACGCATGAGGGAGTCAAAGTCCCTTGCCTTACCGCTTGGCGATACCCCAATAATAATAAATAGGCGAGTGATGGGGATCGAACCCACGCATGCCAGAGCCACAATCTGGTGTGTTAACCACTTCACCACACCCGCCATATTTAAACACGGGCAGTAGGAATTGAACCCACACTGAAGGTTTTGGAGACCTTAGTTCTACCTTTAAACTATGCCCGTAAAGGTTATGGAAGGGGAGGGATTCGAACCCCCGAACCCGAAGGAGCGGATTTACAGTCCGCCGCGTTTAGCCTCTTCGCTACCCTTCCGATTATAAATTTATGGCGCGAGACGGAATCGAACCGCCGACACATGGAGCTTCAATCCATTGCTCTACCAACTGAGCTACCGAGCCAATTATTGCGGGAGCAGGATTTGAACCTACGACCTTCGGGTTATGAGCCCGACGAGCTACCTAGCTGCTCCATCCCGCGTCAATACTATTTGTCCCTAAGGAGGATGTGGGATTCGAACCCACGCACGCTTTTACACGCCTGACGGTTTTCAAGACCGTTCCCTTCAGCCGGACTTGGGTAATCCTCCAAATATATAGTCCGTACGGGATTCGAACCCGTGTTACCGCCGTGAAAAGGCGGTGTCTTAACCCCTTGACCAACGGACCATAATATTATTAAAATGGGCACGAGTGGACTCGAACCACCGACCTCACGCTTATCAGGCGTGCGCTCTAACCACCTGAGCTACGCGCCCAAGTTTGAAAACTTGGTATGAACTATCGTTCAAAGCGGGTGACGAGAATCGAACTCGCGACAACAGCTTGGAAGGCTGTAGTTTTACCACTAAACTACACCCGCTTGAATATGGGAGTTAACGGGATCGAACCGCTGACCCTCTGCTTGTAAGGCAGATGCTCTCCCAGCTGAGCTAAACTCCCTTCGCTAAGCGACTACCATATCTCACAGGGGGCAACCCCCAACTACTTC